>JBCCFL010000035.1:0-67727 GCA_039029735.1 Actinomycetota bacterium | reverse complement strand
TAGCGCTCGGCCAGCAACACCTCGAGGTCGTCGCCCTCGATCTCGGACTCGTCGGCGACAGCCGATGGCGTCGATTCCACGTTGGCGGCGTCGGGCTCAGAGGCGTCGGCGGCTTCGTCTGAGGCAGACGACGACTCGTCGGCCTCCACCGGCTCGACGGTGCTCGATGGCCGCACGACCACCTCGTCGCCTCCGGAGCATCCCACCGCCACCACGACGGCGACGATCCCCAGCCAGCTACGTCGCACCCCTCGGCCTCCCCACGTCACCGCAGCACGAACCATCCGTGCGCCCGCCGCGTACTGTACCGCTCCTGCCGGCTCGCCGGTGGCCAACAGGCCTCCCGAACTGGCGATGACCGCCACGAACTGGCACGATGCGGCCGGCGACGAACGGAGGCACGATGACCACCAGCCGACAGCAGACGATCGAGAACCTGAACACCTCATACGACCAGCTCGAACAGCTCATGGCTCGGCTCTCTCCGAGCGACTGGGACGTGCAGTCGTTGTGCCCGGACTGGACCGTGCGGGGTGTCGTCACCCATCTCGCATCGGTGGAGCACGCCCTCGACGGCTGGCTGCCGACCGAGGACGACAACGCCCCGCCGTTCGACCGTGTCGGCCCCTGGACCAGCCAGGCCGATGCGATGTCGACCGAGGAGTTGGTAGCGGCCACCACCGAGATCTTCGCCAGTCGCCGTGAGCTGTTGGCCACCACCACCGACGAGCAGTTCGCAACCGCCTCGATGACCCCAGTGGGCCCGGGTACCTACCACCGGTTCATGGACGTTCGGGTGTTCGACTTCTGGGTGCACGAGCGCGACATCACCACGCCACTCGGGTGGGACACGTCCGACGGTGGCCCTGTGGCCGAGCGTTCGCTCGATGAGGTGGACATGTCGATGGGCTACATCGTCGGCAAGAAGATCGGGCTGCCCGACGGCATGGGCATCGCCTTCGAGGTCACCGGCCCGATCACCCGCTCGATCTACGCCAAGGTCGACGGCCGCGCCGCCCGGGTGGAGGCCCTCGACGACCCCGACGTGACGGTGACCGCCGACGCGGTGGCGTTCGTGCAGCTGGCGTGCGGGCGCGTTGATCCGCAGCAGATGATCGACGCCGGGCGCATCTCGTGGACCGGCGACGCCACCTGGGGCGAGAAGGCCGCCCGCAACCTGGCCTTCACGATGTAGCGAGGCTGAGGGCCCGTTCTAAGCCCCACCTGAGCCGGTGGGGCTGATTTCTCGTTGTGGACCAACGGTCCACAGTCGATTGCGAACTGCGCCGAATGGTCAAGCGGAGCGGCAGCCGGCTACCCAGCGGCCTCGGCTTCGGCCTTGATGCCTTCGAGCACCGCCGTCATGTTGGCGCGGTGCTCGCTGATGCGACGGGCGAGAATCCGCGGCTCCTTGTCGGGCATCGACCCGATGGCGGCACTGATGCCAGACGGCCCGGGGCCCAGGATCACCTGATAGCGCAGGCGCACATTGCCAGCGATCGGCTCCAGATGAAACCGCCAGCGCGCGCCCGGGTTGCTGGCGTCGGAGGTGCACCAACCGAACGATCGCGACTCCTCGAACACGTCGACGAAGCACGGCACCGACCACTCACCGATCGCCTCGTGGGTGTTCGAGCCTGAGAACGTGGCCCCCAGGGCCGCCTCGGTGTGGCCGTCGGTCCACTCGGCCCCGGTGAACTCCGAGCTGAACCGCGCTCCGAGGTTGATGTCGGTGACCAGATCCCACACCCGACCGACCGGAGCCTTGATGTCGACTTCCACGATGGCACCTGGCCCGTCGGCCAGGGTGGCCGGCGTGCTCGGCCCGCGCTCCCACGTACGGGAGAAGCCATCGAAGAAGGTGATGTCACGGGCGGCATAGCGAGGGGCAGCGTTGAACTCGGTACCCGTCGTCCATGCCACAGGCAGCATGGCGATCTGGGTCATGCCCGGCGGAATGTCGAGGAGCTCCGAGATCTCGTCCTCGGCGTTGAGGATCGCGGTGGTCCACGCCGTGCCGAGGCCCCGGGCCCGCAGCGCCACGCAGAAGCTCCACGCCGCCTGGATCACCGAGTCGAACAGGCCAGGCTTCCCACTGTTGTCGTGGCGCCCGATGATCGTCGGGATGACGATCGCAGGCACCTCTGCCAGGTGCTCGGCCAGATGGGCCGCCGAGCTCATCACGGCCTCGTTGTGGTGGCCAGTGCCGGCGATCTTGTCTCGCGACTGCACCATCCACTGGCCGGCGGTGTTCATGTACAGCTCGGCGAGGCGATCCTTCAGGTGCTGCTCGCGCACGACGATCCAGCGTCGGCTGCCCTGGTTGCCACCGGTTGGGGCCTGCTCGGCCACGTCGATGCAGTCGAGGATGATCTGGTCGTCCACCTCACGGTCGAGATCGAGGCGACGACGAACCGCTCGCGTGGTGAGCAGGGCTCCGTCGACCGAGGCGACATCGAAGGCGTTGGAATCCAGGCGCGTCATGGCGCCCACCGTTCCAACCAACGCCCCCGCCGTCAAGTTCGCGACCTCGTCAGGTCAGACGTCGAGGCGGAAACCGTCTCCATCCGGGTGCATCGTTCCTGCGGTCGGATACCCGAAGTGGGTGCCGATCACGAGGGTCTCGCCGTCGGCCCAGTCGGCGAATACCTCCCGCCGGGTGGCCCGGGCTTGCTCGGGGTCAGTGTCGAACATCGACGACAGCTCCGGGTCAGCGATCTGGAGCGGGTTGTGGGCCATGTCTCCGGTGATAATCGCCCGCTCGCCCTCGGAGCGGATCTCCACCGAGACGTGGCCCGGGGTGTGGCCAATGGTTGGCACCAGGCGGACCGCGTCGCTGAGCTCATGGTCGACCGCCACGAGGTCGGCCAGTCCGGCGTCGACGATCGGGGCCACCGAGTCACCGAACACGTCTTCCCCTTCGAACAGGCCCGGTTCGGACTTCCAGTGTTCGAACTCGTCAGTCACGAACACATAGCGGGCGTTGGGGAACGTCGGCACCCATTCGCCGTCGACGAGACGAGTGTTCCAGCCAACGTGATCGACGTGGAGGTGGGTGCACACGACGTGGGTGATCGACTCGGGTGAGAAGCCGCCACGAGCGAGGTCGGCGAGAAACGGGCCCTGGAGTTGGTGCCACAGCTCGTTGCTACGGACCTTGTCGTTGCCGATGCAGGTGTCGACGGCGATACAGAGATCGTCCACCTCGACGATCAGGCAGTGGATCTTCTGCAGGAGGTAGCCGTCCTTCGACACGAAGTGGGGCCGTAGCCACGGGGCGGCAGCCGCCCGCTCAAGCACGCCGGTCTTGTTCAGATCGCGGTAGAGGAACCGAGGAGAGGTCGGGGTTTCAGACTCCGAGAACGACGTGATCCTCGCGGCCCCCACCTTCCAGCTGAGATCCATCTCCGCTCCTCCGGAACTCTGGTCTCGTGTGGTCGTCATGCTAGTTGGCACCTCCGGGGGCGAGGAGATCGGCGGCCATGTCCCGCAGATCGGGCTTGCGTACCTTGTTCGATGCCGTGAGTGGAAGCTCGTCCACCACCCAGACATGGCGGGGCACCTTGTAGTTGGCCATCTGCTCTCGGCACCACGCGATCAGCGCCTCGATCTCGGGCGCACCGTCGGGGCTCGGTACCACGAAGGCGGCACCGACCTCACCCATCCGGGTGTCGGGCACGCCGATCACCGCAGCCATGCCGATCAGTGGATGCTCCACCAGCACCCGCTCGATCTCCGCGGGGTAGGCGTTGAAGCCGCCCATGATGAACATGTCCTTCTTGCGATCGGTGATGTCGATGTAGCCCTGGGCGTTCATCACCGCCACATCGCCGGTGTGGAGCCAGCCGTCGGGGTCGATTGCCTCCGCCGTCTGCTCGGGGGCATCGAGATAGCCCGGCGTGACCTGGAAGCCCCGCACCCACAGCTCGCCCTCGGCGCCCGTGGCCGCATCGCCGCCGTTCTCATCAACGATGCGAAGCTCGACGTCGGGCACGGCCCGGCCGGACGTGGCGGCCACCAGGTCAGGGGGATCACCTCGCCTCGTGTAGGCGGCGATACCCGATGTCTCCGTCATCCCGTAAGCGGTGATCACGGTCTCGAAGCCGAGGCGGTCACGCATCCCGACGATCAGTTCCACGGGGATCGACGCCGCCCCAGTCACACACGCCCGCAGCGACGAGATGTCGAAGCGATCGAGCTCGGGGTGATTGAGCAATCCCTGGAACAGCGCCGGCGGTCCGGGGAACACCGCGATCCGTTCTCGCTCGATGAGGGCCAGCACCGCATCGGGGTCGTAGACGGCCACCGGGATGTTCACCGCCCCCTTGATGAGGCACACGATGATCCCGGAGTTGTATCCGAAGGCGTGAAAGTAGGGATTGACGAGCAGGTACGGGTCGCCGACCGTCACGGTCAGGTTGGTTGCGTAGCCGTCGAAGGCCCTGATGATCGCGCCTCCTCGCACCTGGACCCCCTTCGGGTGGCCAGTGGTGCCGGAGGTGAACATCACGAGACCCACGTCGTCGGGCGACACACCGGCCGATCGCCGGTCCAGGTCCGCCTGCAGGCCCTCGTCGTCGCCCCTCGACATGAACGATGCGAACGACTCGGTCTCCTCATGGTCCTCGTCGGCCTGTAGGTCGACGACGAGTTCGAGGGCTGGGAGATCGCTGGCGTCGAGCGAACCCGAGTAGTCGGTGTCGAGGAAGCCGTTCACGATGAAGAGCAGCCTGACGCTGGCCTTGTCGAGGACGTAGGCCGCCTCGGGCCCTTTGAACCGGGTGTTCACCGGAACGAGTACGCCGCCAGCGCGCGAGACCGCAAGCCCGGCGACCACCCACTGCCAGCAGTTCGGAGCCCAGACCGCAACGGCATCGCCCGGCTCGACACCGATCGCGACCATCGCCCGGGCAGCCCGGTCGATCTCATGGCCGAGTTCGGTGTAGGTGATCGTGGTGTCGCCGTCGCGAATCGCAGCGCGGTCGCCGTAGGTGGCGCACGACCACGACACGAGCTCGGGGATCGACGTGGCGTTCAGATCCATGCTGGCGCAACGTACTCCACGCTCGCCGCCGTGTGGAAACGCCATGCGGCATCCACCTCCGGGCCGTGCGAAACTGCCTGACGATGAGGTTTGCTCCAACATCACTCACCGCCGCCGAGCGTGAACTCCAACGCGAGGTTCGTACCTTTCTCGCCGAGGAACTCCCGCCGGGAAGCTACGAGCGAGCGCTCGGCATGGGGGCGGGCAACAACCCCGAGTTCTCCAAGAGACTCGCCGCCAGAGGGTGGGTTGGCATGGCCCTTCCCACCGCCTACGGCGGCCACGACCGCACGGCGGTCGATCGCTTCATCGTGGTGGAGGAGCTGCTCAGCCATGGTGCCCCGATCGGGTACCACTGGGTGGCCGACCGCCAGACGGGCTCGATCATCAACCGCTTCGGCACCGACGCCCAACGTGAGCGGTTCCTCCCACCGATCTGCCGTGGCGAACTCGGGTTCTCGATCGGCATGAGCGAGCCCGACAGTGGAAGCGACCTTGCGTCGGTGTCCACCCGGGGCACTCGGACCGACGGTGGGTGGCTGCTGAACGGCACCAAGGTCTGGACCAGCGGCGCCCACGAGAACGACTGGTTCGTGGTGCTGTGCCGCACGACCCCGATCGAGGACGGCAACAAGCATCAGGGGTTGTCGCAGTTCCTGGTCGACCTCGCCTCACCCGGACTCGAGATCAACGGCATCCCGTTCCTCGACGGCAGCCCAGGGTTCAACGAGGTGGTGATGACCGACGTGTTCGTGCCGGACGAGCTCGTGCTCGGCGAGCTCGGCATGGGCTGGGCCCAGAACACCTCCGAGCTGGCCTATGAGCGGGGCGGGCCCGACCGCTGGCTCAGCACGTATGGCGTGGTGGAGGAGTTCCTCCGGCTCCACGACGGATCCCGGCTCGGTACGAGAGCGGTGCAGCTTCTCGGCTGGGCCACCGCCCGCTGGTGGGCCCTCCGGAACCTGTCGCTGTCGGTGGCCCGGATGATCGACGACGGCCAGGCTCCGGCCGTCGAGTCCGCGCTGGTGAAGGAGATGGGCACCCGCTTCGAGCAGGACGTGCTGCAGGCGGTGCTCGACCTCGTCGACCTCGAACCCTCGCCCGATTCGGCGTCACTGTTCGAGCGGCTCGTGTCGGCCGCCGTGCTCACGGGGCCGTCGTTCACGATCAGAGGCGGCACGATCGAGATCCTCCGCTCGGTGGCGTCGAAGGGGCTGCGCCAATGACTGCGACCGATACACCCGAGATGGACTTCAGCGTCGACCCACTGCTGATCGACTCGGTCACGCGCCTCCTCAGCGACACGTGCACATTCGACGCAGTGCAGGCGGCCGAGGAGGCCGGCTGGGCCCCCGAGATCTGGCAGTCCGTCGCCGAGGCCGGCTACCCCTGGATCGGTCTTCCGGTCGAGGCTGGCGGATCGGGCGGCACCCTGCGCGACGCCGTCGAGGTGATCCGCCTGGCCGGTGCCCACGCCGCTCCGATTCCGCTCGCCGAAACGATGCTCACCGGGGGATGGTTGCTCACCGAAGCTGGCCTCGAACTGCCTGATGGTCCCGTCACGGTGGTTCCCGGCACCTCGGCCGACACCCTCGAAGGCCGCCTCGACGGTGCCGATCTCGTGATCAACGGCGACGCCCATCGCGTGCCCTGGGCGGGGCAGGCCGACCGGATCGCCGTGCTGATACCCGTTCGCGGTGCCCAGATGGTGGCCTCGGTACTACCGGGCGAAGTGGTCATTGCGTCAATGGCCAACGTCGCGGGCGAACCCCGGCCCACCGTGCACGTGCGGGACGTGCGGATTCCCATCGACCGGGTGGCTCCCGTCGACCACCCCAGGGTCGGTGACCAACTCCGGCTGCGGGGTGCGCTCGGGCGCACGGCCGCCATGGCTGGTGCATTGGAGGCCATGAGCCGCCTCACCGTCGACTACACCGACCAGCGGCATCAGTTCGGCCGGCCCGTGTCACGCTTCCAGGCCGTCCAGCAGCATCTGGTGTGGGGAGCCCAGGACGCCGCCTTGGCCTCCATGGCCGCAACGGTGGCCGCCGCCCATGCCGAGGTGGATGTGCTCGGCGCCGGGTTCCAGATCGCCGCCGCCAGAGCGGTGACCGAGGAGGTGGCCAGCACCGCAACGCGCTGGGCCCACCAGGCCCACGGCGCGATGGGCATGACCCAGGAGTATGCGCTCCATCACCTGTCGCGCCGGCTGTGGTCGTGGCGCCACGAGTTCGCGACGCCAGGGGAGTGGCGCTCGGCGGTGGGCCGGATGGCCGAAGCCGCCGGGCCCGACGGGCTCTACCCGCTCATCGCATCATGAGTGGCACCACCCCGAGTGGTCCCGTTGCCGTGGTGACCGGAGCCGGCACCGGCGTCGGTCGCGCCGTCACCCGGGCACTCGCGGCCGACGGCTGGGCCCTCGTGCTCGCCGGTCGCCGGGCCGAACTGTTGGCCGAGGCCCGAGCCGAAGCCGAGGCGGCCGGCGCCATCAGCGGCCAGGTGCTCGAGGTGCCGACCGACGTGGCCCAGGAGAGTGACGTGACGGCGCTGTTCGCCGCCACCGACGATCAGTTCGGGCGGGTTGACCTGCTGTTCAACAACGCCGGGACCGGCTCGGCCCCGAAGCCGTTCCACGAACTGTCGCTGGCCGAGTGGCAACACGTCGTCGACGTGAACCTCACCGGATCGTTCCTCTGCGCCCGTGCTGCGTTCGCCATGATGGTCACCCAACAACCGGGCGGTGGCCGGATCATCAACAACGGCTCGATCTCGGCCGAGACACCGCGGCCGATGAGTGCGCCCTACACGTCGACCAAACACGCCATCACCGGCCTCACGAAGTCGCTGGCGCTCGACGGCAGGCCCTACGGCATTGCCTGCGGGCAGATCGACATCGGCAACGCCGCGACTCCGATGACCGACCGGATGGCACAGGGGGTGCCCCAGGCCGATGGCTCGATGCAGATCGAGCCCCGTATGGACGTGGACGACGTCGGCCGCGCCGTGCGGTACATGGCGGACCTGCCGCTCGAGTCGAACGTGTTGTTCATGACCGTGATGGCCACGAACATGCCCTTCGTTGGTCGCGGCTGACGCCGTGGCCGCTAGTAGCGGTCGAGGCCGAGATCGCGGGCGTAGTCGGCGGCGTAGGGCTCCAGGTCGTCCTGTTCGAGCCCGAACCGCTCCAGCCGGTAGTCGTGCCGGCCGTTCTTGTGCTGCGGGTGGGCCGCCAGGTGCGTCGCCACCCTGGCGTCGAGGTCGTCAGGGATCTCCTCGCCAAACGTGGTGAGGATCTGGCGTACCGACGCGGCCGGATCGGCGATGAACTCGGGGTACAACACCTGCACGTTCGGGCGCTGCTCGATCTGCTTGCGAGTCTGGTTCGCCATCTCCGTCATGCGATCAACGAAGCGGGGGAGTGGCACCTGCTGGCCCGGATAGCGCATGGCGGCACCCACCACGGTGACGAGCGACATCGCAGACGGCAGGGCATTGTGCAGATCGCGGTGGGTCATCACGTACCGCGCATTCGGCACCAGTGCATCGACGGTTGGGAACAGCCCCATGTAGGTGGGCGCCTTCAGCACCCAGTACCCATCGGGCCCGCTGGCCTGCAACATCTGCAGCTGATAGCGCCACACCTGCCAAGCCTCAACCATCTCCCGGTCGGTGCGCTCCAACAACCAGTCGTTGTAGTCGTAGTTGTAGAGCATGAAGTTGAACGAGTGAAGCGTGCGATCCATCAGCTCCAGCCCCTCGTCGGGCCCGTGGGGGTCGAGGGTGTGGATCGTCTTCAGCTGCGGGATCGTGGCGTTCACGAACGTGACCCAGGCCCAGTACCGGGCCCGGCGCAGCGCCAGGCGATGGTCGGGGAACGGGTCCATGCTCTCCCAGCCCATCAGAGGGCGGGCCCCTGGGATCGAGGCGAGCAGGTTGTAGAGCAGGGTGGTTCCCGTGCGGGGCATGCCCGTGATGATGATCGGGCGCCGCAATTCCATGTCGGCCAGCTCGGGGTGGGCCTTGCGGTGGGCGACGACCTGTAGGCGGCTCGTGAGCAGCTGCTGGAGCATGTTGGGCCAGGCGAAGAGGCCGATCGCCGTCATCGACGAGTCGTGGCGCATCGGCTCCAGCAGGGCGTGGAGAGGATCGTGCACGGCGCCGGGGCCGAAGTCGTCGAGGCCCGTTGCCTTGCACGCCCGAGCCATCAGTTCCTCGGCCGAGGGATAGCGACGGAGGGCCAGACCCCGAAGGGGCTGCCCCAGGCGAGCGAGTGCCCGCATGTGCGCTGGGGGGTACCCCGGGGGAATGTTTGATCCCATACGTGCCTTCTCTACTGTACTCTGACCCCGACTGGCAGCTGCCCCACGCTGAGCCACCGAGGAGCACTTACGACGATGTACTCGCTCATCGCATCGATCCCCAGCCCACCGAGCAACGGGATCTCGATAGGACCGCTCGACCTGCGAGCGTACGGCTTTTTGATCGCCTTGGGGGTTCTGGCCGGCGTTTGGCTCGCCTCACGGCGGGTGGCGAAGGATGGGATCGACCCCGAGATCATCCCGAATCTGGCGATCTGGGTGATGCCCGCAGCCCTCATCGGGGCCCGCATCTACTACGTGGCCACCAACTGGGGCCGCTTCTCCGATGATCTCGGCTCGGCAGTCCGGCTCTGGGAAGGCGGGCTCGGGATCCCTGGCGGTGTGGCGCTGGGAGCGCTTGTCGGGGTGTGGCGCCTGCGCCGAGAGAACGTGCCAATGCCGCCGGTGTTCACCGCCGTCGCCCTCGGCCTTCCGCTGGGCCAGATCATCGGCCGCTTCGGCAACTGGTTCAACCAGGAGTTGTACGGCCGGCCCACCGACCTGCCCTGGGGCCTCGAAATCGACGAAGCCCATCGCCTGGCGGGCTATGAGCAGTTCGAGTTGTTCCACCCCACGTTCGCCTACGAGATCCTGTGGAACATCGCCCTGCTCGGATTCCTGTTGTGGATCGACCGCAAGGGCTGGCTCAAGCCAGGCGCCCTGTTTGCGGTGTACCTCATCGGCTACGCCATCGGTCGTACGTGGATCGAGCTGTTCCGCATCGATCCGGTGAACGACTTCCTCGGCATCCGGCTCCACATCTGGGCCATGGGGGCCTACATCGCAGCGGCTGCCTTCTACCTCGTGCGGTATGGATGGGCGTCGGCGGACGAACGCCAACCGGCCGTGCTCGACCTCGATGCCGACGACGCCGATGAGTCGGACGGCGACGGTGACGACGCCGACGACCGGAGCACCGACCCGGTCGACGCCTGAGCCACAGGCATGGGACTGCAGTACCTCGCAGCATTGACACCGGCGCTCTATCTGGCGCTGATGGTCATTCCGAATCGCGTGGCTCGGATTCTGACGCTGGCGGCCGTCGCTGCCGGTGTCGCCGTCTTTGTCGACCTCCGGCTCGCTGCTGGAGCCCTCGCTCCGCTGCTGCTCGTTCTGGTGCTCATCAGGCTGGCCCCGCTGGGATGGAACGATCCTGAGAACCGTCGATCGCTGGCGCTCAACGCGATGTGGGCGGCCGCGAGGATGTCGGTCTTCGAGATCCCGATCGTTGCGATCGTGCTCCTCGTACCCGGCGTCGTACCGCTGACGCTGTTCGGTGTCGAGCGACAGCCTGTGATCGGAGCACCGTTCGCGCTCTCCACCGTTGCTGTCGGGTTGCTCGCCTTCGTCGCGGCAGACTTCACCAACTACTGGAGCCACCGCCTACGGCACAGCGTTCCTGCGCTCTGGCGCCTTCACGAGATCCACCACAGTGAGCGAGCCTTCGGGCCGCTCACAGCTCGGCGTCAGCATGTGCTCGACCACTACTTCGCCCGGATGTGCCGCATCCTGCCATTCCTGATCATTGGACCGGACTACCTTCTCGGTTTCGTGCCCTGGCTCGTGATTCGGGCTGCGGCGGGCTACTACCACCACGCCGACACCCGCCTGAAGCCCGGTTTCCTCAGCGCAGTGGTCACCACCCCAGACGTCCACCGGCTGCACCACTCCACCCTTCCGGAACACCACAACTGCAACTTCGGCGGCGTTCTGATCATCTGGGACCGCATCTTCGGGACATTCCATCCGCCGGTGGACGAGGTGGTCCCCGTTGGTCTGGTCGACTCGAGCGTGCCACACGAGTTCGACACCGACGCCCCGGTGTACCGGGTGTTCCTCAGCCAAGCATGTGCCCCGTTCTGGCCCAGGGCCCGAGCAGCAGCCATGTCGGAGGCGTCCGGCCGTTCTTCGGCCTGATCAAACCTGGTGGGTCAGCCGTCAACAGCGTCGAGTACGACCAGCACGGCACCGTTGTCGACCTGATCACCCACCGCGCAGCGCACGTCGGTGACCGTCGCCGCTTCGGGTGCTGTGACGGTGTGCTCCATCTTCATGGCCTCGATCACCACGAGCGTCTGACCGGGTTCGACCACGTCACCGACGGTGACGCCCACCACCCGCACGGCTCCGGGCATCGGGGCCAACTGGCCGCCAGCCACAGCTTCGCCGCCCGGGTCGGGGAAACGCGACTGCTCGACGGCGTCGAGCCGACCGCTCGGCCCTTGCACGTGCCAGTGCGCTCCGTCGTTGATGACGAGGTAGGTCGATCGGAGGCCGTCGATCTCGATCGGTGCCCCGACGGGATCGTCGAGATCGCCTGCGGGACGGGCGACCAGTACGTCGTCGTGGCCGTCCACAGTCACCTCGAAGGTGCCGTCACGGCGTGACCGGTATGTCACTGCGACCTCGGAGCCGCCGACGGTGAACGAGGCCTGCTCAGCTGGCATCACCGAGTTGCGATACCCCGAGCGCATGAAGGCCAGGGCTCCGGCCCCTGCCCGGTGGTGGTGTTGCCGTACCATCACGAGGGCCGCCAGCAGGCGGGCGCGTTCCGCCGGGTCGTCGGCGTCGGCGTCGGCCAGGAGGCCGGTGCGGTCGATGAAGTCGGTGGTGGTGTCGCCAGCGAGGAACTCCGGATGACGGAGGGCGTCGACCAGGAAGTCGCGGTTGGTGGTGACCCCCACGATCGTCATCCGCTCGAGGGCGAGTGCCAGCTTCAGCGCAGCCTCTTGCCTTGTGGGGCCATGGGCGATCACCTTGGCCAGCATCGGATCGAAGTCGACACCGACCACCGATCCCGTCTCCACGCCGGTGTCCAGGCGAATCTCGGGGTCATCCGCATCGTCGAAGGCCGTGAGCGTGCCGGTTGCCGGGAGGAATCCGTTGGTTGGATCCTCGGCGTAGAGCCGGGCCTCCACGGCGTGACCGTCGATGGCGAGATCACCCTGGGTGAATGCGAGGGGCAGGCCGTTGGCAACGAGAATCTGCTCTCGCACGAGATCGAGGCCAGTCACTTCCTCGGTGACAGGGTGCTCCACCTGCAACCGGGTGTTGATCTCCAGGAAATAGAACGACTGATCGCCGCCGACCGGGCCGTCGACCAGGAACTCCACCGTGCCGGCTGAGTGATACTCGATGGCCGTGGCGGCGGCGACAGCGGCCGCGCCCATCTGTTCACGCAGCGCGGCCGTGATGCCGGGGCTCGGCGCCTCCTCGATGATCTTCTGGTGGCGGCGCTGGATCGAACACTCCCGCTCGAACACGTGCACCACCGTGCCGTGGGTGTCGCCGAGCACCTGGATCTCCACATGGCGGGGTGCCTCGAGGTACTTCTCCAGGAAGACGGTGCCGTCACCGAACGACGCCTCCGCCTCCCGCTGGGCGCCGGCCACGGCGTCGACGAGTTCGGCCTCCGACGCCACGACGCGCATGCCCTTGCCCCCACCACCGGCCGATGCCTTGACGAGCACCGGGTAGCCGATGTCGGTCGCAGCAGCGGCCAGGTCGAGCCCGTCGGTGATGGGGACCGACGGCAGTGTGGGTACGCCAGCGGCGACCATCCGCTCCTTGGCCGCCAACTTGTCGCCCATCGCGGCGATGGCCATGGGCGACGGGCCGATCCAGGTCAGGCCAGCGTCGGTCACGGCCTGGGCGAAGCCGGCATTCTCCGACAAGAACCCGTACCCCGGGTGGATGGCATCGGCCCCCGCCCGACGGGCTGCATCGAGAATCTTGGCCTGGTCGAGGTAGCTCTCGGCGGCGGTGGTGCCGCCCAGCGCAACGGCCTGATCGGCCTCGGCCACGAATGGGGCGTCGGCATCGCCGTCGGAATACACGGCCACGGTTCCGAGGCCCATCTCTCGTGCGGTGGCGAACACCCGGCGCGCGATCTCGCCCCGGTTGGCCACCAGCACCCGGCTACATCCGGAAGACACCGAACCCCTCCGCTCCCTTGACATCGTTGTTGTGGCACACCGACAGCGACATCGCGATCACGTCGCGGGTATCGCGGGGGTCGATGATGCCGTCGTCGCTCACCCGGCCGGTGGCGTGGAGGGCCAGCGAACCGAGCTCGTGGTAGTGCTCGACCGAGGCGGTGATGGCGGCGTCGGCCTCCTCGTCGAAGTCGACGCCCTTTCGGGCGGCCTGGCCCCGACGCACGAGCGACATCACACCTGCGATCTGTTTGGGGCCCATGATGGCGATCTTGGCGGTGGGCCACAGGTACGTGAATCGGGTGTTGAACGCCCGACCCGACATCCCGTAGTTGCCGGCGCCGTAGCTCGATCCGAGGATCACCGTGATGTGGGGCACCATCGAGTTCGACACGGCGTTGATCATCTTCGAGCCGTTCTTGACGATGCCGCCGTGTTCGAAGTCCTTGCCAACCATGTAGCCGGTAATGTTCTGCAGGAACACCAGCGGAATGTCCTGCTGGTTGCACAGCTGGATGAACTGCGTTGCCTTCTCGGAGCTCTCGGAGAACAACGGCCCGTTGTTCCCGAGGATCCCGACGGGGTAGCCGTGCACCCACGCCCAGCCGCACACGATCGTGGTGCCGTAGCGGCCCTTGAACTCCTCGAACTCCGAGCCATCGGCGATGCGGGCGATCACCTCACGCACGTCGATCGGCTGGTGCAGGTCTCGTGCCATGAGCCCGAGGAGCTCCTCCGGATCCTCTTGAGGGGCAACCGAGGAGCGGGTGGGCCCATAGCCACGCTTGCGGTGGTTGAGGTGGGCCACCACCTCGCGACAGATCCGCAGGGCATCGAGCTCGTCCTCGGCGAGGTAGTCGGCGAGGCCCGAGGTCTCGGCGTGCATCTGGGCGCCGCCGAGCGTCTCATCGTCGGAGATCTCACCGGTCGCCATCTGCACCAACGGCGGACCGCCGAGGAACACCTTCGATCGCTCGCGGATGAAGATGTTGTAGTCGCTCATGCCGGGTTGGTACGCACCACCAGCAGTCGAGGATCCAAAGACCACCGCAACCGAGGGGATCCCGTACTTCGACAGCTCGGTCACGTCATAGAACAGCCGGCCCGACTCGGCGAAGTGCACGAGCTGTTCACGCATCTGCCGTTCGGGATCGTCGTTGCCCCGCAGGTCCCCGCCCGCCGACTCCACGAACTGCACGTATGGCAGCCGGTTGTCGCGGGCGATTTCGATCGCCCGCATGATCTTCTTGCCCGAGAAGCTCGTGATGGCGCCGCCGAGCACGGTGGGGTCGTTGCCCATGATCATGCACTCGGTGCCGGCGATCACCCCGACGCCCATCACGAGGCCAGCGCCGACGGTGTAGTCCGAGCAGTAGGCGGCGAGCGAGCTGATCTCATAGAACGGCGAGTCGGGATCGACCACCGCCGCGATCCGCTCCCGAACAGGGAGCTTGCCCCGGCTCCGGAGCCGGTCCATGGCCTTGGGCCCGCCTCCGGCGGCGGCCTCCTGCTGGAGCTGATCAATGATCTCCAGCTGTTCCAACATGTCGGCCCGGTTCTGGACGAACGCGTCCGACGTGGTGTCGATGGTCGAGCGAAGCACAGCCACGGCGACCGGTATAGACGCTCCCGCTGCGCCGGTCACGTTGACGGCGGCGCGATTGCGATCAGGACGCGACGCCGCCGTCGATCGACTCGCGGATGATGTCGGCGTGGCCGCAGTGGCGGGCGTACTCCTCGATCATGTGGATCACGATCCAGCGTACGTCCCACGGCTCCTCGCCATCGGGCCGCTCGACCGACACCGTGTCGAGATCAGCCGCGGCGATGCGATCGTCGGCCTCGCGGACCGCAGCCCGATACTCGGCCACGACGGCCTCGGGCGCCATCGCCTCGGCTCGGGTCATCTCCGCGTCGCGGTCGGCGTCCCAGTCGAGGGTGTCATACACCTCCGGCATGGCCTCGCCCGTGAGCCGGGTCCGGAACCAGATGTATTCGACGTAGGTCATGTGGCCGATCAGGCCGATGAGGGTGAGCCGGCTGGGCGCGAGAGGCCGCCGCAGCTGTTCGGCGTCGAGCCCTGCGGCGCGATCGAGAAGCGCGGCCCGGTAGAACTGCAGGAAGGCGAGAAGGAGGACGCGCTCGTCGCCATTGTTCGGGATGTGCGGCGGCTCGCTTGCGACGACCCTAGACATGGCTGCCAACGCTAGGCCATTGGCCAGGCTCGTCCGACCGGGATTCTGGTCTCGCCGGGAGGCCGAGCAGTAGGTTCGGCCCCATGTCCGGCACTGAACGTGATCCCATCCGCATCGCGAACTGCTCGGGGTTCTACGGCGACCGGGTGGCCGCAGCGGCCGAAATGGTCGACGGGGGCCCGATCGACGCCCTGACCGGCGACTGGTTGGCCGAGTTAACGATGCTCATCTTGTCTCGCACCAGGGCGAAGCGCCCTGGTGGCGGCTACGCCCGAACCTTCGTCACCCAGATGGAGCAGGTCATGGGTACGTGCCTGGATCGGGGGATCAAGGTGGTGTCGAACGCCGGGGGGCTCGACCCCGACGGCTGCGCCGACGCCGTGCAGGAGGTGGCCGACCGCCTCGGACTCAATCCAACGATCGCCTACGTCAACGGCGACGACCTCCTCGGCCGGTTGGGCGAGCTCACCGATGCGGGCTCACCGCTCACTCACTTCGAGACCGGGGAGCCGATCACGGCCGTGGATCGGTTCATAACCGCCAACGCCTACCTGGGCTGCTGGGGCATCGTGGATGCTCTCAATCAGGGGGCCGACATCGTGGTGACCGGGCGCGTCACCGATGCCGCTGTGGTGTGCGGCCCCGCCGCCTGGCACCACGGCTGGGCCCGCGACGACTGGGATGCCCTCGCCGGGGCGGTGGTCGCCGGCCACGTGATCGAATGCGGAGCCCAGACGACCGGTGGCAACTACTCGTTCTTCACCGAGATCGCCGACATGACCCGAGCCGGGTTCCCCTGGGCGGAGGTGGCCGCCGACGGCTCGTGTGTGATCGGGAAGCACGACGGCACCGGGGGCGAGGTGTCGATCGGCACGGTCACCTCTCAGCTGTTGTACGAGATCGGTGGTCCGGCCTACCTCGGCCCCGACGTCACGTCCCGGTTCGACACCGTGATGCTCGAACAGACCGGGCCCGACCGGGTACGCATCAGCGGCACGAGGGGAGAGGCACCTCCATCCACCCTCAAGGTCGCCATGAACGAGATCGGCGGCTACCGCAACGACATCGGGATCGCCCTCACCGGCCTCGACATCGAGGCGAAGGCCGACCTCGTGGAGCGCGCCTTCTGGGCCAACTGCCCGTGGAACCCGGAGGACTTCGCCTCGTGCACCTCACGGGTGATCCGCACCGATCATGAGGATCCCACCTCCAACGAGGCGGCGGTTGCGCAGTGGCGCCTCACCGTCAAAGACCCCGACGAGCGCAAGGTGGGCAGGGCCTTCTCGGCAGCCTTGACCGAGACGGGGCTCGCCTCCATCCCGGGCCTGTTCGGCCTCGGCGGCGGACCATCGCCCGGCTCGCCCTACGGCGTGTACACCCCGGCGCTCGTTCCTGCTGATCTGGTGCCGGCCCACGTGCACATGCTCGGGAAGACGACAGTGGTCGACTCGGTGGCGCCGGCAGCATCGATGGAGCCGGTGTTGCCAGCACCGGGGCCGGGGAGCCCAGCCCCCGACGGGCCGGTGACGCTGGCGCCGCTCGGCACTGTGATCGGCACCAGGTCGGGCGACAAGGGCGGCAACGCCAACCTCGGCGTCTTCACCCGCAGCGACGAGGCGTGGGCGTGGATCCAGGAGGCACTGACGGTGGACCGGCTACGGGACCTCCTCCCCGAGACCGCCGACCTCCCCATCGACCGCCATGAGTTCCCGGTGCTGCGATCGATGAACTTCGTGATCCACGGCCTGCTGCAGGAAGGCGTGGCGGCGTCAACCCGCCAGGACGGTCAGGCCAAGAGCCTGGGGGAGTGGCTGCGAGCCCGCCACGTTGAGATCCCCACGGTGCTGCTCCGCTGACAGGTGGGGCCAAAACGCAGTGCGCCCACAGGCAGAGACGGGCGACTGCCTCCGCCTGTGAGCAGCACCAGGGAAAGAATAGGGAGAAACACCCTTCTACAAAATCAAACAAGGTGGGTCGATTCGCCCAGTCAGACATCTGATCGGGCTGGAGAACGTCGCAGAGCAGGGACTTCGGGCCAAAACGGCGGGCTAGCGTGCGGGCATGGCAACGCTTGGTGATGTCGAGACCCTGGCCGCTGACGAAACAGGCCTGTGCGTCGTGGCCACTACCCGCGCTGATGGTTCCATCCACGCATCGGTGGTGAACGCCGGGCTCATGGCCCATCCGGTGAGCGGCGAACAGTGTGTGGCCCTCGTGGCTCGAGGTAACGCCCGCAAGGTGTCGCTGTTCGGCGGGGCGGGCCGTGCGTCGGTCACCTTCCGGCGAGGCTGGCGCTGGGCCGGCGTGGAGGGTCCCGTCGAGGTGTTCGACCGCGACCAGGCCCCGGACGGCCTCGACTACGCAGGGCTCCTGCGCGACGTGTTCACCGCGGCTGGCGGCACCCACGACGACTGGGACGCCTACGACCGCGTGATGGCCGAAGAGCAGCGGGTCGCCGTGTTCGTGACCGTCGCCCGGGTGATCGGGAACGGCTGAGCGAACCCGCCTCGAACCTGTTGGCGATGCGGTTCGGCGGATTCGGTTTGGCGGATGCGGTTCGGTCGACGGGGTGATCAGCCGTCGACGATGGCGGTGACCTTCACCTCGGCTCGGGCGCCGGGGATCGCCAGCTCGGTGCAACCGATCGCCGTCCACGCCGGATAGGGCTCAGACACGGCCGCGGCCTTGGCCGCCATGAACGCCGCCAGGTGGGTGCTCATGTCGACGTGGAACGACGTCATCTCCACGATGTCGTCCATCGTCGCCCCTGCCTCCGCCAGCACCGCCGCCAGGCCGGCGAACGCATTGGCGAACTCCTCTGCCGGATCCTCGGGCACCGACGCACCCTCCGCTCCGATCACCCCAGACACCCAGATCATGTTGCCCACCTTGGTGGCCGGGGCGAACTGGAACCGCTCATAGGTCTTCTCGCTGCCAGCCGGCAGGATCACCTCGAACTCAGCCATCTTCGTTCCTCCTTCGGATCAGGCGTAGGACGCGACCACGTCGGCCATCGAGTCGAGCATCGGCAGCACGTCGTCCTCGCCCTTGGGTGGCACCATGAACACCAGCCGGGTCAGCCCGGCCTCGATGAGGGAGTCGATGATCTCAGGCTTGGGCGGCGTGCCGAACTGGCCGAGCTCGATCGTGTCGGGATCCCGGCCCGCGTCGGTGGACATCTGCCGGAGGGTCGTGATCTGCTCCGAGATGTCGTAGCGGCCAGCGATCGGCATGAAGCCGTCGCAGAACTCGATGATGTGGGCCATCGTCTTGGGCCCGGCGGCGCCGCCGAGGATCACCGGCGGGTTCGGGGTCTGGGTGGGCTTCGGCCACTGCCACGAGGACGAGAACGACACGTGCTCACCGTCGAACGAGGCCTCGTCGTTGCCCCAGATCTCCTTCATGGCGAGCACCCGCTCGCGTACCACCGCCCGTCGCTCGGAGAACGACACGCCGTGGTGTTCGAGCTCCTCCTTGTTCCACCCGTACCCGATTCCGAACAGGAACCGACCGTCAGACAGGGCGTCGACGGTGGCCACCGACTTGGCAAGCCAGATCGGATCCCGCTGGGCGACGAGTGTGATTCCGGTACCGAGCTTGATTCGCTCGGTCACGGCGGCGGCCATGCCGAGTGCGACGAACTGGTCGTGCGTCCGCCAGTACTCCTCGGGCAGCGGAGGCGCCTCCTTGCGCAAACCCCATGGCGACTCCCGCGACGTGGGGATGTGGGAGTGCTCCGGGAACCACAACGACTCGAAGCCGCGCTCCTCGACGGCCTTGGCGAGCGTCATTGGATCGATCGCCTTGTCGGTGGGGAACATGGTGACGCCGAATGCAACCACGGTGACCTCCTCGTCTCGGGTGACCCGAACGTAGTGGACAACTGGCGGAGACACCCGCTGGCTGGTCACTATGGGGCCGGGCCACGGGGATGGCCCCGAAGGAGAACCATGGGGATGCTGGACGGATGGCGTGTGGTCGATCTCACCGACCACCGGGGAGAGGTGGGCCCCTACCTGCTCGCCGACCTGGGCGCCACTGTGCATCGCGTGAGCCCCGCCGAGCCCGAGGATCGCCCCGGCGAGCTCGACGCTTCCGAGGCCGCGTACAACGCAAACAAGATTCCGATCGCTCTCAGCGGCGACACGGCCGCTGACCGAGCCTCCGTTCTCGATCTGGTCGCCAAGGCCAATCTGGTGTTCCAGTCGGGCCCGCCGGGCCGGCTGGCAACACTCGGGATCGACCGGGCTGCGGTGGAGGCCGCCAACGCCACCGCGGTGGTGGTGACCGTCACGCCATTCGGAATCGACGGTCCCCGGGCCGACCAGCCGGCGACCGAGCTGACGATCGGCGCCCTCGGGGGCTCGGTGCGGCTTCAGGGCACGCCTGATCGGGCACCGGTGCAGATGTCGGTCCCGCAGGTGTGGCGCCACGCCGGAGCGGAAGCCGCCGGGGCAGCGCTCATCGCTGAACGGCGGATGCGAACCTGCGGCCGAGCCCAATTCGTGGACGTGTCGGCCCAGTCGGCGATGACCTGGACGATGCTCAACGCCATGGAGGCAATGGAGGTGCAGGGCCGCGACTTCGAGCGCACCGGCTCGGAACTGCATCTGTCGATGGCGATGCCCATCCGACACGAGACCGCAGATGGCTACACCATCTGCGTGCCGACGGGGCGCCTCGTCCGCCACTGCTGGTCGTTGCTGATCGAGGACGGCATCGTCGATCCGTCGTGGGCGGACGTGGAGTGGGACACCTATGACCACCGGTTGATCAGCGGCGAGGACGTGTGGCCCCCGCTCACAGACGTGATCGCCGCAGTCGGTGAGCTGTGCCGCCGTAGCCCGAAGCAAGAGCTGATGGTGCGGGGCCTCGGGGTGGGCGCGACCTTCGCCCCGATCAACACGCTGGCCGACCTGCTGGCCTTCGACCATCTCGACGCCCGCCGCTTCTGGACCGAAGCCGAGATCGATCACCAGCCAGTCCGCGCCCCGGGCGCACCATGGGTGCGCAACGGCGACCGACCCGCCGCGGTCCGAGTGGGCAGCACCCCGGCGCCGGCTACCAGCGGGCCACGATCGGCTCCAGTTGGCACGCCGGCGACCAATGGGGCCGAACCGCCGCTACCCCTGGCAGGGCTGAAGGTGGCGGACTTCTCGTGGATCGGCGTCGGCCCGATCACGGCGAAGGCGCTGGCCGACCACGGTGCCACCGTGGTGCGGGTGGAATCGGAGGCTCGGCTCGACGGGCTCCGCCTGCAGCCACCGTTCAAGGACGGCGAAGCCGGCGTCAATCGCTCCAACTTCCACGGCACCTTCAACACCTCCAAGCTCGGTCTCGCCCTCGATCTCAAGGAGCCCGCAGGCCAGCAGGTGGCCCGGCGCCTCACCGACTGGGCCGACGTCGTGATCGAGAGCTTCACACCCGGCACAATCGGACGCCTCGGCCTGTCGTACCCCGAGGTGGCGGCAACCAACCCGTCGGTGATCATGGTGTCCACCTCGTTGCTGGCATCGGGAAGCCCCGTGTCGGGCCTGGCCGGGTACGGCTACCACGCCGCCGCCATCGCCGGTTTCCAGAACCTCGTGGGCTGGCCCGACCTGCCACCTGATGGCCCGTGGCTCGCCTACACCGACACGATCGGTCCGCGGTTCATCGTCCCGGCCGTGCTCGCCGCCCTCGATCATCGGGACCGCACCGGCGAGGGCAGCCATCTCGAAGTCGCACAGCTCGAGGTGGCACTGCAGTTCCTCGCCCCCGAACTGCTGCGGATGGAGCGCCACGGTGTGGAGGCCGAGCGGATCGGGAACCGGAGTCCGGCCTATGCGCCCCAGGGTCTCTACCCAACGCGAGGAGACGACCAGTGGCTTGCGGTGTCGGTGGTCGACGACGATCGGTGGTCCCGTCTGGTCGACGTGATGGGCCGGCCTGCCTGGGCCACCGCGGCCGCACTCGCCACAGCCAGCGGCCGCCAGGCCGCGCACGACGAGATCGACGCCAACCTCGCCCGCTGGACGGCCGACCACGACGGAGCACGGCTCGAAGCGGACCTCGCCGCCGCTGGCATCGCCGCCGGCGTGGTGCAGGGCAGCGGCCAGATGGCCCACGACCCGCAGTACGTCCACCGTGGGTTCTACGCCCACCACGAGCACAGCGAGGTGGGGGTGATGCCATACGCCGGCCACCAGTACCGGATCGACGGCTACGACCACGGGCCCCGGTTCGCTCCGCCCTGCCTCGGTGAGCACACCTATGAGGTGCTCACCGAACTGCTCGGCCTCGACGACGACGCCGTGGCCGACGTCGCAGCAACAGGAGCGCTGCTGTGATGGCCAGCGAACCCGGTCCGGAGCTGACGATCAAGGGGCGGGTCGCCGTCGTCGGCGTCGGCGAGACCACCTACTACAAGCGCGGCCAGTCGCCCGACCCGGAGTTCGTGCTCGTGCTGAAGGCGATCATGGCCGCCTGTGCCGATGCCGGCATCAGCCCACACCAGATCGACGGTTTCTGCTCGTATTCCAACGACCGGAACATGCCAGCTCGCCTCGCCAACGCGCTCGGGCTCCCCGAACTGCGCTACTCGGTGATGCAGTGGGGATCGGGGGGCGGGGGAGCGGCCGCCGCCATCGGCAACGCATGTGCCGCGGTGAATGCCGGCTATGCCCGCTGCGTGGTGGCCTACCGGGGGCTCGCCCAGGGGCAGTTCGGGCGCTTCGGCTCGGGCGCTCGGGTCGACACCGTGAGCGGGCCAGCTGCGTTCACCGTGCCCTACGGCGTAATGTCGCCCGCCCAGATCTATGCGATGCGCACCACCCGCCTGTTCCACGAACACGACATCTCGCCCGACACCCTCAAAGCCGTCGCCC
This sequence comes from Actinomycetota bacterium, assembly GCA_039029735.1. Classification (GTDB taxonomy): domain Bacteria; phylum Actinomycetota; class Acidimicrobiia; order Acidimicrobiales; family SZUA-35; genus CADEDH01. The sequence continues at coordinate 45,329 of JBCCFL010000035.1, read as the reverse complement.
TCGCGGCCTACCACCACGCCCAACAGAACCCGCGGGCCGTCATGCACGGCCGCCCCCTCGACAGCGAGACCTACGACGAGGCCCGCTGGATCACCGAACCGTTCCGGCTCTACGACTGCTGCCTGGAGAACGACGGAGCGGCGGCCGTGATCGTGATGGCGGCCGACGAAGCTCGCCACATCGTGGACACGCCGGTGTATCCGCTGGCGATCCAGCAGGGCGGCGAGCACCGGAGCGGCGCCACCGTGCACAACCAGCCCGACTATGCGACGTCGAGCTTCAAGACCACGGCACCGCATCTGTTCGCCCAGGCTGGTGTGACCCCGGCCGACGTCGACGTGGTGCAGAGCTACGAGAACTTCACCGGAGCGGTCGTGATGAGCCTGATCGAGCACGGCCTGTGCACCTACGACAACGCCAACGACGTGCTCACCGTGGACAACCTCACCGCCCCCTCAGGGGGCCTGCCGCTCAACACGAGCGGTGGCAACCTGGCGGAGTGCTACATGCACGGCCTGGGGCTGCAGATCGAGGCGATACGCCAGATCCGCGGGACCTCCCCGAACCAGGTTCCGGGGGCTCAGGTCGCACTGGCCAACGCTGGTCCGATGGTGGAAGTGGCCAGCACGGCGCTGTTCGGATCGGAGGCAACGCTCGGATGACCGATCCCTACCTTGCGCCGGGACTGCCCCGGCCCCGGGCCGCCCGAGACGGGCTCGACCAGCCGTACTGGGACGGCACCCGCCGCCACGAGTTGTGGGTTCAGCGTTGTGAGAACTGCGGCGCCGCCCAGTGGGGGCCGGAGTGGATGTGCCACGTCTGTCAGTCGTTCGCCGTCGGGTGGATCAAGGTGGAGCCGACAGGCGTGATCTACAGCTGGCAGCGGCCACATCACCCGGTGCACCCGGCCCTGGCCGATCAGGGCCCCTACATCGTGGTGCTGGTCGAGCTCCCCCATGCCGACGGGATCCGGATGGTGGGCAACCTGGTCGGCGATCCACTCCAGGACGTCGCCATCGGAACGCCAGTCCAGGCGGTGTTCGAGGACCATGACGGCGACCCGCCCTTCACCCTCGTGCAGTGGAAGGTCGTGCCTGCCACAGGCTGAGGCCGGCTCCCGCCGCCCTGTCAGCCCACCTCGGCCCGGATCACCCCGTGGATCTCGGCCAGTGCCTCGGCCATGGCGTCAACGCTGCGGGCTCCCGACTGGAACACCGATGTGGCGTTGACCGACAACCACTCGAACCCCAGCTCGGCCAGCTCGGTGGCCCGCGCCGCGACCGCAGCGTGATCGGAGAAGAAGTGCTTGTCCTCCTCACGGCGGGGCGGCGGCTGCATCATCATCTGCAGCCCGATCTCGTTGGGGTCACGCCCGACCTTCTCGGCCTCAGCGCGGATCGTGGCGAGCGCAGCTCTGATGCGGTCGGTGTCAGCCAACGCCGAACCCATCCAGCCGTCGCCATGCGTCGCAGTGCGGCGAAGGGCCGCTGCGCTCCCACCGCCGATCCAGATCGGCAGCGCGCCACCCTGGGGCGGCTTCGGCTCCATCGCCATCGCCGTCGAGTCGTAGTGGGCGCCGTGGAAGTCCACTCGCTCGTCGCCCCAGTAGGCCCGTAGGAGCGCGATCGCCTCGTCCATGCGACGGCCCCGGTTCGAGAACTCCTCCTCGAGTGCGTCGTACTCGGATTCCTGCCAGCCGACGCCAACCCCGAGGCGCACCCGCCCACCCGAGAGGGTGTCAATCGTCGAGATCTGCTTCGCCACGAGCACGGGTTGGCGTTGGGGGAGCACGAGCACCTCCGTTGCCAACCCCACCCGGTCGGTCACCACGGCGAACTGCGCGAGCAACACGATCGCCTCGAGGATCGGCATACCCGGCGGGTACATGGGCGCGGGGCGATCGTCGGTCGGGTGCCCCATCACGACGTGGTCGAACACGGCGATCTCGTCGTACCCGATCGCCTCGATCGCCTTGGCCAGGTCGAGCACCTTCTCGGGGCCCTCGCGAAAGGCAACACTCGGATAGTCAACGCTGAGCTTCATGGTCATCCCCCTGAGACGGCTGGGCTGAGTCTCGCCGCCATGCCCGTGCCCGCGCCAGCGACGGTGTGCATTGAGCCACGGGTGGCGGCCGCGCCTACGATGCCCGACGTGAGCGCATCCCAGTCTTGGCCGCTGCCGTTGTCGGTACTCGACCTGGCGATCGTGGCCGACGGCACCACGTCCGGCGCCGCCCTCGCCGACACCACCCGGTTGGCCCAAGAGGCCGAACGCCTCGGCTACCAGCGCTTCTGGGTGGCCGAGCACCACAACATGGCGAGCGTGGCCAGCACCGTGCCGGCGGTGCTCATGGCCCACCTGGCCGCATCGACGAGCACGATCTCGGTGGGCTCGGGCGGTGTGATGTTGCCAAACCATGCCCCCCTGGCCATTGCCGAGCAGTTCGCCCTGCTGGAGGCCCTCCATCCCGGACGCATCGACCTCGGCATCGGCCGGGCCCCGGGCACTGATCGCTCCACCGCTGTGGCACTGCGACGAACGGCGGACCACAGCGAGGAGGAGAAGTTCCCTCGCAACTTGATCGATGTGATGGGGCTGCTCGGCGACCCTCGCACGGAGAGCGGGCTGTGGGACCAGTTCCGGGCCACGCCGAACGCCACCAGCTCACCGTCGGTGGTGCTCCTCGGATCCAGCGGGTTCAGCGCCCAACTCGCCGGTGTGCTCGGCATCCCCTTCGGATTCGCCCACCACTTCGACATGGGCGGCACCACCGAAGCGGTCGGCATCTACCGCAGCTACTTCGAGCCATCGCCGATCCTCGACGAGCCGCACGTGCTGGTGACCGCCTCGGCGATCGCCGCCTCGTCGGTGGAGGAGGCGGGCCACCGGGCCGGCCCGTCCCGCCTGCGCCGCTACGGGATGCGCACCGGCCGCATGTTGCCGCTGCTGGACCCTGATGCTGCGGCTGCGCATCCGGAGTACGGCGCGGCCACGGCGATGTCGACTGCGTCGCTCGCCAGCACCGGGCCTGAGGTCGCTGCGGGGCTCGCCGAGCTGGCCGAACGAACCGGCGCCGCCGAGCTGATGATCAACGTTCCCGCCTACTCGCTGGCCGAACGGCTCGAAGCCCTGGATCTGATCGCCACCGCCTGGGCCGACGCCCCGGTGGGCCAGCGCGTGGCCTGAGGCGGCGAGCCGTGAACGCCGGGGGAGCGCAACACGACCCGTACCACAGCCACAACATCGAGGAACTGGCCGCACTCCCGCTGGCCTACCGCGATGGCCTGTTCAGCGAGCAGGTCGTGCTCATCACCGGCGGCGCAGGGGGCATCGGCACGGCGATGTCGGTCCTGTTCGGGCGCCTCGGAGCCACGATCGTCGCCTGCGGGCGCACGGAGAGCACGCTGGACCGCCTCGCGTCCGATCTCGACGGGCTCGGCATCGCCAACCACACGGTGGCCATGACCGTGCGCGAGCCGGCCGAAGTGGAGGGGCTCATCGCCGAGATCTGGAGCCGCTTCGGTCGTCTCGATCATGTGGTGAACAACGCCGGTGGCCAGTTCTCCAGTCCGGCGCTCGACATCACCCCCAAGGGGTGGAATGCCGTGGTGGAGACCAACCTCTACGGCCCGTGGTACGTCATGCAGGCGGCAGCTCGACGGTGGGTCGACGAGGCCAGCCCAGGCAACATCGTGAACATCTCCACCATCCAGGGCCGAGCATCGGTCGGTATCCCGCACACGGCGGCGTCAAGAGCAGGCGGCGTTGCCCTCACCCGCTCGTTGGCCGTGGAGTGGGCGCCCTACCAGATCCGGGTGAACTCGATCGGCGTCGGCGTGATCGCCAGTGAAGGGCTGCGCACCTATCCCGAGGAGGCCAAGGCCAGCTTCGGCCACAATCCGATGCGGCGGCTGGGCGACGTGTGGGACGTGGCTCAGGGGGCCGCCTACCTGGCGGGCCCCACCGGCGCGTTCGTGACCGGCACGCACCTGGAGATCACCGGCGGCGAGCACGTGTGGGGCGAGTACTGGCCCCTCGGCAAGCCCGACTACTTCCGGCTGCCACACGAACGAGGAGAGTGAACCCATGAGCGATCCGATCATCGTGGCCGAGGGTCCGTTCCGGTCCGAGCAGTTCGAGCTGACCCCCGCGGCCACGGGGCGCGCCTATCAGATCACGGTGGAGGTACCGAGCCGGTACGGCCGCGACGATCGGGCCTTCCCCCTCGTGATCTGCCTCGACGGCCCGTGGACGTTCGGCATCGTTCGCGACTCGTTCCGGCTGATGCCCCTCAGCCGGGTGCTGCCCGAGGCGGTGGTGGTCGCCGTGTCGCACAGCGACACCGACCTCAAGGCACTGATGCAGTCACGGGCCATCGACTTCACGCCCACCGAAGCCACCGCCCCGCCCGAGACCGGCGTGCGCGTGCCGGCCCACGAGGTGGGCAAGGCCGCCATGTTCCGTCGGGCGCTGGTCGATGAGATCATCCCCGAGATCTCCCAGCGCTATCGGGTGAACGACGACCACACCGTGGTGGGTCACTCGTTCTCGGCGTTGTTCGCCCTCGATACGCTCCTGCACGAACCCAGCGCCTTCAGCCGGTGGGTACTGGCCAGCCCGTCGGTGTGGTGGGACGACCGGGTGATGTTCCCCCGCGAGGCCGCCCACGCCGAAGCAACGTCAGACATCGCTGGTCGGGTGTTCATGTCGGCGGCCGGCGACGAGGGTGTCGGGTACGACGGCCATCGCCTCTTCTACGAACAGTTCGCCGCCCGGGCGTACCCGAGCCTCGACCTGCGCTGGGAGGAGTTCCCCGGTGAGTCACACTTCTCGGTGCTGGCCCCCGCCATCGGCCGTGGCCTCCAGGCGGTGTTCGCACCGTGACCTTGACGGTCAATCCCCGGGGCCACATCGCCCTCACGTTCGACTTCGACGGGCCATCGCTGTGGATCCAGCGGCACCAAACCGGGCCAACGCCGGTGTCGCGGGGCGAGTTCGGCGCCGTTGCCGTACCACGTCTGTTGCGCCTCCTCGCTGATCGCGGGCTCCCGGCCACGTTCTTCGTGCCGGGCCACACGATCGAGACCTACCCCGAGCTGTGCGAACGGATCGCGGCGGCCGGTCACGAACTCGCCCTGCACGGCTACGCCCACGAGCTGAACGCCTCACTCGACCGGGAGGCCGAGACCGAGACGCTGGTGCGCTCCATCGAGCTGATCACCTCGATCACCGGCTCGGCTCCCTCCGGGTACCGAGCGCCGTCGGGCGACGTCACCGATCAGACGCTCGAACTGCTCATCGAGCACGGGATGACCTACGACTCGTCACTGATGGGCCATGACTACCGTCCCTATCGAGTGCGGCTCGGCACCGAGGTGCCCGACGACGGCCCGGTGCAGTGGGGCCCCGAGACCGACCTCATCGAGCTTCCGTGGAGCTGGACGGCCGATGACTACGTGTACCTGGAGTTCGTGACGTTCCGCCGCATGTTGTTGCCCGGGCTGCGCTCTCCGACCGAGATGTTCGAGAACTTCGCCGGCGACGCTCGCTGGATGGCTCGCGAGGTGGTCGGCGGATTGTTCACACCGGTGTTCCACCCACAGGTGATCGGCCGTGGCCACCGGTTGCTGGCGTTCGAGGCATGGCTCGACGAGATGGCTGAACTGGGTGTCGACTTCGTTCGCCTCGACGCCGTGGCCACGGCGGTGGCATCCGGAACCGAGTTTGGGATCGAGCCCGACTGACGCCTCAGGCGTAGGTCTTCGTGCCGTAGGTGTCGGTGAAGGCGATCTCCGCGACCGGGATCCGATCGAGCGCGGCGGGGAACGGGCGCGGCCGATGGCCAACGGCGATGTGGGCGGCGGTGATCACGTCGTCGGGGATCTGCAGCATCTCCTTGACCTGCGGCTCGAACATGCACAGCAGGGTGGTGAGCGCTGCGCCGAGGCCCGCTTCGCGACAGCCGAGCAGGAAGTTCTGCACCGCCGGATAGATCGAACCGCCCCCGACCACCGACAGCCGGTCGAGTTCGGTGTCGGTGGGATGCACGCCGTCCAGTTCGGCGCAGGCCACGACGATCGCCGGCACCTCGTGGAGATGCTCTGCGAAGTGGTCGGCGTTGCGCAGCGCCCGTTCGGCCTTGTCGGCCCCGACGCCGATCTCACCTGCCTGCGCTCCCTCGAGGTAGGCCTTCCACGGGATCAGGTAGAGCTCGGCGAGCTTCGCTCGCACCTTGGGATCTCTCACCACCACGAAGCGCACGGGCTGGCGATTGCCACCCTGCGGGGCGTGTCGGGCATAGTCGAACGCGGTGCGGAGCTGATCGTCGGTGACGGGCTCATCGGTGAAGTAGCGCGACGTGACAGCGGTGGTGATGGCTTCGGCGAGTTCCATGCACACCGAGCCTTCCACACTCGGCCAACACCGGCGAGGCGCGACACTTCGCTGACCTACGCGCCGGCAGGGATGTTGTGGGGGGTGAGGATCTGAACCGCGGATGGCTCCGTCGTCGCCCGTCCAGGGATCGCGCCGTGGGCTTGCATGATCAGACTGCAGGCGCGGCGGGCATCGGCTCGGAGGTCGTGGTGGAGCACGGCTGCGATTCGGCCGGCGGTCAGCAGCGCTCGGTTCTCCCGGTCGAGGTCGTGGGCAATGAACACCTCGGGCTGGCCACCGTGATCTTCCAAGGTGTCGAGGACGGCGTGGTTGCCACCGCCGATCGAGTACACCGCATGGACGGGCCCGGCCGCAGCGACGGTGGCGATCTGTGCGGCGATCGTGTCGGCGAGCCCTTCGGTCTCGAACAGCTCTGCGATCCGCCAGTCCGGTGCGATGGCGCGCGCCGTACGCCGAAAGCCAATCTCTCGCTCCTCCTCCCCCCGAAAGCGCTGGCTGCTGATCGTGATCAGCACGGTCGGAGGCTGCGGCCGATCCCGTGCTGCCATGAACCGGTCGATCAGGTAGGCAGCCGTCGCCCCTGATGCCCGATTGTCGACGCCCACGTATGCGAGTCGGTGGCTGGTCGGCAGATCCGTGACGATCGTGATGACGGGAATGCCGCGCTCCACGAGATCGGCAACGGCGTCGACCACGTCGTCTGTGTCGGGCGCCTTCAGCACCACGGCGTCGGTGCCGCGCTTCGCGATGGCCCGCAAGGAGTCCGCGAGTGCGCCGGGCTCGATGCGCTCGTCGAGGTGGGGCCGGATGCGGAACTCGGCTGGTCGGAGCCCAGGCCGGACATCGTCGAACGCCGACCAGACTGCGCTCGAGAACCGGCGCGGGCTGTGCATGACCAGGTCGACCGTGAATGTGCGGCCACCCAGTTCGAAGGCGTCCCACTGGTGTTCGAGTTCGACCACGGCCCGCCGTACCCGGGCCGTGGTGGACTCGCGCACACCAGGGCGATGGTGGAGCACACGGTCGACCGTCGCCTCGCTCACGCCTGCGTGACGGGCGATGTCCCGGATCGGAATGCGATGGCGGCCCACCAGAACAGTGTGACACCGGATCAGCTAGATGATGGCTTTCTGATGGGTTCTCGGGGTTCCGGATGCCGCGTGACCGTCGTACGGTTCGCGTTGTGAGCAGCACCGCAGGCAGCACGAACGCGTTCTGGACCGTCGACGATGTGGACATCGATCAGCTGCGGGAGACGCTCGACGCAACGACGCGCCCAGAGCACTACCGGAACGCCGTCGAGGCGAACGACGCAGCCGTGCTCTACGACCTCGGGGATGGTGCCATCGATCGCACGGCGATGCGCTCGGAGATCGCACATGCCCTCGGCGACGGACCCGGCATCGTGGTGATGCGGGGCGCCGTCGACGCCGCCGTGTTGGGCCGGGCCACGGAGGCGTTCGAGGCGATCATCAACGCCGAGCGCCGATCGGAGCGAGGGGCCGGGGACCACTTCGCCGCTCCTGGTGCGAACGATCGGGTGTGGAATGCGCTCGAGAAGCTCGCCGTCGCCGAGCCCGGCGTGTTCGTCGAGTACTACGCGAACGAAGCGGTCGAGTTGGCGGCCATGGCGTGGCTCGGGCCCGGCTATCAGGTGACATCGCAGATCAACGTGGTCAGTCCTGGCGGCGCCGCTCAGGCGCCGCATCGCGACTATCACCTCGGGTTCATGAGCGACGACCACGCCAGTCGCTTTCCGGCCGAGGCTCATCGCATGTCGTCGGGCCTCACGCTCCAGGGGGCGATCGCCCACTGCGACATGCCGATTGCCAGCGGACCGACCATGTTCCTGCCGCACTCGCACAAGTACCCACGTGGCTATCTGGCGTGGCGGCGTCGCGACGTCATGGAGTTGTTCGAGAGCCGGTACCAGCAGCTCCCGCTCTCGGCCGGCGATGCGGTGTTCTTCAACCCTGCGGTGTTCCACGCCGCCGGCTCGAACCACACCAGCGACGTGAGGCGCATGGCCAATCTGCTCCAGATCTCGAGCCCCTTCGGCCGGGCCATGGAGGTGGTCGACCGGACGCGAGTGGTGCGGGCCGTCGTTGCGGAACTGCAGCGTGTGGCTCCGCGGTGGTCAGCGGCTGCGGTCGAGCGGGTGGTTGCGGTGACTGCTGACGGCTACCCGTTCCCCACGAATCTCGACTTCGATCCGCCCATCGCAGGTTCGGCTCCGCCCAGCCAGGCCGACCTCGTTCGCGAGGCCATCGTCGACCAGTGGCCGGTGGAGGTGCTGACCGAGAAGCTGCACGCCCACGCCCGACTGCGCCGGTCCCACTGACGGCCAACGCTCCGGCTGTCCGCCGGCTCGGCTACTCAGCTCGACGGCAGCGGCACCCACGGTTCGTGATCGCCGGGAACGAGCGGGAACCGCTGCTCGGCCCAGTCGGCCTTGGCCTGCTCGATCCGCTCCGGATCGGAGTGGACGTAGTTCCACCAGATCCGACGGGGCCCAACCGGGTCGCCCCCCAACACCATCGCCGTGCCGACACCGCCGACCGTGACGGTGTGCCCGGGTTCCAGCACGGCGAGATGGCCGGCGGCGAGCGGTGCGTGGTTCACGGTGATCGCCCCCGCGACGGCGAGCACGGCCCGCTCGGTGACATCAACGTCGATCGGCACCGTGTCGCCGCCTGCCAGCGACAGTTCGGCGAGAACCAGCGGCGACGATCCCGAGACGGGGGACTCGAGGCCCCAACCGTCGCCGACGGCGACCCGGATCGTCGACGCACCGACGGTGACGGTTGGGACCGCCCCCGCATCGGCGTGCTCGAAGGAGGGGGCGACGTCCTCGTCGCCGTCCGGGAGCGCCACCCAGGTCTGCAGACCGTGCACGTTGCGATCGAGCGGTACGTCGTCGGGGTGGGAGCGCTCGGTGTGGGCCACACCTGAACCGGCGGTCATCCAGTTCACGGCGCCGGGCTCGATGCTCTGCACCGCGCCGGTCGAGTCTCGGTGCACCATCCGGCCGTCGAACAGGTACGTGACCGTCGACAGACCGATGTGGGGATGCGCATCGATGTTCGATGCTGTGCCCGCTGCCAGCTCCTCGGGGCCGAAGAGGTCGGCGAAGATGAACGGCCCGACGGTACGCCGGGCCCGGAACGGCAGGAGTCGGTTCACCGATCCCGATCCAACGCGCCGTGCGCGGGGCTCGATGCGCATCTCGATGCCGGCGCTCATGCGCCCCCGATCGCCTCGATCAACCCGGCACAGTCGGCGACGGTAACCGTGAGGGCCGAGTGCCGGCGGCCGGGTACCACGCCACCCACCTTGTCGACGAAGTGGATACACACGCCCTGGCGGCGGTTGGTGCCGAAGGTGAGGCCGTCGTCCTCGAACGACATGCGGAGGCCAACCGAGGTGTACCAGCGGTAGCCGCTGGTGATGTGGCCGCCATCCACGTTGGCTCTCGGGGTGGCGAGCCGGAATCGGCCGAAGGTGGCCACCAGTTCGTCGTCGGTCACGGTCACGCCGTGCCGCCCGCTTCGGACCCCGAGCGGACCCCAGATCGGCAGATAGCGGCGATCCAGGTCATAGGGAAAGAACGCCTCAGTCACAGCCTGATACCTACCACGCCCAGCCGTGGGATGCGGTACGGTGCCTCCGAACCCAAGGAGCTTCGTGATCTCGTTCACCACACCCTGAACCGCCGGGCGGGTCGCTCCGACCACGCACGGCTCCTGCTCGGTCTGAGTCGCGTGCCGACTCCCGAGATCCGTTCAGCACATACGACATCACGAAAGGACTTCACCGTTGAACGACTTCAACGTACGTCTCGCCACCCCGGCGGACGATGACCAGATCAAACAACTCGCACTCGACAACGCGATGTTCGAGCCCCACGAGATGGGTGCCTTCGACGAGATGCTCGGCGGCTTCCACGCCGGGATGCTCGACGAGCATCAGTGGATCGTGGCCGAGACCGAACCCGGCACCGTCGCCGGGGCGGCCTACTACGCGCCCGAGCCGTTCGCCGATCGCATGTGGAACCTCTACTTCATCGCCACCGCGCCGGGCGCGCACGGCGGCGGGGCCGGGTCCACACTGATCACCCACGTCGAGCAGCGGCTGAGGGCCCGGGGCGACGCGGCCGCCCGCACGCTCATCGTCGACACATCGAGCCTCGACGGCTACGCCAAGGCGCGAGCGTTCTACGCCGCACGCGGGTTCACCGAAGAAGCCCGCATCCGGGACTTCTACGGCCCCGGTGACCACAAGGTCACGTTCTGGAAGACGCTGGTCGACTAACCAACAGCGCCCTGGACGACGGCTCCGAGTGCCTGGACCAACACGCGAACCTGCCGCTCGCTGGTCCAGTGCTCGGGGTCGGCCAGGTGGTTGGCGGCGATGCCGTCGATGGTGGCCATCACCAGATCGGCGTGCGCTGCTGCGTCGGCCACGCCGCGTTGACCGAGCAGTGTCGTGAGTTGTCGCCTGAGTTCACGGACCCGCATTGCTGATCGGGCCTGGAGCTCGGGGCGGCCGATGGCGAGCGCCCAGAACACCACCCAGACCCGGAACTCACCATCGCGCTGTGCGTCGAGTGGGAGGAACTCGGTGAGCGTGTCGAGCAGCGTCGGCTCTGGTTCGGCCCCGGTCCGCCGAGTGCGACCAACCGCGGTGGCGACTGCGTCGTCCAGAACAGCGGCGATCAGCTCGTCCTTCGAGCCGAACCAGTGGTTCAGGCGGCCGATGGTGCATCCCGCCTCCGCCGCAATGCCTCGCATCGTGAGGCCCTCAGGGCCCTCCCGGATCACGACCCTGGCTGTGGCGGCGATGATCTCGGCTCGGCCGTTCGCGGCATCGAGCACAGCTGGGGAGGACACGAGTCGAGCATATCAGTTGATATGCCAGCGGTACCACGACTACGGTTGGCCATATCAAGTGATATGTGCGCGCCTACCGAACGAGGCTCACGATGCCCGAGACCACCATGCCCCAGCTCGCGATTCCCCGATTCACCGGCCACGCGGACCCGGCCGACGTCGTCACTGCACTCCGAACCGTTGGCGCCTGCATCATCGAGAACCGGCTCTCGGCGGAGAAGCTCGATGCGCTCCGCGCCGACCTCGACCCGCTGATCGGTTCGTCATCAGGCGGCCATGACGACTTCCACGGCTTCGAGACCACGCGCATCGGCGCACTGTTGGCGCACTCGGCCGAGGTGCACGAGCTGGCGACTGATCCGCTGGTGCTCGACGTCGGCTCCGAGTTCCTCGGGGAGTGGTGCCATCGGATGCAGCTGATGCTCACCCAGGTGATTGCCATCGGGCCCAGTGAGACCGACCAGAGCCTGCACCGAGATCGGCTCGCCTGGGGTGGCTTCATTCCGGCCGAGATCGAGCCCCAGCTCAACACGATGTGGGCCATCTCGGACTTCACGGCCGACAACGGCGCCACCCGGATCGTGCCCGGAAGTGCGGATTGGGACCCCGAGCGACGGGCCACGCCCGACGATGTGCTGCAGGCCACCATGCCGGCCGGATCGGTTCTGATCTTCACCGGCTCGGTGCTCCACAGCGGGGCGGCCAACGAGAGCACCGGCGTTCGCGTCGGGGTGAACATCGACTACTGCCTCGACTGGCTTCGCCAGGAGGAGAACCAATACCTCAGCTGCCCACCCGAGGTCGCCAGCGCGTTCTCGCCGGAGCTCGCATCGCTGATTGGCTACACCGGTGGTGGATTCGTGCTCGGGTACTGGTCGGATCCGCACGACCCCACTGAAGGCAAGACTCGTCAAGCCGAGGTAGCCGTCGGGAACCAGGTGGCCGACGATGTGAGCGTGTTCACCGACGCCGTGACGCCGGCCTGACATCCCCCGAACTCGACCTGCGGTCCTGGGTCAGGACTCCTGGTGCCACAGGTGGCGGTAGTACGCCAGGCGAGGACCATCGACGTCCACTCCGTAGGCGTCGAAGAACGCCTGCTGGTGCCCAGGGCCGAAATTCCAATCGAGGCTGAGCGACGCAATGGCGAGATCAGCCCAACGATCTCCGACAGCCACGTCGCCCAGGTCGACATGCCCCACCCACCGGCCAGCATCGGAGATCAGTGTGTTCGGGGCACAGGCATCACCGTGGACCAGCACGGGATCGTCGACCGCGGGCCGAGGCCCGGACCATGTGGTGTGACGGGTCACCCAGGACGGCGTCCACGTCGTTGGCACGCCGTCCACCGGGAGGGCGTGGAAGGCGCGCAGGCCCTCGGCAATCGCACGGATCGCCTCGTCTGAACGCGCTCGCCACCGATCACCGACGGCCATGTCACCCTCGATCGCCGTGGTGATCAGCCACTGGGACGAGTCGTTCTCGCCGAAGTCGACCACCGGGGGCACAGGGTGTCGGCCGGCGAGCCAGTCGAGACGGAGGCGCTCTTCGCCGAGGTCGACTCCGGTGCGGAGTGGATTCCACTTCACGTAGAGGTCGCCGGCCCGATACGTGAGCCCACCCAGCTCGTTGTGCCACACCAGTTCGAGCTCACCTGCGTCGGCGACTGCGCGTACCTCCTGGGGTGGTTTGAGGCCGGGAACCGGCTCAGCCTCGGTGCCGATCGGTTGGCGTTCTTCGGTCATCGACGGGGTCGCATCGAGTTCAGGCCAGGATCCTGGCCACCACGTCGCGGGCAGCCCGAGCGGCTGCGTGCACGCTGCCCCAGTCGTTGTTCTGGGTGTAGGCCTCACCGGCGAAGCGAATCCGGCCGTCGGCCATCGGCTCGAAGAGGCGACCCGGCAGGCGCCAGTCGGCGTTGTCGTTCAGGTACGCCTGATTGATGAACGGCTCCTCGCTCCAGTTCTGGGAGATGTGCTGGATGTAGGACGCGGACGCCGCACCGTCGAAGATCTCGTCGAGCTCGGCCAGCACGTAGTCGCGCAGGGCGTCGTCGTCGGCCTGGGCCTGGTAGGGCTCGGCCCCGGTGCCAACCGAGAACAGGCCGAGCACATTGGCGTCGGAGTCCTGGCCCCACGCGGCGTCGTAGTAGAGCCGCTGGCCGTCTTCGGTCTCGCTGTCAGCGAACGTGAGCGACGAGGGATAGAACTCCTCGCTGAACTCCATGAAGACCTTCATGCCACCCCAGGCCCACGCCTCGTCGAGCGCATCGCGCTTGCGCCCCTCGATCGCCGGGACGAATTCGATCACGTCGTTCTGCAACACGCTGAGGGGCACGGTCACCACGACGACGTCGGCCTCGTGGGTGCCGCCGCCGGCGTCGGTGACCACCACGCCGTCACCGCTGGCGTCGATCTTGACCACCTGAGTGTCGAACCGGAGGCGGTCCACGACACTCGGCACGACGTAGGCGTCGAAGAAGTCGAGCCACGTCGCTCCGACCAGCTTGAGGTCCGGGTCGGGGGAGTCGCCGGCCAGCTCGACCGTGAGCTCGCCGTCCTCGTAGTGGCCGGTGGTGCTCTCGGCGGTGTAGGCGGCGACCTGCGTGGTGACCTCGACATCGGGATCGGCCACGATGCGCTCGAGTTCCTCCGCATCGACGTGAAGCCACTCGCCGCCGAGGGGGATCGGGAAGTCGACGAAGTCAGTCGCACGTTTGATCCGCCCGCCGTAGGTGGGAGCCGCCTCGAGTACCTCCACGTCGACGCCCTGGCGAGCGAGTAGGTAGCCAGCAGACAGCCCGGCAGCTCCGGCGCCGATCACGAGCACGCGGCCGTCGAACTCGCCGCCGAGATCGGGCTCGGGCCTGCTGCAGCCAATGATCGGCAGAGCGAGGCCCAGCACCCCACACATCTTCACGAACTCCCGTCGTGTGACCACAGCTCACGCTCCCACGCATCGGGTCGACGTTCAGGGGCCGAGCGTAATGGACGGCGGGCGGGCGTCGGTCTAGAACGGTCGCACGTATTTCGACCACCTGGAGGTGACCCGTGGGCATGCTCACCGATCGCATTGCCATCGTGACCGGCGCGGCCAGTGGAATCGGCGCCGCGACCGCCCGTCGCTTCGTTGCCGAGGGCGCCCGGGTGTTGCTGACAGACATCCAGGACGAGCACGGTTCGGCCCTCGCCGCTGAGCTCGGCGATGCGGCCGCCTACCTCCACTGCAACGTGGCCAACGAGGGCGACGTCGAGGCGGCCGTTGCCGAGGCGGTCGACCGCTGGGGTGGCCTCGACGTGATCCACAACAACGCCGGGTTCATCGGGGTGACCGGTCCGCTGGAGGACACGACCGACAACGAGTGGAACGCGACGCTCGGAGTGCTCCTGTCGAGCGTGTTCTACGGCATCAAGCACGCCACGCCGGCCCTTCGGGCCAGAGGTGGCGGGGCGATCGTCAACACGGCCTCGGTCTGCGGGCTGGAAGCCGGCATCGGGGCTCACGTCTACACGGTGGCCAAACATGGCGTGGTGGGCCTCACCCGTTCCAGTGCGCTGGAACTGGCTGAGGACAATATCCGGGTTAACGCAGTGTGCCCCGGCTACATCGCAACGGGTCTGGCCGCTGGCCGATCGGTGTCTGACGTCGGCGACGACGAGCTGCAACGGCGCCTGACCAAGGCTCGGGCCAACACCGACCAGTCCCAGGCCCTCGCCCGCACGGGCGAGCCCGACGACATCGCAGCGGCCGTCACCTGGCTGGCCTCTGACGACAGCGCATGGGTGACCGGCACGGCGCAGGTGGTGGACGGCGGACTCACCGTTGGCAAGCCATGGCGCAAGCAGCCAGGCGTCATGACCGAGCGGCGCCCGATCCGCATGTACGCACCGGGCAGCTACGAGTAGGGCCCGTCGGATGGCTGCGATCGATCTAGCCGGCGCCGAGGCGAACAACGATCCGGCCGGTTTCGCGGCGCGGGTGTTGGCCGACGGCCCCGTGCAGTGGAGCGACACCCACCGGGCCTGGTTGCTGCTCGGCCATGCCGCGGTGGCCGACGGGTTCCGCGACACCAGGCTCTCCGCCGACCGCATCACGCCGCTCGAACGACTGGCCCAGGAGCGGCCGGCGTCATTCGGCAAGACCGTGGAGCTGCTGTCGGGCTGGATGGTCTTCCGTGACCCCCCGGCCCACACCCGGCTGCGCGATCCTGTTCGGCGGGCGATCACACCTCGCACCGTCGACGGCCTGGGCCCCCGCATCGAGGCGACGATCGACGAGTTGCTGGCACCGATCGCAGCGGGGGAGGAGTGGGACTTCAAGGAGCGGATCGCGGCGCCGCTCCCTGCGCTGATCATCGCCGACCTCCTCGGCGTGCCGGGCTCGGAGCGGCACCGCTTCCAGGGATGGTCGGACGACCTGGCGCAGATCGTGTTCTCCACCCAGCCCGGCTCGCTCGAAGCCGACGACCTGGCCGAGGCCACGGCGCAGTTCACGTCGTTCTTCGGCGAGTTGCTCGATCATCGGCGGCGCCACCCCGGGAACGACCTCGTGAGCGTGATGGCCACCGACGGCGCCGACGAACTCACGGCCATGGAGCTGATCGGGGCCTGCACGCTGCTGCTGTTCGCCGGCCACGAGACCACCACGAACCTGCTCACCAGTTCGGTGCGGCTGCTCCACGACCACCCCGAGCAGCGGAGGCGCCTCGTCGGGGAGGGCTCGGCCTCGGTTGAGGCGACGGCCGCCGACGAGCTGCTCCGCCTCGTCGGCCCGGCCAAGGCGATGGTGCGGAAGGTGGCCGTCGACCACGAGCGCGCCGGCCAGACGTTCACAGCGGGTGACCGGGTCTACCTTGTGATCCTGACCGCCAACCGTGATCCGGCGGTGTTCGACTCACCAGGAGAGGTGGACCTGGGGCGGGAACCGAACCAGCATCTCGGGTTCGGGTGGGGGCTGCATCACTGCCTCGGGGCGCCCCTCGCTCGTCTCGAGGCCACGATCACGTTGCGCCGGCTGTACGGACGATTCGGTGACCTCACGCTCCTCGACCCCTCGCGGCCGTGGTCGGGCAACGCGCTGGGTCGAGGGTTCGGTCGAATGCCGGTCCGGAGCTAGCGGTTCCGGCCAGCGGGCCGGGGGCCGGTCACGAGCAGCAGGTGCCGGTGGCCTCGCCGGATTCCGCGGCCACACCTGCGGTAACGACCACGTTCTCCATCACGTCGCTGTCGCCGGTCTTCACGTAGTACTCCCAGCGCAGGCCGTCGGGGGCGTCGAGCCACGTCTCGGTCTTCTCGGCGTAGCAGCAGAGGGTGTCGTCAACGCCGGTGGTGGTGAGGCCGTCTGCGGTCATGCGAGCCTCGGCCGCCACCACCTGCTCGGCCGACTCCGTCTCGACACCGAGGTGGTTGATCGTGCCCCCCGCATTCGCGTTCTCGAACAGGATGAACTTGAGGGGCGGATTGGCGATGGCGAAGTTCGCGTAGCCGGGCCGCACCTTCTGGGGGCCGGTACCGAACATGCGGGTGTAGAAGTCGATCGCCTCGTCGAGGTCAGACACGTTGAGGGCGAATTGCAGGCGCATGATGCCTCCTGGGTTTCCAGATCGGATGGTGTGTTCGGTCATCGACCACCATAGACGATTCGACGACCATCGATATGATGAACGAACACATCGACGAATGTCAATATGAAATTCGGGACTTGCTAGACTGCCCACATGGCAGTGACCAAGGTGACTGAGATCCTCTGTTGCCCTCCGCTCGGCGAGGGGCCCCTCGACGAGGACGACGCCGCTGAGTTGGCAGCCCGCCTCAAGGCACTCGCCGACCCGATCCGTCTCCGGCTGGTGTCAATGCTCACCGGCGGGGAACGAACCGAGATCTGCGCCTGCGACCTCCCCGAGCTGCTGGGTCGGTCGCAGCCGACGATCAGCCACCATCTCAAGCAGCTCGTGGATGCCGGTCTGCTGGACCGCGAGCAACGAGGCAAGTGGGCCTGGTTCTCGCTTCGACCCGGCGCCATGGACGCCGTGGTGTCGGCCCTCGGCGGCGTAACACCGGAGGCCGCCGACAATGGGCGTTCTCCGGCCCAGAGCGTCTAGCCTGCTCCGGGCCGGGCGACCGCAGACGGCGGTGCCCCCGAGGTTGGAGACACGAACATGGGTGCGTTGGACGGACGGGTGGCGATCATCACCGGAGCAGGCCGAGGGATCGGCCGTGAGCATGCGCTCCTCATGGCGTCCGAGGGGGCCAAGATCGTGGTCAACGACCTCGGCGGCGCTACCGACGGCTCCGGATCCGATGCCTCGCCCGCCCAGGAAGTGGTCGCCGAGATCGAGGCCATGGGCGGCGAAGCCGTTGCCAACGGTGCGAACGTCACCGACTGGGAGGGCGTCCAGGGGATGATCAACCAGGCCGTCGAGGCCTTCGGCGACCTCCACATCCTGGTGAACAACGCCGGCATCCTACGCGACCGCGTGGTGGTCAACATGACCGAGGCCGAGTGGGACGCAGTGATCGACGTGCACATGAAGGGCCACTTCGTTCCCACCCGCTGGGCGGCCGCCTACTGGCGTGAGCAGACCAAGGCGGGCAACGAGGGGCACCGCGCCATCGTCAACACGGCGTCAGGCGCCATGCTCGGCAACCTCGGCCAGTTCAACTACGCCGGCGCCAAGGCCGCCATCGCCGCCATGACCCTCGTGGCCGCCGGCGAGCTCGGCCGCTACGGCGTGCGGGTCAACTGCCTCGCACCGATCGCCCGGACCCGCATGACCCTCGCCACCCCCGGCCTCGAAGACGTGGTCAAGGCCCCCGAAGACGGCAGCTTCGACAAGTGGGACCCAGCCAACGTGTCGCCCCTCGTGGCCTACCTGTCCAGCGAGGCCTGCCCCTTCACTGGCGGCGTGTTCCACGTTGGCGGCAACGAGGTGGGCCTCTACGGCGGCTGGTCGATCGGCGACGAGGACATCATCGCCACCGAGGGCCGCTGGACTGTGGAAGGCCTGCAGCAGATGGCCCCGCGCCTCGCCGAGGGCCGCAAGGACCTCGCGTCGGTGACCACCGGCCTCGGCGACACCTTCAAGGGATTCGGCAACCGCCCGCCCACGGTCTGAGCAGCGCGTGACCGACGCCTCCGGCGCCCCGCCCACGACGCTGGACGGGCCCGACGCAACCGGTCGAGCCCTGTTCGTCGCGGTCGGGTCGGCACCACCCACCGACCCGACCGCCACGGCAACCGTGCGAGCCAGCGAGTACGGACGCGGCCCCTGGGACCCCGGCCTACTCCACGGCGGTGCCGTGTGCGGGCTGGCCGCCTGGGCCGCTGAACGCGTGGCCGTGGCCGACGGCGCTGCGCTCGTGTGCGCCCGACTCACCGTCGAGATCCAGCGCAGCGTGCCCTGTGACGAGTTGGTTGTGACTGCGGCACTCACCAAGCCCGGGCGGCGGGGCCGGTGCGTCGCCGTGACCATCGGCCACCAGGAGCGCGTGGTGGCCAGGGCAACGAGCCAGTGGCTCACACCGAGCCCCGGTCTCGGCCGCGGGTCCACGTCACCACCGCTGCGACCCAACCATGCCGAGGACCCGGGGGCGACCGACCTCATCGACTACCCCCGACCCGGATTCAATTGCGACGCCGCCGAACTGCGGTACGTGTCGGGTTCGCACGAGACACCCGGCCCGGGAACGAGCTGGATCCGCCTCACCTCCCCGGTGGTGGCCGGTACCCCCACCTCACCCTTTGTGATGGCCGCCACGGTGGCCGACCTGGCTGCGGCTGCCGCATGGGAGCGAGGCCCTGACGACGCGGCCTACATCAATCCCGATCTCACGTTGCAGCTGAACCGGCCGCCGCAGGGGGAGTGGCTGTGCATCGAGGCGGCCAACCACCACGCTGAAGCCGGCGTCGGGTTCAATCTCGGGTCGATGAGCGACGACCACGGTGCCATCGGGGTGGTGCTCCAGAGCCTCGTGCGGAGCCCGACCGACCTCTGAGCGGCCTGGCGACGTGTGATCGCCGGCCAACCGAGATCGCAGCGTGCGGCTCACCAGACCGTAGGGACCTCGTAGGTCGAACGGCTCAAGATTCTGTGGGCCACGAGCCGATGGTTCTCCATCGCCGCTACTTCCTACTCCGACGTCGCTCACCTCTACAACCGCATCGGGTTCGGGGCCGGCCACGCCGACATCGTGGCCCTGCAGGCCCTCGACTGGCCCACGTTGGTCGAACGGGTGCTCGACACCTCAGCCGCCACCTCGCCGTCGGCAGGGGTGCCAACGTTCCCCGATGGCAACGGCTCGTGGCGAAACCTGGTCGAGATGATCTGGTTCTGGCTCGAACGGTGCCGCACCAGCCACGCCCCACTGGTCGAGAAGATGGTGCTCTTCTGGCACGGACACCTCACGTCGTCGAGCGCCAAGGTGCACGACAAGGAGTGGCTGTTCGATCAGAACCAGCTCTTCCGAACCCATGGGCTCGGCAGCTTCGAGCAGCTGCTCCAGCGGGCGTCGGTCCAACCGGCGATGCTCCGCTACCTCGACAACAACCGGAACTCGGCGGGACGCCCCAACGACAACTTCGCCCGCGAGCTCATGGAACTCTTCACCCTCGGAGTCGGGAACTACACCGAGGACGATGTGGCCGAGTCGGCCCGCGCCTGGACCGGTCACTCCATCGACAAGCACACGGGCGCCTACCGATTCATTCCCGAAGCCCACGACTGGGGCAACAAGACGTTCTTCGGCGACACCCGCAACTGGGACGGCCCAAACATCATCGACCACATCGTCAATGGCCCGAAGTCCGACACCGTGGCCCGCTTCATCGCCACCAAGCTCTGGTCGTTCCTCGCCTATCCCGACCCGGAGGCGGCGGTTATCGACAGCGTGGCCAGCGCCTTCCGATCCAGCGGCATGGAGATCAGGGCGCTTGTCCGAGCCATCCTGCTCCACCCCCAGTTCCGCTCCACCAGAGCCAAGCAGGGCCTCATCCGATCGCCGATCGAGTACGTGGTGGCGGTCATGCGTGCCACCGGGCTCGACGCCCCGACCGTGCACCCCGAGTGGGCGCTCAAGTCGATGGGCCAACAGCCCTTCTACCCGCCGAACGTGTCGGGCTGGAAGCAGAACGAGTACTGGGTGAACTCTGCTGCCACGTGGGCCAAGGCCCGCTTCGCCAGCTACGTGCGGTGGAAGCTGTTCCACAACGACGAGCTCGCCAACTCCAACGACCTGTCGCCGCACGCTGCGGTGGATGCGGCCCTCACGCGCTTCAACCTGATCGACCCGTCAGCCAGCACCCGCAACGCCCTCATCGAGTACGTGGTGCACGAACGGGCCCACACCCGCTGGGGTGAGCGGGCTGGGCTGTTGATGTTGCCCATGCTCACTCCAGAGATCCAGGTGGCCTGACGTGTCGCACCCCGAACCAACCACTGCTCAGGTGATGGGCGCACTGTCGTCGCCGCTGCCCACCGACGGTCCCAGCCTCGATCGCCGCCGCTTTCTCCAGGCCGCAGCTGCCGCTGCTGGCATCGCCGCTCTGCCGGCCTGGCTCGCCGAACCGGCCCGGGCGGCAACGCCACTCGGGCCAGGCGATGGCACGGTGGTGCTGATCACCCTGGGCGGGGGCAACGACGCACTCAACACCGTCATTCCCGTGCACGACGGCGCCTACCACGACGCCCGCCGCGGCCTTGCCATCGGGGCCGACACGGCGCTGCCGCTCTCGTCCGAACGCTCCCTCCATCCCAACCTCGGCGAGCTCGCCGCCCACTGGAACCGGGGCGATCTGGCCATCATCGAAGGCGTCGGCGTGCCCGAGATCACCGATCTCAGCCACTTCTCCTCGATGGCCCGGGTGATGGCCGGCACGGCCGGCGCCGGGGCGGGCCACAGCGGCTGGATCGGTCGCTACCTCGATGGTCTCGGTGGCGGCGACGACCCGTTCCACGCCGTCCACCTGGGCCGCTCGATCCCACTCGTCATGCAGGGCGAGCAGCGGCAGGCGTCGGGCCTGCCGGTGGAGGCTGGTGGAACCTTCCGTATCACCGGTGTCGACGACACCTATGCCCGCCAGTACAACGCACTCGCGGCCTTCGGGGCGTCGTCCACCGGCCGCGGTCAGTTGGCCGACGCACTCGCGGCCAGCGGCGCCCAGGCCGTCGATCTCGCCCGCACGCTGGAGCCGCACTACCAGGCTCAGCTTCCCGACGACGAGCTGTCGGCTGCCCTGGAGATGACTGCCCGCCTCATCAACGCCAACCTCGGTGTGCGGGCGTTCTCCATGAGCGTTGGTGACTTCGACTCGCACGCCGGTCAGCCCGAGATGCACAACGCGCGGATGGCCGAACTCAACGCCGGCATCGCCCGCTTCCACGCGGCGCTCGACCCGGCCTTCGCCGCCCGCACGGTGATCCTGATCGTCTCGGAGTTCGGCCGACGGGTGCGAGCCAACTACTCGAACGGCACCGACCACGGCGCCGCTGGCGCTGCGCTGGTGATCGGCACGCAGGTGAGGGGCGGGCTCTACGGCCACCTGCCGTCGCTCACGAACCTCACCCGCCAGGGTAACATGGTGCCAACGGTCGACTTCCGCAGCGTGTACGCGACGATTCTCGACGACTGGCTCGGGGGCGACTCGCGATCGACTCTCGGGGCCGCCTACGAAAACCTCGGGTTCCTGGTGCCACCTGCTCCCTCCCGCACCACCACCGGGCTCAACCCGGTGGTGTCCGGCGCCGTGTTCGAGAATCGGGCCCAGGTCGTCCGCCTCTATCGGGCGTGCTTCGGGCGTCTGCCCGACTCCCGCGGTCTCGACCACTGGGTGGACGCGCGTCGAGCGGGGCTCGGCCTCGCCGACGCAGCCGAGGAGTTCGCCCGGTCGGCGGAGTTCAACGCCACCTACGGGCCGCTCGACAACCGAGGCTTCGTGGCCCAGGTCTACCGCAACGTGCTCGGCCGTGAGGCCGACGCCGCAGGCCTGGACTACTGGAGCTCGGTACTCGCCGGCGGCGCCAGCCGCGGTGCGGTGATGGTGCAGTTCTCGGAGTCGGCCGAGTTCGTGGCCGCCGCCAGCGCCGACGTCGAACACGTCGACGCCAATGGTCCGGTGGCCCGCCTGTACCGGGCCTACTTCGGCCGAAGTGCCGACCGCGACGGGCTGCGATACTGGATCGGCACCGACCTGCCCTACCAGGCCGTGAGCGACTCCTTCGCCGGCTCATCGGAGTTCGCCGCGACCTATGGCCCGTTGTCCGACAACGACTTCGTGACGGTGGTGTACCGCAACGTGATGGGCCGCGACCCCGATGCTGCGGGGCGAGCCTACTGGGTGGGCCAGCTGCGCTCGGGCGTGTCGAGAGGGTCGATGATGCTGGCGTTCTCCGAGAGCGACGAGTTCGTGGCCAAGTCGGGCACCACCCGCTAGGACGCCGGGGTCGCGGGCACGATCGTGGCCCCGCTCAGCGCTGACTCGCGATCGAGGCCAGGTTGGCGAGCGCCGGACCAAAGCTGTTCAGCATGACCTCGAACGCAGCCTGGACCGCTGGATCGTTCTCACGCCCGGCGACGGAACTCCCAGGGCACAATCGCGACGCCGCATTCCAGGCGGTGAGATCGAGGTTGGCCCGTCGTGTCGGCTCGACTCCGAGCCCGATCGCCAACACATCGAGATGAGTGCTGATCAGCCCGGGCCGGGGGATCGGTGGACAGAGGCCATTGCGTTGGTCGTCGGTGAGGTCGAGCGTCTCCACGAAGCCGATCATCGCCGCACTCCACGGCGACACGCCGAGCGTGGTCAGCTGGATGCGGATGAGGTCGTGGTCGAAGATCGGCTGCGTCGCGCTGTTGGCCAGGCCCGGCGCCGTGCAATCGACGAACACGGCCTCGGCCCCGGTCGCGATGTCGCCGTCGTCGAGATACACACGCCCCGGGGCCACCGCACGCACCCGCCCCATACGCACTACCTGTTCGATGCTCCGTAGTTGGTCCAGCTCGAGGCGGGAGAGCGTGGCCCCTCGGTACACCACCGGTTCGACTGCTGGATCCAGGCGGAACATCATCTCGCGTTCCTCCATCGCCAATGCGAAGTCGAGGCCAGTGGAGACCTCCGCTGCCACCTCGATGGTGGCAGCCTGGTACGTCATCATCGATCCGACCAGATCGTGTGGTTGGGTGTAGGTGCGGTCGACGAACCAGCCGTCACGAGGCCGAACCCAGCGGATCCGTCCGGGATCCACAGCGTTCTCCAGGAGCCAGACGCAGGTGTCCATTGCGGTCTTGCCCGCGCCGATCACCACGACATCGCCGCCGGTACCGCCGTGATGCACCAGCTGGTTGGGGGTCAGCACCGACACGCCAGGGTCGATGCGGTATTCGGGAGGTCGTCGGGAGGGCACGATCGATTCCACGTAGGTCGCATCGATCACCCGCCGACGGACGTGCACCCGCACGGGCGGGCCGCCGAGCTGCGGCGACAGGAGATGGCCCCCAGCATCGGAGCTGTCCACGCCGTCGTACTCATGCATACCGAGGAAGGTCACGCGGCCAGACGCAAGAAACCGTTCATCGAGCACGCGCCGGTAGTAGTCGCAGATCTCGGCTGCGCTCGCACGCTCGTAGAAGCCAGCATTGGGGCCGCTGTCGTCGATGCGATCGAAGCCCAGCGAGCGGGAGTTCACCCCGTAGTAGGCCGACGGCTGGTGCAGGCGGACGAACGGGTAGGCGTCGAGCCAGTGCCCACCAGGCCCGTGTCGCCGATCGACGAGCACGATCTCGGCGTCGCTGTGGGTGATCAGTTCGTCGACGACCGACATGCCCGCCGCCCCGGCTCCGACCACCAGATAGTCGGTCTGAATAGTCTGAGTCACACCCAACCGTCCCTTCAACCAATGAAGCTCGATGTTAGGGAAACCTCACATCACAGTCGAGGGGTGCGGTCAGCCCTCGCAGCGCGGGTCGATACCATACAGTGCGCGCCGCAGGGACTACCCCGGAGGGCCGCATGAACAGCGATCCACAACCTCAGCTCGAGAGCGACACCACCTCGGAGATGCCGCTGCAGGACCAGCCGCTGGCTCCAGGGCGGGCCACGGTGAGTGGTCCGGCCCCCGTGCGGGCCAGGCCACCCGGTGGTGGCGGCAACCGGGAGATCCTGATCGCGCTCGCCGCCAGTGCTGCAGCCGTCATCATCCTCGTCGGCGGCTACCTGGCATTCGCCCGTTCTCAGCCGGGCTCGACGATTGGTTCCGACCTCGCAGCGGAGACCGACGACGAGAGCGCCACCACCGAGACCACCGCTCCGCCCACCACGGCAGCAACGACGATCACCACCCCGACCACGATCGATCCCGCCGACGACACCCTCGCCACCCTGACCGTCGACCCTGACCGGGTCGCCCTCCTCGTCGGCGACGGCGCCACCGTGGCCCTCACCGGGCTCATGCGTTCCGGCATGCCAGCACCGCCGGAGGTGATCGACGCAGCGTCGTGGTTCTCGAGTGACCCGTCGGTGGCCACCGTCGACAACGGCACCATCGCCGCCATCGCGCCCGGTGAAGTCGAGGGCACGGTGGTGATCGAAGACATCGCGATCACATTCGAGGTGATCGTCATCGCCGAGGTGGGGTCCCAGGATCCCGGGGCCGGCCGTGTGCTCGAAGGCGACCTGTTCAGCACGCCGGTGAGCCTCAGCGTGGAGGGCAACACCGCCACGATCACGTTCTCGACCTCGGCCTGCACGGCCGTGCGCTACTCAGGGTCCGGGCTCGACCGGGAGTCTCCTGGGTTCCCCGACGCGTCCGAGCGCTGCTTCCCCAACCACCGCCAGGTGTACGAGAACCTGGCGCCCGGCACCTACAACGTGACGGTGGAGGTGGTCGCCGAAGACGGCTCCCGGGCCGTGGCCGCCATGCCGGCGATCACGATCAGCTGAGCCCGCTGGGGTTCGATCACACCACGAGCGTCGCCACGTGGTCGAGACCACGGCGGATCTCGTCGACATCGCCCGATCCGACACCGATCACGAGCTCATCAGCGCCTGCGGCGGCCCACGCCTCCACGGCTGCCCCGTCCGGGACCTGTCCGACATCGATCCTGGGCGCGATCTTGACCTCGGCCCGCTCGCGCCCCACCGCTGCGAGCGCGGCATCGAAGGTGGGGAGGCGACGTTCGAGGCCACCGACCGAGCACATCGGGTGCCAACCCTGGCCGTAGCGGGCCGCTCGGCGCTGGGCCGGCCCGCCGCTCCCACCGATCCACACCGGCAGCGGATCCTGCATGGGCTGAGGGCCGGTGCGCAGACCGTCGAACGAGAAGCGCTCACCATGGTGGGACGCCGTCGCATCAGCCCACAACGCCAGCATCACCTCGATCGCCTCGTCGGACTCGGCACCGCGAGTTGCGTAGGGAACGCCGAGCACCTCGTTCTCCTCGGGCAGGCTCCCAACCCCGACACCGGCAATCACGCGCCCTCCGCTCAGCTGGTCGAGCGTGGCGAGCTGCTTGGCCAGCACCATTGGATGCAGATACGGCAGCACGAGCACCGAGGTGCCCAGGCGGACCCGTTCGGTGGTGGCCGCGGCCCACGTGAGCACCGTGAGAGCGTCGTGGTAGGGCCGAGCGTCGAGCCGGTCAGCGATGTAGCCCACGTTCACCACGTGGTGGTTGACCCACACCGAGTGCACACCGGCGGCCTCGGCCTCGACGGCGAGGTCGACAACGGTCGAGGCGTCGGCCAGACCCCAGTTGTTCGGCAGCACGAATCCGAAGCGCACTGCGACCTCAGGCGTTCTTGATGAGCAGGCCGCCGTCGACCGGGAGCACGGCGCCGGTCATGTACTGCGACGCTGGAAGGCAGAAGTTGAGGGTGCCGTGGGCCACTTCCTCCGGGATGCCGTACCGGCCGATCGCGGTGCGCCGCTTGGCGAACACGAGCTTGTCCTCGTCGGGAATCTCGGCCGTCATTCCGGTGAGGATCGGGCCCGGGCAGATGCAGTTGACCGTGATGTTCTCCCGACCCAGCTCGACCGCGAGCGATTTCGTGAGCCCGATCACGCCGTGCTTGGCTGCGGTGTAGGGGCTGCCGAACTTGGTCGCTCCCCACCCCTCGGTGGAGGCGATGTTCACGATCCGGGCGCTGTCGGAGGCCCGCAGGTGCGGCAGGGCCGCGCGGATCACCCTGGTCTGGGCGGTGAGCAGCACCTCGATGCTGGTGGCCCAGTGATCCTCGTAGTCGGGCGCGTCGATCGTGGTGAAGCGAGAGATACCGGCGTTGTTGATCACGATGTCGAGCCCGCCGAACCGATCGACGATCTCAGCCACCACTGCGCTCACGCGGTCGGCGTCGGCCACGTCCATCACCCAACCCTCGGCCGAGCCCCCGGCCTCGGTGATCTCTCCTGTCACCGTCGCCACCGCATCGGCTCCGAGATCGGTGACGGCCACGTGGGCGCCCTCATCGGCAAACAGGTGAGCCGTGGCCCGGCCCATGCCCGAAGCCGCTCCGGTGACGAGCACGACCCGCCCCGCCACCGACCGACTCAGTGTCGACAGTCTCACCACGATGACCTCCCCTTCGTTGGTTCAGAGACCGTACCGAGCAGGTTCGGTACGGATCCACTCGCCGATGCGCTCGCCGATCATGATCGAGGTGAGGTTGGTGTTGGCCCGGGGCACGGTGGGCATGATCGACGCGTCCGCAACCACGAGCTGGTCCACCCCGTGGCAGCGCCCGAACTGGTCGACCACCGCCGTCGGATCATCGGTCGGGCCCATACGAACCGTGCCACACGGGTGGTAGCCCGAACCGCTGGCTCGCCGGGCCAGGGTCGTGAGCTGCTCAACGCTCGCCCGGTTCGGATCGGGGAAGACCACCTCGTCGATGAGATCGGCGAGGGCGGGTTGGCTGGCAATGGCAATCGCATCGCGGTAGGCCGCGACGTTGCGAGCGAGGTCGAGCGGGTGCCGCCCAAACCCCGACTCGATGTGGGGCGCATCGAGCGGATCGGCAGATCGCTGGCGTATGAGGCCCCGGCCCTCCACCCACTCCAGGCTGGCGGCGAGCCCCAGCACCGCACGGTCGGGCCGCCGGGCCGGGCGGGGGAGCCGGGTGATGAGCTCGATGTTGACGTCGAGCGGTACGTCACTGCTCTCACTGGTGTAGCGGGTGATCGTCTGGACGAGGGGGAGCTCGTCGGCGGTCATCTCCGGGTGGCGGGGCGTCATCGCCACCAGCAGCGCCGGGTGATCGCTGAGGTTCGCCCCAACGCCGCTCATCGTGGCCACCGGCTCGATGGCCAGCCGGGCGAGTTCGTCGGCAGCGCCGATACCGGAGCGAACGAGTACGCCAGGGGAGTGCACGGCACCGCACGCCACGATCACGAGCGACGCCTCGATCGTCCGAGCCGAGCCGTCGCCCGCCACCAGCTCAACGCCCGTGGCTCGCCCGTGTTCGACCACCACCCGATTGGCGTGGTGGTCGCTCAGGATCGTGAGGTTCTCCCGATGGCGGGCCGAGGCGAGGTACCCGACAGCAGTCGAGATCCGGAGCCGGCCGAGCTTGTTCATCGCCATCACCCCAGCGCCCACCGCATCGGGCGCGTTCACATCAGCGCAGGCGGGATGGCCGAACGAGGTGGCAGCCTCGAGGAAGGCTGCCTGGGTGGGCACCAACTCTTCGGCCCGCCATCGACGGATCGTGATCGGGCCGGCGTCGCCGTGGTGCGGCTCGGCCCCGAAGTCGAGATCGCGTTCCAGTCGGCACAGGGCCGGCAGCACGGCCTCCCAAGCCCACTCCGGGTTCCCGAGCGACGCCCAGTGGTCGTAGTCGGCGGGTATCCCACGAAGCGCGATCGTGGTATTGACCGCCGTCGAACCTCCGGTCACACGGCCTCGGGGAAAGGCGACTGGATCCACATCGTCGGCCGGCTGGTGGCGGAGATCCCAGTCGTGGTCGTGAAGCGAGTTGCGGTGCCCGTCGATCAGGTCGTCGGGGAGGGTCGACGCGGCCTCGTAGTCCGGTCCGGCCTCAACGAGCACCACGTCGAGATCGGGATTCTCGCTCGCCCGGGCCGCCACCACCGCCCCTGCGGCTCCCGCCCCGAGCACCACCACGTCACATCGTTCCATCGAACAGCCGAACCTAGTGCTCGGCGCACGACGGAGGCGAGCGACGGCCAGGACCTGCTTCGGCCCGGCGTCCGTCACTACGCTCGGCCCGGTGAGCAACGACTTGGCCTTTCGCGACGTGACCATCGTCGACGGCACGGGCGGACCTGCCATCGAAGGCGACGTCGCCGTCGACGGTGATCGGATCGTCGCCATCGGGCCGACCGGTACGGTCGGCCCAGCCACGTTCGACATCGACGGGCGAGCGATGGTGCTGGCCCCAGGCTTCGTGGACGTGCACACCCACGACGACGGCGCCCTGCTGCGGCATCCGGACATGGCGTTCAAGGTGGCCCAGGGCTGCACATCGGTGGTGATCGGCAACTGCGGCTTCAGCGCCTCACCGGCCCGCCCCGGCGAACGCGAGCCGAGTGGGCTCATCGGGGTGGCCCCGACCTGGACCGACCTGGCCGGGTTCGCAGCCGCCGTCGACGAGGCCCGACCGGCGCTGAACGCCGTCGCCCTCGTTGGTCACAACACCGTGCGTCATCTCGTGATGGGTAACGAGCGCCGCGCCCCGAATGCCACCGAGCTCGACCAGATGCGGGCCCACGTGGCCGAGGCGATGGCTCAGGGCGCATGCGGCTTCTCGTCGGGCCTCGTGTACGAACCGGGGCGCTACAGCGAAACCGACGAACTGGTGGCGTTGGCGTCCGAGTCGGCGGCAGCGGGTGGAATCTACGCCACCCACATCCGTAACGAGGGCGACCGCCTGCTCGACGCCGTGACCGAGGCGATCACGATCGGCCGCACCGCCGAACTGCCGGTGCAGATCTCCCACCACAAGGCTGCGGGCCAGCGGAACTGGGGCAAGGTGGGCCAATCGCTCGACCTGGTCGACGCCGCCAATGCCGACGGGATGGACGTCACCCTCGACGTGTATCCCTACACGGCCGGCAGCGGGCCGATGGCCCAGTACTTCGATCACGACCGCCCAGACGAGGAGCTGGCTGCAGTGATCCGCTTCGCCTCCTGCCCGGCGATCCCGGAGTACGAGGGTCGCATGGCCGCTGATCTCGCCGCCGAGCAGGGCGTGACCGCAGGCGAGGTGGTCCGCCAGGTGCTCGCTGCGCCCAAGGGCGACCGCACGATCTGCATCCAGTTCATCATCGACGAGGGCGACATCGAGACGAACCTGGCCCACGATCTGATGATGGTGGGGTCAGATGGCATCGCCGATCTCCGGGGCCGCCCCCACCCGAGATTGTTCGGCACGTTCCCCCGGGTGCTGGCCCGCTATGTCCGTGACCGGTCCGTGCTGAGCCTGTCCGAGGCCGTACGGCGCATGACGAGCCTGCCGTGCGCTCGCTTCGGGTTGACCGAGCGCGGCGTGGTGGCCGAGGGGCTGATCGCCGACCTCGTGCTGTTCGATCCGCGGTCGGTGCGCGACGAGGCCACCTTCGACGACCCGAAGCAGTACCCGTCAGGCATCGAGGCTGTGGTGGTGAACGGCGAGGTGGTCCGCCAGGCCGGCGTCGACACCGGCGCCCGCCCCGGTCGAATGCTGCGCTACACGCCGAACGGCTCGTGAACCGCATCGTCGCCCTGGCCGCCTTGAGCGGCGTGGTGTCGCATGCGCTGGCCCGGTCGACGTTCCCCATCCTGTTGCCGGCGATCGAGTCGGAGCTGCTCACCAGCAACTCCCAGGCTGGTCTGCTGACCACCGCCAACTTCGCCGCCTACCTCGTGGGCGTCGCCATCGTCACCACGATCAGCGGCCGAGTGGAGCCGCAACGCCTGCTCTACTCCGGCATGGCCATTGCCGGCACCGGATTCGCCCTGTTGGCCGTCGCTCCCGGACCGTGGCTCCTGGGAGCAGGGCAGGCACTCGCCGGCCTCGGTAGTGCGGGGATCTGGATGTCAGCACCGGTGATCGCCACCGCAGCCGTCCCGGCCACCCGGCGAGGGATGACGATGGGCATCATCTCGTCGACGATGGGCCTCGGCATCATTGTGGCCAGCCAGGGCACGAACCTGATCCGCGTCATCCAAGACGACGAGGACGCGTGGCGCCCGACGTGGATCGCCGCCGCGGTGTTCGCTGTGCTGCTGCTGGCGACGATGGCGGCGCTGATGCGCACGCCGCCGACCGCCAGCCTCTCCGGTGGCATCAGCCTCGAACGGCTTCGCACCGTTCCACGATGGGTGCCGTTGGCCGCCGGCTACTGGCTGTTCGGCCTGATCGTGTCGAGCTTCACGCCGTTCTTCGGCCTGGCCCTTGACGACGCCGGCTTCAGTCGGGCCCATGTCGGCAACCTGTATGCCCTGTTCGGTGTGGCCGCGGTGCTCGGGGCCGTCACCCTGGGCCGCCTGTCCGACCGGGTCGGCCGCCGGCCCGTGCTGGTTGGGGCGTTGACCGCCATCTCGGTCGCCTCGCTCCTCGTGATCACCGAGCGGGAGCCGTTCGCCGCAGCAGCGGCGTTGTTGTTCGGAGCGGCATCGTTCACCTACCCGGTGCTCACCGTGGCCTACGTGAGTGACCATCTGCAGGATCGAGCGTTCGCCAACGCCCTGGGTGCGCTCACCCTCGTCTACGGTTCGGCCCTCATCGTCGGGCCCGTGATCGGCGGCGTGATCGGCGACTCGTCGCTCGGCTTCCCTGCCCTGTTCGTGGCCATTGCCATGACGTCGGCCACCGGCGCGCTCGTCGCCACCCGATTGGCTCCGGCCTCCTCGTCGCCGCTGGCGCTCAGCGAGGAACCGTCGAAGTCGGTGTCGGGGTGACCGCAGAACGCACCGGCTCGGCCGGTCGCGTGACCACTGCCGCCACGGCGCCGAACACCACCACGCCCCCGAGCAGCTGGACGGCGTTGAGAGGCTCGTCGTGGATGAACCACGCGGCCGTGATGGCCACGATGTTCATCGACAACAGGTAGAGCGACGACCGTGACGCCTGGATGTAGCGGTGCGTCCACGCCATCAGCACGTGCCCGGCGATGCCCGTGAACGCAATGATGAACGCCATCCAGATCCAGTCGCGTCCATCGACCATCCGGTAGTCGGCTGCCGAGCTGGTGAGCAGCGCCCACGGCGTGACGGCCAGCGCGGCGAACAGCGAGATGCCGGCCATCCACGACAAGGGGTTGAGGTCACCGCCGTCGCTGCGGGCCCGGCGGGTGAGGATGAAGTAGAGGGTGAACATCACCATCGCCGCCACGGCGTAGCTCACGCCGAGCACGTTCGCGTCGAGATTGCCGCCAGCTCCCAGCACCACCACGGCGGTGCCGGCGATGCCGACGAGCGTCCAGGCGATGTGCCACAGCCGAGGGCGCTCGCCCAGGAACGGTCCGGCCACCACGAGGATCAAGCCAGGCTGGAGCGTGGTCACCACGCTCAGCACGGCCACCGCCGTGGTGTTGATCGTCAGGAACACGAACACGAGATTGATCCCGAATGCCGCCCCCGGCAGGGCGGATCGACGCAGGATCGACCCCGACGGCCAGACGCCGTTGACCAGCCGGGCCAGCACGAACAGCAGCGGGACCGACAGCCAGAAGCGGTAGAGCACCGAGATCACTGGCGGCGCCGTGATCAGCTTCGACACGGGCGGCCCGAGGCCCCACAGCAGGATCACCGTGGCGAGCACGAGCCCGGGGGCCACCGGTGGATCGGAAGGAGTTACAGGGCTGGGAGCGAATGACGAAGACGACACCGAGCTCCATCCTGGTGCAGGTCGCTTCCGGATGTGACTTCCGTCGCGCATTCTTAGTTAGAGCTGCGAATTATCTAGGCTGGATCGACGTGACCACCGTCGACCCTCCCCGCCAGGATCCTGAGGCCGATGAGCCTGGGGTGACCGGGGAGGATCGCGGATACCAGCGGCTGCTGCTCGCCATCGCCATGTTGGCCGTGATGGCCTTCGGCTCGCTCATGACGATCGTGACGGTGGCGCTCGGCGACATCGCCGGCGATCTCGGATCCTCCCGAGCCACCCTCACCTGGATGATCACCGGGCTGATGCTGGCGATGGCCGTTGCCACCCCGATCGCCGGCAAGCTCGGCGACATCAAGGGGCATCGCCCGATGTTCCTGCTCGGCCTGCTCGGCGGCATCGTGACCACGCTCGCCTCGGCGTTCGCCTGGGACGCGACGTCGATGATCGTGTTCCGCGTGCTCTTCGGCCTCACCGGCGCGTTCGTGATGCCGAACGGGATGGCCCTCATGATGCACGCCTACGGCCCGGAGCGCCGGGCCACAGCGATGGGGTGGTTCCAGTTCGCCATGACGGGCGCCCCCACGATCGGTCTCGTGATCGGCGGGCCGTTGATCGATGTGGTGGGGTGGCGGTGGATCTTCGTGGCCTTCGCCGCCGTCACCGTCGTGGCGGCGACGCTCGGATGGCGCTACATACGCGCCACCCCACGCCAGGTCGGTGTGTCGATCGACTATCTCGGGGCGGCCACGCTGGCTGGCGCCGTGCTGACCGGTCTCCTGGCCCTCACCCGGGTGACCGAACTGCTGCGTGACGGTGAGGGCGTTGCCGCACTCGCCGATCCGGTGGCAATCGCCCTCGTCGTGCTCTCTGCGCTCGGCGTGGCTGCCTTCGTCCGGGTGGAACGGCGGGCGGTGGCTCCGATGCTCAAGCTCGACTACTTCACTCGCCGCAACTTCGTCTTGCCGATGGTGTCCAGCTCCACCGCCCAGTTCGCCTACATGGGTGGCTTCGTGGTCACCCCAGCCCTCCTCGGTGGGCCGTACGGGCTGGGCATAGGCGCCATCGCCCTGATGCTCGCCCCACGCCCGGGGGCGTTCAGCTTGGCGTCGCCCCTCGGTGGCTATCTGGCGACCGCAATCGGCGAGCGCCGGCCCATCATCTTCGGGTCGGTCGCCATGGTGGCGTCCATGATCGGGTTCGCCTTCGCCGCTGGCCTCACCGGCATCGGCGGCTTGATCCTGATTGTGGTGGCCCTGGTGCTGAGCGGGGTGTCGGCCGGGATCTCCCAGCCGGCCGTGTCGACCATGGTGGTTGGCGCCGTCGACCCCGAAGACATGGGCATCGCCAACGGCATGAGCCAGCAGCTCATGTTCATCGGCGTGGTCACTGGCATCCAGACGATGAACGTTTTCCTCGGCGACGACGCCGGCACGAGCCGCTTCGCCATCACGTTCGGGATCGGTGCGGTCGTGGCCGCCGTCGGTCTCCTGGCGGCGGTCGCGCTGTCCGAGCGCCCCCGGGTGGCCACAACCGCCACCACCTGATCAGGCCAGCAGGGGCGAACCGCCCTCAGACGTGAGGCAGGATCTCGCGGCCGACCTGCTCCAGTACCTCGTAGCGGGGTTCGAGGGGTGGCAGGATCATCACCTGGTCGAGGCCGGCCTCGTCGAGCGCCTGGAGCCGCTCGATCAGTTGGTCCGCCGTACCGACCAGACACGTCGCCTCGATCAGCTCGGCGCTGAGGAACCGCTCCTCCTCAGGCACCACCCAACAGTTGTGACCCCGGTGCACGCTCTGGTGCCGGATCTCGGCCGGGATCTCGTCCAGGAGTGCGATGTAGTCGTCCCAGATCGGCTGCAACGCAGGCCCCGGGCCACGCCCCTGCTCGCGCCACTGGTCGTAGCTGTAGTGGAGCGATGCGATGGCGAATGCGCCGCACATCCGCTTGACTCGTTCGGAATCGGTGGCCTCACCGGGCTCGAGCACCACGATCGTGGTCAGTGTGCTCGTGAGATACGAGCTCCGATCGATCGTGCGTCCCGCGTCGGCGGCTCCGCCATCGACGCTGCGCCACACCCGCTCCATGAACGCTGGCTGCGGCGGGATCGACAACACGGCTCCGTCGCCGTGGGCACCGGCGAGGCCGAGCGATCGCGGTCCGAATCCCGACACGTAGAGCGGAATCGGATCGTCGAAGTTCACGAAGCCGGCGTCGGGCATGAGGTGACGAACCGGTGAGGTGTGACCCCGCCACGAGACGTCAGCCTCCTCGCCCCGAAGCAGGGGGCGAAGCGTCGCGAGGTACTCGTCGAACTCGGCGATGCGCATCGGCCGGTGGCCCATCATCCGCATGGCCGTGTTGCCGGTGCCGACACCGAGGAACGTGCGGCCAGGGGCCAGTTGATTGATCGTTGCGATGCTCGACGCCGTGACCGGGGCCGGCCGCGTTGCGGCCACCGAAACGCCGGTCCCGAGTTGGATGCGTTCGGTGCGATCGGCCGCCAGGGCGAGGACGGCGTACGGATCACTCCAGATCATCTGACTGTCTGCGATCCATGCGTGGCTGTAGCCGAGTTCCTCGGCTCGGACGATGTAGTCGATGTCGTCGATCCTCGACGCCACGCAGATACCCAGGTCCATGTGTCACACCCCCGCTCGGCCTGGGCGCACCCTACTCCAGTTGGTCACCGCGACTGGAAGAGCGATCCGGCGGCCGAACGACACTGGTCGGCACACCCGGATGAAGGCGGGGGATCGAAGGCTAGATGGGTTGGCTCAACAGGATCTCCGACAGCGTGCGGAGATCGGGCTCTGCCGCGTCGAACGCGGGAACCTTCGTGTAGTCGTTCAGTTCCTTGATGCCCAGTGGTGAGCTGGCCACGATCCCGGAGATCGCGTCGGGGAAGAGGCCGTAGCGCTCGTCGAGCACGTGCAGGCCGCCGATCGCCCCGAAGGCATCGGTGGCGCAGAACACGAGGCGATCGATCCGGTCTTTCACCTCTGGGCTGGCCAGCAGCATCGCCGTCTCGCGCTGGAGAATGCCGTCGGCAACCTCCACCACCCAGAAGTTGCGGGGGTTGTTGGCAAACTTCAGATCGAGATCGTTGAAGATGCGAAGGAGCTCTTCCTCCTCGAGCATGTAGGTGGATGGATATCCAAGGTAGGTGAAGTCGTTGTACACGCTTGCTCCTGCATCGTTCATATGCAGGATCTCTTTCAGCGACGCAGTGCCGGTGATCTTCGACGATCGAACCTTGTGGCCCATCGTTGTGAGGGCCCATGCGATGGCAACAGCGGCCGTCGATTTACCGGAATTCATGGACGTGCCAACGACGAGTATGAGCTTGGAGCGCGGGAACTTCTTCTCGACTGTTGCGGGTTCGATCATCGAGTGGTCGAGGGTTGAGACCGGGTTGCCTTCCTTGTCAACCACCCGACCCAGCACCCGGACGGTGGTCGGGGCAAGCACCCGACTGTTCCGGACCTGAACCCGGCCAATCACACCGGACCGGGCGACCAGGTCAACGAGATCAGAGGGCTCATCAGGAACGAGAGCCTCGAACGCGTCGGTGGCGTAGCGGTTGCCGTACACGAACAGACCAGCGGTCGAGTCGGTGAGACGGTGGATGCGGCCATTCTTGTTCTCGAGCTCACGGTGATGACCGAGTTGGGCGATTCGACCGTATACGACGTCGCCCGGTTGCGGTCTTTCCTCATAGGGAATGTACGAATCGACCAGAGACGACTGGATCGTATATGCGGCGGAGGGAACGATATAACCGCGCGGAATTGGATTCACGAATGTGACCTCCACGGTTGTTGATGGATGCGGCGGGAATCAAAACTGCAATGCAGGGGAAGCGGATTGAACCTAGCTCGGTTGCCCGGCATGGAAAAGGTCCTGCATCGGCCATGGTCCGCCCGTGGAGCCGCCTCAGAGAAGTGAAACAGCAATCGTGGGCAATACCAACCCATGCCAAAGAGCCGGATGACGGCAAGGCACAACCACATGAAGGACGGCGAGAGCAGAGTGCTGGACCCGCACGGAGCACCCTCGGAGGGCACGTTCGGGCACCCCGCCCGAGCCGGAACACCCTGCTCCGCCGCCCGCTGGCCTGACCGGTCCGGACCGCAGTGACGAGCCGGGGCCAGCGATCAAGATCATGACGGATACGTCTGATCAACATGACGTAAAGATCTACTCGCGCGCCCGGTCCGTCGTCAAGAGTGATCGAGCAACGCATCACCCCAACAGGCGCGCGCAACGCCGCGCATGTTGCGCCTTGCCCGAATGCATCTGGGGCCACAGACTTGGCCCATGGGAATGCCGGAGGTCATGCGAGCGCAGCGCCACGCCCTCGGCATGTCCCAGGCGCAGCTCGCTGCTCTCGTCGGTGTGACCACCCGCCAGATCGCCCGCTACGAAAAGGGTGAACAGCAGCCGGCGCTCAACCTTGCGGTGAAGCTCGCCGAGTCGCTGCAGGTCTCGCTCGACGAGCTGGCCGGACAGTTCGCCGACACCCCCGACCTCAGCGGCTCGTGGTGGATGGGGTGGCAACTCGCTGTTGGCGACCCGCGCCGCTGGGACCCGCACGCCGTCATCGCCGACCACACCCGGTCCCTCATCCGGTTCCGCACCGACAGCCAACACACCGCTGGCGCCTGGTCGGTCGGATGGGACTGCGAACTGCGGATCCACGACCGCCACACGTTGGTCGGCTGGTTCCACTGCCTCGAAGACGACCCGACCGGCATCGGTGCCCTCTACCTGGATTTCGATCCCGACGACGAGCACGGTCGCGGGCTCTGGGTGGGTCGCCGGTTGGGCAACGAGCGCCAGGAGGGCCGATTCGCCCTCGCCCGCACGCGCCAGGTGCTGGATGTACTGCTCTCGGTCGACGCTGAGGACACCTGATCGAGCTGTGACCGCTCGCCCCCGCCGCAGTAGGGTCGCCGGCCATGAACGATGACCTCGACTTCTTCAGCTACGAGGTGCGCCGACCGCACGTGGCGTGGGTGACGATCGAACGGCCTGAGGTCTCGAACGCGATCCACACTCCGGCACATGTCGAGTGGAGCCGCATCCTCGACCACATCGAACAAGACGACGACATCTGGCTCGTGGTGTTCACGGGCCGAGGGGAGCGGAGCTTCTGCGCCGGCCGAGATCTGAAGCATCTCTCCCAGGTGCAACAGCAGGGGCCCGAGGCGGTGGCCGAGAACAACGCCATCATGGCCTCGATCACGCGCTTCATCGATCGTCACGACTTCCCGAAGCCAACGATCGCCCGCGTCAACGGCGCAGCCCACGGGGGCGGATTCGAGGTTGCACTCGCCTGCGATCTCGTGGTCGCCGCCGACCACGTGAACTTCTCCCTCCCCGAACCCAAGCGCGGCATCTACGCCGGCGGGGGAGGGGTGCACCGCCTTCCACGGCAGATGCCGCTGAAGCTGGCGATGGAGTACCTGCTCACCGGGCGGGCCATGACCGCGACCGAAGCCGAGGCCCACGGATTGGTGAACGCCGTGGTTCCAACAGCCGATCTCGATGCCGCCGTGGAACGTCTGATCGACGAGATCATGGCCTGCGCACCACTGTCGATCATGGCCACCAAGCAGGCCGCGATGCGCGGGCTCGGGCTGCCCCTCGGTGATGCGCTGCGGGCCGAGTACCCGGCCGTTCGCACGATGATGACGAGCGCCGACGCCAAGGAAGGGCCGCTGGCCTTTGCGGAACGGCGCGAACCGCGCTGGACCGGGCGCTGAGCGGGCCACCGTCATGACCACCACCCACCCACCGTTCCGCCTCGGCGTGATGTACGACTGCCGTCGCCACCCCGACAGCGCCATGACCATGACCGACGTGTACGCCGCCACGCTCGATCAGGCCGTCCTGGCTGATCGGCTGGGGTTCGACCACGTGTGGTTCACCGAGCA
Organism: Actinomycetota bacterium; assembly: GCA_039029735.1. Taxonomy (GTDB): domain Bacteria; phylum Actinomycetota; class Acidimicrobiia; order Acidimicrobiales; family SZUA-35; genus CADEDH01. The sequence goes on along the minus strand of JBCCFL010000035.1, from coordinate 7,287 downwards.
CCACTTCCTGGCCGACGGCTACCTGCCGGCCTTTCAGCCCCTGGCCGGCGCGATTGCCGCTCGCACCGAGCGGATCCGCATCTCCACCGACATCGCGCTGCTGCCGCTCTACCACCCGGTCCGCCTGGCCGAGGAGTTGGCGGTGCTCGACCACCTCAGCCGCGGGCGCATGGAGCTCGGTATCGGGATGGGCTACGTGCCGTCGGAGTTCGCCGCCTTCGGGGTGCCGCTCCGCAACCGGGTGTCGATGACCGAAGAGGGTATAGACGTGCTGCGCGGCGCCTGGGGAGACGGCCCGTTCAGCTACGACGGACGGCGCTACCACCTCGACGAGGTGGACGTGCACCCCAAGCCAGTGCAGCCCGGCGGACCGCCGCTCTGGATCGCCGCCATGAGCGAGGCCGGCGCGCAGCGCGCCGCTCGGTTCGGTACCAACCTCTTGCCCCAAGGTCAGCGCCACGAGGTGCTCGACCCGTGGCGCGAGGCGGTGGCCGCCAGAGGTGACGACCCGGCCCGGTTCCGGGTGGGCATCATCCGCTCGATCTATGTGAGCGACGACGTCGACGCCGACTGGCCGATGTTGCGTGAAGCCGAGCGCTACCGGATGAGTATCTACAACCGGTTCATGGCCGAAACCCCCGACGACTACGGCTGGCGAGAGGGGGGCGCGATTCCCCAGGGGGTGATCGTGGGTTCGGTTGACCGCTGTGTTGATGAACTCGGTTCGTTCATCGACGAGTTCGGCATCACCGACGTTGCGTCGTCGGGGCTGCCGCCAGGCGTCGATCCGGCGTGGATGAACGAGAACCTGGAACGCCTCGCCACCGAGGTGCTGCCCCAGCTCCGCTGACCGACGGCGCTGGATCGTCGACCCTGACGGCCTCGGCCGGAATCCGCCGGACGGCGCGGCGTCGGGCTGGCAGGCTGACGGGCATGAGCCCAACTGACGCTTCCTCCACCGCCACGTTCCGCGCCATGCACCACGACGGGCTGTTCATCATCCCGAACGCCTGGGACGCGGGATCGGCCCGCTACCTCGAGTGGCGGGGCGCAGCGGCCATCGCCACGACCAGCTCGGGCTTCGCCGCCACGCTGGGTCGGGGCGACCAGGCCGTGACGCTCGACGAGCTGGTGGCCCATGTGGCGTCGATCACGGCGGCGATCAACGTGCCGGTGAACGTGGACACCGAGTACTGCTTCGCCGACGACCTCGCCGGCATCGCCGTCACGATCGATCGGATGGCCGAAGTCGGAGCGGCCGGGCTGTCGATCGAGGACTACAACCCCACGCGGGCTGCGCTCGATCCGATCAACCTCGCAACCGAGCGGGTGGCGGCCGCCGTCGAGGCCTGTGCTCGTCACGGGATCATGCTCACGGCGCGGGCCGAGAACCACCTCTACGGCCAGCACGACCTCGGCGACACCACAGCTCGCCTCGCCGCCTATCGCAACGCCGGAGCCGAGGTGGTGTATGCCCCGGGGCTGAGGACAGCCGAACAGATCGCCGCGGTGGTGGCCGCCACCGACGCGCCGGTGAACGTGCTGCTCGGCGCCGGCATGCCCTCGGTCGACGAACTGCGCGCCCTCGGCGTCCGCCGCGTCTCGACCGGCGGCTCGCTGGCCTGGTCCGCCCTCGGCGGGCTGGCCCGAGCTGCCGACCTCCTCCTCGACGAGGGATCGGCGAACTACGCCGAAGGCGGACTCAGCGGAGCGATCCGGGCCGAGGTCTTCGGCGCCTGAGGCCCATCTGGACCGACGCCGAGAACTACCAGTGCAGCAACGCCGCCGACTACGTTCTGGCCGTGGCCCGCATCGACCCGACCGTGCTGGAGATGCCCGACGACCCGTCGTCGGGAGTGATGCCGCCGTACCGGCAGGTACTGGACTGGCTGCGACCGGAGATCGACGGCCTCACTGACGCCCAGCTCGACTACGACGATCTGCATCCCGAGCGGGAGTGGATGTGGTGGTCGATCCGGCGCCAGATCTCCCACATGGCGTGGGACTCGCTCGTGTTTCCCCGCCGCCGCTGCGCTGAGCTGCTGTGGCCAGACACCACGCCACCGGAACCGATCTCGTGGCGTGATCACCGGCTCGGCCCCGACGCCAAGTGGGATCGCGTGCTCGACGAGGACACGTACTGGGCGGTGCCCGACATCCTCGACAAGCTCGAACTCGGCATCAGCTGGCTCGACCGAGTGGTGCGCGAGCAGCCGATCGAGGTGCTCCGGGCCACCACGACCGAGATCCACGGCACCCCGTTCTGGGCGTACGTGATCACCACGTTGCCCAGGGGCGCCGGCCTGGTCGACGAGCCGCCCGGTCACATCCGCTACGACCTGGAGGGCTCGCTCTGGATGGTGTTCTACGAGCTGAGTTCCCATGTCCGCACAATCCAGCGGCTGAAGCGACACCAGGGCCTCGACCTCGTGGTCGACATGCCCCGCGTCGGCTATCTCCGCCTCCCCGAGTACTGGGGCGACACGGACGCAAACGGCCCCGGCATGGCGAGGCTCCAGGCATGAGTTGGCAGCCCGAGATCGACGAGTTGCGCCGCCGAGAGGCCTTCGCCGACGCGATGGGCGGCCCCGACAAGGTCGAGCGCCAGCACCACTTCGGCAAGCTCACGATCCGTGAGCGCATTGCCGAGATGGCCGACGGTGACAGCTTCCACGAGATCGGCAAGACCGCCGGGGTGGCCAGCTACGACGACCAGGGAAACCTGGTGCATCTCACGCCGTCGAACTTCGTGTTCGGCACCGCCCGTATCGACGACCGGCCCGTCATTCTCTCGGGTGACGACTTCACCGTGAGAGGCGGGTCAGCCGACGCCAGCATCAGCGCCAAACGCCACGCCTCGGAGAGCCTCGCCGTCGAGCTCCAGTTGCCTCACATCCGCCTGATCGACGGCATGGGTGGCGGCGGCTCGGTGAAGACGATCGAGACGGCGGGCCGCACCTACATCCCCGAGCTTGCCGGGTGGGACACGGTGGTCAGCCACCTGACGGTGGCCCCGTCGGTGTCGCTCGCTCTCGGCTCGGTGGCCGGCATCGGCGCCGCCCGCGTTGCCACGTCGCACTACTCGGTGATCGTGGCCGACACCGCGCAGATGATGATCGCCGGCCCCGCGCTGGTGTCGCAGGCCGCGCTCGGCGACGTGAGCAAGGAGGAGCTCGGGCACGCCCGCATCCACACCTCGAACGGCGCCATCGACGACGTGGCGGCCAGCGAGCACGAGGCCTTCGAGATGGCCCGCCGCTTCCTGTCATACCTGCCCACCAACGTGAACGAGCTGCCGGCCCGGGTCGACACCGGCGACGATCCCGAGTTCCGCGACGAGGCACTGCTCTCAGTGGTGCCACGCGGCCCTCGCCAGGCGTACGCCATGCGCCCGATCATCGAGAGCATCGTGGACGAGGACACCTTCTTCGAGATCGGCCGGCAGTGGGGCACGTCGATCATCACCGGGCTCGCCCGCCTCGACGGGTACCCCGTCGCGATCTTCGCCGAGGACCCACAGATCTACGGCGGTGGTTGGACCGCTGACGGGTGCCGCAAGCTGATCCGGCTCGTCGACCTCGCCTCGACGTTCCACCTCCCGATCGTGCACCTGGAGGATTGCCCCGGCTTCCTCATCGGCAAGCAGTCGGAGGAGGACGCCACCATCCGTTACGGCTCGGCCGCACTCGCCGCTCTCGGCCAGGCGCCGGTGCCCTTTGCGTCGGTGATCATCCGCAAGGCGTTCGGCGTGGCCGGCGCCGCGAACAAGAAGCCGGGGGCGCAGAACTTCCGCTTCGCGTGGCCGTCGGGTGACTGGGGGTCGCTCCCGATCGAGGGCGGGATCGAGGTGGCCTACAAGGCAGAGCTGGCGGCGTCGGACGATCCCGACGCCTTGCTCGACGAGATCACCGAGCGCCTCAACCGCGTGCGTTCACCCCAGCGGGCCGCTGAGTACTTCGAGATCGAGGAGATCATCGATCCTCGCGACACCCGCCCGTTGCTCTGCGAGTGGATCGGCCTCGTGCAGCACTCGATGGTGCCCGGACCGACCTCGTTCGGCTATCGGCCGTAATCACCGCCTGAGCCGTTTTTCTGGCCAAACCCGTCATGAAAGGTGACCAAGGGCCGTCGTGGAGCTAACCTGATCTCAGGGACGTTGCATCGTCCCGGTTCCCGCGGACACCAGGTTGGGCACGCACCTCAGAGCGTTCCGAAGCAACATCGGTCTGGGTCGGCCCCGTGGTCCGAAGCCACGACGAACGTCCGCCGGGTTCAAGTGCGTGTTCACGTGATGCTGGCGGCTGCGATACGTCCGACAGACGTCGCTTCGTCAGATGCAGGTGAGCCGCAGAGGAAACGGAGAACGACAATTACCATTTCGAGCGCGCCACCGAGATCGCTGACACCCGCTGCGTTCCGCGACCTTGTGCAGGCTCACCTCGACGGCATCACCACTGATGCCGAGGTGGAGGTGCTGAAGGCGAATCAGCGGTCGTGGATCGCCGCATTGCTGCGGCTCTACGACGATGCGGCGATGGCCCTGGACGATGTGAATCGCACGGTTCGTGGCCCAGAGCGAGCCACTGTCCTGGCCGACTTCGAGCGCGAGCTCGAACGCATCGACCAGGTGCTCACGTCGCTGGTCGGCCCCGCCCAGTCGGCGGCATCGACCGAACCCGACGCCGAGGCGGCTCCAGTCGCCGCCGCCCAGCCCGACCTGCAGCTGTCGTGGATGCCAGGCCGCGTGGTGGCCTGGGGCGGGGGACCGAACGCCGAGACGCCCGACGCCGAACAGCTCACCGAACTGCTCGCGGCCGTTGACGCAGGCTCGATCGGCTGGGAGCCCCATGCACCGGTCAAGCTCCCGACCGGCACCAAGGCCCCGGCGATGTCGGCTCCGATCGGCACGTGCCTGGGCTGGCTCGTGGGTCTCGGCCCATCCGAGCACGAGCGCCTCGGTGTGAGCGCCTCGTGGCTCGGCTCAGCCACCGCAATGGCGGTGAACCTCGTGGCCCAGGGGCGGATGGTGCCGCAGCTGAAGAAGGCCCGACGCAGTGCCCAGAGCGAGGGCCGCAAGGGAGACCGCGGCTCGTTCGCCGTCCGGTGGGGGCCAGCGCTGGTCGATCCCGAACTCTTCCGGACCTTGTCCATGTCGTTGCCGACGGCCGTGTCGCTGCTGGAGAGCCGCCCCGACGCGAAGGCGATGACCAACGCCGTGCTCAGCGACCTCATCAGCACGATTTGTGCCGAAGGTGCGAGCCGGCTCGACGTACCAGCCGGACCGCCCGAGCCCAACTCCAAGAGCGACGTTGCCGAGGCGTTCCTGGCCCATCTGGGCAGCGACGCCTTCGCGGCCCCCTCCCGGCTCGCGTCCGAGCTCGGCCGCCGTATCGACCAGTGGGCGCGCTCGGTCTCGGGCACGTCCAAGTCGAAGCTCGTACTCCAGCTCGACCCGCCAGACGACATGAACGCCTGGTACCTGGCGGTGCTCGCCACCAACAGTGACAACCAGCTCATACCGGTGGAGCAGGTGATCGTCAACTCGTCCAACACCCGCCGCAAGGAGGTGGAGGAGGAGCTGTCGCGCCTCGAACGGCTCTACCCCGAGCTGCTCCGCCCTGGGGCGCGCCGCCGGGGTGAGGTGATTCTCAGCCAGGACGAGGCGTGGACCTTGATGACCTCGGCGGGCGACGTGCTGCAGGCGGCCGGGTTCACCGTCCGGGCGCCCGCCTTGTCACGCAAGAAACCGAGCCCGGCCCTACGCCTCACATCCGACGAGGCCCAGGAGTCGGTGGTCGGTGCCCAGCAGCTGGCCAACGTGCGCTGGTCGGTGGTGTTCGACGACATCGAGCTCACCGCCGACGACGTGGCGTCGCTCGCCTCGCAGGCCCGCCCGCTGGTGAAGTCCCGCGGACAGTGGGTCGAACTCGATCAGGCCGATCTGGCCGAGGCGGCCGCTGCACTCGCCGAGCGGGCCGACCAGACCCGCCTCACCGGCGCCGACATGTTGCGCCACGCCCTCGGCCTGGAGGGCACACCGTTCTCCGGTGGCATCTCGATCGCTGGCGACGGCTGGGCCGCCGATCTGTTGAAGTCGGCTGCCGCCCTGCCCGAGGACCCAACAACCCGCCCCGAAGGCTTCGAGGGCGAGCTGCGCTCGTACCAGGCCGACGCCCGCATGTGGCTCAGCTTCCTCGACGGTGCCGGCCTCGGGGGCTGTCTCGCCCTCGACATGGGCCTCGGCAAGACGCCGACGATGCTCGCCCACCTCCGGGCCACCAAGGACACGGGCCCGGCTCTGGTGGTCGCCCCACCGGCCGTGGTCGGCAACTGGGCCGCAGAAGCCCGGCGCTTCGTGCCCGACCTGCGCGTGGTCGTGCACCACGGCCCGAACCGAGCCGAGATCAACGCGATCCCGGCCATGGTCGACAAGGCCGATCTCGTGATCACCACCTACGGCACCGCCGTGCGTGACGTGGAGGCCCTCGAGAAGCTCGACTGGGGCAAGGTGGTGCTCGACGAGGCGCAGGCGATCAAGAACCCGGCGTCGGACACAGCCCAACAGCTCCGGCGCATCGGGGCCCGCACGAGGGTGGCGCTCACCGGCACACCCATCGAGAACGGCCTCGGCGACCTGTGGGCCATCATGGACTACACCAACCCGGGCCTCGTCGGCCCCCGCCCCGCCTTCATCTCTCAGCTCTCCCAGAGCGGTGACGCCAAGGCGGGCGCCGAGGCGGCGCTGCGGGCCCTGAACGGCATCCTCGTGTTCCGCCGCACCAAGGCCGAGCCGGCCATCGCCGCCGAACTGCCCGACCGGATCGACGAGCTCGACCTGTGTTCGATGACGCCCGAGCAGATCGGGCTCTACCAGGCGGTGCTCGACAACCTGCTCGTGCAGACCACGTCCGAGGACGGTCCCGAGAAGAAGGGCGCCGTGCTGGCGGCGATCACCGCCCTCAAGCAGATCTGCAACCACCCGGCCGCCTACCAGGACGACGACGAGCCACTCGATGGCCGGTCCGGCAAACTGGCCCGGCTCAACGAGATCGTGGACAGCGTGTTCGCCGCCGACGAGCGCATCCTCATCTTCACCCACTTCGCCTCGTGGGGCGAGAAGCTCGCCACCTACCTCACCGAACGCACTGGCATCGACGTCGGCTGCTATCACGGCGGCCTCAGCCGCGGTGCCCGCGACAAGATGGTTGAGGAGTTCCAAGCCAAGACCGGTGCCGGAGCCATGGTGCTCTCGCTCAAGGCTGGCGGCACGGGTCTGAACCTGACCGC
>JBCCFL010000034.1:0-67899 GCA_039029735.1 Actinomycetota bacterium | reverse complement strand
TCGAAGTCGCCAACATCGCCAGGAGGGCGGCAAGGGCCTCCAAGATCCGATACATCGCGGTTCCTCCTAGTCGAGGTGTGGGTAGTGGTACGAGCCCCATCGCTGATGCTCGATGTTCTGGGTGAGGCATTCCCACACCCCGACGTTCCAGCCCGAGCGGCCCCCGTGGATCTCGACGCATCGGAGGTCTGCGGTCTGAATCTTGTAGCCGTGGTTGGTCTCGGTGATCGTGAACCGCTGGTTCATGCCACTGACACACGGCGACATCACCACGCTCACACCACCGTCGACGGTCCAACACTGACCGCCTCGATTGCCGGTGATCAGGTAGCCGTTGCCATCGGCCGCAGGCTCGATCCGGAACATCGCGTGCACCTCGGTGCGACAACTCTCGTCGCGGGTGAGCACCACGTTGGAGCCGTCGAGCGACATGCAGTCCTGAATCGGGATGAACGAAGACAGTTGGAACGGACCGGGGTCGCCGAAGAAGCCCGGGAGCGCCGGGGTGGGTGCCGGCAGCACGGGAGTGGCGGAGTCGGGTGGTGGCAGCACCGGCACCGTCGAGTCCGGCGTTGGTGCGGGCACCGTCGAGTCGGGCGGGGGTGCTGCGGGAGCGGTGGGCGTCGGCGCTGGCAACACCGGAATCACCCCGCCGGTCGAACCGCCGTCCTCCGGCGGAAGCACCGGGATATCTGCGCCACCGGTGCCGGCGTCCGGGCCCGGCAACGTCGGGATGTCCCCGCCACCAGGTGCGGGATCGATCCCCGGGAGCACCGGGATGTCTTCGGCACCTGGGCCGCCATCCTCACCGGGCAGTACGGGAATGTCACCGTTGTCGGGCTGCGAGCCCTGGCCCGGCAACTCCGGAACGTCGGCGAAGGGATCGGGCTGCGGTTGAGGTTCGGGCGGCGCCAGGAACGAGTCCGCCGTGGTCAGCTGCAGGCCCCATCGAGCGAGCAGTGGTTTGATCGGCTGGAACGAACTCTGACCTTCGCCGTTCGGACCGCACTCGGCGAGCTGCCCGGTCGAGGTCACACCTTGGGCGTGGTTGCCCCACATGAGGCGACCGCCGGAATCTCCGGGGCGGGCGCAGGCGGTGGTCATCACCTGCCCGGTGTACATCTTGGTCTCCGTGGTGTGGATGGTCTGGTTGCGGCTCCTCACCACGCCACAGGTCTGGCCAGTCGTCTTTCCGTACTTGCACACCTGCGCACCGACGGGGGCCTCTTCGAATCCGAGCACTGGGGTGGTCCCACCCCTTCCGTCGGGAACACCGGGCCCCACCAGGTTCGGCGCATCCACCCGGACGAACGCTGCGTCGCTGAACTCCGACTCGATGTCGTGCACCACCGTGCCCCGCACCGTGGTGGACAGCTCGAGGTCGTTCGTCCAGTCATCGGGGATGCAGTGACCTGCGGTGATGAATCCTCCAACCACACCGAAGCCGAACGAGCACTGAGATACCCCCGGCACCGTCCAGTACTCGCTGGAGTCCAGCTCGGCGGTGAGCGACCGCTCGACAGCAGGGGCGAACACGACCATCCCGGTATCCACCCCCAGTTCTGGCAGCAGGGAGCCGACGGCGGCCTCGTCGTCGGTCTCGATCACCACACGGTTCTGCACGAGATCGACGAACCACCCTGTCGACAACCCACTCAGCCGTGGTGCGCTCTCGTTCAACGATGCGACGGCCCGGTCGAGGTCGGCCTCCGAGTACTCCACGATCTCGGCCGGCACGCCGAGGGCTTCGATCTGGGCGGCCGCTTCGGCCGTGGTGGCGCCGATGCGGATCTCGCGGCCATCGTCGAGCCAAACGCCAGCGTAGGAATCGCCTATCGCCGACTCGAGCTCACCGCGAAGGGCAGCGAGCAGGATGTCCTCGTCGGTTGCGGTGGTGGCGCCCTCATCACCGGGGATCTGCTCCTCTGCTGGCAGATCCGCCGCCCCGAGCACACTCGACGTGACGCTCGCCTCGTCGGCGCCTCTCGCCCCGAAGGCCAACAGCGCGGCGGCCAGGAGGGCAACGGCCGCGGCGAGCCCTCCGATCAGCCACCTCACATCGAATCGCCCGATGTCGTCGTCGTGTCCGAGTTCGAACCGTGAATGCACCCTGTTGCTCCTCGCCCGATTCCGCCTGGCGCACTGCGCCCGGCACCTTCAACCTGCTTCCAGGGGGAGAGGGTCGGTTGGGGTCGATCCTGATGACGCGGCCGATCGATTGGGTGATTCTGCCCATAACACGCGACGTAAGGGCATGGACAACCACCCTGTTGCGCCGACCCCGTCGTCGGCTACGTTGCGTCGCCATTCGCTGACCGGAGCCGACAATGGCGCAGAGCCGAACAACCCAGTCGACGCACCCGGCTGACCCGGGTCGGGGCGCCCCGCCCGACTTCGACACGATCTACCGCCGCTATCGGTCCGACCTCGTGCGCTACGCGCTCCGGCGGGGGGCCGACGACGCCGAGGGCGTGGCCGATCTCGCCTTGCTCGATCTGGCCCGCGCTTTTGATCGCCTGCGCAGCACCGACGAACCGGTCTTGCGGGCATATCTGTACAAGGCCGCCCGAAATCGCACGGCCCGAGAACGGGCGGCACCCACCGAAGACATCGCTGACCACAACGACATCGAGGACTTCCTGGCCACGTCGTTCGACGACGAAGTCGCGGCCGGTATCGATATGAATGCGCTGCTCACCCAGCTCTCATCACCTCAAGAGGAGGCGCTCCGACTGCGCTTCTTCTCACAAATGACGTCGTCTGAGGCTGCCGACATCATGCAAGTGGAGGCAAGCACCGTTCGGACCCACCAGCGCCGGGGGCTGACCCGTCTGCGTCAGCTGATCATCGCCACCATCGCGCTTGCCGTCGTGGTTGCGGGCATCGTCGTCGCCTTCGGTGGGGGTGACGCCGACCTGATCCTCAACGGGCCGGTTGCGCCGGCACCGGTTCCCAGCACGACAACCCCGTTCGAGCCGGATCCGTTCGGACCCAACTCCGTGCAGGACGCCGCCGGGGGTATCGCCGCAGCGCCGGCCGAGGTCGATGCGGGCACCGAGGACGCACCGACGGCGCCGCCGAGCGACCCAGAAGACGAGGCTCCCGCCGCCGAAACGACGGCTCCAACCACCACCACACCGGGCGCGGCCTCATCAACGACGACGACCGAGGTGATCCCGGTCCTCCCGGGGCCCCCACCGACGACCAGTACCACGTTGGCCGACCAGACCACGTTCCTTGCGATCTTCGACGATGCGTCGGTGCAGTTCTCGTCCTTCCTCGTCGGCAACGACTGCACCTCGGTGTCGGGAGCGAACCTCGTGCTCGAACGATCCTCCTGTCGCTTTGACGTGAATCCGCTGTGGCGGGTGAGCCCCGCAGACGAGGGGTACGTGGTGACCGACACCCAGGGCTCGTCGTGTTGGACGGTGGACGCCAGCGACTCCGTGATCACCTCACCGTGCAATGGCGCGCTGAACCAGCGGTGGTATATCGAGCACACCAACGGCTACCGCATCCGGAGCGCAGAGACCGGCTGGTGTCTCGAGGTCGAGGATGCCGGCGCTGGTCCGAACCTTGCCGTCTCCACCTGCCTCGAACCCGATCCGAGACATCAACGCTGGGGGGTGTACGGCCTGCCTGACGACGCGGCTTGATCAGCACGTCGACAGCGCCAGATCGTCGAAGGCCGTGGCTCCGGACCGACCGGAGTAGGCCCACACCCGAACGTACACAGTTCCGGAGGGAGCGGTGGCGGTCTCGGTGAACGTGGCCCCGTCACCACTCTGGCCGAGGCCAGCGGAGTGGCCGGAGAGCTTCTGCCGGCTGGCATCGAGGAAGTCGATCCCGGCGTCACGGGCCGGTGTGTTACCGATGGTGCGGTGGCGGCCGGTGAGGGTGTAGCTCGTGCCGCTCTCGGCTCGCACATCCTGGTAACGCACGCCGTCGCGCATCACGAGTTCGCCGCCCTCCGCGGTGCCAGAGCCCCACAGGACGGGCCAGCCGTCCACGCCAGCGTCGAAGTTCCCGTTCGCGAGGAGCTGACATGCCGGCGCCGGTGCTGGGTTCTCCGGCGGCTCCGGCGTCGGCGCGATGGGCACCTCGCAGAACGCAGGGGTCAGGGAGAGATCATCGAACACGGTCGTTCCCGCGTTCCCCGAGTAGACCCACACCCGCACCTGTTGGGTGCCGGCCGGCGCGACCGCGCTCAGCAGGAACTGTCGGTCCGACGCGCTCGCCGGCACCTCGCCACTGAAGCCCGAGATCTTGTTGCCGGCGCCATCGATGAAGTCGATGCCGGCATCGCGCGCCGGCGTGTTGCCGATCGTGCGGGCTATGCCGGTGAAGGTGTAGACCTCGTCGGCGGTCGCCGCCACATCCTGCACTCGGATCCCGCCGGTCACCACCAACTCGCCGTCGACCACCGAGCTCTGACCCCAGGTCGACCGCCAGGCCTGAGTACCGGCCGAGAAGTCACCGTTGGTGAGCAGAGCACATTCGGTGGGCTCGGGCTCGGGCCCGGGGGCTGGCGGCGAGGGGGGTGCCGGCTCGGGCGGCCGCGTGCGGTTCCCACCAACCCGCTCGTTGGTCGACGTGCGAGCGCAGCTCGTGGCGCACACGTCCTTGCCGATGGGTACGCCGTCCATCTCGGTCACGTTGGTCGGCACCACCATGTGCAGGTGCACGCCGTCGGAGTGCGAGTGGCAGAAGCGCCCGTCGATCGGATCCACGTCCTCGAACTCGCCGGTGGCGCCGTCGAGCACACCGAGAACCTGGCCCTGAACCACCTGGATCGTGCCACCGACACCGCCGTAGCGGGTCTCGGCGTCGGGCACGTCGAGGTGATGGAACTCGAACCGGCCATAGGCGGTTTCGAGGAAGATGAGGGCGTGAGCCTCCCCGGCGACCGTGTTGTGCTCGATCGAGCAGAAGTACTCGGCACGTCCACCCACCGGCGCGAGCACCTCAGCCCCGGCCCGATTCGGCACGGGCCGGTAGTCGGTCTCGGTCACCTTGGTGTGGCCGGCCTCGAAGAAGGTCTCCCAGCTCTCGTTCCGATCCCACGGAAACTTGATCTGCTCTGCGCCGTCGATCTCGACCACCTCACCGAATGTGGCGCCATCGTGGTACACGATGAACCGGCTCGTGCAGCCTTGCACCGAGATCGTCTTGGCGGTCGTGCTGTGCGACCACTCACTCGATGCGCATCTGGTGGCCGTGCCGTGACCGGCGGTGTTGTGCACACTCTCCACACGGCTGCCGGTCGGGATCGAGCAGGTACGCGATCCACTGGCGCCGCAGACGATCACCGATGCGGTGAACGGCTGGTCGGCCGGCACATCGAAGGTGTTCTTCTCCGGGCCGGTGTAGAGCACCTCGAACTCGCCCTGGCACTCGGCGTAGACGTGCACGGCGTCGCCGTCACGGTGCCAGCGCACCGGCTCGTCAGCCGGCTTGCAGGTGCCGGCGGCGAGCTCGCGGATCAGATTGATGGACGTGATGCCGTCGACGTCGGGCATGCAGCGGAACCAGGGCGACGGGCCAGTCGAGTCGGAGTAGGTGGTGCAGGTGAACGTGCCCCGGTTCGTGACCACCTCACCCTCGTGGTAGACGTTGAAGCGGCTGCTGCACCCGTCGACCGTGATCGACGATGCCGTACTGGACCAGGTCTCGCAGCCGTCCCCCTGGGTGACGGTGGCCTGCGCCACCCGGCGCACACTGTCCACCGCGAGGGCGCACGAGCCCTCCTCGCTCGGTGACGGTGCGGCGCAGTGAACCGAATGCAACGAGTAGGGCTCAGCGGAGGAGACCGAGAACGCACCAGGGTCGCCCTTGTAGAACACGGTGAACACCGCGTCGCAGCCGCTGAACACCTCGACCGTCTGCGTGGCCGGATCGACGATCTCCCACGCCGATTGACCGTCCACTCGCCCGTCGCAGCCCGAAGAGGCGTTGGGCTGGAAGAGGGCACCCGTCACGAAGTCGGCGGTGGGGGTGCAGCGGGTGAGCTGCTCGTTGTCACTCGTGCACCGCATCTCGGCCGCGTAGGTCTGGCCACCTGGGGTCTCGATGCACCCGTTGTCGGCACTGCGCTGGGTGTTGGCACACACCAGCGGCCACACGATGAAGTGCGTGGTCCCACAGCCCTTGGTCTCGAAGTAGTCCCACCCAGACTGCCAGCGCAGCCCACCGGGGCAGTCGAACATGAAGTCCTGAACGGCACCGATCGGGCCACCGGCATCACAGCGGGTGACCTCGCTCGACAGCGCCCCGTCGCAGTGCACCGAGACACCGACGTTGGCATCGAAGGGGTTGGCGAAGCCGGACTCGTCGGAGCTGTAGCTGATCTCGAACATGCCTCGGCACCCGTCCCGTACCTCGATCGCCCGGGCGCCCGCCGTTGCGTTCCAGCGGCCACCGGCGCACGTGTCGTTCGACCAGGGATCGTCGTCCTCCCACGGTTCGAAGAGCCGAGCGCTGCTAACGGTGACGCCGGTTTCACAGGGCTCTGACTCACCGGCGAAGGTGGCGCACCCAACGTAGGTGAGCTGGGCGTCGACGGCTGCCGGCGCCGCCGACAGCTGCCCGACCATGAGCACGAGACCGATGATCACGAGGCAGACGACCGGGATGGCGAGCTGGAACACCCGCCGCCCTGACAGACTCGGCCCGTTCGGCGCCCCGGTGCCATCGATGTCGGGGAACAACTCCGGTGTTCCCGGGCCGGTGTTCGACGTGGTGCCCATTCCCATTCCTCCGCACGATCGGGATCGAGGTGCGGGGATCGTAAGCCGGGGCCGGGCCGAGGTGATCAGGACGTTCGGTTGCCGCTCGGGAAGCGACCACCAAGCGTCCACTTTCGGGGTTCAGTGCCCCAGTTCGTCCTCTTGGAACACGGCGATGATCTCGTCGAACGACGATTCTGCCTCGAAGCCCAGCGCGATCGCCCGTTCAGCGGCGAGCGCCCGGGGCCACCCCTCGACAATCGCCTCGATCGCCGGGTCGGGCTCCCGGCGCACGAGGGCGGCCACGTCGGCTCCTGCCACTCGTTCGAGTGCCGCGAGCTGCTCGGAGATCGTGGCCGACAGCCCGGGCAGCGTGAGCGACCGGGTGGATCCGATTGCGGCGGAGTTGAGGGTCGCCGCTCGCACAAGCGACGACACGGCCGCTCGGGGGCTGGCGAAGGTGTGCCGCAGATCGGCTGCCACCGGGATCACCGCAGGCTGCCCCTGGAGCGGTTCACGCAGGATCGACGAGTAGAAGCCCGAGGCGGCCTTGTTCGGGGCGCCGGGCCGGATGCAGATGGTGGGGAGCCGCACCGACACGCCATCGACGAAGCCACGCCGCGTGTAGTCCTGCACGAGCTGTTCGCCGATCACCTTCTGGGTGCCGTAGCTGGTCTGAGGCGACAGGTGGTGGTCATCACCGATGACGTCGGGGAGTTGCCCACCGAACACAGCGATGGACGAGGTGAACACCATCCGGGGCGGGCTGGCCCCCGCCTCGGTCGCAGCCCGGCAGGCCTCCAGGAGGGTGCGCGTGCCGTCCACGTTCACCCGATAGCCCTTGGCGAAGTCGGCTTCGGCCTCACCCGACACCACCGCAGCCAGGTGGTAGATCACGTCGGGGTCGGTTGCGAGTACGGCGTTGGCCCCAGCCATCGTGGTGATGTCGATCGCGGTGGCAGTGACAGACACAGCGCCGCGTTGGGCCGTGGGCGTCACGACATCGAACGCGTGGACGGCCTCGATCTCATGGCCGGCGAGCGCGCCGGCGCCGAGCAGCTGAGCGATCAGCTTGCGGCCGATCATCCCGGCGGCCCCCACCACGGCAACGCGCACGATGCGGCTCAGGCGGTGATGCGGGCCACGCCGTCGGCGATGGCGGCGTCGCGAACGGCGGCAGCCACTCGCATGGGTACGGCCTTGTCGAACACCGAGGGCACGATGAAGGTGGGGCTCAGCTCGTCGGCCGACACCGACTCTGCGATGGCCGTGGCCGCCGCCAGCTTCATCGGCTCGGTGATGTCGCTGGCGAAGGCGTCGAGCGCACCACGGAAGATGCCAGGGAACGCCAGCACGTTGTTGATCTGATTCGGGTAGTCGCTGCGGCCGGTGGCCATCACGCCGACGAGACCCTCCACGTGCTCGGGCAGGATCTCGGGGTCGGGGTTGGCCATGGCGAACACGATCGGATCGGCGGCCATCGCCTTCACATCGTCGGGGCTGATCAGGCCGGGGCCGCTCACGCCGAGGAACACGTCGGTGCCGCCCATGATGTCGCTGATCGAGCCCGACTTGCCGCTCTGGTTGGTGTTGTCGGCCAGCCACTGCTTGGCGGTGTTGAGGTCGGTGCGACCGGTGTGGATCGCACCCTTGCGGTCGGCGCCGATGATCTCGCCGACCCCGCACTCGATGAGGATCTTGGCGATGGCGATGCCGGCGGCTCCCGCTCCTGCGATGACCACCGACACGTCGGCCATGCTCTTGCCCACGATCTTGAGCGCGTTCTGCAACCCGGCGAGCGCAACCACGGCCGTGCCGTGCTGGTCATCGTGGAACACCGGGATGTCGAGGCGTTCCTTCAGCGCCGCCTCGACCTCGAACGCGCCGGGGGCGGCGATGTCTTCCAGGTTCACGCCACCGAACGTGGGGGCCAGGCGCACCACGGTCTCGATCAGTTCCTCCGGGGTGTCGACATCGAGGCAGATCGGGAAGGCGTCCACCTGGCCGAACTCCTTGAACAGCAACGCCTTGCCCTCCATCACCGGCATGGCGGCCTTCGGCCCGATGTCGCCGAGGCCGAGCACCGCGGTGCCGTCGGACACGATGGCCACCGTGTTCTTCCGGATGGTGTGGGTGTCGGCCATGCTCTCGTCGCCGTTGATCGCCATGCACACCCGGGCGACACCCGGCGTGTAGGCCATCGAGAGATCGTCGGCGTCACCAACGGGGTGGAGCGGGAGCACCTCGATCTTGCCGCCCTCGTGCATGCGGAACGTGCGATCCCAGTGGTCGAGCATCTCGACCCCCTCCACTGACTGCACCACGGCCACGATCTCGCGCTGATGGTCGACGCCGGAGCAGTTGACCACGATCTCGCGTTCGAGGGTGGGGCCCTTGGCCACGAACCCTTCGATGGCGAAGATGTTGCCTCCGGCCTCGCCGATCGCCGTGGCGAGTCGCCCGAGTACACCGGGGGTGTTGTCGAGGCGGACCTGGAAGGTCACCGAGTACTGGGCAGCGGGGCGAGCAGTCATAGTGAGACGACCCTAGTGGCCGCTCCCGGTCGTGCGGCGGGAGGGGCGCCGCCGGTCAGGCGATCGTCACCAGCGACGCGCCGACCCAGTGCGGGTCCGGGGCCATCTCGGCCAGGGCCGCCACGGTGGGGGCGACGTCGAGGATCGACGCCTCGCCGAGCTGACGTCCACTCGGCACCCCGGGCCCCGCAACCACCACGAAGGTGGTCATCTCGGCGTCGCTGAGGCCTCCGTGGTTCGTGCCGAGCCCGCCATGGTCGGTGGTGACGATCACACGCCAGCCCGCGAGCTCGGCGAGCAGATCCCCCAGCGCCGCATCGGCCCGCCCGAGCGCGCGTCGGTACGCCTCGCTCCCCCATCCGTACTCATGCCCAGCCAGGTCGGGCCCGGCGAAGTAGGAGAACACAACATCGGCCCCCGTGTGGGCCACGAACCACGTGGTTGCCTCCGCCATGGCGGCGTCGCCGTGAGGGTCATAGCCACGGTCGACGAAGAGCGTGCCGAACGTGTCTCCTGCGTCGAAGAGCACGTCGAACGGGCTCCAGTTGTGCACCGCCGCCGTCACCCGCCCGGCCCGGCGGGCCACGCCGAGCACCGACGAGACGTCGGTGGCGGGTGGAACCGGGGTGTTGTCGAACACACCGTGGACGCTCGGGGCAACGCCGCGCACCATCGACAGATGCGCAGGCAGCGTCCAGCACGGCTCGATCGTGCGAGCGTCGAAGCACGACGCGCCGACCTCGGCCAGCGCCAGGAGGTTCGGCATCGTGGTGGGGTCGATCTCAGCCGGGGCCACCCCGTCGATCGACACCAGCAGCACCGGCGGTGGAGCCATGACGGCTGCGGGCGGCGCGACGCTAGAGGCGGCCGAGGAGTTCGGCCTTGCTGGCCTGGAACTCGGCGTCGGAGAGCACCCCTTGGCGGTGGAGCTCGGCGAGCTTCTCGATCTGCTCCGGGATCGACAGCGTCGGCGCGCCGGTGGAGCCGATGCGGTCGAACTTCCGGTTCTCGTTGCCCTCCATCTGGGTGTAGATCTCGTTCTGCACCGCGAGGGGGCTGGCGATGTTCGACACGCGTTGGGCCCCTTGCTCGCCGGCCGACTCGATCTCGAGGTCGCCCATCCCGATCATGCGCTCGAAGATGGTCTGCTTGAAGAACACGGTGTTCACCCGCTCGAGCGGGATCTCGATGCCTTCGCGCCGGAGCACGCCCGTGCGGTTGATCAGCCGATCACTGGTGATCACGAACCTGGTGGTGGTCCACACAACGTAACGAAAGGCGAACCACGCGAGCGCGGCCAGGATCAGGGCGGCCACGAACAGCTGGGCAAGGCCCGGGAGCCCGAACACGAGGCTCAGGATCCCGACGGCGATGATGATGACGAGAACCACGACCTGGGGCATGAAGAACCACCAGTGCGGACGCAGATCCAGCACGACCTGCTCGGATTCGTTGAGGTTGCCTTTGGGGAACGACACTTCGCGATCGTAGTTGAATCGAGTCCGGGGGTACCTCCAGAGCGACCGAAGCTGGCTGTCACCGGTGGGCGGTAGGGTCGGAACCGTGGATGCGGACCAGCTCGTGGCCGGGCTGAACGAGGCACAGCTGGCGGCGGTGACCGCAACCGGGGGGCCGGTCGTGGTGATGGCTGGCGCCGGATCGGGCAAGACCCGGGTACTCACACGTCGTATCGCGTGGCGCATCGCCACCGACGACACCGACCCCACACGGGTGCTCGCCCTCACCTTCACCCGCAAGGCCGCAGGCGAGCTGCGGCACCGGCTGCGCACCCTGGGCCTGCGCGACGAGGTGGCCGCCGGCACGTTCCACGGGATCGCCCTCGTGCAGCTCAGGCGGCGCTGGGCCGACCGCAACACCACGCCGCCCGCGATCCTCGACAGGCGCAGCCGGTTCCTCGCCCGCGCCGCGTCGCTCGGCCGCGGCGTCCGGGCGAGCGACGTGTTGGCCGAGATCGACTGGGCCCGGGCCCGCCTGATCACGCCTGAGCAGTATTCGATGGCGGCAGCAGAAGCCGGTCGCACGCCGCCGATCACGGCCGACCAGCTGGCGGACGTGATGGTGCGCTTCGCCCAGGAGAAGCGTCGGCGCCGCATGGTCGACTTCGACGATCTCCTGGAGCTCGCCATCCGTGACCTCCAGAGCGACCCTGGCTACGCCGAGGCCGTGCGGTGGCGCTACCGCCACCTCTGCGTCGACGAGTTCCAAGACGTGAACCCGCTGCAGTACGAGCTGTTGTCGCACTGGCGGGGCGATCGGCCCGACCTGTTCGTGGTGGGCGACACGAACCAGGCGATCTACGGCTGGAACGGCGCGGAACCCGATCTGCTGGCCACCTTCGCCCGCCGCGAGCCGGGGGCAACCGTGATCACCCTCGCCGACAACTACCGGTCGAGCCCTCAGGTGCTCGAACTCGCCGCCACCCTGAGCGACGGTCCAGGCCTGGTGGCGCATCGGCCCGACGGCCCGCGGCCCTCGGTCACGGCCTACCCCGACGACAAGGCCGAGGCCGTTGGTGTCGCCGAACGCATCCGCGAAGCCCGCCGGGTGGCCGGCTCGTGGTCGGATCAGGCCGTGCTCGTCCGCACCAACGCCCAACTGCTCCTCATCGAGCAGACGCTCAACGATCTCGGCGTTCCAGCTCGGCACCGGGCCGGCGCGGGGCCGCTGGCGTCACCCGAGGTGGCGAGCCTGATCGGGCAGCTCACCTCCCCCGGCGTGGATGTGGCCGACGCAGCGGCTGAGCTGAGCGCCGAGGCAACCATGGAGGACGCACCGACCTCCGGCCCTGAGGTCGAACGCCGGGCCAACCGGGCAGCGCTGCTGCGCCTCGTCAACGACTACCTCGCCGTCGACCCTGCCCCCTCGGGCCCCGGATTGGCGGCCTGGCTCTCGACACTCGACGGCAACGATGTGGCCGACAACGCCGATGCCGTGGAGCTGACCACCTTTCACGGTGCCAAGGGCCTCGAGTGGCCGGTGGTTCACGTCGCCGGCCTGGAAGACGGCTTCGTGCCGATCGCCTACGCCGAGACCGGCGGCCAGAAGGCCGAGGAGCGACGCCTCTTCTATGTGGCCGTCACCCGCGCCGAGCAGGAACTGCACCTCTCGTGGGCCGCCGCGCGCACGTTCACCAACCGGCCCGTGGGTCGTGAGGTGTCGCCACTGTTGGCCGGCCCGGCCGCGGCGATCTCCCGGCTCGGCGTGGCCCCGGCCCACCGCGTGGATTGGCGGGCCAAGATCGCCGCCTCCCGCCAGCGCCTGGCCGACGCGCCGCCGCCGTCATCGGCGCGAGGGCGCCGGCGTGCCGCACAGCCGGCCTTCGCCTCGGCCGCAGCCGACGATCCCGCGGCCGAGCAGCGGGCGTACCAGGCGCTGCGACAGTGGCGGCAACGGCGGGCCCGCGCGTCGGATGTGCCGGTGCATGTGGTGTTGAGCGACCGGACCCTCCGCTCATTGGCCAGGGCGCGCCCCACCAACCGGGCGGCTCTCGCCGCCATCGACGGCATCGGCCCGTCGAAACTCAGCCGCTACGGCGACGACCTCATCAACCTGCTCAACGCACCCGCCGAACACGCCTGATCGGGGCGGTGTGCCCTCATCGCCGTTGGGTCAGTCGGGGCGATTGTCGGGCATGACCACGGCCACCACGGTTTGTGGCGCGTGCTCGAGGATGTGCTCCGCGTTCGGACCGAGGCTGGGGCGCCCGTCGAGATTGCGGAGCTGAGCACCGATCACGATCAGGTCGGCTTCGATCTCGTTGGCGTGGCGAACGATCTCCTCGGCCGGCGAGGCGGCGAAGCGGATCTCGGTGTCGGCGATCGAACCGACGTCGAGGGCGTGGTCGTGGGCCTTGGCCAGTACCCGCTCGGCCACATCGGAGTCCTCGGGGAATGCGGCATCGCGCAGCCGCCCGAACAACCGGCCACCAGGTACGAGTTCGGCGCGGGGCCGGTAGATCACGTGGCTGAGCATCAGCTGGGTTCCGAGGCTGCTGGCGAAGTTCGCAGCCAACTCCTCGGCGGCCCGAGACGACGAACTGGCGACGACCGGGACGAGCGCCTGGGCGAAGGCTCCGGGGAGGCGGCCCGGCAGGTTCTTCGCCTTTCGCACGATCACCACCGGCAGGTCGACGCGGCCCAACAAGGCGTCGACGAACGGCGAGAAGAACACGCCCTTGCCGGGGTCGGCCACCGTGCCGACGGCGATCACGCCGTAGCCCAACTTCGACTCGGCCACGGTGCTGTCGAGCGCAGTCTCAGCCGACACCGGCTTCACGTCGATCTCGCGGCCGTAGAGCACGTTGCGGAGCGGTTCGAGGTTTTCTGGCTCGTCGCCGTTGTGGTTCTGCACCGAGATGACCGTCGACCCGAGTGACTCGGGCCACGCGAAGTGCACGATCTGGGCCGCCACGATGCTGTTGTCGTCGGTGCCCGAGGGCAACAGGATGCGGCTGTTTCGTACCAGCAGGTTGCGTTCGAGCGCCGCCTCCTGTGCCAGCCGTTCTCGCTCGGCCACCGATCCTTCGAGGTTGTGCCCTGCGAGGCGAACACCGATCGAGGCGACGAGCGACGTGACCAGTGGGATCATCACGATCACCGTGAACGAGGTCTCGTTGAACACGCCCAACGACAGGCCCACGGTGGCGATGATGATCTCGAGGGCGCCGCGGGCATTGAGCCCGGCACCGAGCACCACGCCCTCCCGGCTGGTCAGGCCGGCGAGGCGGGCACCGGCGAACGAGCCGACGAACTTGAGCACGAGCGCCACTGCCAGCAGCGCCAGGGCCCAGGTGAGCGCTTCACCCTGGAGCAGCCCAAGGTTGAGGCGCAGCCCGGCGGTGGCGAAGAACAGCGGAGCGAACAGCACCGAGGTGAGGTCCTCGATCACATGCTCGCCTTCGATCTGCTGGTAGCGCGACCGGGCAAGCAGCACGCCCGCCACGAACGTTCCGAGCACGGCCTCCACCCCGAGCGCCTGGGTGATCACGCCGAGCACGAGCATGGCGGCGACGGTCACGGTGAGGGCGCCCTGGAGGTTCTTGCCGTCCCGCCGCACTACTCGCAGACCGGCGTCGACCATCCGCTGGCCGAGCGTGAGCGCCAGCACGAGAAACAACGCCAGGCCGATCACCGTGAAGCTGGCGTCGGCGGCGGACACCTCACCCGAGGCGGCGAGGCCAGCGATGACACCGAGGATCACCCAGCCAATGAGATCGTTCGACATGCCAACCGCGATGGTGATCTGACCGACGTCGCGGCGCATGAGGCCGAGGTCGCCCAGGATCTTGGCCACCACCGCCAAGGCCGAAACGGCGACGCTCGTGGCGATGAACAGCGTGAACACCAATGAGTTGGCCGACTCGCCGTAGAACGAGTCGGGCACATAGGCGCCCACCACGAGACCGCCAGCGAACGGCACGAGCAGGCTGCCTGCGGTGACGAGTGCTGCGGCGCGGCCAAGGCGGCGAATCAGGTCGAGATCGGTCTCGAAACCGGCCACGACGAGGAGGAAGGCGGCCGAGAACCAACTCACCGACAGCAACATCGCCGACTGGACCTCGCTCTCGGGCAAGAACCAGTCGAACCCTCCCGGCCAGACCAGGCCGAACACGCTCGGCCCGAGGACGAGCCCAGCCCCGAGTTCACCGATGACGGAGGGGAGCCCGACGCGCCGAGCGAGGGCGCCGAGCATCCGAGCAGTTGCGTAGAGCGCGAGGAGTTGTGTCCAGAAGACTAAGAGTTCGTGATGGTCGAGCGAACTCAGCACGCGCCCGACTCGCTGTCGCGGTCGTAGCCAGCGAGCACGGGAGCGTGGTCGCTCGGCTTCGTGCCCTTGCGGGCATTTCGATCGACGAGGTCGAGCGTTGACGCGGCGGCGAGTGATTCGGTGGCGAGGAGGTAGTCGATCCGCATGCCCTGGCGCTTGTGGAACCGGCCGGCGGTGTAGTCGTAGTAGCTGAACAGCCCCGCGGCGTCGCCATAGCGGGTGCGGAACGTGTCGAAGAGACCCCAGTCGACCACCGAGGCGAGCGCGTCGCGCTCAGCCGGAGTCACGTGGGTGTGTCCGACGAACTCCTTCGGGTCCCACACATCGATGTCGGCCGGGATGATGTTCCAGTCGCCGGCAACGATCACGTCATCAGCAGGAGTGCAGGTGGCCTCGAGGTGGGCCCGCAGCCGCGCCAGCCAGGAGAGCTTGTAGTGATAGTGGTCGTGGTCGACCTCGCGACCGTTGGGCACGTACACGCTGTGCACGCGCACACCGCCACACGTGGCCGACACCAGGCGGGCGTCGGTGTCGGGCTCGATCCCCTCCGCGAAGCCTGCCTGCACATCGTCGATGCCCACTCGGGAACAGATGGCAACGCCGTTCCACTGACCCTGGCCATGGTGCACCGTCTGGTAGCCGAGGGCCTCAAAGGCCAGCGCCGGGAAGGCACCGTCGGAGAGCTTCGTCTCCTGGAGACAGACCACGTCGGGGGCCGTCTGGGTGAGCCACTCCTCCACTCGTGGAAGGCGCGCCTTGAGCGAGTTCACATTCCACGTCGCCACGAGCACCCCAGCACAATAGGCCAGTCCTGAGGTTCCGCCACCCATGAGCAGACCTCTACCGTAAGACCATGACGCCTCCGGTGACGGTCACGGTGTGGACCGACTACATCTGCCCCTGGGCCTACGGCGCGCGGCATCAGACGGAGTGGCTTCGCGGCCAGGGCGTCGAGGTGCGGCTGCGGGCCTACGAACTGCATCCGGAGATCCCACCCGAGGGTCGGCCCGTCCGCCCTGGAGGGCGCCTCGACGGGGTGTTCGATCACATCGCCGAGGAGTGCGCCACCCGCAACCAACCCTTCGTGAAGCCGACGTTCACCCCGAACTCCCATCTCGTACTCGAGGTGCTCGAGCTCGTCGTCGCTCATCACCCCAACGCCGTCGCCGACCTCGACGACGCTCTCGCCACCGCCTACTGGGTGGACGGCAGCCCGATCGACGACCGGGATTCGCTGCGCCGCCATACCGACACCGTGCTGGGGCAGGAGGCGTCGGCCACGCTGTGGGGTCGGTGGGCTGACGGCGAGGGCCAGCGGTTGCTCGAAGCAGGTCGAGACGAGGCCCACGAACTCGGTGTGACCGCCACACCCGCGTGGCGCATCGGCGAGCTCACGGTGACGGGCCTCCACCCGGACGCCCAGTTCGAACGTTGGATGACCAGGGTCATCGAACGAACTGCTGGTTGACCCGATTCCGCCTCGCTGCGGCGAACGTGGCTGCTCCGGGGGTCGCGTCGGCGAACTAGGCTCGCGACTGTGAACCCGAACCATGGCCCCGCCGCTGCCGGACCCAATTCCTGGCTGTTCGACGAGCTACTCGAGCAGTACCGGGGCGATCCCCAGTCCGTGCCCCAGGAGTGGCAGGAGGTGTTTGCCCGCCACGAGGCAGGCGCCGCCGAGCCTGCTGCTGCGGCTCCCGAGCCAATGGTGGAGCGCCGCAAGCCCATCGAGCCCGCCCCGGCAGCTCCCGCCGCGGAGCCGCCACCGGCAGTGGCCTCGAGCCTGGCGCCGGCACCAGCACCGGCCCCTGCGCCCGTCACGCCCGCCGACACCAACGGCGCGCCTGCGCCAGCAGCAGCGGCGCCCGCACCAGCCCAGGCAGCTGCGGCTCCCGCTCCGGCTGCGACACCAACAGAGCCACCGGCCGAGCCGGGTGAACCGATTCGGGGCGTCGGGGCCCGAATCGTCACCAATATGGAGGCCAGCCTCGGTGTGCCGACGGCCACCAGTTTCCGTGAGGTTCCAGCCAAGCTGCTCGAGGTGAACCGGCGGGTTCTCAACAATCACCTCAAGCGCGTGCGCGGCGGCAAGGTGAGCTTCACCCACATCATCGGCCACGCCGTGGTGAAGGCCATCGCCAACGAGGTGCCGGCACTCAACAACACGTTCACCACCGGGGCCGACGGCAAGCCGCGCCTCGTGCGCAATGACGACGTCAACCTCGGCATCGCGGTGGACCAGCAGAAGTCCGATGGGTCGCGCTCACTCGTCGTTCCCGTGGTCAAGGCCGCCGACAAGATGGACTTCTCCGAGTTCGTCGAGGCCTACGAGGCCCTGATCGCCAAGGTGCGCGACAACAAGCTCACGGTCGACGACATGACCGGTGCCACGGTCACGCTCACCAACCCGGGCACGATCGGCACCGTGCAGTCGGTGCCACGGCTCATGCCAGGCCAGGGCGCCATCATCGGCGTTGGCGCCATCAACTACCCGGCCGAGTACCAGGCGGCCGATCCCCGGGTGGTGGCCCAGCTCGGCATCTCGAAGGTGATCGCCATCACCTCCACCTACGACCATCGCATCATTCAGGGCGCCGAGTCCGGCCTGTTCCTGAAGAAGGTGCATGAGCTGCTGATCGGCGAGGACGAGTTCTACGACGAGGCGTTCCGCGACGTCGGTGTGCCCTACGTGGCGGTGCACTGGAACACCGATCACGGGGTGACCGACGACGACGGCTCGGGCGACGGGGCCATCGCCAAGCAGATGGCGGTGAGCACCCTCATCAACCAGTACCGCGTGCGGGGCCACCTCATCGCCAACACCAACCCCCTCAAGGACGGTGACTGGAAGGAACACACCGAGCTCGACCCGGCCACCTACGGCCTGACGATCTGGGATCTCGATCGGGAGTTCCTCACCGGCACCCGCGACGGGATCTACGCCGCGCTGGGAGGCGAGGCCAAGAAGCTCAAGCTTGGCGACATCTTGGGCCTGTTGCGCGACGCCTACGCCCGCACGATCGGCATCGAGTACATGCACATCGCCAATCCGGCCGAGAAGCGCTGGATCCAGGAGCAGATGGAAGGCGCCCAGTTCTCGCTCGACGAGGAGGCCCACAACCACATCCTCGAGCGGCTGAGCGCAGCCGAAGGTCTCGAGAAGTTCCTCGCCACCCGCTACGTCGGCCAGAAGCGCTTCGGCCTCGAAGGAGGCGAGAGCGCCATCCCGACGCTCGACGCGATTCTCTCCGCTGCGGCCGACGCCCAGATGGAGCGGGCCATCCTCGGCATGGCCCACCGTGGTCGGCTCAACGTGCTCGTCAACATCTTGGGCAAGCGTTACCGCGACCTCTTCAGCGAGTTCGAGGGCACGGTGGACGAGAACGACATCCAGGGCTCGGGCGATGTGAAGTACCACCTCGGCTTCGAGAGCAAGCACGCCAGCCCCGACGGCAATGCCATCGACATCGAGCTCGCCGCGAACCCGTCACACCTCGAAGCGGTCGACCCCGTGGTGGTCGGCATGGCCCGGGCCTACATGGACCACAGCGATCGTGGTGACTACCCGATCCTGCCCATCCTGATCCACGGCGACGCCGCCTTCGCCGGCCAGGGTGTGGTCACCGAGACCCTGAACCTCAGCCAGGTCCGGGGGTACAAGGTGGGCGGCACGATCCACCTCATCATCAACAACCAGCTCGGCTACACCACGGCCCCGCACCAGTCACGGTCCTCGGAGTACTCCACCGACGTGGCCAAAACCGTGCAGGCCCCGATCTTCCACGTGAACGCCGACGACCCCGAAGCGTGCGTGCGCGTGGCTCACCTCGCGTTCGACTTCCGCCAGAAGTTCAACAAAGACGTCGTGATCGACATGATCGGCTACCGCCGGTTCGGCCACAACGAGGGCGACGACCCGAGCTACACCCAGCCGATCATGTACGGCAAGATCCGTGCGCGGGCCCCCGTGCGCGAGCAGTACATCCAGAACCTCGTCGACCGGGGCGAGATCTCGGTCGAGGACGCCCAGCGGGCCTACTCCTACTTCGAGGACCTGCAGCAGAAGGCCCTCGACGAAACTCGCCAGGAGGCGCCGCCGGCCGGGCTCCGGGCCAAGCCGTCGCCTCCGGCCACCGGTGTGCTCCCCCACATCGAAACCGGCGTGAGCCGCCAGGTGCTCGACCGGGTGTACAACGCGCTCACCGTCGTTCCCGAGGGCTTCACGGTGCACCCGAAGCTGGCCCGGCAGTTCGACAACAGGCACAAGATGTGGGAAGCCGGCGAGGTCGACTGGGCACTGGCCGAGGCATTTGCGATCGGCTCGTTCCTCGATCAGGGAACGAGCGTGCGCATGGCCGGCCAGGACACCCGCCGTGGCACCTTCGCCCATCGCCACGCCACCCTCCACGACCACGTGACCGGCGAGGAGTACACGCCGCTGTCGCAACTCGGGCCGGTCGACACCGAGTTCTGGATCTACGACTCCACGCTCTCGGAGTACGCCGGGCTCGGCTTCGAGTACGGCTACTCGTTGGCGAAGCCGGACGTGCTCACGATCTGGGAGGCCCAGTTCGGCGACTTCATCAACGGCGCACAGATCATCATCGACCAGTACCTCGTCGCCGCCGAAGACAAGTGGAAGGAGACCACCGGGCTGGTGCTGCTCCTTCCCCACGGCTTCGAGGGGCAAGGCCCCGAGCACTCGTCGGGCCGGCT
Source organism: Actinomycetota bacterium (assembly GCA_039029735.1). GTDB lineage: Bacteria > Actinomycetota > Acidimicrobiia > Acidimicrobiales > SZUA-35 > CADEDH01. The sequence continues at coordinate 48,137 of JBCCFL010000034.1, read as the reverse complement.
CGAACGGTTCCTCCTGCTCTGCGCCGAGGACAACATCCAGGTGGCGAACGTGACCACCGCCGCCCAGTTCTTCCACCTCATCCGCCGGCAGATGATGCGCACGGTGCGCAAGCCTCTGGTGGTGTTCACTCCGAAGTCGGGGCTCCGGGCCAAGACCACCCGTTCGCCGATCGACGCCTTGACCTCGGGCTCGTTCCAGGAGGTACTGGACGACCCCGGCATCGAGGATCCGTCACGGGTCAAGCGGGTGATCCTCGCCTCGGGCAAGGTGGCCCAGGAGGCCTTCGCCCGGCGCAGCGAACTCGGGGCGATGGCGGCCGCCGTCGTGCGCGTGGAGCAGCTCTACCCCTGGCCCTACGACGCAGTGTCCAATGCGGTCGGCCGCTACCCCAACGCCACCGAGATCGTGTGGCTGCAGGAGGAGCCCGAGAACATGGGCCCGTGGAACGCGGTGAAGGGGCGCCTCTACGAGGCCTTCGAGTTCACTCACCAGATCCGACGGGTGAGCCGGACCGAGTCAGGCAGCCCGGCCACCGGTTCGGCTGCGATCCACGCGCAGGAGCAGGAGGACCTCCTCAACCGCGCCTTCGGCGTTCTCGGCGCACCGTCATAACCCACACGAGCGCGACAGCCACGCCGTTCGCCCCCGCGAACGGCCGTAAGGTCGTCCTCCGGACGACCGGCGTTAGGACGCGGAGACCAGATCGATCCCGATGATGGCGCCGAGTTCGCGGAGCGCCTCGTCGGGGTCGACCACCTTGATCGTGGTCATGCCCATGGCCCGCGCTGTCTTGAGGTTGACGCCGAGGTCGTCGAGGAACACGGCGTTGGCGGGCTCAGCGCCGATCGTCTCGAGTGCGATGCGATAGAACTCGGGTTCCGGCTTGCGCACCCCGACCACCGAACTCTCGACCACGGCGTGGAACAGCGCCATGACCTCGCTGCGGTAGCCAGCGGTGCGATCCGTGTCGGAGCGCGGTCGGAAGTTGTTCGTGAGGCAGGCCACAGTCAACCCTGCATCGCGGATGCGGTGCAGGGCCGCAACCATCTGAGGGCGGATGTCCCCGGCCAACAGATCGAGCACGTCGTGCCCACTCACGTCGTGCCCTCGTTCGGCGGCCTCGGCGGCGAAGAGCTCGGCGAAGCCGTCGGCGTCGACATCGCTGCGCTCGAGCTTCGCCCACGCGTTGTCGTCGGGGTTCGTCGCGTTGATCGATCGGATCAATCCGTCGGGCAGGCCGCGCTCGCGCTCATACCGGGCGAACGCATCGAAGGGACTCGTCGTGATGACACCACCGAAGTCGAACAGCACGGCCTTGATCACGATGTCTCCTTCGCTGGTCGAGCACGACGACCGCGTTCCTGGCCATCCATGCGCTGCACGCGGCCGACCCTACTCGACGTGCGGCATGGGCATATCCCCCTTTGTGCTCTCATTCGGGATAGCATGACCGACTCGAAATCTGTCTGGTGATTTGAGACCAGGATTTCTGGGCGTCGCCAAGAGGATCGAACGGGTAGGCATGGCACGTAGCGGGCGACATCTTGTGGTGGACGGCTCCAACATCGCAACCGAGGGTCGGTCCCTGCCGAGCCTCGCGCAACTCGACGAGGCCGTACGCGCCATCTCCGCCGAGTACGACTACGAGTCGTTGACGGTCGTGGTCGATGCCACGTTTGCGCATCGGATCGATGAGTCGGAACGTGCTGAGTTCGAAGCGGCGTCGTCGGCGGGTGAGATCATCACGCCTCCAGCTGGCGCGGTGGGTCGAGGCGATGCGTTCATCCTCCAGGTCGCGCAGAAGGCCAGCGCCGTCGTCTTCTCAAACGATTCGTTCCAGGAGTTCCACGGCGAGCACGACTGGTTGTTCGACGAGGGTCGCCTCATCGGAGGCAAGCCCATACCCGGCGTCGGCTGGATCTTCGTCGATCGCGTTCCCGTGCGCGGCCCCACGAGCCGACGAGCGGTACGCGAAGCCAACGAACGCGGGTCATCGAAGAAGAAGAGTCGCCGGGGAACCAAGGCGACCAAAGCAACCAAAGCCTCGAAGACCACCAAGGCCGCATCCGGTCCAGCGCCGAAGCCGTCGGCATCGAACCCTCCGCCCCGCAAGCAGACGTCCAAGGCCTCGAAGGCAGCGTCCAAGCCACGCAAGTCGTCGGGCAAGAACGTCGAGGAGCTGAACGACGCACGATCGTTCATCCGATTCGTGAGTCGCTACTCGATCGGCGAAGACGTCGAGGCCGTGGTGGAGCGGTTCTCATCACACGGCTGCTACCTCAGAGCGGCATCGGCCCGCTGTTATCTTCCGTCCCGAGCCATGGGTGATCCACCCCCCTCCAGGGCTCGCGACGTTGTGTCCACCGGACAAACCGTGATCGTGAAGGTCGAGTCGATCGACTCCGACCGCCGCGGCATCAACGTCTCGTTGGTGCGTGTCGTCCCCACGGGCGACACAAAGAAGAAAAGCAATGACAAGGAGAAGGTTCCTTCGGCACCCCAGGGTCGCCGAGGTACACCCGCCAAAACCGCTCAACTCGCAGATTCCGTCGCCGACGGCTCTGCCCGAGAGCGGAATCTCACGAGGAGCACATCATCCGTGGCTACCACCACCAAGAAATCGGCCGCCAAGAAGAAGGCGACCACCAAGAAAGCGGCTGCCAAGGCAGCTGGCGCGAAGAAGACGGCCGCGACCGCAACCACCTCTGCCCGGGTGAAGCGCGCCGTGGCCAAGAAGAAGGCAACCCCGAAGAAGGCTGCCACCAAGAAGGCCACGAAGAAGGCCGCCGCCAAGAAGGCCGCGCCGAAGAAGGCCGCAGCCAAGAAGGCCGCACCGAAGAAGGCCGCCAAGAAGGCTGCGCCGAAGAAGGCCGCCGCGCCGAAGAAGGCCGCCGCGCCGAAGAAGGCCGCAGCCAAGAAGGCCGCGCCGAAGAAGGCCGCAGCCAAGAAGACCGTCGGCGCCAAGAAGGCCTCCGCCAAGAAGGCGACCAAGAAGGTTGCACCGAAGAAGGCCGCAGCCAAGAAGGCCGCGCCGAAGAAGGCCGTCGCCAAGAAGAAGGCGACCAAGAAGGCCACGAAGAAGGCCACCAAGAAGGCCTGATCGCCGTTCCTGCTCCTCGATGGGGATCGGCACCGGCGCCGGTCCCCATCTCGGCAGCACCGAATTCAACGGACGGGGCGGAGCCACGCCCCTGAGGCTCTAGCGTCGAGCCATGGCCCAGTTCATCTACACCATGCACAAGGTCGGCCGGTTCCATCCGCCAGACCGACAGGTGCTGGACAACATCACGTTGTCGTTCTTCCCGGGCGCCAAGATCGGTGTGCTGGGCGGCAACGGAGCCGGAAAGTCGTCGCTGCTGAAGGTCATGGCCGGCATCGACGACGGGTACACCGGCGACGCTCGACTCACGCCTGGCTTCACTGTTGGCTACCTGGAGCAGGAGCCCGTTCTCGATCCCGAGAAGGACGTGCAGGGCAACGTGATGGACGGTGCCGGCGACACCGTGCAGTTGCTCGCCGACTACGACGCCGTGCTCGCTGGCTGGTCCGATCCCGATGCCGACTACGAGAAGCTCGGCATACGTCAGGCCGAACTGGAAGACAAGATCGAGGCGGCCAACGCCTGGGATCTCCAGCGCACCATCGAGATCGCCATGGAAGCGCTGCGCCTCCCCCCGAAAGACGGTGGCGTCGAGCATCTGTCCGGCGGCGAACGTCGACGGATCGCGCTCTGCCGCCTTCTCATCTCCAAGCCCGATCTGCTCCTGCTGGACGAGCCAACCAACCACCTCGACGCCGAGTCGGTTGCATGGCTCGAACGACACCTCTCGGAGTACCTCGGCACCGTGGTAGCCATCACCCACGACCGCTACTTCCTCGACAACGTCGCTCGCTGGATTCTCGAACTCGACCGCGGCCGCGGCATCCCGTTCGAGGGCAACTACAGCTCCTGGCTCGACCAGAAGCAGGAGAGGCTCAGCTCCGAGGAACGGGCCCAGGCCGCCCGCAAGCGCACCCTCACCCGCGAGCTCGAATGGGTGCGGATGGCACCGAAGGCTCGTCAGGCCAAAGGCAAGGCCCGCCTCAGCGCGTACGAAACGCTGCGGGCCGAAGCCGAAGAGTACGACCCCGCCGACGAGAAGGTGCAGATCCACATCCCGCCCGGGCCCCGCCTCGGCGATCAGGTGATCGAGGTCGATGGGCTCAACAAGGGCTTCGGCGACAAGCTCCTCATCGAGGACCTCTCGTTCTCACTCCCACCCGCCGGCATCGTCGGTGTGATCGGCGGCAACGGCGCCGGCAAGACAACGCTGTTCAACATGTTGGTCGGCGCCGCCGAGGGTGACGGTGAGCAGCCGGACTCGGGTTCGATAACGATCGGATCCACCGTGGAGATGGCCTACGTCGACCAGTCCCGAGACGTGCTCGACGCCGACCAGAGCGTGTACGAGGCGATCGCCGAGGGCCACGACGTGGTACAGGTCGGTGATCGCGAGATCAACGGCCGGGCCTACGTGGCGTCGTTCAACTTCAAGGGTTCGGATCAGCAGAAGAACGTGGGCGTGTTGTCGGGTGGTGAGCGCAACCGGGTGCACCTCGCCCGGGTGCTCAAGCGAGGCGGCAACGTGCTGTTGCTCGACGAGCCCACCAATGACCTCGACGTCGACACGCTGCGCGCCCTCGAGGATGCGCTCGAACGATTCCCGGGGTGCGCCGTGGTCATCAGCCACGACCGTTGGTTCCTCGATCGCATCGCCACCCACATCCTGTCGTTCGAGGGCAACTCGCAGGTGCGCTGGTTCGAGGGCAACTTCTCGGAGTACGAGGCGTTCCGGGCCGAAGAACTCGGCGACGACGCTGGCCCCACCCGGGTGAGCTACAAGCCGCTCACGCGCTGACACCTCAACGCCGGGCGGGCGACGCCGATGGAAGACCATGTCGTCACCGTCCTCCGCCGCCCCGCCTGCGTCCGCTGAGCCATGGGAGAGTCGAGCGGTGGTCCGCCTGATCGAGGCGGGTTGTACCGCAGACTGCCCGTACTGCGGCGAGCGGGTGAAGTTCCGCGCCCGCCACCGCGATCAGCAGGTGATCTGCAACGTCTACGAGGACGGAGTGTGGCAGCGGGTGGAGCAGTATCACCTGGAGTGCTACGAAAAGGCAGACTCGCCCTACGGGGAGCCGGTTCGATAGCGGCGGATAGGGTGCAGGAGTGACGGTTCACCCTGAAGACCACACGCTCGCCGCCGATCTTGCCGGCGCCGTCGGATCGCTCCTGGTCGAACTCCGCGGCCGCATGGTTGCCGACGAAGCCGCCCACTGGGATCTGAAGGACGCGGGCGACGCTGCTGCCCACAAGCTCATCATGGAGACGCTGTCGACGCAGCGCCCTGACGATGCCGTGCTCTCCGAAGAGGGCGCCGACAACGTGGAGCGGCTGAGCGCCGAACGCATCTGGATCGTCGATCCTCTCGACGGCACTCGCGAATTCGCCGAGCCACCCCGGGTCGACTGGGCCGTCCACATCGCCCTGGTCGTGGCCGGCGCGCCCGTGGCCGGTGCGGTGGCTCTGCCGGCCGAGAACCTCGTGCTCGGCACCGGTACGGCGCCGGTGCTGCCGCCAGCGCCCGGCCCGGTGCCGAGAGTGATCGTGAGCCGCACCCGACGCCCGCCGGCCGCTCAAGAGCTGGCTCGTGCGCTGGACGCCGAGTACATCGAAATGGGTTCCGCCGGGGCGAAGGCGATGGCGGTGGTGCGCGGCGATGCCGACATCTACGCCCACTCCGGCGGCCAGTACGAGTGGGACTCGTGTGCGCCGGTCGCGGTCGCCCAGGCTGCCGGCCTGCATTGCTCACGGATCGACGGGTCGCCGATGACCTACAACAACGCCGATCCGTACCTGCCCGACCTGCTCATCTGCAGGCCCGAGTGGGCCGAACGCAGCCTCGAGATCCTCAACTCGTAGCGCCAGCGAGGGCGCGCCATGCCCATCGCCGCGCTGGGCCGTCGGTCACGGCCGCCCGATCCCGCCCTGCCGCTCTCCGTCGCCCACACTGGTGCCTTGTGATGACCTCCAGCCCGCCCGACGACCTCCACATCGGCTCGTTCTCCGAGAACCCGCCCTGGAGCGTCGCATCCCGCGAACTTCTGTGGCGCCGCCCCGTGGCGCGCCTTCGCCGTGCCCAGGCAGCCGAGCTACCCACGTTGACCCGGCAACCGAAGCTGCCGCCCGTCAGCCGGGCGCTCACCGTGCTCCGGGTGCTCGGCCTGGCGGTTGTGCTCTGGTACGTCCGGGACCGTGGCTCCGACCGGTCGCGCCAGGGCATCAGTCGCCGGTTTCGGGAGGCGGCCGAGACCCTCGGCCCCACGTACATCAAGCTGGCCCAGATCATCTCGGCGGGCGAAGGCGTGTTCCCCCAGGAGCTCGTGGACGAGTGCAAGAAGTGCCGTGATCAGGTGCCGCCCGTCCCCTATGGCGACGTGGTGACCCTGATCGAGTCCGAACTCGGCGCGCCCGTGCACCGCATCTTCCGCTCCATCGAACCCACGCCGCTGGCCGCAGCCTCGATCGCCCAGGTGCACGCCGCTGTGCTGCAGACGGGTGAGACCGTGGTGATCAAGGTGCAGCGGCCGGGAATCGATCGACTGGTACGGCGCGATCTGAAGGTGCTCGCCTGGCTGGCTCCGTTCCTGGTGGGCCGCATCCCGGTGTCGGCGTTGGCGAACCCCCCGGCGCTGGTGGAGCTGTTCGCCGAGACGATCATCGAGGAGCTGGACTTCCGGCTCGAAGCGGCCAACATGATGGACATCGCCGAGGTGTTCGTGAGCCTCGACCAGCCCGGCTTCGTGGTGCCCCGCCCGCATCCCGACTTCGTGACGAAGCGAATCCTGGTGATGGAGCGGCTCGAGGGCTTCCGCTTCGACGACGTGGTTGGCATGACCGATGCCGGGCTCGACACCCACAAGATCATCCAGACTGCGATGCTCGGCTTCCTCGAAGGCGCCTTCATGCATGGCGTGTTCCACGGCGACCTTCACGGCGGGAACCTCTTCGTGCTTCACGACGGACGCATCGGTCTGGTCGACTTCGGCATCACCGGCCGCCTCACCGAGGACGAGCGGCTGGCGTTCCTGCGGATGATGATGACGGCGACCATGAACGACATCCATGGTCAGGTGGCTGCGCTGCGCGACCTGGGCGCACTCCCGTCCGACACCGACGTCGACGCAGTAATCGCCGATCTCGGGCTCGACGGCCCGCCACCGGACCCATCGAAGATGACGCCCGAGGAACTGATCGCCGAGCTGCAGCGCATCGTGAAGGCCCTGCTCGGCTACGGTGCTCGTCTACCCAAGCCGTTGATGCTCTACGTGAAGAACCTGATCTTCGTCGACGGCGCAATCGCCACGCTGGCCCCCGAACTCGACATGTTCTCTGTTGTCACCAACATCGCGATGCACTTCGCCACCACCCACGGTTCGTCGATCGCCAACCAGCTCGGCGTGCAGCAGGACGAGTGGAAGGTCGACACCGAGGGCCTGAAGGCCGGGCTCGGGGTGGACCCCGCCGAGTACGACAGCCTGAGCTACGCCGAGATGCGCGAGCGGCGGGCCCTGATCACCAAGCGGCTGAGCGGTCGCGATCTCGACTGATGCGCCTGCTCGTCGCCGACTGCACCGTGGACTACGACGGTCGGTTGACAGCCCATCTCCCCCGGGCGGTTCGGCTCATCATGGTGAAGGCCGACGGCTGCGTGGCCGTTCACGCTGATGGCGGCGCCTACAAGCCCCTCAACTGGATGACGGCGCCGAATACGCTGCGCACCGACGACGCGGCGTGGGTGGTGACCAACCCCAAGGACGAGACGCTCACGATCACGCTGCACGAGATCCTGAGCGATTCGAGCTACGAGTTCGGTGACGACCCCGGCCTGCAGAAGGACGGGGTGGAGGCACATCTCCAGGAGCTGCTGGCAATCGACCCCGAGCAGCTCGGAGACGGCATGAAGCTCATTCGCCGGGAATACCCCACCGAGATCGGCCCGGTCGACCTGCTCTGCCGAGACGCCACCGATCAGGTGGTGGCGGTCGAGGTCAAGCGCCGAGGCGAGATCGACGGGGTGGAGCAGTTGTCGCGCTACCTCGACTTCCTCAACCGTCAACCCGACCTGTCACCAGTGCGCGGCCTGTTCGTGGCCCAGGAGATCAAGCTCCAGGCCAAGACGTTGGCCACAGATCGTGCGATCGACTGGGTCGAGGTCGACTACGACGAGCTCCGCGGTATCGAGCGCCCCCAGCAGAAGCTGTTCTAGGTGCCGCAGTAGCGGTACACCTCGATCCAGTCCACCTCCATGTGCACCGGCTCGGCGCCGGCGAGCCCGTCCTTGAACAGGTCGAGCTGCACGGTGAGGTGATGGGCAACGTTGGGCACGAGGTTGCCCTTGGCGTCCTGATCGATCCGGTGCACGGTGGAGTCGCCGGCCCGCTGCACGGTGATCGACCCTGGGGTCCACTCCATCACCATCGTCTGCCACTGGGAGGCGTCGGCATTGTGCACGAACCGGGTCTGGGCCACACCGTCGGCCCGGTCGTCGTTCATCTCGTGGATGAAGCTGTAGTACGGGCTCCTGCTGCCGGGCAGGTGCAGGGTCTCCCAGATGTTGCTCTCACCGTCGCGAGGCTGATTGCCCGACTCGGGCCAGGTGAGAATCACTCCGCTGGTCGAGTTCGTCGAGTCGCGATCCACCCGAACCCTGAAGGCGTAGCGACCGTAGGTCTGGGAGTAGCTGTGGCGCATGCCGCCGCCGAACGACTTGCCGTTTGCGTCGACCTGGGCGGTGATCACGAGTTTGCCGTCGGCCACGGTGATCGCCTCGGGCCGCTTGTCGTCGTGCACCGAGTGGCTGCCGCCGGCGCTGTAGCGCTGCCAGTGGCCCTGCAGCTCGGTGCCGTCGAAGTCGTCGCGCATCACCAGCTCGAAGCAGTCGGTGGCGGCCGGGGTTGTCGGCTCGGTCGTTGAGGTGGGGGCTGTGGTCGTGGTCGGCATGCTCGTGGTCGAACTGGACGATGACGATGACGATGACGATGACGATGACGTCGACTCTGCCGGCGCTGACAGTTCGTCGCTCGCCCCATCGGAGGTGGCGGGAAGGCGACCACCATCGGCCGAAACCGTGGCAGGGGCTGCCACCAGCGATGTGGTGGGTCGCAGCGCCACGGTGGTCGACGGGGCCGACGTGGACGAGGTGGACGTGTCGGGGCGGGTCACCACCGTCTGGAGATCAGCGCCGACGTCGTCGGGCTGAGCCCACCAGGCAACGGCCGCCACCGCGGCCACGCACAGCGCGCCGAGGGCCATGAGGCCGGGGCCGGGCCGCGTCCGGCGGCGCGGCGGAGGGTCTGGTTCGAGCAGCCAGCGCTGTTCGTCGCTGTAGTACTGCAACCCCCGCCGTCCTCCACGTTCAGCCGTACGTGCTCGCCCCGATCGAGATCGTATCGAGACCCACCTGCAACGCGAACGATGTTGGAGCCACCCGGGCCAGTCTGCTCATACGACAAGGGGCGGGATCGATAGACCCCGCCCCTTGTCATGAGTTGATCATCCCAATCTGGTCAGCTGGTGTATTGCAGACCACCGTTGTCGATCACGACGCGGCCGTCGCCACCGAGGGTCTGGAAGGTGGCGGTACTGTCGCCGTTCTCCCACACCTTGACGGTGAGCGTCTCGCCCGGGAGCACCGGCGAGGAGAACCGGCCATCCATGCCCGAGAAGTTCCCGGGCTCCGAGCCGCACAGTGTGTGGAGCAGCATGCGCCCCGTGAAGCCGTAGGTGCAGAGCCCGTGGAGGATCGGCTTCGGGAAGCCGCCCACGTCGGAGAACTGCTTGTCGGAGTGGAGCGGGTTGCGATCTCCGCACAGCCGGTAGAGCAGGGCCTGGTCGGACCGGGTGTCGGCCGAAACCTGGTAGTCCGGGTCGCGATCGGGGGCCACGTTGGCCTTCTCGCTCGGGCCCCGATCTCCGCCCCAGCCGCCTTCGCCGACGATGAACACCGACGACGTCGACTCGTACAGCGTCTGGCCGTCCTCGACGAGGGTGCCGGTGGTCTTCGTGGCCACCACTGCGCCCTTGCCCTTGTCGTAGATCCCGGTGATCTCGTCGACGGTCTCCACCTCACCACTGGTTGGCATTGGGCGATGCAGGCGGATCCCCTGCTCGCCGTGTACGAGCATGCGGGGGTCGAACGAACCGATCTGGCTCATCGCCGACTTGCCACCGCTGGAGGTGAAGCCGAAGAGCACCACCATCGTCGGGAACACCTTCTGGTCGACGCCCGCCGTGTTCTCGGTGGTGAACTCGAGCTCGTCGCCGACGGGGTCGGTCACCCCAGCGCCGATACCGAGCGCGTAGAGCAGCGCATCGTCGGCGGTCCACGACGCACGGCGGGGTTCGCCCTTGGCGCCAACAGCATCTGGATTGAGCGGCATGGTGTTGTCCTCCTGGTTGGAGCGAATGGGTTAATACGGGGTGGGGCGGCCGGGGCCGGTGACCGGGGCGCCATTCATGTCGCTGTTCGGCTGGGCCTGGGCCATGAGGTCCTTCACGAGCGGGCCGATCAGCTTCGGGTCGTCGACGGGTTCGACCGTGGGCCCACGGTTCCACATCTCGGCGATACCGAGCACGCGGCCGCTGGCCTCGAATACACGCCCGGTAACCGGGGCGGACTCGGTCGACACGAGCCACGCACAGATCGGCGCGATCCAGCGGGGGCTCATCGATTCCTTGCCCTCCTCGTCGAGCTCACCCATGCCGAGGTTCTCGGTCATCCGGGTGAGCGCTCCGGGGGCAATGGCGTTCACCGTCACGCCGTAGCGGTGCATCTCCTGAGCGGCGATCACGGTGAAGGCGGCGATGCCGGCTTTGGCGGCGCCGTAGTTCGTTTGACCAGGGTTGCCGTAGATGCCCGACACCGAGCTGGTGTTGATGATCCGGCCGTCGTTCGTCTCACCCGCCTTGGCCCGCTCCCGCCAATAGGCCGCGGCCCACCGGGCGGGGGCAAAGGTGCCCTTGAGATGCACCTTGATCACCGCATCCCACTCGGCTTCGGTCATGTTGGCCAGCATGCGGTCGCGAAGGATGCCGGCATTGTTCACGATCGCATCGAGCCCACCGAAGGTCTCGACGGCCATGTTGACCATCCGCTGGGAGCCTTCCCAGTCGGACACGTCGTCGCCATTCGCGATGGCCTCGCCGCCCATGTCGGTGATCTCCTTGACCACCTGCTGCGCTGGCGAGCCGTCGCCGCCCGTGCCGTCGACCTCGCCACCGAGATCGTTCACGACCACCTTGGCGCCCTCGGCGGCGAGCATGAGTGCATGCTCTCGACCGATGCCTCGTCCGGCGCCCGTCACGATGGCAATCCGGCCCTCACAAAGACCACTCATTGGCTACCTCCCCTGTGCGGGTTTCGATCATGTCACAGCTCCGGAGAAACACGAAAACCATGAGCGGACCTGGGGGTTCGCCCATGGCAAACTCTTTGTCCAGTGACCGAACCGAACAACGACGGCGAAGCGGTGCCTGGCGACTCGTCGCCGACCCCGGGCGGGGGAAACCCCACGCCGGGAGCTGACCGACCGGATCGATCCGGCGAGGCGCCCGACGAGACGATTCGCCTCGGTCACGACGAGTTGTCAGAGCTCATCGAAATGCTTACCGGTGGATCCTCCACCGACACCACAGAAGGCGCCGACGTCACCGACTCCGGCGGCGACGACTCAGGCACGCCCAGTGAGCCACAGGAGTCGAGCGGCCACGCTGCAGCGCACGAGGGCACCGGCTCCGACGGTGACACCGTGATCGTCGGGCGGGCTCCAGCCGCCGATCAGGTTCCCGCCATGCTGGGCATGGTCGACGACGCCGCCACCGAGGGCAGCGCAGCGCCCACCAGCGACACGCCAGCCGCCGTCGACGCACCAGCCGAAGGCGACGCACCAGCCGAAGGCGACACACCAGCCGGAGGCGATGCAACCGCCGACGGTGATGCAGCCGCCGACGGTGATGCAGCAACAGGCGGTGATGCAGCAACAGGCGGTGATGCGCCGACCGGAACGGTGAAGATCACCGGATCCGACGCAGACGACGCCGTGCTGGCCCTGCCTGCAACGCCAGCCGAGGACACGGTCAGTGTGGAACCACGCTCCTCCACTGCGCCGTCCACGCTCGACGAACCGACGGCGATCCTGGCGGCCGGGGGTTCCACCCCTCCGGTCATCGACCCCGAGGCTGCACCCTCGCCGCCCGTCGATGCCGAGGGCGCGGTACACGCGGAGGCCACCCCAGAAGCCACGGCCACCGCCGAGGAGAATGAGCACGGCGAACGCGCCGCCGAGGCGACAGACGCCGACAGCGCCCCGGCGGCCGACGAGGCCGGTGCGCCAGCGGCCGAGCAGTCGTCCGACGATGACACTGTGGCCGCCGCTGCGCCGTCCAACCCGGGTGACCAGGTGACGAAGCCCGTCGGTGGCCCGCCTCCGCCTCCACCGGGCGCCACAACAGTCGACGACGAGGCCTCGGCCACCGACGACGCGCCGTCGGCCGAGAACGGCGATGACGAGTCGTCAGGCGAGGACACGGTGGTGTTCACCCCGACCTTCGCCGCTGACCCGCATCACGCCCAGGTGCTACAGGTACCGCCGGCCGATACGCCGGACGCCGACGCCGCCTCGACCTCGACCTCGACCTCGAATGACGACTCGGCCCCGGCCGCGGACGCAGACACATCGACACCGGCCACGCCCGAGACCGCCAGTGACGCCAGCAACGCCAGTGACGCCAGTGACGCCAGCAACGCCAGTGACGCCAGTGACGCCAGTGACGCCAGTGACGCCAGTGACGCCACGGTGATCGTGGGCGTGGCCACTCCGCCGTCGCCTCCCGCCCACCCAGGTGAATCTGCTCCCGATGCGACTGGTCCAGATGGCCCAGGTGATGCCGACGGAGCGGACGTGGTACCTCCGCCTTCACCGACCGATCTCGACGACGCCGATCCAACGGTGATCGTCAACGCCAGCGCCGCTGCGGCTCCGAGCGACACCCCTCCGACCGATCCAGTCGGCACCGATGGCGTGACCATCGACGAGCCGGCGACCGATGCGGCTGGCGACCCTGACGACACCGTGATCGTGAGCCGCCCGCCAGCGGCGACGCCCGAGCCTCCCGCAACCAGCGACGCCGCCACGATCGCGCTCGGCTTCCAGCCCACTGACGAGGACCCGCCGGCCGGGGCCGACGACGACACCTCCGACGCGACCGTCGCCCTCGGCGCGGCCGACGCCGCCACCGACGCTGACGCCAGCGATCCCGTCACGGACGCAACCGTTGCGATCGCGGCAGCAGACGCCGCTGGCTCCAGCGACAACACGACGGATGCCACCGTGGCTCTCGGCGCAACCGACACCTCGGCCGACAGTCCGGCTGGTGAAACCTCGGGCAGCACCGACGCCGCCGACGCCGTTGACGACACGGTCGCCCTCGGAGCGGCCGAGGTGGCGAAGATCAAGGCGGCCGAGTCCGGCGGCGACGACGGCGCCACCACGTCGGATGCATCGCCACCACCGCCCGACAGTGCGGCTGCGCCGTCGTCGGGGCCAGGCGAGGCGGAGACCGTCGCCCTGGGCTTCCAACCGACCACCTCCGGCGCCGCAACAGGGTCTGCGCCTGCAGTTCCACTCGTTGCCCCCGACACCGACACCGACACCAAGCCTGACGGTGAGCACTCGCCAGACGACGCCGACGCAACTGTCGCCATCCCCACCCCGGCCGACGCTGATGACACCACGGCTGAGGAGACCACGAAGGAGTTCCCCGCCGACGTCGGGGGCGACACAATGGTCATCCCCGTCGGCGACCCGGCGGTCGCCCCGAGTGATGCGCCGGCCGCCGTCCCCGCAGTCAAGACCGGACGCTCACGGGGCCTTCGCCCGGTCACGGCCGTTGCGTTCGTGCTCGTGGGCGTCGTGGTGTTGTTCCTGGCCGCATGGCTACTCGACTCGATCCTCACCCGAGGTGAGGTGGCCCGAGGCACCGTGCTCGGCTCCACCCCGATCGGTGGTCAGAGCGAAGAGGAGCTCGCCGACACCATCGCCGATCTGGACGCCGATCTGGCCGACACCGACCTCGAACTCGTGGTCGGCGAGCAGACCATCTCGGCATCTGCCGCGAGCCTCGGCGCATCGCTGGACGCCGAGACCATCACCGACGCCGCTCTCGAGGCCCGCCGGGGCGGCCCGTTCCGCTGGGTCGGCAGCTTCTTCGGTGAGACGGTGATCGAGCCGACCTACCTCGTTGACTCCGAGGTCACGGCCGACGCCGGCTCGGCTCTGATCAGTACCGAGCTGGGCGAGCCTCGGGAACCGGAGCTCGTGCTGACGAACAACGAGTTCCGCGTCGAGCCGGGCGCCACCGCCATCACCTTCGACACCGATCAGCTGGCCGCTGCCCTTCCGGCGGCACTCGGCGACGGCGGCGACCGCATGGTGGAACTCGATGCCGACGAAGCCATCCCGGTCTACACCGACGGCCAGATCCAGAACGTGGCCGACGAGGCCAATGAGGCAACGGCGAGCCCTCTCCTGGTGCAGGTGCTCGACGCCACGGCCGAGATCAGCCGGGATGACCTCCAGAGCTGGGTCGAGTTGACGCTCGACGACGGCGAGGCCGGCTGGGTGATCGACACCGACCGTGCCCTGGACGTGCTCAAGCCTGCCTTCCCCGTGCTCGGCTCGGAGGATCAGCAGGCTCGGTTCACGATCGTGAACGACAAACCGGTGATCGTGCCTGCGTCGGAGACTGTCGTCTGCTGCGACGTCGTCTCGGTCGGTGATCTCAAGGACGACCTGGCGTCGCCACCCCCTCCCCCCTCGAACGACACCGAGGCCGAGGACGAGGACGACGAGGACGAGGACGACGAGGCCGAGCGCCGGGTGGTCGTGATCGAGCCCGAGGTCGTCGGAAGTGACGAGGGTGTCACCGAGCTTGAGTCGCTCGGGATCATCGAAGAGGTGAGCACCTTCACCACGAACCACTCGTGCTGCCAGGGTCGCGTCACCAACATCCAGCGCTTCGCCGATCTCACAAGCGGCGTGATCATCCGCCCCGGCGAGGACTTCTCCCTCAACAGCCACGTCGGCCGCCGCACCACCGAGAACGGCTTCGTAGCCGCCGGTGCCATCGCCAATGGCGTGCTGGAGCCTCAGGTGGGCGGAGGCGTGAGCCAGTTCGCCACCACGTTCTTCAATGCCGCGTTCTACGCCGGCCTCGACTTCAACGAGTACCAGTCGCACTCGCTCTACTTCACCCGCTACCCGCGGGGCCGCGAGGCCACGATCTCGTTCCCTCGCCCCGACCTGTCGGTGAAGAACACCACCGACTACGGGATTCTGGTGTGGCCGACCTACACGAGCACCTCGATCACGGTCACCTTCTATTCGACCAAGCACATCGAGGTGGAGGACCTGCCACTGCTCCGCAGCTCACGGGGCCAGTGCTCGATCTACACCACACCTCGGATCCGCACCTACCCCGGCGGCGAGGTGGTCGAGGACTCCGTGTTCGCCCTGTATCGGCCGGCCGAGGGTCTGGACTGCAACGGCAACTCCACCGTTCCCCCTGATCCGGCGGGTCCGACGCTGCCGCCAACGCCGGAGCCCGAGCCCGAGCCGACGCCCGAGCCCGAGCCGATCCCGGACCCAGCGCCCGATCCAGATCCAGATCCCGCCCCCGCCCCCGGCGACGAGGGCTGATCGGCCCACCAACGACGTTCGCCCCCGGGCGAACTCGCAAAGGCCTGACCCCGCATCGGCGGGGGGTGCACTGGTACCGTCGCCGACGCGTGACTTCCTTTGACTGTGATGTTCTGATCGTCGGTGCCGGACCGGCGGGTTCAGCCGCCGCCATCGATGCGGCGCAAGCCGGCCTCAGTACCGTGATGGTCGACAAGACCGAGTTTCCTCGCGACAAGTGCTGCGGTGACGGCCTCACCGCCGGCGCGCTGCGCACCCTCGACGACCTGGGTCTCGATCGATCAGCGCTGCCGAGCTGGATGCAGGTCGACGACGTCGTGCTCCGAAGCCCGCGGGGTCGAGAGATCGTCTTCCCCCTTCCCCGCGACTCGGGCGCGTTCGCCGCCGTGTGCCGCCGCCGCGAACTCGATGCGGCGCTCGTGACCATGGCCGAGAAGGCCGGTGCCACCGTGCGGCAGAACACCCCGCTCACAGCCGTGAGCACAACCGACGATGCGGTGGTGGCCGAGGCCGGAGGCGCCACGATCACCGCCCGGTGGCTCGTGGCCGCCGACGGGATGTGGTCACCCACCCGCAAGATGCTTGGCCTGGCCACCCCCCGCTACCTCGGCGAGTGGCACGCCTTCCGCCAGTACATGGTGGGCGTGTCAGACCGGGCCGCCAGTGAGCTCATCGTCTGGTTCGAGCCCGACCTGTTGCCGGGCTACGTATGGTCGTTCCCGCTCGGCGACGGGACGGCCAACGTCGGCTTCGGTATCCAGCGCGGCGGCCGGCACAACACACAGGACATGAAGGACCTCTGGCCCGAGATCCTGACCCGGCCTCACATCGCCGAGTTCCTCGGCCCCGATGCCCAACCCGAAGCGGCCCACCGAGCCTGGCCCATCCCGGCCCGGCTCGGCCGATCACCGCTCACGAGTGGCCGTGTGCTGTTCGTTGGCGACGCCGCAGCCGCCACCGATCCGATGACAGGCGAAGGCATCGGACAGGCCCTCGACACCGGACGGGCCGCTGTTGCGGCTCTTGCGGGCGACCCGGCCACAGCAGTGGACGTCGTGGCCGAGCGCTACCGCACCGACCTGCGCCGCGGCATGCAACGCGACCACGCGCTGGCCCGCACCCTGTCGAACGTGCTCTCGTCCCCGCGGGGCGCGACGTTGGCCATCGATGTCGCCGGTGCCACCCCATGGACCCGGAAGAACTTCGTCCGCTGGTTGTTCGAGGACTACCCCCGCGCCGCCGTCGCCACGCCCCACCGATGGCGGCGAGACCTGTTCGCCGCCCCTGGAGCGTTCGCGGCCACCTCGGCGGCCGTGTCAGAATGACGCGATGGATCCCACCCCGGCCGATGATGCTGCGCCGTCCGAGCTGAGAGCGGGCCACTCCCCGCTCCCCCCTGCCGACTACATCGAAGAAACCAGGTCTCTCTACGACTCGCTCGGCTACGACTCGTATCGCTGGGCCGAGCGCGCCGAGGCACCGGCGTTCGTTCCGATCGACAAGCCGTTGTCGCAGTGCCGGGTCACACTCGTCGGGTCGGGCGGGCTGTACCGGCGGGGCCAGGTCGCCTTCCACACCAAGGACGACACGTCAGTGCGGGTGATCGACACCGACACTCCCACCTCCGAGCTCCGTACCGCCCACTTCGCCTACGACCAGACCGACGCTCGCCACGATCCGAACTGCGTGTTCCCGCTCGACCGGCTCAACGAGATGGCCACCGACGGCGTGATCGGCGAGTTGAGCCCGCGGTCGTTCGCCTTCATGGGCGGCATCTACTCCACCCGTCGGCTGGAGGCCGAGACGGTGCCACGCCTGCTCGACCTGTGCGCGGCTGAGGAAGCCGATCTCGTGCTCCTCGTGCCGGTTTGACCGGTCTGCCATCAGTCGGTCGGACTGATCGCACGCCATCTCGAAGCCGCCGGCATGCCGACGATCGGCTTCACCTCTGCTCGCACGATCACGGCGCACGCCAACCCGCCCCGGTCAGTGTTCCTCGATCTCCCCCTCGGTCACACCACGGGTCTGCCCCATGACCAGCCCGGCCAGCGGACGATCCTCACCGAGGGGCTCGAGGCGGCCCATGCCATGGCTGCGCCCGGCATTGTCGACCTGCCCTATCGCTACGTGGACGACGACTGGAAGGGATCGCCGCTGAGCTGGAGTCGGCGCCGTCAGAACGCTGGCTCCACCTCTGGCTCCGCCGGCGACACCCGCAACGGCCGCTCCGACGAGCCGCAGTACCAGTCAGAGAACGACCGCCAAGCCGCCAATGCGGTGGACTGGGACGCCCAGTGCGA
The DNA here is from genome assembly GCA_039029735.1 of Actinomycetota bacterium. Taxonomy (GTDB): domain Bacteria; phylum Actinomycetota; class Acidimicrobiia; order Acidimicrobiales; family SZUA-35; genus CADEDH01. Next base: position 30,038 of record JBCCFL010000034.1, on the reverse strand, counting down.
GGTGTGTATCGGCATCGCCGGCTGAGAGTCGCGCTCGACTCCTTGGCTACGGCATCCCGGAGAACGGGGCGAACTGCGGCGGCCGCTTCTCGACGAAGCTGGCGACACCCTCCTTGAAGTCGGGGCGGCGCAGCGACTCGCGCATGAGGCGGTTCGACTCGTCCATGGCGTCGTCGAGGCTCATGAGAGGATGCTCGTACACCTGGTGCTTCATGATGGCCATCGACATGGGCGACACATTGGCCGCCACGTCCTTGGCGTAGGCGAGCGTCTCCTCCATCAATGCGTCAGGGGCCGACACCCGGTTCACGAGCCCGAGCTCCTTCGCCTCCTCGGCCAGGATCACCCGGCCCGACACGATCAGATCCATCGCCACCGCCTGGCCGACCAGGCGGGGCAACGTCCATGACAGGCCGTGCTCGGCAACCAGCCCCCGCCGGCTGAACGCCACAGTGAACTTGGCGCCCTCCGCGGCAAAGCGCATGTCGGCCGCCATTGCGTGCACGAGGCCGAGCCCGGCAGCCGCACCGTTCACGGCGGCGATCACCAGTTTGGGAATCGACATCGCATGACGTGCGTCGCGCAGGTCGGGCTCACCACTGGTTTCCTCCGCGCCTCGGCCCTCGCCGATGCCCTGGAGCACGTTCATGTCGGCACCCGCACAGAACCCGCGGCCGGCACCGGTGACCACGATCACCCGCACGTCGGGGTCGGCGGCAGCGCGATCAAGGGAATCGAAGTAGCCCCGGTGGATGGCATCGTTCCATGCGTTCAGCCGGTCGGGGCGATTGAGGGTGATCACCGCCACGTGATCGTCGACTTCGTACAGCACAGCGTCGGACATGTGGCCTCCCAAGAACTCGGATGTCAGGCCAACTTAGGAGGCCACTCCGGCCGGACTCAAGACGGCGACCAAGGGGGCGCATCCACCCCGGGGGCGCTGGGTGGAGCGACGGTCGCTGGTCCAGGCAAGACGGCGGGCATGACCACGTCGGGATATCGAGCCATCGCTCGCGCCATCTTGGCGGGCCCGTAGCGCGCGTTGGCCCAGCGTGAATCGGGCCGGGCAAGCCGGCTGGCTCCGATCGCCGACCAGGTGAACCCGACGAACAGCACGAGAAGCCCAACGGCCGGCACCACCACCACGACGACGAGCCACATCCACACGAGGGTGGCGAAGAAGTCCTCGCCAGCCTCCGTGTTCAGAATCAGGATCAGACCGCCGATGGCGGCGACGATCGATGCGACGATCGCCGCAATCGGAGCGAAGACACCGACCGTGCCCGGCGTGCGCTTGCCCTTGTCGAAGTTGATCACGGCGGTGACCCACGAGCCCACGATCACGATGATCGGCGTGCTCAGGACCACCAGCCAACCCAGGTTCTCCGCCACGCCCGATCACCCCCGGCTAGTCGTCGAGTTCCTCGTCTTCGTCATCGTCGCCGTTCGAGAGCAACGCGAACAACACCGGGATCATGCAGCCGAACCACACCCACACCGGCCAGAAATAGGCCGTCGGGCTTGTGATGAGCCAGATCGCGGTGCAGATGATCGGCGCAATGAAGAACACCTGGGTGCCGGCGAGCCGAGCCAGGAACCCCTCGGCAACCGGCCGCTCCACTGGTGCCGGCAACGGGGCCGGAAGGTCGCGGGCGAGCTCGGCCAACTCCCCCGCAGTGCGCGCCTCGCCGGCGGCCATGATCCGCTCGCCCAACTCGCCCTCGGTGAGGCGGCCCTCCGAGTACGCCTTCGAGAGGCGGTCGATCATCGCTTGGCGATCGATGTCTGAGATGCGGATCTCGGGCGAGTCGGCCACGGCATGAACCGTAGGACGACCATGGTGGTGAGGCAACACATGCCTGCGGCCGGCCGAGGCCAGACCAACTACGATCCGCTTCATGTCTGTCGGTGTCGTGAAGAGCCTCCACATCCACCCGATCAAGTCGTGCCGAGCGCTCTCGGTGCAGTCGGCCACGGTCGGGCCGGTCGGGCTCGTCGGTGACCGCGAGTGGCAGGTGGCGGCCGGCATCACGCCGCTCACCCAGCGCCAGCACGCGGTGATGGCCACGGTCGACGCCGTACCGATCGACGGGGGCCTGCGGCTGTCGGCGCCGGGCCAACCGACGATCGAGGTCGAGCGACCTTCGACGGCTGATACCGAGACCGGTTCGTTGATCGGGGTGAAGGTGCTAGTCGGCGACGCTGGCGAGGCGGCGGCCGAGTGGTTCACCGCCCTGCTCGGCGACAGCGCACGCCTCTACGCCCGCACGCCGGAGTCGGAGCTGGTGCCGCCGGAACCGCTCGATGTGTTCGGCGGGCAGCGAATCGCGTTCAGCGATCTCGCCCCCGTGCTGGTGGCCAACACGGCCTCGTCGACCTGGCTGGAGGAACGGGCGAACGAACCGTTCGGCATCGACCGCTTCAGGGCCAACGTCGTGGTCGATGGTCCCGAGCCGTTCGCGGAGGACACGTGGGCCCGGTTCCGAATCGGCGCCGCCGCACTCGCCCACGGAGCCCCGTGGCCGCGGTGTGCGGTGCCGCAGGTGGATCAGAACAGCGGTGAGCGTCGCAAGGAGCCCGCCGTGGTACTCAAGGCACACCGCTGGGTGGATGCCGCTCCGGCCTACAACGAGATCATGCGGTCGGTCATCGAGGGCAACGCGGTGTTCGGCGTGGGCTGTTCCATCGGGCCCGCTGGCACCGTGATCTCGGTGGGAGACGCGCTGGAGGTCGACGAGACGATGGAGCCGCTACTCGCCTCCCCCGCCTGAGGCGGGCGATGCGAAGTGGGCGGCCACGGCGTCGAGGTCGTCGACGAGGCCCTTGGTGATCACCCGCCGGAGCACGGGGTTCAGCAGTCGCGCCGACCAGGTGTAGGCGCTGGCCGTCATCACCAGGGTGAGGTCGGTTGCCGCGGCGTCGGCGGAGGCCGCCAGGGTGAAGGTCGAGTCCCACACGGTGCCGCCCTCGTCAGCCACCAGCCTCACCAGACGCGGCGGCTCGTAGCCAGTGACTTCCAGCTCAGAGGTGGCCTCCCGCCGCTTGAACAGGCGAGTTTCTCGAAACCTCGTGCCCACCCCTCGGCGTTGCTCGCTGACGAACTCGATTCGCTCGATGTGGGGCACCACCTCGGCGAAGCGCTCAGCGTGGGCGATCACCTCGAACACGGCCGCAGGCGGAGCGGGGATGGACGCCCCCACCCGGAAATCGGTCATGACCCGTCACCCGGATCGGTGCCTCGGACGGGGAGCCCCGCGGCGGCATAGACCGCGTCGATCGCCGCCATGTTGGCCACCGAGTCCGCTCCTCGAGTGGGGAACGGCGCACCGAGGCAGAGGTGGTCCACGAAGGCACGGAACATGTGGTCATAGCTGATGCCACCGTCGATGGGGCCCGCAGTCACACCTCGCTCGGTTTCGATCCGCACGAGATTGCCCATCTGGGGTGCCATCGGGTTGACCACGTCGATGCGGCCGGCGGTGCCTTCGATGACGAGCTCGATCCGACGGTTCTCGTCGATCATCGAACTCGTCACTCGGGCCTCGACCTCACCAGGGAACGCCAGGTTGGCCTCGATGTCGGCGTCGATGTGGGGAGCGTCGTCGAGCACAGTGGCCGTTGCCGAACGCACAGTGGGCTCGGCGCCGGTGATGTGGCGCACCCAGCTCATCGGATAGCACCCGAGGTCCATCAACGAGCCCCCGGCTGTTGCGAAGTCCCACCGGATGTCAGGGCGACCAATCGGCACGCAGAACGAGGCGTCCAGGCGCCGAAGGTCGCCGATCCGGCCGGACTGCACCTCGTCCAGAAGGCGTCCGAACAGCGGGTGGTACCGATAGTGGAATGCCTCGCCGAGCACGAGGCCCTCCTCGTCGGCGACCCGCACCATCTCCTGGGCCTCAGTGGCATTGGCGGCGAAAGGCTTCTCGCAGAACACGTGCTTGCCCGCTCGAAGGGCGGCGATCGTCCACTCGGCATGGAGCGACATCGGCAGCGGGTTGTACACCACGTCCACGTCGTCGGCCTCCACCAGGGCCTGGTAGTCATCGGCCACGCCTGCGATGCCGTGCTCGGCGGCGAAGGCCTGGGCCCGCGACCGATCCCGGGCGGCGACCCTCGTCACCACAACTGAGTCGACCTTCTTCGCCGGATCGATCAGAGCCTTGGGTGCGATCCGGGCTGCGCCCAGGATCCCGAATCGGAGCGGTTGATCCATGCACTCCTGTCTAGCCGACCGCGGCCAATCCCGATGCGCCGTGTGTCATGACTCTGACCGGGTGGTCATATCTCTGATCGTGCACTGAACACCGGTGAAAGCACGGATCCATCACCGGGATGGCCCGGTTTGCCGACCTGCGTCCCGACCTCGGAAACGGAGCCGAGCACCGCGAGGCGCAGCCCGCCGTCATCGAACGAGAAGGAGATCACGATGGCCACGACCATTGTTCCCACCCGCGTGCCCGAAACCGGGCCCCAAACCACCGAGGTCCACATCGCCGACCCGCCGGAGATCCTCCGCTCGGCGCTCGCCTCGTTGGCACCGGCTCATCAGGAGCAGTTCGTCCGCTTCGGTCAGGGGCCGGCCGTGGCTCCCCGGCACCAGCTGATCCACGAGGCGTTCGAAGCTCGCGCCGCGGAACGCCCGCTGGCAACTGCGGTCGAGCACCAAGGCTCCACCATCACCTACGGCCACCTGGACGCCCACGCCAACCGCCTGGCACAGCAACTGATCGAACTGGGGGTGCGGCCCGGCGACAACGTGGCACTGTTCCTGAGCCGGTCGATCCCGATGGTGGTCGGCATGCTGGGAACGCTCAAGGTCGGGGCGGCGTACGTCCCCCAGCACGTCGGTGTCGCCCCTGCCAGTCAGCTCCAGCACGTGGCCAACGAGATCGGCGCATCCGTCGTGCTCACGCTGTCCGACCTGCTCGACGAACTACCTGACCTTCCCGGCACCACAGTGATCGCGATAGACGCGCTGATGGCAGCGGCCGAGGTGCTCGATGATCCCTCGACTCTCGCCGCGACCGCCCCATCGGTTGATGTCTCGCCTGATCACCGATGCTTCATCCTGTTCACGTCGGGCACCACCGGCCGGCCGAACGGCGTGCAGGTCACCCACGGCAACGTGTGCAACGTGTTGCTCACCTCGCCCGGCGACCTCGGCATGCGCCCCGGGATGCGTGTGGGGCAGATCCTCAGCATCGCCTTCGACATGGCGGCGTGGGAGACGCTCGGGGCGCTGATGAACGGCGCCACCCTCGTGATCAGGGGTCGCGACATCCAAGCCGTGGCCGAACAGGTCGACGTCATCATCGCCACCCCGTCGATCCTGGGCTCGATCGACGCCACCCGCTGCCAGCAGGTGTCCGTGGTCGCCGTGGCGGGAGAGCCCTGCCCCAAGCCACTCGCCGACACCTGGGGCGCCTTCGCCCGGTTCCACAACTCGTGTGGCCCAACGGAAACCACGATCATCAACACCGCCCAGCACTACCGACCCGAGGTCGGCCATCTCACCATCGGGCGCCCCACTCCCAACAACACGGTGTATGTGCTCGACGAACAGCGGAGGCCTCTACCGATCGGTGAGGTGGGTGAGATGTGGGCCGGCGGCGACTGTGTGACCGCTGGCTACCTGCACAACCCCGAGCTCACCGCGGAACGCTACGCCCCAGACCCGTTCCTGGGCGAGGGCCGGATGATGTTCCGCACCCGCGACCTCGGCCGCTGGACAGCCGATGGCCAGCTGGAGCACTTCGGCAGGACCGACGACCAGGTGAAGATCCGTGGCTTCCGGGTGGAGCTCGACAGCGTGTCGGCGGCCCTGGAGACGGCAGCCGGGTGTACGGCGGCGGTCGCACTCAAATACGACGACCGCACCCTGGTGGCCTTCGTCCAACCCGAGACGGTGGACGTGGAGGCAGCCGCCGAGGCCGTGGCCGACATGTTGCCCTACTACTGCGTGCCGGCCCGTGTGCAGGCGTTGGCCGAGCTCCCGCGCACCTCCCGGGGCAAGGTGGACAAGCGACTCCTGCTCGAGCAGGCGAAGGCCGAGGGGGTGGCCCGATGACTGCCCTCGATCCCCGCCCCGAAATGGATCTGGACGGCGCGCCGTCACGGCGCGAGCCGATCCCCCTCTATGACGCCGACGACCACGGCCGAGTCGAGCTGCCTCCCCTCCTGCCGTGGCATCGCCGGATCTGGGCGACGAAGCGGCTCATGCACCACAACCGGCTGGCAGTCACGATGCTGGCAATCAACGCGGCGCTCGCCGTCTACGCCATCGGGCCCGGCGGGTGGTTCCAGGGCGACATCGCCCTGGAAGCGGTGGCCAACGTGGCGATCGTGAACCTCACGGTGGCGATCGGAATCCGCCAGCAGCACGTGATCAACCTGTTGTTCCGGGTGGCAACCGCTGCGCCCACGTCATGGCCGCTCTCGATTCGTCGAGTGCTCGGCAAGGTGTACCACTTCGGTGGTGTCCACGTGGGAGGGGCCATCGCTGGCTCGTTGTGGTTCGTGGTGCTGTTGGGCTCGCTCGGGTGGCACGCGGCCACCGATCGGCCTGGCGTGTCAACCGGCTTGATCGTCGTGGCTGCGGGGCTCGCTGCATTGCTTGGCGCCCTGATCGGCTTCTCGATTCCGACCTTCCGCGCTGCCCACCACGATCTGTTCGAACGGATGCACCGCTTCGGCGGCTGGATGTCGCTGGCGCTGTTCTGGGTGTTCACCATCCTGTTCATCGACGCTGGGCGAGGCAGCACCGCCCTTGGCACCGCCGTGGGCAGCTCGCTCGGGGTTTGGCTCCTTGCGCTGGTGACCTTGAGCGTGGCGTTGCCCTGGATGCGGCTGAAGAAGGTGCCGGTCGACATCGAGCGGCCATCGGACCACGTGGCCCTGGCCCGCTTCGACTACGGCGAGACGCCCTTCGCCGGATCTTCCACCACGCTGAGTCGGAACCCACTGCTGGAGTGGCACTCGTTCGCCAACGTTCCGAGCCCGGATCGCAGCGGCTTCCGCCTCACGATCTCGCGGGCCGGCGACTGGACGGGCCAGTTCATCGACGACATGCCATCGCACGTGTGGGTGAAGGGCATCACCACCGCCGGTGTCGGCAACGTGGACCGCCTGTTCACGCGGGTGGTGTGGGTGGCCACCGGAAGCGGTATCGGCCCGACGCTCCCCCACCTGCTGGCCCAGGAGGTGCCAGCCCATCTCGTGTGGGCCACGCGTGACCCGTGGACGACCTACGGCCAGGGGCTCGTGGATGAGATCCTCGACGTCGAACCCAACGCCACGTTCTGGGACACCACCGCCAAGGGCAAACCCGACATGGTGAAACTCACGTGGCAGGCCGTGCAGGCGTTCGACGCCGAGGCCGTGATCTGCATCTCGAACAAGACCCTCACCTGGAAGGTGGTCGAGGGCATGGAACGTCGAGGCATCCCCGCCTACGGCGCCATCTGGGACTCATGAGCGGCCCGGAGGTCGTGAAGATCGAGCGCCACGGTCGGGTGCTCGAGCTGACCATCAATCGACCCGAGGTGCTGAACGCATTGGACCACACCGTGATGACCACGCTCGTGGCCGAGGCCACGGCGGCGGACGCCGATCCCGAGATCGGCTGCATCCTGATCACCGGCAGCGGTGACCGGGCCTTCGCCGCCGGGGCCGACATCAGCGAACTCCGACGCCACACGTACCGGTCCATGACGGCCGCCAACGTGTTCGCGCCATGGGACGACCTGGCTGCGCTCCGAATCCCGAAAGTGGCAGCAGTGAACGGCTACGCCCTCGGCGGTGGTTGCGAGCTGGCCATGATGTGCGACGTGATCCTGGCCGGTGAATCTGCCCGGTTCGGCCAGCCGGAGATCAAGCTGGGCCTCATTCCCGGCATGGGCGGCACCCAACGCCTCACCCGCCTCGTGGGGCGGGCCAAGGCGATGGACCTGATCCTCACCGGCCGGATGATGCGGGCCGACGAGGCCGAACGGGCCGGGCTGGTGAGCCGTGTCGTGGCCAACGGCGAACTGCTCGCCACAGCTCGGGAGGTGGCGGCCACCATCGGTGGGTTCGCCCGCCACGTGACCACGGTGGCCACCGAGGCCGTCGATCGGGCGGAGCAGACGAGCCTGGCCGAGGGCGTGCTCTTCGAGCGCCGCAGCTACTACGCCCTGTTCGACACCCCTGAGGCGCACGAGGGGATGGACGCCTTCTTGGCCAAGCGTGAGCCGGCCTTCAATCCAGCGCCGAAGGGCTGATCGGATTCACCCGGCCATGTCAGGGGCCACCGCCGCCGTAGGCTGTGGCCCGTGACTGGCCCGGTGCATCAGATCGACGAGGCAGTTGACGCCCAGTTCGAGCGTGTGCGGGGCAAACCCGTGCCCGACGCCGTGTTCGCCGCCGCCAGTGAGGCCGCCGACTTCTCGGTGGCCTGGCACGCGATCAGTATCGCCATCGCCGTGGTGCGGCCCGGGCACCGCCCGCACGCCGTTCGCCTCGCCGTGATGCTCGGAATCGAGTCGCTCGTCGTGAACCAGGGGATCAAGCGGATCTTTCGGCGCGAGCGGCCGCCACTGTCCGAGGAGCGGGCCTACGAGGTGCGGCGGCCCAAGACGGCCAGCTTCCCAAGTGGGCACGCCAGCTCAGCGACGCTGGCGGCGTTGTTGCTCTCCGAGTCGATTCCTCGGGCGCGCCCGATCTGGGCGATTCTGGGATCGATCGTGGCGCTGAGCAGGGTGCACAACCGCATGCATCATGCGTCCGACGTCGCCGCTGGGGTGGTGGTGGGCGTGGTGTTCGCCCGAATGGCCCAGCGGTTCTGGCCGCTGGGCCGCGGACGCCTATGAGTTGGCGGCCGACTCGCTCAGCAGGGCACGTACGTCGAGGAGCAGATCTGTCACCTCGGCGGTCGACACCAACTGACGATCGGTCATGACGCCGAGGCCCTGGTCGATCAGGGCGAGGGCTTCCTCGATGGAGGTGATTTCAACGATGTCGATGGTGGCTTCAGCCTCAGTCATTGTGGCCTCCTCATGCCGGGACGATTGCGTTCTCCAGAGAGAACGTTGACGGTGTCCTCGCCATTCCGCTCGGATTCCCGCTTGGGCGCCACTGTAACCCAGTACCCCCAGGGGCGTGATACACCAAAGCTCTGACCAGGGAAAACACCATCCGGAACCCCGTGGCGTGTGACCCCTTACCCTGGTGACCGAGTCGGAGCCGTTTGTCAAGAGCACCCCGGCCGGTTCTCAAAGCGTTCACACCGTCGGCCCTGGTCAGCGCCGCAGCGTTTCTCGCAACCACAACCTGACCACCGGTCAGTCTGGGGCGGCCTCGGCGATTGATGCGAGCAGGCTCGGCGACGCACCCTCCAGCGATGCTCCGGTGGCCATTGGGATCGGCCAGACGGTCAGCGGCCGCGGAACTCCGGGGGACGCTTGTCGAGGAACGCCTTGATTGCCTCGCGGGTGTCATCGGTGCCGAAGTTGACGGTCTGGGCCATCCCCTCGGCCTCGAGGGCGCTCCAGAAGTCGTTGGTGGCGTTGAGGGTGAGCAGCCGCTTCGTCATCGACAGCGCCAGAGGCGGGCCGGCCGCAAGGGCATCAGCCCAGGAGTCCACCGTGTCGTCGAGCACGTCGTGGGGCACCACCCGGTTCACGAACCCGAAGCGCTCGGCATCGGCGGCCGAGATCACGTCGCCGAAGAAGGCGAGCTCCTTCGCCTTGTGCAGGCCGATGAGTCGGGGCAGCATCCACGTGCCGCCGAAGTCGACCGTGAGGCCCCGACGGGCGAAGATCTCGGAGAACCGGGCCTGATCGCTGGCGATCAAGATGTCGCACGCCAGGGCCATGTTCATCCCGGCCCCGGCGGCCACGCCGTTCACCTTGGCCACAACGGGCATCATCATCGAGTGGAACGCCTGCAGGGTCATGTGGATCTCGTTCATCGCCTGCAGCTGATGACGCTCCTGACCCTGCCCACCGAGGTCGGCGCCTGAGCAGAAGGCGTCACCGGAGCCGGTCATCACCACGCAGCGCACGGTTGGGTCGAGCCCGATCTCGGTCCATGTCTCGCGGAGCTCGGTCCACATCGTGGCGTTGGCCGCGTTCTTCTTCTCGGGGCGGTTCATCGTGACGGTGACCACGCCGTTGTCAGCCACGTCGACGATGAGCGTTTCCAGCGTCTTGCTTTGCATGTCGCTCGCTCCGCTCACGTACGGAGTTTCGACTGCGTCGAAACGTCCTCGGCTGGACACGTTCGGAATGATGAGAGCTGTCCTCTTGGCTGCATGGGCCGAGACCGTACTTGAGACGCCGTATGGTGACCGCATGGAACGACCTGCGGGGCACCTCTTCATTGGTGAGTCGATCGATGCCGACTCCGGTGATCGGACAGGGGATCCGATCCTGTTGGACTCGGCCGACTTCACCACCCATGGCGTGATCGTTGGCATGACCGGCTCGGGCAAGACTGGCCTCGGCGTGGTGCTGATCGAGGAGGCACTCCTCTCTGGCATCCCGGTGCTGGCGATTGACCCCAAGGGTGACCTCGGCAACCTGTGCCTCACCTTCCCGTCGCTCGACGGCACTGACTTCGAGCCGTGGATGGATGCCGGCACGGCCCGTGTCCAGGGCACCTCCACCGCGGAGATGGCCGCGTCGACGGCCGACCTGTGGCGCAACGGCCTCGACTCGTGGGGCATGGGCTCGCCCGACGTCGCCACGCTGGCCGAAGCCGCCGACCCGGTGATCTACACCCCCGGTTCACGCGCCGGTGTGCCGCTCGACGTGCTGGGCCGGCTCACGGTGCCGACCACCACCGATGCGTCAGCCCGTCAGGACGAGGTCGACTCCACCGTGAGCGGCCTGCTCGGCCTCGTTGGCATCAACAGCGATCCGCTCTCGGGCCGTGAGCACATCCTGCTCGCCAACCTGATCGCCCGGTCGTGGGATGCCGGCCAGGATCTCGATCTCCCCACCCTGCTCGGCCAGATCCTCGACCCGCCGATCCGCAAGCTCGGCGTGTTGGACCTCGACACCTTCTTCCCAGCTGACGACCGCCAGGAACTGGTGATGACACTGAACGGCCTGCTCGCCTCGCCCAGCTTCGCCGGCTGGGCCGAGGGTGCCCCGCTCGACATCGAGCAGATGCTGTGGCGCCCCGACGGTCGGGCCCGGGCGTCGGTGGTGTCGCTCAGCCACCTCAGCGAGACCGAACGCCACTTCGCCATCACGCTGATCCTGTCGAAGCTGATCTCGTGGATGCGCACGCAGCCCGGTACTGGCGAGCTGCGAGTGCTCGTGTACATCGACGAGGTGATGGGCCTGGCACCACCAGTGGGCAACCCGGCTCCGAAGAAGCCGATCCTGACCCTGCTGAAGCAGGCCCGTGCGTTCGGCGTCGGCCTCGTGCTGTCCACCCAGAACCCGGTCGATCTCGACTACAAGGCGATCTCAAACGCTGGCACCTGGCTCATCGGTCGCCTCCAGACCGAGCAGGACAAGGCTCGCCTCGTCGACGGCCTCCGGGCGGCCGACGGTTCAACCGACATGGCCGCCCTGGAGGCCACCATCTCCGGGCTCGGCAAGCGTCAGTTTGTGCTCCGCACCACACGCTCGAGCGACCTCCCGCTCCTCACCACCCGCTGGGCGATGAGCTACCTGGCTGGCCCGCTCACCGGTGACCAGATCACGAGCCTCATGGCCGACGAACAGGCCGCCGCCCTCGGCGGGGCAAGCAGTTCGAGCGCAACCGCGGCGCCAGCCCCGGCCGCAGCACCCTCCGCCTCGGCTCCAGCGCGCGGGCCCGAGTTGGGCGACGACGAGTCGACCCTCATGCCCGAGCTGCCCGACACGCTCACCGTTCGCTACGTGCGCGCCGACACGCCGTGGCTCGGCTCGGTGGGAATCGAACCAGGAGGCACCGGCCGGCTGCGGCCAGCGATGGCGGCCCGTGTGCAGCTGTTGTTCGACGAGACGAAAGCGAAGCTGCGCCACACCACCGAGTGGGAGGCGATCATCCCGATCACAGAAGACGGCTTCGTCGTGGAAGACGCCGTTGCCGTCGACCTCGACGACCGCGACATGGTGAGCGATGCGCCAGACAGTCCCGTCTATGTGCTGCCGCCGACCAAGATGACCAAGACGGCGCTGCGATCGGCGCAGACCGATCTGAAGAACCACCTCTACGCCTCGATGACAGTGTCGCTGCTGAACAATCCGTCGCTGAAGCTGTGGTCACGGCCAGGCGAATCAGCCGAGGCCTTCGCGGTCCGCTGCGGCGCAGCAGCCGAGGACGGGGCCGACGCCGAGACCGACAAGATTCGCACCAGGCTGGAGAAGAAGAAGGCCACGATCGAGCGTGCGTTGGCCAAGGCCGAGGATCGGATGTCCGAACTGGAGACCCAGGCCGAAGGTCGCCGCAATCAGCAGTGGGTGGACGTTGGCACCAGCGTGCTCGGCGGTCTGCTCGGCGGTCGGAGCCGAACCCGGGGCCTGGCAACGGCCGCTCGGCGCGCCGCATCGGGCGCTCGCATGTCATCGGCGGCCAAGAAACGGGTGGAGGCGGCCCGCAATCGGGTGGGCGAGAAGATCGACGAGCTCGAGGACCTCGAGTACGAGCTGAACGAGGCCGTCATCGAGATCGACGACGAGTGGTCGACCAAGGCCGACGACGTCACCACCGTGGAGATCGGCCTGGAGAAGAACGACATCAGCGTGGAGGACTTCGTGCTGGTGTGGCTCCCGGCCTGAGCCGGACGAGCCCTAGTCGTCGATCACCTCTCGGCCTCCGGATCGGCCGCTCGTCGAACGGTGACTCGTCGCTCGGCGAAGACCTTCTTCCAATCCTGTTGGACCCTCCGGTCGGCGCCTCGGCGCCGCTCGATCCGTGCGTCTGGATTGTCCAACTGGGCGGCCGTCGCATCGAGCGCCCTCGCCAGTGCATCGGGCGCATGCTCAGGAACGGCGAGAACCGACGTGTAGCCCGGTTGCGAGCCGTTTGGACCGATCACGATCACCAGCGGCTGGCTGGCGATCGCCACGAGTTCGCCGATCACCGCGGATCCCGGCATCCCGGGTGAGTGTTCGGAGATGACCACCACGTTGGGCTGGGTCTGCTCGGCCCCGTCGACCGTCATCACCGAGTTCGAGGCCTCTCCAACGATCTCGAAGCGGGGATGTCGACCGACGACAGCTGCCGCACCGCGAGCCTGCAGGGAGTCGGCGACGCCGAAGAACAGGGGATAGATCCTGGTCGGCTCCATCCTTTTCTGATCGACCGTTGCAACCGGTCCTGCAGCGATCGACGGTCGACTCCCGCGCTTCGGTCGGATCAGCGGGGTGCGAGATCGCGGATGGCCTGGCGCGGATCCACCCCGGCGAACCCCATCACCGACAGCGCCGGCGTGGTGACGCCGGCCTCGCAATAGCGGTCGATGTGCTCCCGGCACGCCTCGGGCGAGCCGTGGATGATCAACTCGTCCACCACCTCGTCGGGAATGACCTCCAGGGCCAGCTTCCGGTCGCCTGCGGCCCATGCGTCCCACATCGGCTGGAGGCGATCACCACGCCCGATCCACTGATGGAAGGCGGCGTACACCGGCACGTTCAGGTAGGCGGCGATCGCCCGCTTGGCCTGAGCCCGCACCGTGTCGGTGTCGGTGCTCGGGCACACGAAGATCCGGGCCACGATCTCCTTGTCGTCGCCCTGGGCATGGACGATCGGGGCCACGGTGCGCACATCGTCGGCGGAGAGCCAGTTGATGATGGCACCGTCCGCCTCTCGGCCGGCCATCTTCAGCATGCCCTCACGCAGCGCCGCAACGAGGATCGGCGGGTGCTCGGCCGGGCGGACGCCGAGACGGAAGCCGTTGATCGAGAAGGTGTCGTAGCTCTCGGTGACCTTCTCCCCCGTCATGGCCGCCTTGAGAAAGCGCACCACGTCGCGGGTCTTGCGGTAGGGCTCGTCGAAGGCAATGCCGTTCCAGCGCTCCACGATCACGTTCGACGACGACCCGACGCCGAGCACGAACCGGCCGGGGGCGGCGTCGGCCAGTGCGGCTGCGCTCTGGGCCAGGAGGGCGGGGCCCCGGGTGTAGGCCGGCACGATCGCCACCCCGAGTCGCAGCTCGGGGGCCCAGGCGGCGGCGAGGGTGAGTGGGGTGAACCCGTCTGCCCCATCGGCCTCGGCGGTCCACACGTCGGTGTAGCCGAGATCGACGAGCTCCCGGTACCACTCCGCATGATCGGAAAGGCTCACACCGGGGAAAGGAACGGTCATTCCGTAGCGACGCATGGCGGCCAACGTAGCCAACTCCGCGGCGCGGCCCCAGACGACGGCCCCGTTGCCACCTTCTGCCTGGCCGCGTGGGCCGGTCTGACGCTCGTCACACGCCGTTCGATCCGGTGAGGAAGGGTCTCTGACCAGCCCGAACGCCGTTCTGTGGCTTCAGTGTCACACCCCTTCGTGATACTCGTCCCATGGCACACCAACTCCACCTCATCTCGTTCGACGAAGAGCTCTGGAAGCTCGACGATCACACCATCAAGGTCGGCCGCCGGGGCCTGGCTGATGCCCGGGCTGCCCTCGGCCGCTCGCACCGCCCCTACGCCACCGCCGAGGGCGCCGCCCCCGCCCGCGCCGCCGCTTAACGGTCCCAGAGCCGGAGAACCTAAGCTCGCCCCATGAGCGACGTCGTCATCATCGAAGCTGTCCGGTCCCCGATCGGCCGCCGCAACGGCGGTCTGTCAACCGTGCACCCGGTCGATCTCCTCGCCGAGGTGCAGTCCGAACTGATCCGCCGCACTGGTATCGATCCGGCCGAGGTGGGCCAGGTCGTCACCGGGTGCGTCAGCCAGGTCGGCGAACAGTCCTTCAACGTGGGCCGCACGGCGTGGCTCACGGCCGGCCTGCCGATGGAGACGCCCGCCACCACGGTCGACACGCAGTGCGGGTCGTCGCAACAGGCAACCAACATGGCCACGGCCCTGGTGCAGTCGGGCGTCGTCGACGTTGCGATCGCCTGTGGTGTCGAGGTGATGAGCCGCATCCCGATTGGCATGAACTCGTCGAAGAAGTTGGGCCTCGGTGTGCCCATTCCCAAGACCTACTTCAACGAGTACGAGTTCACGAGCCAGTTCGAGGGTGCCGAGCGCATCGCCGACAAGTGGAACATCACCCGGGCCGACGCCGATGAGTTCGGTCTCCGCTCACAGACCCTCGCCGCCCAGGCGTGGGCCGAGGATCGCTTCGGGTCTCAGGTGCACGCGATCGAGGCGCCCGACGTCAACGACGACGGCGCGCCCACCGGCACCACGCATCTCGTTGAGCGCGACGAGGGCCTCCGCAACACCACGCTCGAAGGCCTCGCCGGCCTCAAGGCCGTCGCCCGAGAGAACGGTGTGCACACCGCTGGCTCATCGTCGCAGATCTCCGATGGGGCAGCGGCGGTGCTGATCATGAACGCCGACAAGGCCCAGCAGCTGGGGCTCACCCCGAAGGCCAAGATCGTCGACACCTGTCTCGTGGGTGTGGATCCGGTGCTGATGCTCACCGGCCCGATCGACGCCACCCGTCGCCTCTTCGAGCGCACCGGTCGCACGATGAGCGACGTCGACCTCGTCGAGATCAACGAGGCGTTCGCCTCCGTTGTGCTGGCGTGGCAGCGGGAGCTCGGGGCCGACATGGATATCGTCAACCCCAACGGTGGCGCCATCGCATTGGGCCACCCGCTCGGAGGCACCGGAGCCTTCCTGATGACCAAGGCGCTGCACGAGCTCGAACGAGCCGACAAGAACAGCGCCCTCATCACGATGTGCTGCGGCGGTGGACTGGGAACGGGCACGATCATCGATCGGATCTAGATCGGGGTTGGGGGCGGCGGTCCTTGCCGCGCTCGTCGGTTGCGGTTCACCGTCGCTGTCGCCGCCACCCGATCCCTCGGTCGCCATCGTCCATCGGGTGATTGACGGCGACACGGTGGATCTGCGGTTCGCCTCGGGAGTGGAGCCGGTGCGGTTGCTCGGCATCGACACCCCCGAAACGGTGGCCCGCACGGTGCCCGTTCAGTGCTTCGGGGCCGAAGCCACCGACGCCCTGACAGCACTGCTGCCCCCCGGCACGGCGGTGGTCGTGAGCCGCGATGTCGAGGCCCGCGATCACTACGACCGGCTACTTCTGTATCTGTACCGAGCCGAGGACGGGGTGTTCGTGAACGAGTGGATGGTGGCCCACGGCTACGCCGAAGCTGTCAGCTACGCCCCCAACACCACCCACGAGATCGCCCTCGTGCGCGCCGAAGCCCGAGCAAAGGCCAACGGACACGGGCTGTGGTCAGCGTGCGATGGCCCCGATCAACCCCTGGACCCCGACGGCACCTGACGCCACCGAGGCCGCCGGAGGGCCGCATGAGTGCCGGGTGGCCACAACCTTGGCACCAACAGATCGAGCCTCGTAGCGTGCAGGTGCCACGACCCTGCGTCGTCCCAACATCGCATCGTGAGGACTGCCATGAGCCCACAAGCCACTGCGAGTACGAACCAGCCGCCGCCGCTCGAGCCCTACAACGTGTTCCGGACTGACCCGGCCCTACGTGGGGCCGTTGAACGCGAAGGTGCAGCGGCGCACGTCGCGTGGCTGGATGCCTTCGGGGCCCGGGTGGGTTCCGACGAGGTGTTCGGCTGGGGTCGGGATGCCAACCGCTTCGAGCCCGAGTTGGTCACCCACGACCGCTTCGGAGATCGCATCGACGAGGTGCGTTATCACCCCTCGTACCACTCGCTCGTCGACCTCTCCGTGACCGAGGGCCTCCACTGCCGCCACTACGGCACCGACCCAGGCAACGGCGACTACGTCGCCCGGAACGCGGCGATGTACCTGATGGCGCAGGTCGAGGTCGGTCACGGCTGCGCAATCTCGATGACCGGAGCGGCGCTCTACGCCCTTGATCATCAGCCTGACGTTGCCGCGACGTGGGCCCCGAAAGTGCGTACTCGCCACTACGACGGCGCCCTCGGAGCCCCTGGAGCCAAGGCCGGGGTGCTGATCGGCATGTCGATGACCGAACGCCAAGGCGGGTCCGATGTTCGGGCCAACACCACCATGGCCGTTCCCGACGGGATCGGTGGGGCAGGAGAGTCCTATGTCCTGAACGGGGCCAAGTGGTTCGTTTCGGCACCGATGTGCGACGCCTTCCTGACGTTGGCCTACGCACCCGCCGGCCTCTCCTGCTTCATCGTGCCCCGCGTACTCGACGACGGCACACGCAACGGGCTCCGGTTGCAGCGCCTCAAGGACAAGGTCGGGAACCGATCCAACGCGTCGAGCGAGATGGAACTCGTGAACGCGCACGCAACCCTCGTTGGCGACGAGGGTCGAGGCATCCAGACGATCATCGACATGGTCGCCGGCACCCGGCTCGACTGCACCACCTGGGCGGTCGCCCTCATGCGGCAGGCGGTGGCCCAGGCCAGCTGGCACGTGGCGAACCGAGCCGCCTTCGGCGCCACCCTCATCGACAAACCACTCATGCAGAACGTGGTGGCCGATCTCGAGATCGAGACCGAGGCTGCGACCCTGCTCGACGTGCGCCTCGCGGGTGCCTTCGAACGAGCCCCCGTCGACGACACCGAGGCCGCCTTGGCCCGCATCGGGTCGGCGGTCGGCAAGTACTGGATCACGAAGCGTTCGTCGCCGGTGGTGCGCGAGGCGCTGGAATGCGTTGGGGGGAACGGATTCGTCGAAGAGTCGATCCTCGGTCGCCTCTACCGGGAGGCTCCCCTGAACTCGATCTGGGAGGGCTCGGGCAACGTGATCGCCCTCGACGTTCTGAGGGCCCTGGCTCGCACTCCCGCGGTTGCCGACGCGCTGATGCTCGAGTTGAAGCTGGGAGCTGGCCTCGACCACAGGCTCGACGCATCGATCGCCGAAGTCGAAGCCGCCCTCGGGGCAGTCCCTCATCACGAGGTGGACGCCCGGCGGCTCGTCGAGCGTCTGGCCATCACCTGGAGTGCAGCCCTGCTCGTGCGCCATGGCCACAACGACGTGGCCGACACCTACCTGCGAACGCGCCTGGACGGCGACTGGGGTCGCGAGTTCGGCACACTTCCCGGCGACGCGCCCCTCAGCTCGATCGCCGAGCGGGCGGTGCCCGCGCCCTGACCGCAGCCGTCCGCGGCCGTCCTCGGCCGCCGATGCTGCTGCGAGCCCAGTAGCGTCGACTCATGACCCGCCTCAACCACCGATTGGGACGCTCCGACGACGCCCGGCTCGTGATCGTGGTGTGTGACGGCTACGGCTCGTCGAACGCGGCGAACCGCGCCACGGTCGACGCCCTTCGCAACGGCGTGGCGACCTCGGCCGGGCTTCAGGTGCCGTGCCCCTGGGCCCGGGGCGCAGCGGCGGAGCACCAGGGCGACGATGTTGGCGTCAACCTTACGGTCAACGCCGAACACGAGACGTACCAGTGGAGCCCAGTCACCCAAGCGCCGTCCCTCCTCGGAGGTGCCGGCGGTTTCCCCCGAACTGCCAGCGACCTCTGGGAGCATGCAGATGTCGACGAGACCAGGCGTGAGTGTCGGGCCCAGCTCGAACGGGCGATCCTCTGGGGCTTCGACCCCACCCACCTGAGCTCCCATCTGGATGCGCTATGTGCCCGCCCGGAGTTCTTCGACAGCTACCTCGAACTGGCAGTCGAGTTCGATCTGCCGATCAGCCTGCCCTCCCCCGAGGTGGATCTCGGCTTCCCCGCCCGCGATCTGGCCGCGGCCGAGGGGGTGCTCACCCCCGACCACGTGGTGGCCGCTCCGCTGGGTGAAGAGGCCCGGCCGGTGCTCGACGCGGCGATTTCAGACCTTCAGCCCGGCGTCACCGAGTTGCACGTGCGGCCGGCCGTCGACTCCCCCGAGCTGCGCGCCATCACCCCGACCTGGGCGGCGTACGTGTCAGACGCACACCTCGTGTGCCACGACTGGACCTTCCGGACCGCGCTCGCCCGCACCGGAGCCGAGCTGATCGGGTTCCGCGAGATCAGAGCCGGGCAGCGAGCTCGCGCCTGAACGCCTCGTCCTCGAACAGCTCCACGAGAGCGAGGAGCGGGCCCGTGGCCCCCACCGGTTTCACGTCGCCCCGCATGAAGTCCTGCGCGAGCGACGTCTCGCCGGCGACGATCGCGTCGAGTTGTGCAGCCGTGACGGGCACCGTGACCGCCGCATCCTCGGGGTCGCCCGGGCCGGCCACCTGACCGTCGGTGATCGCAAATGCGGCCGCCTTCGTCTTGCCGATCGTGATCGCCACCGTTTCGCCGGCGCCTCGGCCCTGCCGATCGGCGCTGGCCGCCACCAGGGCCGCCACCCATTCGTCGCTGAGCGGCGCCGTCATGACCGCACCCCGGCGAACAGATCCGATTCGGGCATGGTGGTCTCCACCCGGGTGTGACCGAGGATGTAGTCGTCCCACGGATAGGCCTTCATGGCCGCGTCGTCGGGCAGGCCGAACCAGAACGGAGAGTTCGGGTCGACCTGGGTGGCGTGGGCCAACAGCGCCTCGCGGCGCACCGAGTAGTGACCGCTGATGTCGATTTTGGTGGTGATCCGGTGATCGCCTGAAGGGCGGGTGAACCACTTCTCGTCGTAAGGCGATTCCAGGCCGAGCTCGCCGAACAGCTCGTGATGGGCCTTCAGCCGCTCCCGACTCCACACCGAGTAGTAGATCTTCGACGGGGTGAATGGCGGGCCCGCCCAGGGGTACCAGTCGGGATCGCCGGCCCGGTCCCACGCGAGGATGCTGATGTCGTACACCCGGAGATGATCGGGGTGTCGGTAGCCCTGCTGGTCGTCGGAGTAGGTGATGATCACCTCGGGCCGGAGTCGGCGGATGATCGCCACCAGGCGACCCGTCGCCTCGTCGATGTCGGCCTGGGCGAAGCAGGCAGGGTCGGCGTTGGCCTCGGTGTCCTCCATGCCGGAGTCGCGGTAACCCAACCAGATGAGTTCGTTGTAACCAATGGCCTTGACCGAGGCCTCGAGCTCCTCGGCCCTCACTCTGGGAAGGTTCTCCCGGACCTCGGGGGTGTCGAGCGCCTCGTTGAGGATGTCGCCCTCCTCACCACCCGTGCAGCAGACGAGGAAGGCCTCATGGCCCTCAGCCACGGCGCGAGCCACGGTGGGCGCGCCCTTGGAGGCCTCGTCATCAGGATGAGCATGGACGCAGAGCAGGCGGGCCATCACAATTACGCTAATGGTTTCTATGGATCGGCCACGACCCGAGATCGATGCGAGTTCGGGAACCAAGCCTGATCACGCGACGTTGTTGATGGCGTGCGACGATGCACGACAGGTGAGGAACGCCGGGCCCACCGGCACAGGTGAGGAGGGTACGTGATAGACGAACCGTACTTCTGGGCTGTCGTCTGGCTTGCGGTGACCGCAGGATTCGGCATCGGTGAGCTCACGATGGCGGGAACGTTCTTCCTGCTGCCCTTCGCCGCCGGAGGTCTCGCGGCGGCCATCGTGAGTCTCCTCGGATTGGGGCTGATGTTCAGCTTCCCGGTGTTCCTGCTCGTGTCGTTCGCCGCCTTCCTGGGCCTTCGCCCACTGTCACGCCGCCTCGACGCCACCATGCCGAACCCGATCGGAATCGGATCAAGCCGCCTCGTCGGCATCGAGGGCACCGTGATCGAGGAGATCGGCGCCGTTGCTGGCGGGAGCGGCCAGGTGCGGGTCGGTACCGAGGACTGGCGAGCCGACACCGCCACGAACGCCCGTATCCCCGTTGGCCACCAGATCCGGGTGCTCGAGGTGCGAGGCACCCGCCTCATCGTCGAGCCCACCGTTGTCGATTTCGGCCACGAGCCGCCGGGGCTCGCCTGATGCGCCCCGCCAGCAACCAGACCGCCCGCAAGGAGAGGTAGAACACATGCCACAGTTAGTCCTGACGCTCCTCCTGATCATCTTCGTGGTGCTCATGGTGTATGTCGCGATGGGGGTGAAGATCGTTCGGCCCTACCAGAAGGGCGTCGTCGAGCAACTCGGCCGCTACAAGGGCACGGTCGACCCCGGGCTACGACTCATCTACCCGGTGATCGAGCGCATGCGTGCGGTCGACATGCGGGAGCAGGTGATCGACGTGCCGCCCCAGGAAGTGATCACCGAAGACAACGTGGCCGTGTCGGTCGACGCGGTCGTCTACTTCGAGCCGACTGATCCCCAGCGGCTCCTCTACAACATCTCGAACTTCGTGCTGGCTGTCACCAAGCTGGCCCAGACCAACCTGCGTAACGTGGTCGGCGAGATGACGCTGGATGAGGCCTTCACATCGCGTGAGCGGGTGAACGCTGCACTACGGCAGATTCTCGACGACGCCACCGACAAGTGGGGCGTGCGGGTGGTCCGCGTGGAGATCCAGCGGATCGATCCGCCGCAGGACGTCATGCACGCCATGCACGAGCAGATGAAGGCGGAGCGGACCCGGCGCGCCGTGGTCACCGAGGCCGAAGGTGCCCGCGAGGCTGCGGTCACCAGGGCCGAGGGTGACAAGGCCTCCGCGATTCTCACCGCTGAGGGCGTGAAGCAGAGGCAGATCCTGACGGCCGAGGGTGAGGCCCAAGCCATCAAGGTGAAGGCCGAGGCCGAGCAGTTCAACCTCGAGGTGGTGGCCCAAGGTGAGGCCGAGGCCATCCGCGAGGTGTACGGCGCCATCAACACCTCTGGCACCGACGATCGCGTGATCGCCATCAAGTACCTGGAGGCGCTGGAGAACATCGCCAACGGCCACGCCACCAAGATCTTCGTACCGGCCGACATGAGCGCCACGCTCGGCTCCATCGGTGGCATCGCCGAGATGCTGCGCGATGGCGGCCCCGACGACGGCAATGGCGACGGCGAGCAGCCAGCAGTGCGCCCCGCCCGACCCCGGGCTCGGGTGTCGGCAACGTCGAGCGCCAGCACCTCAGGATCGGGCACCGAGACGACGATCGAGAGCGCCTCCCCTCCCCCGCCACCGGCAGCTCCGAGTTCGCCAACGCAGCCCCCGCTGCCGCCGCCCGCCCCGCGGGGCTGAACCCACCTCCATCGTGAGCTGAGGCCAGGCCTCGGCTCATCCTCTCCAACGTCAGCCGGCGATTGACCTCCTCCGGGAGGATCAGTCGCCGGCTGTTGCGTTCAGGGGTTCGAGGCCGATCTCGTCGTCGATCTCGACGAGGCGCCAGCCGAACATCTCGGCCAACGCCCCTTGCCCCTCTTCGGGGCCGTTCGCCAGCACCTGATCGCCCACCCGCAGCTCCACGTGCTTGCGCGGCCGGTAGAGGTAGCGGCCGTCGCGCTCGATGGCCAGCACGTTGAACCCCGGCTCGATCGGCAGTTCGAGGTCGCCGAGGGCCGAGCCTGCCACCCGGGCGTCTTCGGCCACGGGTACGCGCACCACGATGTCGTCGGTGTCGCCGAGCGCCACCTGAAGCACCGGGTGGAGATCGCTCGACTTCTCGATCAGCCACACCATCTGCTGGGCCTGGTCTCCCAGATCCTCGGCCGCTGCGGCCAGGTGGAGCAGGCCGCGCAGGCGTGACGGGTCGACGTCGTCTTTGGCCGCCCGCAGCACCCAGAGTTCGAGCCGGATCTTCATCTCGTCGAGGCGGTCCTCCAGGTGGCGCACCTCGGCCGCCAAGCTGCGATCGCGGAACACGAGCGCCGAGTAGGCGAGCCCCACCGCCACCTCCGACAGATTCTTCATCTCAACGATGGTGTCGACGGCGCGGTCGAGATCGGTGAGCGCACCCTCCTCGGGCTGGGCGGGGCGCCACGGGGGCGCGCCGGCAAGCTCACGGAGCCGCACAATGCCCTCGGGCGACCCTCGCAGGAACAGCACGTCGCCGGGGTTCAGAATGTCGTCGCCCGACGGATCCACGAGCCAGCTCCGGCCCCGCCGCACGGCGAGCACACGCATACCGGTGACCACGGGCAGCTCGAACGACGACAGCGGCCGGTTGGCGAAGTGGGATCCCGCCTGCACCTCCACCCGGTGCGAGACCTCCTCGGCCGCCGACATGTCGACCACGAGCTGTCGGGGAATCCCGAGGCGGCGCGACACCACCTTGGCGATGTCGACGGCATCGTTGCCGATCGACTCCACGGCGCTGATCACCTGCAGCACAGCCGACATCGCCTCCGCCTCACGGGGATTGCGAACGGCGATGATGCACAGGGCCCGCATCTGGTGGACGAGTTCGCTGATCTGGGTTTCGAGCTCTTCGACCTCATCGGCCATGTCGGGGTCATCGAAGAACAGCGCGGCGTACGCCAGGTCGACCATCACCTCGCTGGTGTCCTTGGCCTCGGCCAGCATCTCGCGCAGGTTCCGTGGTTCCACGGATGGCATCATGCCACCCCCCACAACACCAGCGCGCCGATCAGGGTCAACGCCCCGATCACGTCGAGGCTGGCGCTCACGAGCGGGATGCCGTGATTGTCTGGATCGAGCCCGAAGCGCACCACCAGCAGCGTGCCGTAGTAGGCAATGGCGGCCACGAAGGTGGTGGCGACCAGCCCTCCCGTCAGGGCGGCCGCGATCAGCAGGGGCAGCCCGGGCGAGGTCTCGCCGGCCAGAACACCGATGGTGCCGGCCAGCAACGCCAGGAGGGCGAAGATCGGGATGGCGAGGGCGAACGTCACACGGATGTCGTCGCGGGCTCCACCTCGGGGGAAGCGGGCCGACTCGATGAGGCCGAGGTGCACCTTGGTGGACAGCCGGCTCGACAGGATCCCTCCGAGGGCCCCCGCAGTGGCCAGGTAGCCAGGCAGGAGCACCAGGAGCACGGAGAAGGTGAGGAACCGGTCGATCGACCGCTCCAGCACGGCACCCGCCACGAGGCTCAACGTGCCGGCGCCCACGAGCACGGGCAGCGCCTCGAACAACACTCTGCGGCTGATCGTGAACGACGAGCGGATGACGACCAGCACCGCCGCCAACGAGATCACGGCGAACGCAACCGCCAGCGCCTGGGTGAGGCCGCCTCGCTGGATCAGCGCTGTGGCCAACACGATGGCCGGCAGCGTGACGAAGTCACCCGAGGCCGACACGAGTGGCGCGGTCACGTTGTCGAGGTCCCACCCGAAGCGGGCCGATGCCACGGCGAGGCCAAGGGTGATCATGAGCACCACGATCGAGGCGATCGTGCCGCCGAACACCGACACCACAACGAAGTCGGCGAGGCTGATCACCGACACCGATCCCTCCCGCAACAGCAACGCCAGAATCTCAGCCACCACGGCCAGGCCAAGGGCCGCGCCGAGGGAGGTGGCCATGGCGGCGATCACGTTCTGACCGAGCAGCGAGTCGAGCCGCCAACTCCACGAGAACGTTCCGGCCCGGATCGACGTGGAGAGCCGACTCCCCAGCGGACCGAAGACGTTGCCTCGAAGGCCGATGGCGGCCGGGATGAACAACAGCAGGCCGGGGAAGGTGCGGAGCGTGTCGGCAACGGCGGCGAAGGTGAACCCAGTGACGAGGCTCGTGGTGGCCGACAGTGCGAGCGCGCCGAGGCTCTGACTTGCGTCGCCGATGGCGGGGCCGAGCAGACCTCCGAGCGGGGGCCACGACGACGGACGCCACGCCGAACCGACCCGGGGCAGGCGACGGCCACCCACCACCGCCCGCACGGGGGCGGTCCAACGCCGGGAGAGGAGGGATCTGGGTGGTGGGAGTCGGCGACGAGCCACGTTCGATCCTCCCTTCGGTGCGCTGCCTCTGGTGCCGGGTTCGGCGAAGCGATCAGCATAGGAGCGGGCCGCATGCCCGAACGCCTGGGAACGAGGCCGCTAGGGTGTGCACCCGTGCGCAACTGGCTCCTCGTGGTGTTGCTGGTGCTGGCGAGCTGCGCCAGTGATGGTCGTGAGCTCGCCGAGCCCGAACTCGGTCAGACCACCACCACCCGACCCAGCCCACCCACCTCCGCGCTCGAATCCGAGAGCACCGAGTCGGGGATTGCGCTGTCCAGCCCCGACTTCGACGCTGGTGGAATCGCACCGGTGGATGTGACGTGCGCTGGCCGGAACGTCTTCCCGGTGCTCGAATGGGGCGATGTCGGCAACGGTGTGGCGGAGCTGGCGGTGACACTCACCGATCAGACCAATCCCAACGAACCCCTTCTGCTGTGGCTCATGGCGGGGATCGGCCCTGGCGAGTCGCGCCTCGACTCCGGGATCGCCCCGGCGGGCGCCTTCGAGACCCTCAATGACTACGGCAGCCTCGGCTACGGCACGCCCTGCCTCGACCAGCTGGGCGACGGCGAGAAGGAACTCCAGTTCCGCTTGTACCTGCTGGCGCAGCCGTCGGGCCTGCGGCCCGGTGATCCGGGGAACGAGGCGTGGGACGCGGTGGCCGCCTCGGCGCTCGACTCGACCTCGCTGCTGATGCGGGTCGGCGGACCGTGAGCAACTGGGCCAACACCGAGGACTTCGACCCCGAATCGGTACCGATCCGCCCTGCGGCCACCGTGATGCTCTTGGCCGACCGGCCCGAGCTGCAGGTGCTGATGCTGCGCCGTACGGCCCGAGTGGTGTTCGCCCCGGACAACTGGGTGTTCCCTGGTGGTCGCGTCGATCCATCTGATCACGTGGACGACTTCGACACACTCTGCTCGGGGCTGTCCGACGCCGAGGCGTCGAGCATCCTCGAGGTCGACCGGGGTGGCCTCGCGTGGTGGCTGGCGGCGTGTCGGGAAACGCTGGAGGAGGCGGGCCTGCTGCTCGCAGCCGACAACGGCCCGTCGGTCGACGTCGGCACGCTTCGCGACCAGGTACGGGCCGACGAAGGCGTGTTCGTCGATCGCCTTCTCGATCTGGGTATCACCCTCGACGTGACCGCCATCGAAGAGGTGGCGCGGTTCATCACTCCCCTCGGTTCACCCCGACGCTTCGATGCCCGGTTCTTCGTCGCCGTGGCTCCCCCCGATCAAGAGGCCGACGTCGACGACGGCGAGATCGTGAACATGGCCTGGATGTCGCCGGGCGAGGCGCTCACCCGATGGCGCGACGGCGAGATGACGATGATGACGCCCACCGTGCGAATGATCGAGTGCCTGGCCCGCTATGGCTCGGCGGCCGAGGTGCTGGCAGCGGCCAAGCGCCGCCTCCCCTACCAGCGGGTGCGGGTGGCCGACCCCGACGGCGAGTACCGCGTGCTGCTCCCGGGCGAGCAGGGATACGAGACCGCCGACCTCGAAGTGGAATCAGGCTGGGTCCGTCTCTGGGAAGGCCCGAACTGAATTCGTCCACAGTTGAATCAACGTGCTGGACTGCGACGATCCCAACTGCGACGGCAGTGGCGAGGTGATCAACGTACCCAACAACTTCGGCTCGGCAACTGGTGCGCACACCTCGCTCGTGCTCGACGGCAGTGGCAACCCGGTGTTCACCTACACCGGTGCTTTCAACGGCAACCTGTACCTGTACCATTGCAATGATCCTGCCTGCGATGGTGTTGGAGAGGTGCGAGAGATCCTCGACGACGGTGTCGACAACGCCCTCGCCCTCGACGACAACGGCTACCCGGCCATCGCCTACCACGACTTCGCGAACGCCGATCTGAAGGTCATGCGCTGCGACGATCCGAACTGTGACGGCACCGGTGAGTCGATCACCAGCCCCGACACCGCCGGCGACGTAGGCGCGTTCAGCTCGTTGGCCCTCGACAGCAACGAGTACCCCGTGATCTCGTACTACGACAACACCAACGGCGACCTCAAGGTCATGCACTGCGACGACCTGAACTGTGCCCCGCCTCCGTGCAACGGCCTCACGGTGACCGTGAATCTGAACAACGGCGACGTGCCCACCACGGGTGACGATGTGATACTCGGTACCCCCGGCCCGGATGTGATCAACGCCCTCGACGGCAACGACACCATCTGCGGCGAGGGCGGCGCCGACATGATCGTCGGTGGCCCCGGCAACGACACCATCTTCGGCGGACCAGGCGGCGACACCCTCTCGGGCAACGCCGGCGACGACACCATCAACGGCGAAGCCGGCGGCGACACCGTGTTCGGCGGCTCCGGCAACGACACCATCACCGGCGGCATCGGCAACGACACCCTCGGCGGCTCCTCCGACACCGACACCATCTCCGGCAACGACGGCGAAGACACCATCTCCGGCGGCTCCGGCAACGACGGCCTCATCTCCGGCGGACCCGACAACGACGCCGTCAACGGCGGAGGCGACAACGACACCAACGTCCACGGCGACGACGGCAACGACTCCGTCTCCGGCAACGGCGGCAAAGACACCGTCTACGGCGACAACGGAAACGACACCGTCCGCGGCGGCCAAAACGACGACACCGTGAACGGCGGCCCCGGAGACGACAACGTGTCAGGCAACGATGGCATCGACACCTGCGATGGTGGCAACGGCCGCGAGACCGCAGGCGACGTGGCCAACACCAACAACTGCGAGACGATCCTCAACGTGCCGTAGCTGCTACGGGTTCAGACCACCGATCGACAGGTCCGCCACTCGGTTGATCTCGACGCTCCCCTCCCAGACGAACATCACGGTGTTGTACTCGGGGCGGTCGAACGCGTCGGGCAGTTCGACCACAGTCGACACCATCGCCGACGGGTCGGCCGTACGCCAGGCCACGAACACGACGTCGGCACCGTCGCGGCCGATACCAACCATGTAGCGGCTGGAGTCGACCCCGAGGTCCACCACGACGCCCGTTGGTGTGGGGTCGGTCGAGTTGCCAGCCGTGGTCCGCCCGAAGGTGACCGAGCCATCGGGATTGATGGTGAAGTCGAACTGCCGGAAACCCTCGCTGCCGAAGTCGCCGCCGGTCTGCATGGCGAGAGTGAACCGGGGCGAGTCGCGCAGGATCACCTGGTAGAGCTCCAGCTCCTTGCGAAGGCCCCGGATGCCTCCGAACTGGCCACCAGCCGACACGATGATCCCGTCGGCCGTCACCTCGGCGGGGTCGAACGTGTACAGATCGCTGTCCCAGTAGGTGGTGAGCTCAGGGTCGTCCTCCCCGATCGGGTCGAGGCTCTGCAGTTCGTCGAGCGTGGCCACGTCGTAGCCATTGACCACCGCATCGAACCCGGGAGGCTCCTCGATTCCGACGGTGCCGAGGCCAGACGTGGAAACAGTGGCGTCGAACGCCGACTCGTCGTCGCTGCCGCTCTCAGTCGACGACTCGGCCGTTGAGACGGTGGCGTCGAACGCCGACTCGTCATCGGCTGGCGCTGTGGTCTCGGAGGATGCGTCGTCGTCGGAGACGCCGTCGGTGGAGGCATCATCGATGGTGTCGGTGCCGGTGTCGTCGCCTGCCTCGGTGCTGGACGTGTCGTCCCCGCCTCCGATGGCATCGACGAGCACGATCGCGCCCAGCGCCACCACCACGATGAGCGCCGCGGCAACAGCGATCCACCGACCGCGATTGCGGCCCCGGCGAGGCTGGCCATCATCAACGCGCTCGGCGGGCGGAGCTTCAGGGGCACCGCCGGGCATCACGTTGGTCGGGGGCAGCCCGCCGTCGTCCATGACCGATGTCGGTCCTGGCCCGGCCACGGCCCCGGGCATCACGTCGGTTGGCGATACCACGTCGGTCGGAAGCATCGCGTCGGCCGCCAGCGCCCCGCTTTCAGCCAGGATGGACGTGGGGCCGGGATCGGCATCAGCCACGAACTCGGTCGGTGTGGCTTCGGTCGACGCAGGCATCGTCGGATGTATCGGCTCCGCCGCGTCGATCGCATCAACCGCAGCAGCAGCCACCGTCGAGTCGAGATCGTCGGTCTGAACGGGGGCCGCAGGCGGCGGCCATGCAGCCTGTGGCGACGGATCATCGGGAACTGACGCTGCCTGCGGCGTACCTGCGCCAACGGGTGTGGTGCCCGGCCGAACCACTGGCAGTTCGGTCGGGCGCAGGCCGAGCTCGTCCTGCGCGAGCCGCAACGCCCGGCCGAAGGCGAGGGCCGAGCCGAAACGAGCCGCAGGATCCTTGGCCATGGCCTGGCTGATGCAGGCCGCGAGGGGCTCGGGCATGAGGCCGGGTTCCATCGTCGGCTCGTCGGCGTTCAGGATTCGGTGCAACATCGCGGCCACGCTCTCGTCGGCGGCCGGTCTGGCGAACGGGTTCGCGCCAGACGCCAGCTCGTGGAGCGTGACGGCGAGGGAGTACACGTCGGACTGCACGGTGGGCGCTCGGCCCTCGATGATCTCGGGGGCGGCGTAGCCGAGGCTGGCCGTCACCTGGCCTGAGCGCGTTTCGATGGCACCGGCGACCCGGGCGATGCCGAAATCGGCCAAGGTGGGTTCGCCGTAGGTGGACACGAGCACATTGGCCGGCTTCACGTCGCGGTGGAGCACGCGCACCTCGTGGGCGCTGTGGAGCGCGCCTGCGAGCTTCACCCCTATCGCAGACAACTCCACCCATCCCACTGCACCGCCAGCGCGAAGACGATCGAAGAGCGAACCAGCGGGCAGGAACGGCATCACGAGATAGGGCTGGCCGGTGTCGAGGAATCCGGCGTCGAGAATCGTGACGATGTTGGGATGGTCAGACAGCGGGCCCATGGCCTGGCATTCGCGGGCGAACCGCTCCCGACCCTCGGAGTCGAGGCTTGCGGCGTTGAGCACCTTGACTGCGACCGTGCGCCGGAACGCCGGCTGCTCGGCGCGATACACCGTGGCGAAGCCGCCTCGGCCCACCTCGATCAGTTGTTCAAGCCCCGCTATGTCGATTCCCATCGACCCTCCCGCCGAGCCATTGTGCCAGGTCACCGCCTGAGCGTCGACGCCGGCTCATGTGTCGCCCGAAGGGCGGCGGCTCGAGCTCCTAGAGAACGCCCGCGAGCCAGCTGCGGGCGTCGACCATCATCTCGATGGTCTGGCTGTGGGCCATGTCATAGGCGTGGTCGCGCGCATCCCACCCACCATTGCGCAGCGCGGCGACCACCTCCTTCGGCTGGTCGGTGCCAATGATTGCGTCCCGCGTTCCCCACTGGAACAGCGCCGGCCGCCCGCCACCCTGTGAGAGGTCGACCT
>JBCCFL010000033.1:0-70649 GCA_039029735.1 Actinomycetota bacterium | reverse complement strand
GGATTTCGACGACTTCCTGGCCAAGGCCCAGGAGCTGGTCGACGATGGGGCCGACTTCCTCGACGTGGGCGGGGTGAAGGCCGGCCCTGGCGACGAGGTGCCGCTCGACGAGGAGCTCGAACGGGTGGTGCCGGCGGTCGAAGCGCTGCGAGCCCGCTTCGACCTCCCTCTCTCGGTCGACACCTGGAACGCCGAGGTGCTGCGCCAGTCGATCGTCGCCGGCGCCAACATCGGCAACGACATCAGTGGCTTTGCTGATCCCGAGTACCTGCCCGTCGCAGCCGCTGGCGGCGCCTCGGTGGTGGCCACCCACATCCGGATCGGGCCCCGGGTACCCGACCCCGAGCCCCAGTACGACGATCTGCGAGCCGACGTGCTGGCGTTCCTCGCCGATCGGGCGGCTCAGGCCCGTGCCGCAGGAATCCCCGCTGAACGGATCATCGTCGATGCCGGGATGGACCTCGGCAAGACGCCGGACATGTCGCTCGAGCTGTTGCATCACTCCGATGATCTGGTCGCCCTCGGCTACCCGGTGCTGTTGTCGGCGTCGAACAAGCGGTTCTTGTTCGAGCTGCTCGACACGAGCCGGTACGACATTGGTTCGGGCACTGACGCCGCTCACACCCTCGGCGTGCTCAAGGGGTGTCGTCTCCTGCGGGCGCACGACGTGCGCTCGGCCCGCCGCCTCGCCGACATGATGGCCACCGTGCTGGAGGTCAGAGCCCAGTCGCGGGGATTCGATGAGCCCGACCCGGTCGTCACGCTCCCAACCGGGGGTCAGTGACGGTGGCCGTACTCGTCATCAAGGGCGATGACGCAACGCTGGTGTCCCAGGCCGTGCGCAAGGCCGTCACCGAGTTCGTCGGCGACGGTGACCGCTCGCTCATGGTGGAGGAACTCACCGAGGAGTCGTACCAGGCCGACGACGGCGAGATCGAGCTCACACCACTGATCAATGCCGCCCACACGCCGCCGTTCCTCACTGATCGCCGAGTGGTCGTGGGGCGCAACCTCGGGTTGTTCACCAAGGGGGCGCAGGTCGCCCCGCTCGTCGACCTCCTGGCCCAGCCGCTGCCAACCACCGACCTGGTGCTGGTGTGGGAGCGTGGCTCGTCGTCGACCCGGCTCGGGGCCATGCCCAAGGCGCTCAAGGAGGCGTGCAAGGCCGCTGGGGTGGAGGAGCTCGATGCCGCACCGTCGGGCAAGGGCCGCAAGAGCCTTCTGGAGGAACGTCTGTCGACGGCGTCGGTGCGGCTCGACCGGGCCGCCCGCCAACTCGTCGTCGACACGTTGGGCGACGACGTCGGCCGGGTGGAGTCCGTGCTCGGCGCGCTGCGCAGCTCCTTTGGTGACGACGCGCAGCTAGGGGTGGAAGAGGTCGAGCCCTATCTGGGGCCGGCGTCGGACGTTCCGCCGTGGGAACTCACTGATGCGATCGACTCCGGCGACATCCCCACCGCCATCTACAAGCTTCACCGCATGACCCATGGCGGCGAGCGCCACGCACTGCAGGTGCTGGCCACGCTCCACAACCACTACCAGCGGGCCCTGGCCCTCGATGGTGCCCCCGTGGTCGACGACAAGAGCGCCGCCGCTCACCTCGGGATGAGTGGCTCCACGTTCCCAGCCAAGAAGGCCCTCACGCTGTCTCGCCGGATGGGATCGACCAACCTCGCCTCGGTCACCACGCTGCTGGCCCAGGCCGATCTCGACGTGCGAGGGGCGAGCGCGATACCCGACCTCACCACGCTCGAGGTGTTGGTGGCGCGGCTGGCCCGCCTCAGCCGCAATTGATCTGACCTCGCTCGTCGGTGGCGCAGGCGGCTGTTGTATCAGCCCCCGACAACGGTCCGGCTTGGATGTTAGGCGTTCTTAACTCGCGCTGTAGTGTGAGTCGATGGCGCTTCTCTCGACGCAAGGCCCGGTCTTGTCTGCCATCGAGGTCCACACGCCGGACCAGTCGACGGCTGACCCCTTGGCAATGGTGAACCGGTTCGATGCTGATCATCATCATCTGGTGTGGGGCCCCGACACCCCGCTACAAGTACAGACGCCGAATCTCTCGATGCTCGTCTCCCAGCCCTTCGGTCTCTGGATACCAGCCCAGCATCACTACGACGTGGCGTGTGCGTCGCCGTGGTGGGTGGCCCGCTTCGACGCTGCCACCTGTCCTGCATCCTGGGAGCGGCTCACTCAGATTGCGCTCGGAGACGTCGTCGGGCCGATGCTGATGCACGTCCATCGCTTTCCGGAGCGGGCCTGGGCGGGCTCCCTGGCCTCAGCCGTGGTGGAGCACATTCACGAGGCCATGACGACGAACCCAGTTCCGATTCGCTTCCCAACCGACCCTCGGGCCCGTCAGGTGGCTGACGCACTGGCGGCTGATCCATCGAACCCGACCGAACTCGTCGGATGGGCTCCGATCGTCGGCGCCAGCGAACGGACGTTGCGGCGGCTCTTCGTCGACCAGACCGGTACGCCGTTCCGTCGCTGGCGCCTGCGGCTGCGGGCCCAGACGGCAACGAGGCTTCTGCAAGAAGGAGTCGCCGTGGGCGAAGTCGCCCTTCGTTGCGGCTATCGATCACCCGACTCGCTGGCGCGGGCGTTCCGGGCGGAGTTCGGGGTTGCCCCGACGGAACTGGCTGGCCTCCGCGTCGAGGGGCAATCGAAACCCGAACAATGGCCGCTGGCGCAGCAAGTTTGTCCACGCCTGACGGGCAGCATCGAAAACACTCACCTGGTTCCAGTCACCCAGTCGATCACGGGAGAAGACATGTTCTCGTCGAGCACTCGTCGTGCTGCCCTGCTCTTGGCCGCAGCACTGTTCGTCGCCGCCTGCAGTTCTGACGAAGACACCGCAACAACGTCGTCGTCAGATTCCGGTACGGGCTCCGACGCGGCCGGAGAGTCCACCTCTGCATCCGAGCCGACCGAGTCGGCTTCCGCGTCGGCGAGTGAACCCGCCGAGGACGCCGTGGCGACCCAGATCTTCGTCGACGACCTGGGGCGAGAGGTTGAGATTCCGGCCGTTCCGCAACGAGCGTTCTTCTACGGCACCGAGCACGCTGCCCATCTGACGACGCTGGGCGTCGTGCCAGCGGGCGTTGGTGAGTCGTACACGGGCGACGCCATCGCCGAACTGGAAGGCCTGGGTGGCAACACCGCCGAGCTCGACTCGATGACAGCGCTCAACTGGGCCGAGCCGAATCTCGAAGCCATCGCCGACCTCAACCCAGACATGATCGTGTGGTGGTCCAGGGTGGAGGACGAGCAGCTCGACCGGTTGTCGCAGATCGCCCCCACCATCGCCATCGATCCGCGGGCCAACGGCACGAGCTTCATCAGCGACAACGAGGGCGAGCGATGGTCGAAGCAGGAGACCCTCGCCGAGATCTTCGGCGTGTCCGATGCCTTCGAAGAGCAGCAGTCCGAGTACAACGAGCTCGTCGAGGACATTCGCGCTCGCCACGGGGACCTTCTGGGTTCGCTCGAATGGACGTTGTTCGACACCTTCGACGACGGCCAGGCCTATATGTACAACACGCCGACCTACGCCTACAACGCCGCATTGCCGGACATCGGTCTGACACCGTCGGCTGCTCACGAGCAGGCCACCGCTGACGGGGTGGGCTACGACGAGGCCAAGGGCTATGCGGTGATCTCACAGGAGCAAGTGCCGAACTACGGTGCCGATCTCGTGTTCGTTGGGCGGTCCACCCAGGATCCGATCGCCGGGCAGTTGGCCACGGTGCTCGACGCCACGGAGGCTGGCGCGAGCGATCAGGTGTATCCCGTGGACGTTGCCCGTTGGACGTTCCATTTGCTCCAGGCGGAGATCAACGTGCTCACGGATGTCGACGGCTTCCTCTCGGCCGGCGACGTCGAGGACGTCGGCGACTTCGGCTGACGGGCATCGTTGTTTCGATCTCGCCGGGGTCAGACGCTACGTTCGTCCGATGCGTTCAGTAGCCGAGGCCACGTCATGAGTTCGGGCGCGCGCCTTCCGGGCGCCCCGGAACCGGATCGATACTGGACAGGAGCCGATGGCACCATCGGTATCGCTGGCGACGAGTTCGGCCCCGCTGACGGTCCGCTGGTGATTCTCCAGCACGGTGGTGGGCAGACTCGTCACGCATGGCGCGGTGCGGGCCAGACCCTCGGTGAGGCCGGCTATCGGGCGGTGGCCCTCGACGCGAGGGGCCACGGCGACTCCGACTGGGCGCCCGACGGCGACTACGAGCGCACCACCATGGTTGACGATCTCGTGGCCGTGGTGGACCAGCTCGGCGATCCCCACCCGATCCTCGTCGGGGCCTCGATGGGCGGCAACACAAGTCTGGCCGCCGCTGGTGAGGGCCGGGTGGCAGCCCGGGCGCTGGTGATGGTGGACATTGCGCCTCGGATCCGCTCGGACGGCACCAGGCGCATCGGGCAGTTCATGTCGCAGAAGCCGAACGGGTTCGACTCGCTGGAGGAGGTGTCCGATGCGATCGCCAACTATCAGCCGCACCGGCCCCGGCCCCGGAACCTCGACGGTCTGGCCAAGAACATCCGACTCGGCGACGACGGCAAGTACTACTGGCATTGGGATCCGGCGTTTCGGAAGCGGCCTCAACTCAACGGCGACGACCTCCGCGAACGCACCCGGCGACTGGAGCAGGCGGCAGCCAACCTCGCCATGCCAACGCTGCTCGTGCGCGGCGGCCTGTCCGACGTGTTGGACGAGGCGGGTGCGCAGGCGTTCCTCGACATCGTGACCCACGCCGAGTACGTGAGCATCACTGACGCAGCCCACATGGTTGCAGGCGACCGCAACGACATCTTCGCGACGTCGGTGATCGAGTTCCTGGGCCGGGTTGCGCCCCCGGCAGGCTGACGGCCCCTACTCGCGAGGACGTCGACGTAGAAGCGTCAGCTCTCGGCGCCGAGACGGGCCACGCGAGCCATGAGGCGGCTCTTCTTGCGGGCGCCGGCGTTCTTGTGCATCACGCCCTTGGCCACGGCCTTGTCGATCCGCTTCACCGCCATGCGCATGGCCTCGGCCTCGTCCTCGGTGCCAGCGGCAGCCTCGGCGGCCTTCTGGTGCGTGCGCACGTCACTACGGGTGGCCCGGTTGCGCAGACGACGCTTCTCGTTCTGGCGGTTGCGCTTCATCTGGCTCTTGATGTTGGCCATGGCAGATTCCTTGCAGACAGCGTTCGGTCGGGCGCTCGGTGCGCCGGGCGGCGGCTACCGATCCACATGATCGGCGACCGACTGATGATAGCGGCGCCGACGGCTGCGCCCACCTCCGTTGCTGGTCACGAGCCGTACCGCAACCCGGGAACTGCGCTCGTCCGACTGCCCGGAGCTGCAGGGAGCCACGGTAGTTTGGAGTGGTCATGACAACGGTCGATCCGTCCCGCATCCGCAACATCGCGATCATCGCCCACATCGATCACGGCAAGTCGACCCTGGCCGACCGCCTGCTCGAACTCTGTGGCGCGGTCGAGGCGCGCGACATGCGGGCCCAATACCTCGACTCGATGGATCTGGAGCGAGAGCGCGGCATCACGATCAAGCTCCAGAGCGTCAAGCTCGAATACGACGGGCACATCATCAACCTGATCGACACCCCCGGCCACGTCGATTTCGGCTACGAGGTGAGCCGGTCGCTGGCGGCCTGTGAGGGCGTGATCCTGGTGGTCGACGCCGCCCAGGGCATCGAGGCCCAGACCCTCGCCAACACCTACCTGGCCATGGAGCACGATCTCGAGATCGTGCCGGTGCTCAACAAGCTCGACCTGCCGGCCGCCGACCCCGACCGCTACGCAGGTGAGATCGAGCAGGTGCTCGGCATCCCCGCCGAGGACTGCCTGCGGATCTCGGCCAAAACGGGCATGGGCGTGGAAGATCTGATCAAGGCGGTGATCGAGCGGGTGCCAGCCCCCGAAGGCACCGAGGATGCACCACTCCAGGCCCTGATCTTCGACAGCCACTTCGACACCTACCGCGGTGTGGTGTCGAGCATCCGGGTGGTCAACGGCCGGCTGTCGAAGAACCAGAAGCTGCTGTTCATGCAGGCTGGCTCGAACCACGAGGCCGACGAGGTCGGGGTACGCACGCCCGAGAACACCCCAGTCGACTCTCTCGGCCCCGGCGAGGTTGGCTATCTGATCGCCGGCATCAAAGATGTGCGCGAAGCCCGTTCGGGCGAGACGTTGACTGGTGCCGCCTCTGCCGCCGACGAGCCGTTGGAGGGCTACCGCGAACCCCAACCGATGGTGTTCTGCGGCCTCTACCCGGTGGACGGCGATGACTACGAGGACTTCCGAGACGCGCTCGACAAGCTCCGGCTCGACGATGGCAGCTTCACCTTCGAACCCGAGACATCAACCGCGCTCGGCTTCGGCTTCCGCTGTGGCTTCCTCGGTCTGTTGCACATGGAGATCGTGCGGGAGCGGCTGGAACGGGAGTTCGACCTCAACCTGATCGCCACCAGCCCCTCGGTGGAGTACCGGATCACGATGAACAACGGCGAGGAGCGCGTTGTCGACAATCCCTCGGTGCTTCCGCCGGCCGGCGATTGGCGCCGGATCGACGAGCCGCACGTTCGGGCGTCGATGATTGCGCCGTCGGACTACACCGGCACGCTTATGGATCTGTGCCAGTCCCGCCGGGGCACGCTCGATCGAATGGAGTACCTGTCGCCCGAGCGCATGGAGCTGGTGTACGACCTGCCCCTGGCCGATGTGGTGGTGGATTTCTTCGACGAGTTGAAGAGCCGCACGCAGGGCTATGCAAGCCTCGACTACGAGCCTGTTGGCTATTCCGAGGGCGACCTCGTGCGGGTCGACATCTTGTTCAACGGTGAGCAGGTCGACGCGTTCTCAACGATCGTGCACCGCGACGCGGCCTACGAATACGGCCGGCGCATGGCGGAGAAGCTGAAGGAGATCATTCCTCGTCAGCAGTTCGAGGTTCCGATCCAAGCGGCGATCGGCGGTCGGATCATCGCTCGGGAAACGGTGCGAGCGTTCCGCAAGGACGTGACGGAGAAGCTCTACGGCGGTGACGTCACCCGCAAGAACAAGCTGCTGAAGAAGCAGAAGGAAGGCAAGCGGAAGATGAAGAATATCGGCCGGGTGGAGATCCCGCCCGACACCTTCATCCGTGCCCTCCGCCTCGACAACTGATCGCAACGATCCTCCGCAATGACCGATCCGGCTGACCCCGTCGTGTTCTGGTTCCGTCGTGACCTGCGACTGGCCGACAACCAGGCGCTCCACGCCGCCACCCTCGCCGGATCGAGGCCCTGCCTCGGGCTGTTCGTCATCGACGACGCGCTGTGGGGCCCGTCGGGGCCCAACCGTCGGGCCTACCTCGCCGCGCTGCTGACCGATCTGAACGAACGTATGGGCGGCCGGCTCGTTGTTCGCTGCGGCGACCCCGCCGAGGTGGTGGTGGACGTCGCACGCACCGTGGGCAGCGAGGAGGTGTGGGCCACGGCCGACTTCGGTCCCTATGGCCGTCGCCGCGACGCGGCGGTGGCCGAGGCCCTTGCCGGGTTGGACGGCCGCCTGGTGAGGCACGACTCGCCCTACGCGGTGGCGCCCGGATCCGTGGTGAGCGGCTCGGGCGGGCCCTACCAGGTGTACACGCCGTTCTCGAAGGCGTGGCGAGCCTTCGGGTGGGCCGACCCCATCCCGGAGACTCCGATCCACTGGATCGACGGCATTGGCTCCGATTCGGTGCCTCCCGTCGACGATGCGGTCGAGCTGCCGTTGGTGGGGGAGGCGGCAGCCCACGAGCGGCTCGATGCCTTCCTCGCCGGCCCCGTGCACGACTACCACGAACGGCGGGACCTGCCGGCCGAGCTGGGCACGTCCAAGCTGTCGCCTGATCTCAAGTGGGGCACGCTCCATCCCCGTCAGATCCTCGACCGTCTCGGCGAGAGCCCTGGCGAGGAGGTGTACCGCAAGGAGCTTGCCTGGCGCGAGTTCTACGCCGACGTGCTCGCTCGTCGGCCCGAAACCGCCCGGGCCAACTATCAACCCAAGATGGACGCCATGGTTCACGACGTCGGGCCTGTGGCCGACGACCGGTTCAGCGCCTGGTGCGAGGGGCGAACCGGCTATCCGATCGTGGACGCCGGCATGCGTCAGCTCCTGACCACCGGCTGGATGCACAATCGGGTGCGAATGATCAGCGCCAGCTTCCTCGTCAAGGATCTCCACATCGCCTGGCCCCGAGGTGCCCGCTGGTTCATGCGCCATCTCGTGGATGGTGATCTGGCCTCGAACAACCATGGGTGGCAGTGGGTGGCCGGTACTGGCACCGATGCTGCGCCCTATTTCCGGATCTTCAACCCAATCACCCAAGGCAGGCGATTCGACCCCAGCGGTGCCTATCTACGGCACTGGCTCCCAGAGCTGGCTCACCTGCCAGACAAGCGGATCCACGAGCCCTGGACCGATCCCAGCGGCGCCCCGGCCGGGTACCCAGCGCCGATCGTGGACCACGGCACCGAACGCGACGAATCGCTCGCCCGCTATTCGGCCGCCAAGGAGCGCTGGTCGTAGCCCCCCCTCCAGCCCCCTGGTCGCCGGGAATCCGACGCCTCGGGCCACCTCGGTACACTGGTCCGAGGAGACACACGGACTGACATGCTCGACGAACGCAAAGCCGCCATCCTGAGGGCGGTCATTGAGGAATACATCGACACCGCACAGCCAGTGGGGTCGTCGGCTGTCGCCGCGGTCGCGAATGTGGGCGTCTCAGCAGCCACGGTGCGCAACGACATGTCAGTACTGGAGACGGAGGGCTACCTGAGCCAGCCTCACACGAGCGCCGGCCGGGTCCCGACCGAGAAGGGGTACCGCCACTTCGTCGACAACCTCGGCCAGGCTGAGCTCCCGGGCATCGAACGCCGCCAGGTGTCCGCATTCTTCGCCGAGATGCAGGGCGAGATCGAGAACGTGATGCGCGACACCGCCGGATTGCTCACCCGCCTCACCGACTACGCCGCCGTGGTGGTCGACGAGTCCGAAGATGCCGTCAACGTGCGCTCGTTCCAGCTGGTTCCGCTCACCGACACCCTGGCGTTGGCCGTCGTGGTGTTGGCCAACGGCCAGATCTCGAAGCACAACGTGGAACTGCCCGATGGCACTTCCGACGTCGAGATCGAACGGGCCACCACCGCGCTGCGGGCGGTGTTCGACGGGCGGCCGCTCAGCGACCCCCTCGTGCTCGACGCCAGCGGCGACTCCACGGTGGATGCCGTGGCCGATCAGGCACTGCGGGCCGTGACCGATTTCGGCACTGGGCTCGAGCGTGTGTACGTCGACGGCACCTCGCGGGTGGCGAACGCCTTCGAGGCGGTCGACTCGGTGGCGAAGGTGCTCACGATTCTCGAACAACAGCTCGTCGTCGTGTCGCTCCTGGCTGATGTGGTGGGTCGTGGCCTCAACGTGGCGATCGGCACCGAGACCGGGGTGGCCCCGCTCGCTGACTGCAGCCTCGTGGTGTCGCCCTACCAGATCGATGGAGAACACGCAGGGTCGATCGCCGTGCTCGGCCCCACGAGGATGAACTACCACCAGGCGCTGTCGGCCGTTGCGGCCGTCAGCCGCCAGCTTGGCAACCGCTTGAGCGAGGGCTGAAGAGGGCAATGGATTTCTACGACTTACTCGGCGTCGATCGTTCGGCGTCACAAGACGACATCAAGAAGGCATACCGAAAGCTGGCCCGGGAACTCCATCCCGATGCCAACCCCGGCGATGCCGAGGCCGAGGCCCGCTTCAAGCAGGTGGCCGAGGCCTACGAGGTGCTGAGCGACCCCGAGAAGCGGGCCCGCTACGACCGATTCGGGTCGTCGGGCGCGAGCGGCTCGGGTATGGGCGACCCGTTCGCTGCCAGTGGTCTTGGCGACCTCTTCGATGCGTTCTTCAACGCCGGTGCCGGCCGGTCCGAACCGGGCAGCCGCCGCGGCGTGGACCTCGAGGTGGTCGTGTCCCTCACGCTCGAAGAGGTCGTCGGTGGGGTGGCGAAGGACGTCACCGTGCGCACCGCCATCGCCTGCGACACCTGCGAGGCCACGGGCGCCGCGCCAGGGTCCGAGGTGACACGTTGTGGCCAGTGCGGCGGGTCGGGCCAGGTGCGCCAGGTGCGTCAGTCGATTCTCGGCCAGATGGTGAGCACCGGCACCTGCCCTCGCTGCAACGGCGACGGCGTTGAGATTGCAACGCCGTGCCCTGACTGCTCGGGCGAGGGCCGTCGCGTGGAAGAGCAGACCTACAACGTGGACATCCCCGCTGGGGTGCACGAGGGCTCCACCCTGCGCCTCTCGGGCCGCGGTGCGGTCGGCCCCCGTGGCGGCGGAGCGGGTGACCTGTACGTCAACGTGCAGGTGCTCGACCATCCGGTGTTCGTACGCGACAGCGACGATCTCCACGCCGATCTCCACATCGCCGCAACTCAGGCCGCCCTCGGTTCGCACGTGCCGTTCTCCACGATCGACGGTGATGTGTCGATCGATGTCGGCTCCGGCGCCAAGACCGGCAAGCGGTTCCGGGTGCGTGACCGCGGCGTGCCCCGGCTTCGAGGCCGCGGCCGCGGCGACCTCGTACTCACGGTTGTGGTCGACACTCCGGGCGACCTCGACAGCGAGCAGGAAGAGCTGCTCCGGCGCCTGGCGGAGCTCCGAGGGGAGACCGTCAAGGAGCCCGGCGAGGAGGGTTTCCTCGGTCGGGTCAAGTCGCGCTTCGGGTCCTGAGCCGTGCCCGCATCGTCGGG
The DNA here is from genome assembly GCA_039029735.1 of Actinomycetota bacterium. Classification (GTDB taxonomy): domain Bacteria; phylum Actinomycetota; class Acidimicrobiia; order Acidimicrobiales; family SZUA-35; genus CADEDH01. The sequence goes on along the minus strand of JBCCFL010000033.1, from coordinate 59,876 downwards.
CCCGGCACTCCCGCTGGCTGACCGCAACCTGCCGTTCGTCCTCGTCGACGATCTCTCGGCGCCTGCGCTCAGCGACCACGATCTCCACCACTATCGCCGGGTGCGGCGCTTGAGCGACGGCCAACCGGTAGTGGTCGGCGACGGCCGCGGCGGCTGGCTGCCGGCTCGGTTCGCTACGAACCCCGAGCCGACTGGCGAGGTGACCGTGGTGGCCGCACCGACCCCAGCGATCACGGTGGGGTTCGTGCCGGTCAAGGCGGCCAAGCCCGAGTGGGTGGCCACCAAGCTCACCGAACTCGGGGTCGACGAGATCGTGCCCATCGTCAGCGAGCACAGCGTGGTGCGCTGGGACGACGCCCGCGCCGCCAAGGTGGTGGAGCGGATGATCGTGGCGGTGCGTGAGGCGACGCAGCAGAGCCGGCGGCTCCATCAGCCCCGGGTTGCACCGGCTGCCTCGTTGGTCGACTTCATCCGCGACGCACCACACGCGGTACTCGCCGACCCAGACGGCGCACCGATGCCACCCGCCACCGCAACCATCGTGGTCGGACCAGAGGGTGGATTCAGCGACACCGAGCGGGCTGCGAGGGCGTGCGTCGCGCTGCCCGGCGCCGTGATGCGGGCCGAGACGGCGGCTGTCGTGGCCGGCTCGATGTTGGTGGGTCTACGATCAGGAGTGCTCGGCGTCGGGGGACCGCCGACACCCGGGAGCACTGGTTGAAGGTGCGCTGACCGCCCCCTAGCGTGGGCGGTTCGTGGCAGCACGCTGGGCGACCGAACTCGGCATCAAGGGCGAGCGGGGGAGAGTCACATGCGAGAACAGGATGAGATGAGCGAGGGCTCATCGCCCTATGGCCGACGGGTAGGCGAGCGTCTGAGAGCCATCCGCCGCCAGAAGCGCTTGTCGTTGCAGGACGTCGAAGCAAACTCCGACCAGGAGTTCAAGGCGTCGGTGCTCGGCGCCTACGAGCGCGGGGAGCGTGCGATATCGGTGCCTCGGCTGGAGCGGCTCGCCCGCTACTACAGCGTGCCGGTCGATCAGCTCCTGCCCCGGTCCACGTCCACCCCGGCCGACTCCGGCGATCTGGTTGATCTCACCGGCCGAGCTGGCGGCCGTAGTGGGGTGACGATCGATCTCACCCAGCTCGACGCCGTGGCCCGCCCCGAGGGCGAGATGCTCGGCCGATACCTGGTGATGATCCAGGTGCAGCGTCAGGACTTCAACGGTCGGGTGCTCACCATCCGAGAGGATGACCTGCGGGCGGTGGCCTGCATTCTCGGCGTGGAGATCGAGGGTGCCGTCGACCGTCTCGCCGACCTCGGCCTCACCCACGTGCCGACCACTGCGTGACAGTCGTCTCAGCCGGGCAGGAGCCCAGGTGATTCTGCTCGTCGGGCCCCGAGCCGGCGAGTAAACTCGTCTCCACCAATGTCGAGCTCGGTGAAGATCAGCGTCCCCGGCAACGAGTTGATGGCCGGCCTCCTGGGCGAGCGCGATCGCTACGTTCGGGCGGTTGAAGAGGCATTCGACGCGTCAGTACACGTGCGGGGCAACGAGATTTCCCTCGATGGCCACGACGCAGCCGACGCCGCCAGGGTGTTCGAGGAGCTCGTCAAGATCCTGGAGCAGGGCCAGTTTCTCGAACCGGCCGCCGTTGTGCGGGCGATCCAGATGGTGCAGGAGGACGAGCGCCCCTCGGAGATCCTCACCGACCGACTGCTCACCACGGCTCGGGGCAAGCCCGTTCGTCCCAAGACCGCAGGGCAGAAGCGCTACCTCGACGCCATCCGTTCCAGCATCATCACGTTCGGCGTTGGTCCCGCCGGTACCGGCAAGAGCTGGTTGGCTGTGGCCGCCGCCGTGCGGGCGCTGCAGAACAAAGAGGTGGAGCGGATCCTGCTCACCAGGCCGGCCGTCGAGGCCGGCGAGCGCCTCGGCTACCTCCCCGGTGACCTGATGTCGAAGGTCGATCCGTACCTGCGGCCGCTCTACGACGCCCTGCACGACATGGTTGGTGCTGACGGGTCGGCCCGGCTGTTCGAGCGCAACATCGTCGAGGTGGCGCCGCTCGCCTTCATGCGCGGTCGCACCCTCAACGACAGCTTCATCATCCTCGACGAGGCGCAGAACACCACGCCTGAGCAGATGATGATGTTCCTCACCCGGATCGGCTTCAACTCGAAGGCCGTGGTCACGGGCGACACCACGCAGGTCGACGTCGCCGGCGGTCGCAGTGGATTGCGCGACATCGAACGCATTCTCGGCGAGATCGACGGGCTGTCATTCGTTCGTCTGGGGTCGGCCGACGTTGTTCGGCACCGCATCGTGCAGGACATCGTCGACGCCTACGCCCGCTTCAACGAGCCGTCGTGACCACCGACCAGCAACCAGCGGCTGCCGAGGCCGCACCCGGCCACGACTCGGGCGCTGCTGACCTCGATGGGGAGTCCGACCAACCCCCTGCTGGTGGTGCTGATGGTCTGTTCGATCGCGAAGCCGTCGACGGCCTCCACGTGGTGGGCCTCGACGAGTCGGGCTTCGCCGGTCTCGATGTCGACCGCTGGTGTGGCATCGCCGAGCGGGCGCTCGAAGGTGAAGGTGTGGCTGGTGGTCGGCTTGATCTCGTGTTCGTCGATCTCGACGCGATGGCCGACCTCAACACCGAACACATGGGCCACGAGGGCCCGACCGACGTGCTGGCCTTCCCGCTGGACGGGCCAGCGGCGCTCGATGGATCCGCTGACGACGCGCCACCGCTTCACCTCGGCGACGTGATCGTGTGCCCCCAGCGGGCCGCTGATCAGGCGCCCGATCACGCCGGCAGCCTCGACGCCGAACTCACGCTTCTGGTGGTGCACGGCGTGCTCCACGTACTTGGCCACGACCATGCCGAGCCCGCCGAGCGGCTGGCGATGCAGGCCCGCGAGCGGTGGCACCTCGCTCGTGACGGGATCAACCACCCCGTTCCGGTGAGCGGCTGAATGGCTTCGTTCGTTCTCGCCACCGTCACCTTCGGTCTTCCCGACGTGTTGACCCTCGTGGGTGTGCTCCTTCTGCTCGTGCTGGCCATGGTGCTCGTGGCGGGCGAGGAGGCCTTGATCCGCACCAACGCCGTTCGGGTGGAGTCGCTGGAGGGTGCCGACCCCCGCCGGGTGTCGCGGCTCCTGCGGCTGTTGGCCGAGCCCGAGGCCGTGCTCAACCCGCTCCGGCTGGTGATCTTGTTCGTTCAGCTTGTCGAGACCACGCTCGTCGCCCTGCTCAGCGCCAGGTTCCTCCCATGGCCCGCCACTGCCCTGGTCGTGGTGGCCAACGTGCTCGTGGTGTTCGTCCTCACCGAGGTGCTGCCTCGCACCATGGGCATCCTGCGAACCGACGGCGTGGCACTCCGTCTGGCTCGACCGGTGGAGCTGGTCGCCGGTTTCGCACCTGTTCGGGTGGTGGCCAATCTCCTGATCGCACTCACCAACTGGGCCGTACCGGGCAAGGGGTTGCGGCACGGCCCGTTCTCGTCGCCGGAGGACCTGATCGCCTTCGCCGACGCCGCCGTGGAGGACGAGGTGCTCGAACAGGGCGAACGCGATCTCATCGAGTCGGTGATCGAGTTCGGTGGCACGGTGGTTCGCGAGGTGATGGTGCCCCGCACCGACATGACCACGGTCGATCGGAACCTCACCGTTTCGGATGCGTTGGAGGTGACGTCGCTGGCGGGGTTCTCCCGGGTGCCGGTGGTCGGGGCCTCGGTCGACGACGTGATCGGCCTCGTGTACGTGAAGGATCTCATCCGGGCCGAACTCGACGGCCAGGCCGACCAACTGGTGGAGAGTGTGGTGCGCACGGCCCGGTTCGTCCCGGAGACGAAGAAGGTGTCGCAACTCCTCACCGAGATGCAGGCCGAGAAGTACCACATGGCGGTGGCGGTCGACGAGTACGGCGGCATCGCCGGCCTGGTCACGCTGGAGGACCTCATCGAAGAACTCGTCGGTGAGATCGTCGACGAGTACGACGTGGAGGAGTCGCTCGTCGAGCGCCAGGTCGACGGTTCGATCCGTGTCGACGCCCGGATCTCGATCGGCGAGGTGAACGACCTCTCCGGCATGGAGTTGCCCGAGGGCGACTGGGACACCGTCGGTGGCCTCGTGTTCGACCGGTTCGGCCGCGTGCCGATCGTTGGCGAGCACTGCGAGGTGAACGGCTACTCACTCCGGGTGGAGCGGGTGCAGGGGCGGCGCATCACCCGAGTGAAGATCGTGCGCCCCACCATGGCCCGAACTGACAGCGTGCCGTCATGACCGAGCCGTCCACCAGCGCCGACGCTGGTGCTGACAGGCCTGGCGCCGACGCCGACGCCGACGCCGACGCCGAGGGGACGCCCCACCGATCGGGATTCGTGGCGCTGACGGGCCGGCCGAATGTCGGCAAGTCCACGCTGCTCAACCGGATCGTCGAGACCAAGGTCTCGATCGTGTCGAATCGATCGCAGACCACCCGTCACCAGGTGCGAGGGGTGGTGCACCGTCACGGGGCACAGGCAGTGTTCGTCGACACCCCAGGTATCTCCAAGCCGCGCAGCGCACTGGGGCACCGGCTCAACGAGTCGGCCGCTCAGGCCCGCTCCGATGTCGACGTGGTGTGTCTCGTGCTCGACGCACAGTCCGGCGTCGGGCGCGGCGATCAGTTCATCATGGACGGGCTCGACCCAGCCACCACGATCGGGGTGTTGAACAAGATCGACGGTCTGGCCCCCGAGCAGGTCCTGGCGCAGCTGGAGGCGGCGTCGCAGTTCGATCTGGCGGCCTACTTCCCGGCGTCGGCCTTCACCGGGAGGGGTGTGCCCGCCCTCGTCGACCACGTGTTCTCGCTGTTGCCCGAAGGCCCGGAGTGGTACCCGGTCGACATGGTGAGCGACCACTCAGACGCCCACTGGGTGGCCGAACTCGTTCGCGAGCAGCTGTTGCGGGTCACCCGGGACGAGGTGCCCCACTCAGTAGCCACCCGCGTCACCGAATGGGCGTGGCCGCGGATCCGGGTGGAGATCCTCGTCGAACGTGAGTCGCAGAAGGGGATCGTGATCGGCCGGGGCGGCAAGGTGCTGAAAGACATCGGTAGTCGCGTCCGGGCTCAGCTCCCCAAGGGCGCGTTCCTGGAACTCGTCGTGACCGTGGCGCCGAACTGGCAGTCCGATCGCAGCGCCATCGAGGACCTCGGCTACTAGCTCTCGTCCTCGGGTTCGACGACGTGCTCGTCGTCGGGTTCATCCCCGTCCTCGTCGCTCGCGTCAGTGGTGGGGGCACGGCTGGCTGAGCTTGTCGCCTCGGCGTCGAGGGCAGCGAGGAAGGCGAGCACCTCGCTGCGGTCCTTCGTGCGGCGGAACGGCGGCAGCGCATGGATGAGCTCCCACCGGTAGTTCTTGGCGGTGGCGAGGCGCGGATCGAGCACGGCCACCACCCCGCGATCGGTGGTACGGCGCACGAGGCGGCCGGCGGCCTGGGCGAGCAGGATCTGGGCCCGGGGCAGGTCGACCTGGGCGAATGCGGCGGGGCCCGCCTTGTCGCGTCGGGCCTGGCTCACCGGCTCGTCGGGGCGGGGGAACGGGATTCGATCGATGGTCACGAGGGTGAGGGCGTCGCCAGGGATATCGACACCCTGCCAGAACGACATCGTGGCCAACAGAACCGCCCCCGGATGGGTACGGAGGCGCTCCACCAGGGCGTCACGGGGCCCGTCGCCCTGCACCAACAACGGTCCCGGCACCCGGCCCTCCAGGGCGTCGGCCGCGTCGCGCAGCGCCGAGTAGCTCGTGAACAATGCCAGGGTGCGCCCGCCCGCTGCGGTGGCCAGTGCCGCGATCTCGTCCTGCACGGCGGCCCGGTGGTCGTTGCGCCGCGGGTTCGGCAGGTCGGTCGGGCAGTAGAGCAGACCGAGTTCGGGATAGTCGAACGGTGACGCCACCCGCTCGATCGCGGTGTTGCTCCCGTCGAGGCCGAGCTGGGGCACGAGGCCGTCGGCGAGGGTGGCGCTGGTCAGGATCACTGACCGGTCGGGCCACAGGTGGGCGTCGAGCACATCGCCGACCTTGAGGGGTGTGCGGCGCAGGATCGGCGCGTAGTCCGAGCCGTCGACCCACAGCACATCGTCGGGACCGGCCTCGATCACGGCGTCGACGTCGTTCACCAGGCTCGTGGCGGCCAGCGTGGCCCGCTGGATCCTGGCGGCGACGTCGGTGCCCTCGCTCGGGTTCAGCTTGCGGAGGGCGTTGAGAGCCTGTTCGGCCCGGTCGCGGCCGGCCACGAGACGGGCAATGAGTTCAGCGCCGAGCTCGGCCCGCTTGCCGACCTGGGGGCGCAGGTCGTCGTCCATCTCGAAGCTCGAGCGGTCGAGGGCCGCCGGCACGTCGTCATCGGTGAGCACGGCCCGGATCCGCCGAGCGAGCGTGCGGAAGCGATTGCCACTCAGCTCGGTACCGCACGTCGCGCCGAAGGTGTCGACCAGCTGGTGGGCTTCGTCGAACACGACCACGTCGTGCTCGGGTAACAGGGTTCCTCCAGAGGCCAAGTGGAGGCCGTAGTAGTGGTGGTTGGTCACGATCACGTCGGCCTCGAACGCCTCGAGGCGGGCCCGCTCGGCAAAGCAGGTACCGCCCTCGGGGCATCGGGCAGCCCCAGGGCACTCATCGGGCCCAACACTGACCGCACTCCACACGTCGGGGGGCGGTGCCGGATCGAGTTCCTCACGGTCGCCGGTGGTGGTGCGTTCAGACCACTCGGTGATCTCATCCAGGTGATTGGCCGGGTTCTTGCCTCGCAGAAGCTCCATCTGCTCGGTTTGATTGGCTCGCTCCAGCTCGGCCAAGCGCTGCCGGCAGAGGTAGTTGCGACGGCCCTTCAGTAACGCAACCGACACGTCAACGCCGAGCCCGTCCGACACCTGGGGCACGTCGTGGGTGATGAGCTGATTCTGGAGCGCGATCGTCGCGGTGGCGACCACGGCCTTGCGCTCCGACGCGATGATCGGCGTGAGGTAGGCCAGCGACTTGCCCGTACCCGTTCCTGCCTCGATGAGCAGCGTGGTCTGGTCGTCGATCGCGTCGGCCACCTGGGTGGTCATGTCGATCTGGCCGGTGCGTGTCTCACCACCACCATCCAGCGACTGGGTTACCTTGCCCAGCAGGTCGGCAGCACCTATCACCTGGTGGAGCCTAGGCAGTAAGATCCTGCGTTGGCGTTTCGTAACAGTCGCGTGTACGGGTTCGGTGGGGATGTCATCACAAGGTCAAGGCGGGGGGCCATCCAACAGCGACGACGACGGCCTGCGCCCGCCGCGCGCCGTGCCGAGCGATGGCTCCGATCCCCGCCGAGACGTGGGGGAGCGGCCCGACAGCCGGTTCTGGCCTGACGTCGAGCAGCTCTCGGACGACCTCGGTCTGGAGTTGCCTGGGCTTGCTGCGACCTCGGATCTGCTCGGGCCCAAGCCCGGCCTCGACGATGCGTCGGTTCCGGCCGGCGAAGCGGCACCAAACCCCGACACGCCAGGCAGCCAGAACGGAGCTCCGCGCGCACCGAGGGTCGGGAGTGGCTCCGTCCTCCCGAACCGGCCCGGGGCCGATCCGCTGTGGCCGGCCGACCTGTTCTCCGAGGAAGGGCTGAGCGAACTCACCGAGAACCCTGGCCTGTTCGGAGGTGTACCCGGCTCCGTTGAGCCTCGACCATCGACCGAGATCCCGGCTGTTCGCCCTGGCGGGCCGCCGCCGGCCGCCGCCCCCGGAGCCGGCGCGCCAGTCGATCCGCCGCCTGCGAGCACCCCACCGAAGCCGAGCGACGCCCGCCAGGCTCTCCCCGGATCGCCGCCGGTGCCGAAGGGGCCTCGATCGGCGCCGCCGGCCGACGGCACTGCGAACGACGACCCGTTCTCGTTGCGGCGCCCCCCGAATGCCGACCTCCCGCCCGGCCCGCCGACGGCGCCTGGTCAGTCGACGGCGCCTGGTCAGCCGAGCGCGGCTGGAACGTCGCCGAGACCTGACCTGTTCTCCCGGCCAGAATCGGCCGAGAGTGAGTCGGCGGCACCGCCATCATTGTCGGCGGCACCGGCACGGTCTCCTGTTCCGCCACCATCTCCGGCTCCGCCACCGCCTGCCCTGTCGCCGCCTGCTCCGTCACCGCCGCCGTCGAATTGGCGCTCGGCTCCGCCGCCCTCCTCGCCGCCCCCGACCGGGCAGCCGTCGTCGGTGTCACCGGCTCCGCCGGACGCCCCGACCACATCTGCCACCGCCGCGGCGGCTCCTGTGCCCGCCGCGCCGCCACCCGGCGCCAAGGCCGCCCCCTCTTCGGCGTCACCGCCTCCGCCGGCACCTCCCCCCGGACCTCCAGGCCCTGAGACGCCGGGATCATCCGACCCTGACGCGCCGGGTTCTGTTCCGGGCTCATCGGGCCCTGGCGTGCCAGGTTCTGTGCCGGGCTCATCGGGCTCTGGCGTTCCGGGTTCTGCTTCTGGGCCGGCGGGTCCTGGAGCGGCGGCTCCTGCCCCCGCCGCGGCCGCCGCCGCTCGGGTGTCAGGCCCAGGCATGCCGGGCCCAGGCCCGAAGTCGGCACCGGGCCCCGGCGCCACACCCGGAACCGAGTCGAGCCCACCGGCTGGGTCGACCGCCGCTGCGCTCGCCGGCGCCTCAACGGCTGCTGGGGCCGAGGTGGGAACAACGAGGGACCTGTTCGCCGCCCGGCCCGGCACCCGCACCACGGGCGACCTCGAGCACGCCGGCCCGCTGAGCGGCGACGCGAGCTTCGGGCGCCAGTGGGTTCCAGCGGTGCTCGTGGGAGGCGTGGCGCTGTCCATCGGGCTGATCGGATGGTGGCAGTTTCTCAATCGCAGCGACAGCGCCGAGGTCGACACGGTCGCGGCGCCTGTCGCATCGGAGACCTCGGCCTCAGACGACGCATCCACCACGTCGGAGTCGTCCACCACCGTGTTGCGACCAACCACCACGGTGCCCCAGGTGGTGGAGTTGACCAGCACCACCGTCGGCGTGGCCGATCGTGCGCCGGCCACCGTTCGCACCACCAGCCGCACCCAGTCCACCTCCAGTGGTGCCCCGTCGAGTTCAAACGCCCAGACGTCGTCGAGCACCACGTCCACCACCGAGGCGACCACAAGCACCGCTGAGTCGACAACCTCCACCACGCGGCGCACCACCACGACCACGCGGCCCACCACGACGACAACGCGTCCGACCACCACGACCACCCGGCGCACGACCACCACGACTCGTCCGACCACGACGACAACGCGTCCCACCACCACGACGACGCAGGCGACCACCACAACAACGCGTCCGACGACGACCACCACCACGTCGTCGACGACGACGACAACGACCACCACCACGACAACGACGACCACCACCACGACAACGACGACAACAACAACGACGACCACGACCACCACCACGTCGTCGACAACGCCCTCGTCGTCCACATCGTCGTCTTCGTCTTCGTCGTCGAGCACGTCGTCAAGCACGTCGTCGAGCACGTCGTCGTCCACCACGGCGTCGACGCTGCCGCCGCCAGATCCTCCGCCGGTCCTGTAGCGCAGCGGCTGGCAACCGAACCCGGGGTTTGGTGGCTAGCGTGGATCAGGATGAACCTCCCCGAACTCGACCCGGCTCGGATCCCGCACCATGTGGCGTGTGTGATGGACGGCAACGGCCGCTGGGCCAATGAGCGGGGTCTGAAGCGGACCGATGGCCACGCAGCGGGGGAGGAAGCCCTGCTCGATGTGGTGGAGGGTGCCCTCGAACTCGGCGTGTCGTGGCTCACGGTCTACGCGTTCTCCACCGAGAACTGGCGTCGACCGGGCGACGAGGTCCGCTTCTTGATGCGGTTCAACGAGTCGCTGCTGCTGCGTCGGCGTGACGAGCTGAACGAGAAGGGCGTGCGGATCCGCTTCGTCGGCCGCCGTGATTGGCGGGTGCCGAAGCGGCTGCTCCGTCAGATCGACGACGCCGTGGAGCTCACTGCAGCCAACCGGAAGCTCACCTTCACCGTGGCCTTCAACTACGGCGCTCGGGCCGAGCTTGTCGACGCCGTGCGTGCGCTGGTGGCTGACGAGGTGTCGCCCGATGCCATCGACGAGGACGCCATCGCCAAGCGGCTCTACGACCCGGAGATGCCTGAGGTCGACCTCTGGATCCGCACGTCCGGCGAGTTCCGGATGTCGAACTACCTCCTGTGGCAGTCGGCGTATGCCGAGCTGGTGTTCACCGACACCTACTGGCCGGACTTCCGCCGTGAGCACCTTCAGCGGGCGATCGCCGAATACCAGCACCGCGACCGTCGCTTCGGTGGGCTCACGCCGTAACCGTGGCCCTCTACCGGGACGAGGCGGTCGTCCTCCGGACCTACAAGTTGGGTGAGGCCGACCGGATCGTGGTGCTGCTCACACGGGGCCGAGGCAAGGTCCGAGCCGTGGCCAAAGGGGTGCGACGCACCAGGAGCAAGTTCGGGTCTCGCCTGGAGCCTGGATCGGTGGTGCGGCTCCAGCTCTACGAGGGACGCAACCTCGACATCGTCACGCAGGCCGAACGAGTGGAGCCGCTCGCAAAGCTGCGAGAGGACCTCGACCGGTACGGCCGGACGGCGGTGCTGCTCGAAGCCGTCGACCAGACCGCCGTGGAAGGCGAGTCGAGCCCGGCGTTGTTCAAGCTGCTCACTGGGGCGTTGCGCGAGCTCGACGAAACCGGAAATGCACTCGTCGTACCAGCGTTCGTGGCCAAGCTCCTCACCCTGGAAGGGGTGCAACCGCTGCTCGACGCCTGCGTGTCGTGCGGCTCTGAGCACGACCTGCGCACGCTGCAGCTCCACGAGGGAGGCATGATCTGCCGCTCGTGCGGGCCAGGGGGGCAGCTGATCAGCGAACCGGCACGGCTCGCGTTGATCGACGTGTTCGCGGGCCGGGTGCGCCACGTGTTGTCGAGCACCGACGGTGCCACCGCGGTCGAGCTCGAGACCCTGGCCGCCCGGTTGCTCGAGCAACACATCGAGCGACGCCTGCAGGCGTCTGCGGTGCTCTACGAGCAGATGAACGGCTAGCGCGCCGTATCACCGGCGCCAGGTCACCGGCGCCGTGTCACCGGCGCCGTGTCACCGGCGCCAGATCACCGTTGTCAGGAGACGGGCGCGGAGTCGTCAGGGAGGGGTAGCCAGCGGTCGGTCTCGGTCTCGTGTCCGAACCAGCGACCGCGCTCGGCGTCGTGATACACCCACGTTTCCCAGCTGGCGCTCCACACCAGATCGGCTTCGGCGTCGTCAGCATCGTGCTCGTGTTCGCCAGCGCTGGAGAGGCCGTCGGCCACCGCGTCGATCATGGCGTCGGTGTCGGCCTCGGGGGCCGCGTCGGCATCGACCGCCGGATCGGCGTATTCGTCGTCATCCATGGCCCGTTCGAGTTCGGCGAGCCAGTCGAGACTGCTCATCGAGGTGTCGCCCTCGCTCGGATGCGGCGCCGGCGCAGCCAGCGGTGCATCGCCCGGTACCAGGGAACGGAGAGCCGCGGGCACGTCGGACTCCGAGGCAGGTTCGTCGGCCGGTGGGGCACCCTGCACGACGCTGTCCGGAAGGTCGACGTCGAGGTGGGCCCGCAGGGCGTCGATGCCTGGCTCTGATCCACGGGTGCTGTCGCCGAGGGCGTCCGGCGCCACCGCGGCCTCAGAGGTCGTTGCAGTTCCCGCGGCGAACGGCTCGAAGGGTTCGAACGTGTCGAGTGCCTCGTAGGGATCGAAGGCGTCGCCGGGGCCGTCGTGGCCCGCGAGATCGTGATCGGTTTCACCCGTCGCCGGGCTGCTCATGCGAGCCACTTCCATGTCCCAGTCGAACGGCGACTCGGAGGCGTCGGCACCGGCCGGCTCGTGGTCGGCGTCGTCTGCGTCGAGGCCGCCGGGCCACGTCTCGTGGGCGATCGGGCCGGTGGGTTCGTCGGGCCCGGCGGTGACATCGGCAACCTCGTCCACCCGGAAGATGCGGAGGATGTCGGTGTCACCAGCGGAGGCGGCTGCTGCTGGCGGCTCGGTCTGTTCGATCTCGCCGATCGGTTCGGCGCCGGGGATCATGAAGTCGAGACCGAACGCATCGGACGCCGACACCATCTCGTCATCGTCATCGTCGGCCGGGGCAGCCTCGGCTGGTGCGGGGCCGGGGGCGAGATCGGCCAAGGCGTCGCCATCGGTGTCGCGCATGCTCTGGGCCACCTGGTTCCAGTCGAACGCGTCGTTCGCGGCCTCGCTGGCAAGGTCCACCTCGGCGTCGCTCGGCTGCTTGGAGGCAGCGATCGCCTCCAGCGCAGAGGGCACCGAGCTGGTGAGGGCATCTGGAGTGGCCCGCTCGGCCCGCTCGTCGCCCGCCAGACCGTTGCCTCGTCGGCCCTTGCGGGATGCCTTCTTGGTGCTCGTGGCCAGCGCGCTGGCAATGTCCACGAGTTCGAGCTCGGAGGTCTCGTCCCGCCGACCGAAGAAGCGCCGCTTCGATCCTCGCTTGCCGCTGATCGGCGTGTTCGCCTTCGGCGCCGGGGGAGCGGAGCCGGCCGCTCCGGCGTCGGTTGCCGCTGGTGGCGGAGGTGCGCCGGCTGTGCTGGTGCTGGTGCTGGTGCTGGCGGCTGGGCCCAAGCTGGCGGGCGGGGCTGGGGTGGCCGCCAGGGCGTCGCTGGGCGCGCCGGCAGTGGCCGGGATGTAGGCGAAGGTGGCGGCGGAGTCGGCACCGGGGGTGGCCAGTAGATCGGTATCAACGCCGTCGCCGCGCCGGCGGTTCACTGCGGCGATGAGCGTGGGCCCGGCGAGCACGCCCGCGAGTGCCGAGGCGGTTGCGACGGCGATCAGGAGCAGCCCGGCGGTGCTCCAGGCGTAGGTGGTGTCGCCGCTGGTGATGCCCCATGGGTACTGATCGGCGGACACGTTCGATTCCGACTCGGTTGACACGAAGGCCAGAACCCGGTCGCCCTCGCCGACGTCGTCGGCGACGATGGCGACCGTCTGGGTGAGGGTGACGACGATCGCCACGACGGCGACCGCAGCCACACCCAGAATGCGGCTCACGAGGCTCGGAGCCGGCGTACTGGTCGAGCCGAGCGCGTCGGTATCGGGCGACGGCGGATCGGTTGCTTCACGGGCCATGGTGGGCCTATCGGACGTTGTCGTGGCAATTGCAGAGAACGGATAAATCTTCGAAGCGCCCTGGGATCGGGCCGTTACGCTCCGTTGCATGACGGAGCCCACTCCCGAACTGTTCGACAAGATCGTGAACCTCTCCAAGCGGCGTGGAATCGTGTTCCCCTCTGCCGAGATCTACGGCGGTTTCCGCTCCACCTACGACTACGGACCCGTCGGCGTGCTCATGCTCCGCAACGTCAAGGACGCCTGGTGGCGTTCGATGGTCCAGCTCCGCTCCGACGTGGTCGGACTCGACGCCTCGATCCTGTCGCCGCCGGCGATCTGGGAGGCGTCAGGGCACCTCGCCAACTTCAGCGACCCGCTCGTCGACTGTCGCAACTGTGGGGCCCGCCACCGCCTCGACAAGCTCGACGACCCCGACCAGTGCCCCACCTGCGGGTCGAAGGGGCAGTTCACCGAGCCCCGTCAGTTCAACCTGATGTTCAAGACTCAGGCCGGCCCTGTGCAGGACGAGGGCGCCGTGGCCTACCTGCGGCCCGAGACGGCCCAGGGCATGTTCATCAACTTCGCCAACGTGTTGAACACGTCGCGCAAGAAGCCGCCGTTCGGGATCGCCCAGGTCGGCAAGTCGTTCCGGAACGAGATCACGCCAGGCAATTTCGTGTTCCGCACCCGCGAGTTCGAGCAGATGGAGATGGAGTTCTTCGTCCCACCGGCCGAGGCCGACGACTGGTACCGCTACTGGTGCCAGGAGCGGTACCAGTGGTACATCGACCACGGCATCAGCGAGGACAAGCTCCGGCTCCGCCCTCATGACGACGACGAGCTGAGCCACTACTCGTCTGGCACCAGCGATGTGGAGTTCCTGTTCCCCTGGGGCTGGGACGAGCTCGAAGGCATCGCCAACCGGGGTGACTACGACCTCAGCCAGCACATCGAGCACTCCGGGCAGAAGCTGGAGTACTACGACCAGGCCAACAACGAGCGGTACATCCCGCACGTGATCGAGCCGGCTGCCGGGGCCACGCGCACCATGATGGCGTTCCTCATGGCGGCTTACGACGAGGAGACCGTCAACGACGACACTCGCACCGTGCTGCGCCTCCACCACCGGATTGCGCCCTACAAGGTGGCGGTGCTCCCGCTGTCGAAGAAGCCAGAGCTGGCCGAGCCCGCTCGTGAGCTGCTGGGCTCGATCCAGCAGCAGTTCATGTGCGACTACGACGAGACCCAGGCCATCGGTCGGCGGTACCGCCGTCAGGATGAGATCGGCACCCCCTACTGCATCACCTTCGACTTCGATTCGCTCGAAGACAAGGCCGTCACGATCCGCGAACGCGACTCGATGGACCAGGTCCGCCTCCCCATCGCCGACGTGGTCTCCTGGCTGGAGGAGAAGCTGGCCTGATCTGGGGCTCGTTGCCGACGATGTTTCGGCGGGCCGAAACTCGGGGTGAGCGCGTCCGGCGCGAACACTCGTGGCTGGAGGAGAAGCTGGCCTGATCTGGGGCTCGTTGTCGACGATGTTTCGGCGGGCCGAAACTCCGGGTGAGCGCCTCCGGCGCTCACACTCTGAACCCTCAGATGTGAACTGGCTCCGGTTCGTCACTCCGGGCCAGTAGCTTGGTGACGAGTGGGAATCGTTGACGAAGACGTCGTTCGGGTGCGCGAGTCCACCGACGTGGTGGCGGTGATATCCGAGTACACGCAGCTCAGAAAGAGCGGTCTGCGGTTCCAAGGGCTGTGCCCGTTCCACTCCGAGCGCACTGGGTCGTTCTCGGTCAACGCCGACGAGGGCCTCTACCACTGCTTCGGCTGCGGGGTCGGGGGTGACATCATCACCTTCGTTCGCGAGAAGGAGCAGCTCGACTTCGTCAGCGCGGTCGAATGGCTGGCCGCCAAGGCCAACATCACGCTTCGCTACACCGATTCGGGCCAGGGTGAGGAACGCAAGCGCAAGACCGTGCTCACCGATGCGCTGGAACGGGCGGTCGAGTGGTACCACTCCCGGCTGCTCTCATCCGACGATGCGGGGCCGGCTCGGGGTTATCTCCGCCAACGGGGCTACAACTCCGACGTGGTGCGGCGGTACCAGATCGGCTGGGCCCCCGAGTCGTGGGATGCGCTGTCGAAGTCGCTTCGGCTTCCCGACTCCGATCTCGTCGACTCCGGGCTCGGGATGATCAACCGTTTCGGTCGCCAGACCGACGCCTTCCGTGGTCGCATCGTGTTCCCGATCTACGACCCACAGGGCAAACCTGTCGGCTTCGGCGGCCGCATCATGCCGGGCGGTGACGGGCCCAAGTACAAGAACTCAGCGGAGTCGTCGATCTACGCCAAGAGCCGGGTGCTCTACGGCCTTCACCTCGCCAAGACGGCCATCGTCGAGGCCGACGAGGTGATCGTGTGTGAGGGCTACACCGACGTGATCGGGTTCGCCCGCGCCGGTGCGCCACGGGCCGTCGCCACCTGTGGCACGGCCCTCACCGAGGAGCACGTGAAGCTGCTGCGGCGCTTCGCCAAGCGCGTGGTGCTCGCCTTCGACGCCGACGCTGCCGGTCAGAACGCAGCCGCCCGCTTCTACGAGTGGGAGAAGGCTCACGATCTCGACGTGGCCGTGGTGGCGATGCCCCCGGGGGTTGATCCCGGAGAGCTGGCCCAGGATGATCCGGCGGCGCTGGTGACCGCAGTGGAGGATGCCCGCTCCTTCCTTGACTTCCGGGTGGAGCGGGCCATCAACGCCGCCGACCGATCGACCAATGAGGGGCGAGCCAAGGCCGCCGAACGAGCGCTCGAGATGGTTCGGGAGCACCCGGATCCGCTCGTGCGCGACCAGTACGCCGTTACCGTCGCCAGCCGATGCCAGTTCGAGCCCGACTTCATTCGCCGGATGCTGGCCGAGGGCTCAGCGTCGAACGGTTCCAACGGTACGAACGGTTCAAACGGGGGCTACGCCGCGAACGGGGCGGGCCGGGGTCCTGGTCGCAACGGTCGCAGCAACGGGCAGTCGCCCCGGGCCGCTGGGTTGAGCGCCACCCGCGACACGCCAGAGCTGGAGGCGCTTCGCCTGGCCGTACACCGGGGGAGTGAGGTGCTCGATCAGCTCGTGCCGGAGCTGTTCATCGACGATCTCTGCGCCACCGTCTACCAGCTGCTGCGCGACCACTCGTCGCTGCATCAGGTGATCGAGCAGGGTGGTCCCGAGGTGGCCGAGTTCGTCCAGCGGCTGTCGGTGGAGGAGTCCACCGCTGAGGTCGACGACGTGGTCGCGTTGCTGTGGCGGGGCTTCGTGCAACGCCAGATGGACGATCGCCGGCTCAGGGCGCGGGGCGCAGATGCCGATACCGCAGCAGAGCTTGCGAAGGACTTCGAGTGGTTCCGGTGGCAGCTCGAAGACCTACAGGCACCCGACCGAAAGGCAGCAACCGTCCAGAGCTTGCTAGGTTGGGTCCTGGAGGAAGCGGAGGAGGTTCTGTGACCGAGCAGCCAGGGGTTGCTGCGAAGGCGGCGACGGTTCCCGCTCTGGCCGATGAACATCGCCAGCGGCTGTTGCTTCGTTCGCGCGCCGGGCGCCCGCTCACTCCTGACGACGTTGTCGCCGTCATGCCTCGCACGGAGCTCACCCCTCAGCTCCTGGCTGAGGTGCGCGACTTCCTGGCTGAGAACTCCATCCCGTTCGACGATGAGGTCATCGAGCCAGAGCTGAACGGCCACGCCGCAGCGTCGGCCACCAAGTTGCGCTCCCGCCGCGGCGATCCGGCCCGGATGGCCGCCGCCGCCATGGCCCGGGCCAGTGGCTCCGCCGACCCGGTGAAGATGTATCTGAAGGAGATCGGCAAGGTGCCTCTCCTCGCGGCCGAGGAAGAGGTGGCACTGGCCAAGCGGATCGAGGCCGGGGCCGAGGCCGCCGCCGAATCCGCCGAGCTGCTCACCGAGGGTCGGTGGGAGCAGGTGTCGCCAGAGCGGCGCCGTCAGCTCCGTCGGGTGGTTCGCGACGGCGAGCGGGCCCGCCAAGAGCTCACGTCAGCCAACCTGCGGCTCGTGGTGTCGATCGCCAAGCGCTACGTCGGGCGCGGTGTGCCGATCCTCGATCTCATTCAGGAAGGCAACCTCGGCCTGATGCGGGCCGTGCAGAAGTTCGACCACTCCAAGGGCTTCAAGTTCTCCACCTACGCCACGTGGTGGATCCGCCAGGCCATCACCAGGGCCATTGCTGACCAGTCCCGAACGATCCGGGTGCCGGTGCACATGGTTGAGTCGATCAACAAGGTCGTGCGGGCCCAGCGCACGCTGGCGCAGAAGCTCGAACGCGATCCCACGATGGCGGAGATCGGCAGCGAAGTGGATCTCGAACCGGAGCGGGTGGCGGAGATCCTGCGCATCGCCCAGCAGGATCCACTGTCGCTCGATTCGCCCGTCGGTGACGAGGACGACACCTCCATGGCCGACTTCATCCCCGACAAGGGTGCGGCCCCGCTCGACGTTGCGGCTCGCAAGCTGCTTGAGCAGACCGTGCGCGACGTGCTCGACGACTTGTCGGAGCGCGAGTCGGAGGTGGTGCGCCTGCGGTTCGGCCTCGTTGACGGACGGCCGAGAACGCTCGAAGAGGTGGGCAAACAGTTCGGGGTCACCCGGGAGCGGATCCGCCAGATCGAGTCGAAGACGTTGGCCAAGCTGCGTCATCCACTGCGCAGCGAACGGCTCCGCGATTATCTCGACTGAGCAGGAAACCGCGCGCCGGGCACGGGTGCAGTCGCGCTATCCTCGGACAGTCCTTCCGGGGTAGCTCAGTTGGCAGAGCAACTGACTGTTAATCAGTGGGTCGTGAGTTCGAGCCTCACCCCCGGAGCCACACATCTCCTGATCGGGAGCGGTCGGGAGCGATGATGTCGAGGACGGCGTCGCCCGCTGCCTCTCCGGATCGGATCGCCCCTCACGTGCGCCGCTCCACCCGAACCGTAGTGGGCAGGAGTCGAGGCTGCGGGGCCACTTCGCTCGGAGTGCGGTCGGTGTGGTGGACTCGGGCCGAGTTCTCATGACCACCACCGACCCGGCTGCTTCCGATACCGCCCAGAGCGCCACGGCGCGCTTGTTCTCGACCCGCGGCTTCCCCGCCACCTATGCCGTCGGGGTTGTGTGGAGCCTGTGCCGGTGGGCGATCGGGTTCCTCGGCGCTTACGTGGTGAATGACCTCACCGGCTCACCTCGCCTCGTGCAGCTCACCGGGGCGCTCCTGTGGGCACCGCTGCTGTTCGCCGGCGTGGCCGGGGGCGTGTTGTCCGACCGGTTCCCTCGCCGCCTGCTCCTGCTCATCCAGTTCGGCGTGCTCGGCCCCGCCACCGCCGGCATCGGGTTTCTGGCCCTGGCCGATCGGCTCCCCCTGTGGCTGCTGTACCTCTACATGGTGACTGCCGGTGGGGGATGGGTGATCGACATGACCGTGCGACGGGCCCTCGTACACGACTTCGTCGGCGACACCCAGGTGGACCGGGCGATGGCGTTCGAAGGGCTCGCCTCGGCCCTCGGGTTGGCCGTCGGCGCCTTCGCGGGCGGTGCGCTGATCGGCGCCTTCGGTGCGGGCGGCGCCTACCTCGCCGTCGCCGGCGCCATCGCTCTCGCCGCAGCCCTGCTGCTCCTGGTGCCCTCGACGCCTGGCCACGCTGAACCGTCCGCAGCGATGACAGGCACTGGGACCGGTAGCGAGACAAAGGCTCCACCGGCGGAGTCGTTCGTGAGCCTGCTCGTGGGCGGCCTCAAGCTGGCCGGTCGCCTGCCGGTACTGGCGTCGATCCTCGGCGTAACCGCCCTCACCAACTTCTTCCACTTCTCCTACTTCCCGATCGTGCCCGTGATCGCCGACCGGGTGGACGCAACGCCGGTCGCCACTGGCGCCCTCGCCGCCGCCACCGGGCTCGGGATGGCCGTCGGCGCGCTTGTGATCCTCACCGAACGGGTGCCACGAGGCCCGGCCTACGCCACGGGTGCCGCCGGCGCGTTCACGTTCCTCCTCGGCTTTGCCCTCTTCGACACCTACGCCCTCGTGTTCGCCTCGCTGTTCCTGGCATCGAGCTTCGTCGGGCTGTTCGCCGCCACCCAGAGCGCGCTGGTGCTGCGCTCGGTGGAACCCGCCATGAAGGGGCGGGCAATGGGCCTTCTCCTGATGGCGATCGGCATGCTGCCGCTGGGAATGGCCGCCCTGGGGGAGGCAGCCGAGGTGTTCGGGGCACCGACCGCGCTCGTTGGCGCCAACCTGATCGGCCTCGCCGGGTTGGGCCTGTATCTCTCCCGCCGCCCCGAGGTGCTTCGCCTCCCGTGACAGCGTTGGAATAGGCGTGGGCACGACGCGGTTGGCCCGAACGTGACGCTCACACTCGGCAAGACCCCGCTGTCCTCATCCGGATCCGACCACGTCAACTACACGATCGACGGCCCCCGCCATCGAATCCTCTTCGACGACTTCCCCCGCCGGGTGCGCGCCCGCTTCGGCGGCGAGACCATGTTCGACACCACCGCAGGCAAGCAGCTCCACGAGAGCAACATCCCACCGGTGCTGTACGTGCCGGTCGGCGACGTGCGCATGGACCTGCTCACCGCCACCGATCTCAGCACCCATTGCCCGTTCAAGGGTGACGCCGCCTACTGGACGATCACGGTCGGCGACCGGTCGGCCGAGAACGCCGTGTGGGGGTACCCGACGCCGGTGGAGGGCGCCGAGTGGCTCGATGGCTACGTCGCCTTCTACTGGGAGAAGCTCGACGCCTGGTTCGACGAGGACGAGGAGGTGCACGGGCACCTGCGCGATCCGTATCACCGGGTTGACGCCCGCCGATCGAGCCGTCGAGTGGTCGTCCGCAACGGCGAAGAGCTGATCGCATCGTCGTCGAGACCGATCGTGGTGTCGGAGACCGGGTTCCCCAACCGCTACTACCTGCCGGTGGCCGACGTGGCCGCCGAGCGGCTGGTCTCGTCGACCACCACCACCCACTGCCCCTACAAGGGCTTCAGCACCTACTGGTCGATCGACGGTGGCACCACCGATGCGGCCTGGAGCTACGAGGCACCCTTCGAGGCGATGAACCAGGCCGCCGGCCACCTCTGTTTCATGGGCGAAGGCATCACCACTGAGGTCGATGGGGTAGTGGTCGAGGGCTGAACTCCAGCCCTGCCGCGGCCGCCAGCCTGGCAGCCGTCAGGGTATGTCGATGAGGGTCTCGCAGTTGGGGGCGGCCTGGTCGACGATCGTCTCGGGCCCGCCGTCACAGATGTCGGTGCCTTCGTTGCCGGCCACGAAGTCGTTGCCCTCGCCACCGCGCACAAGATCGTCGTTCTGGCCGCCGCGCACCGTATCGTTACCGTCGTCACCGTCGACCACATCCACACCGCCGTTGCCCGACACAAAGTCGTTGCCCTCGTCCCCATGGACGTTGTCGTCGTTGCCGCCGCCGCCATTCACGCGGTCCTCGCCCTTGCCGCCGGAGGCCAGGCTGTCGCTGCCCGAGCCCGATGAGATGAGGTCGTCGCCGTTGTTGCCGCTCACCGAGTCGGAGTCGCTTCCGCCGCCGAGGGTGTCGTTGTCCTCGCCGCCGTTGATCGTGTCGTCACCGGAGCCGCCGAAGATCGTGTCTTGGTTGTTCTCGCCGAGCAGCGTGTCGTTGCCTGCATTGCCCGAGATCATGTCGTTGCCAGTGCCACCGAGAATGATGTCGGCGCCGTCCTGACCCAGGGCCGAGTCGTTGCCGGCCCCCAGCTCGATCCGGTCGTTGCCGTCGCCGCCGAACACTGAGTCGTCGCCGCTGGTCGCGTCGTGGTACGACACCACCGGGTAGCCGTTGGCGTCCAGCACGAGCGATGCGTCCTGGCCAACGTCGCCGGCCGAGTCGGCGATCACGATTGCCTCGTCGTTGCCGGCACAGTTGGCGTCGTTGCAGCGCATGATCTTGAGGTCGTCGTTGGTCGACTCGTAGTAGGCAAGCACCGGGAACCCGGCCGAGTCGAGATCCATCGTCATGTGGAAGCCAACGTTGGGGATGGTCTCCGGGGCCGTGAGCGACTCGTCGCCGCCTGTGCAGTTGGCGTCGTTGCAGTGGGCCACCCTCACGTCCTGGCCGGTGATCCGTAGGTAGGCGATCACGGGGAAGCCGAGCGAGTCGAGTTCGAGCGAGGTGTGCCAGCCGGTCACGCCGTCGTCGTCGACCACCACGATGGACTCATTGCCCCCCCGGGAGCAGTCGGGGTCGTTGCAGTGCACCAGCTTCAGCTCACCGGCAGCGAGATCGGTGTACGACACCACCGGGTTGCCGAGGGCGTCGAGTTCGAGGTCGCTGTAGATACCGACGTTGCCGGTGGCGTCCACGATCTCGATTGACTCGTTGCCACCGGCGCAGTTCACGTCGTTGCAGTGCATGACCCTGAGGTCCTCGTTGGTCTCGTCGTAGTACGACACCACGGGGAAGCCCGCCCCATCGAGGGCGATCGAGGTATGGGTGCCAACGACGTCCGCCCCGGCGTTCCCACCCGGATCCGGGGTGGTGATCGAGTCACCGCCGATGTTGCAGAACGGGTCGTTGCAGTGGATGATCTTCAGCGCGCCGTTGGTGGCATCGTGGTATGCCACGACGGGTTTGCCGGCGGCGTCGAGCACGATCGAGGTGTACTCACCAACCGAACCGGGGAGGTCGGGCACGATCGGGAACTCCAGCGGTGTGCAGTCCGGGTCGTCGCAGACGAGGACGCGCAGGTCGCTGTTGCCGCGGTACGCGATCACCGGATTCCCCGATGAATCGAGCACGATCGAGGTTTCGCCGAGCACATTGATCGTGTCGGGCGCCGTCACGCTGTCGGCGTCGGCCGGGCCGATCACCACTGTGGCCAACAACACCACTACCGCCATCAGTCGCCAGGTCATCCGCCGCATCGCTAGCTCCACGCGCACTCGCCCCGAGAACGCACTGGTTCACGGTATGGATGTGCTCGCTACGGCGCCAATGGCAAGGGCGTCGGGGTTGCATCGGGTCTCTAGGCTGATGGGCATGATTGGCAGGATTTCACCATGCCGCTGACGAAGTGGCAGCCCCCCGGCCTGCGCCACGAAGTGGCCGAAGACGGTCGCGTGACTTGGCTCGAACTCTTCTTCGACCTCGTCTATGTGGCGGCCCTCATCCAGCTGGGCGACCGACTCTCCAGCGACATCTCCTGGGCGGGAACCGCAGCGTTCGTCGGTGCGTTCGTGGTGCTGTGGTGGACCTGGACCGGGGCCACTGCATTCATCAATCGCTATGCCGTGGACGACGTGGTGCATCGCCTGCTCACGTTCGTGCAGATGTTCGCCGTTGGCAACATCGCTGTGCTGGCCGCGACCACCCCTGAGAACTGGCAGCGATGGTTGCCGGTGGCCTACCTCGGGTCTCGCATCCCGCTGCTGATCATGTACCTGCGGGCCCGGTCCCGTGTGCCACAGGCCCGCGACCAGATCGATCACTTCCTGAGGTTCTTCGGGGCGGCCACCGTGCTGTGGGCTGCGTCGGTGGTCGTGCCGGGCCGTGCCGCCATCGTGGTGTGGGCCGTCGCACTCGGCATCGAGTTCATCGCCCCCGTGCTCGGGGTGCGGCGCCCGTCCGATCCCCGTAACAACACCCCCGAGATCCGGGCCGCCTACGCCGAACACTTCCAGGAGCGATACGCCCTGTTCACGATCATCGTGCTCGGTGAGACGTTCGTGAAGACGCTCACCGAGGTGAGCGTGATCGGGCTCTCGCCGACCACCCATCTCTTCGCCGGTCTCGGGTTCTTGATCTTGTTCGCCCTCTGGTGGACCTACTTCGACGACGTGGCCGACGCCCACATCCGCTCCACCAGCGTTCTGTCCTCCCGGCCACCGACGAACAACCTCATCTGGGTGTACACCCACTTGCCGCTGGCCCTCAGCATCACCGCGTTCGGTGTGGCGGCGAAGAAGATCGTGGGCGTCGAGGCCGTGGCCGACGACTTCAAGGACAACTACACGCTGCTGCTCGCAGGGGCGCTGATCGTGATCCTGTTGTCGGTGGCCGTGCTCGACCTCGTGACCGTGAGCACCCACTTCGCCATCGAAGCTCCAGAACGAGTCGGGCCTCGGGTGGTTGCCGCCGTTCTCATCGCTCCCGTGGCGGCCTTGCTCATCACGGGAACGATCACCGCACTCGTCGGCATCGGCCTCATCGCTGCCATCGTCGTGGGCCAGATCGGAGTGGAGGTGGTCGCCGCCCAGAAGTCGGAGTACCGCCTCACCCGCGAGGTGGAGTCGCAGATCTCTGACCTCGCGGGAACGTGCGAGCACCTGGAGGCGGCCAAGGCCCGGGACGAGATTCCGCCGGCGATCTGCCCGCACTGCGTCGAGCACGGCGTGGATCCGGTGCAGCTCCGAATGTGCCTCACCTGCGGCCACGTCGGCTGCTGCGACGACTCAGTCGGCGCCCACGCCACCGAGCACTTCCAGGAGACCGGGCATCCTGTGATGATCTCGATCGAGGCTGGGGCCACGTGGGCGTACTGCTACGAGCACGAGGTGACCGATCCCGACTGGAGCATGACGCACTCCTAGCGGCGCCAGCCGGGATCGTCTCCCCGAGCGCTTCGATTCAGACGGTTCGACCGGCGAAGTTCAGCATCTGGGTCTGCATGTCGGCCCCGTCAACCGCCTCGACAGCGGCGCCGAACATGCCCTCGCTGCGCATCGCCGCCTCGGGGAAGCGCTGCAGGCCAGCGTGGGTGGCGGCCACGGGGCCCTCGGGCAGCGTCTCGTCGGCGCCGATGGCGCGGGCCACGTCCCAGGTGTGGATCAGCAGGTCGCTGGCGGCGACGCCGAAGGGCACCGTCTTGGGCACCGTGCCCATCGGGCCCATCTCGGCGGTGCCCTCGAGGGCAGCCTCGTTGGCGAGCGCGGCGCGAATCGCGTCGCGGGCCGTTGGCCAGTCGGCGCCCTCGGGGATCTCGGCGCCGAGCAGGCCCCCGCAGTACTGGGCCTGCACACCAACGGCGTGGTCGACGAGCTCCTTGACGTTCCACCCCGCGCACGGCGTGGCGACGCTCCACTGGTCGTCGGTGATCGCCTCGTAGCGGGCGGTGAACGCGTCGGCGCTTGCGTTCCAGATGTCGATGTGTTGTTGGCTCATGCCCCGGAGGCTAGTGACCCCGAGTGTCAGGAACCTGTCATCCGTGGGCGATTCAGCGTGACGGCGTCAGGTCGCCGAAGCGGCCGGCCCTCAGATCCTCGAACGCAACGGCGATGTCGTCGTCGGACGTCATCACGAATCCGCCGCCCATCACCACGGGTTCACCGATCGGCTGGCCCGCCATCACCAACGCCTCCCCGCCTGTGGTGGATCCGATCGTGATCTGGTCGCCGTCGTCGGCGTACACCGCCGTGGCCCCCGCAGCCAGACCGTGCCGACCGTCGAGATCGATCGCACCGTCGACCACGGTCACGCCAGTGGTCCATCCGGGCGGGATCGGAATGGTCACTGACGTGGGGGAGACCACCATCACGTGGGCGATGAGCACCGGCGTACCCAGGGGCGCAGGCCCCGACACACCGTCGAGTTCGCCGGCAAACAGGCGCACGGTCACACCGGGCGCCAGGTCGGTGAGGACTGGCACCTCGTCGGGCGCCACCGCATGGTGTGCGGGTGGGCCCATCTTCTGGTCGGCGGCCACGTTCACCCACAGCTGGGCCATGTGGAACACGCCCTTCTCGTCGCCGTTGAGCACTTCCTCGTGGAGCGCGCCGGCTCCGGCGACGAGCCACTGCATGCCACCCGAGGTCACGGTGGCGTGATTGCCGAGCGAGTCCCGGTGTTCGATGCGAGCGCGGAACACCAGCGACACGGGCTGCACGCCTCGGTGGGGATGGGGGCCGACGAAGATCTCGTGCTCGCCGAGGTGTCTCGGGGCGCCCGTGTCGAGGAACACGAACGGATCGAGGTGCGGGATCTCGGCCGTGGGGAATGGGTGGAGAATGCCAGTGCCGGGCTGCGGCTCTGGCTCGTACACGGTGGTGATGGAACGGTCGGTCAGATCATTGTCCACACAACTAATAATGGTTGCTCAAGCAAAGATTGTCAAGACAACTACTGCGCCGCGAGCGTCGCCCTCGGGCTCGTCGGTCATGAGCCTGGGTCTGGAACCGGTACGAGGTTCACCACGGGGCCGGCACCAGGGCCCTGCGTCACGTCGATGGCGAGTTCGACGAACGCCGACACCCGCTGACGCACTGCTTCGACCACCTCGTCGGACGCGTCGTGCAACACCACGCGCCAACCGCCGTCGGCGGTGCGCAACACGCTGTCGTTCTCTCGGATTGCAGCCTTGATCGCATCGGTGACCACGTCGAGCTCGACGGTCGGCGTGCGATCGAGCGTGACCTCGAACGCCTTCTGTTCGGCCGCCTGGCTCGCCAGTTTCCCGTAAAGCAGGGCCACGGCGCGGGCAACGGCCACGGCCGACGCCAGCTCGAGAGCGACCAGCACCAGGATCGGTCCGATCGACATGGCATCGCCCACGATGCCAGCAGCGAGGGTCACCGCCGGGTTCGCCATCCCGAAGGGTGCAGCGAACGAGCCTGCGATCACGGCAGCCGGCACGATCATCGGCAGGCGAGCGTCATTGCCGCCGCGCACGGCCGCGTGGATGGCGCCCACAAGGGCACAGGTGGCGATGATCTCGGCGCCGTAGGAGGCCGTCGACAGGGTGCCCGAACCCGAACCCGGACCCGCCACGAGGGGTACGTCCCACACCGCGTTGGCGCCCGTTGCCCCGAGGATGCCACCGCTCACCTGTGCGGCGACGTACACGATCGCCTCGGTCGGGGAGAGGTTGCGGGTGGCCAGCATCGAGATCGACACGGCGGGGTTCACGTGGCCGCCACTCACGGGGCCGATCGCGTGCAGCACCGTGAACAGGGTGGCGGCCGCCGCCATCGTGGCGATGAGTAGGGCGATGTGCGGGGGAGCGCCAGTCGCCGTTGCGGCCTGACCGCCGCCGATCGCTGCTCCGAGCAGCAGCGCGGTCCCAACGAATTCGGCTGCGCCTTTGCGTACGAGCACGTTGTCCACGCCGGTCCCCTTCGTTGTCGGTTTGTCTCTACCCGGTCTCGGTGATCGGTCGGGCCGACGGCGACTTGACCCCCTCGGGCGAGATCAGTTCATTCGGCCCCACTCGGGCGGCGGCTCTCACCTGGTCGAACCCCCGACCGATGAAGGTGGACGATGTGGTGGCCGCCAACGAAGAGACCACCAGCTCAACCGATGAGGTGCGGCTCACCGCCGCCGATCTCACCGAGATGGCCGGCAGCCTCACCGACGCGTTACGCGCCCACCCCCGGCAGGCTGACCGCCGCTGACTGGCCACTGACTCACCGCTGATTGGCCGGCGGAGTGGGCGACAGCTCAGGGCGCGGGCACCAACGTGGTCGACACGCCGATGAGCTTGCCCCCCTGCACCACCGAGATCGGCCCGTCCTCGCTCACCACCACGAGGACTGCGGCGGGATCGTCGAACGAGTACCGCAGCGCCGACGTGTGGCGGGTGCCGCGGTAGGCCTTGACCGCAGCCTCGGCCTCCACGGTGGGTACCAGCCGCAGGCCGAGGTGCTGGAGCTGGCCCTCGGCGTTGAACGCAGCGGCGCCGTCGAGTTGCCCCAGGATGTGGTAGAGCGGGGCCAGGTCGGCGGGCCGGTCAATGGCAAACTCCGGTGGCCGGCCCACGCGCTGCTCGGTGTTCGGGTGGAGCGAGCCGTCGGGCGAGATCAACAACGTGGCTCCGATCCGACGGGCGGCCACGTCGTGAACGGCGAAGCGGAGCACCTTGTCGAACAGACAGGCGTCCATCGGCAACGACAGGCACCGCTCCCGATCGAGCCAGCGATCGATCGGAGGCTCCAGGTGCCACGTCATGCCATCGTGACGCAGCACCCCGAACGGGCCGATCGCCCGCACCGTGCCGTTCGGGTGACGTTGCACCATCACGCCCTGCGTGGCGTCGGCGAGGATCGTCTGATCCCGCTCCGAGCCGACGCTACGGTCGAATACCACGAGATCGTTCACGCCGCTGCTGCCCCGGATCGCCCAACTCACGATGCCGTCGGCAAGGCGGCGCACGGTTGCGTCGCGCAGGTCATCCACCCGACGGCGGCTGACCTCGAAACCGGCGGCCTCCGCCCAATGGCTCAGCTCGGTGCGAGCCCCCACGATGGCGCCATAGCTCGGCACTCGACGCTCGTGCACCGGGGGCCGCAGCGCGTAGTCGATCTCCTCGATCACGGCCAGGGGATCGTCGACGGACGTTCCGATGTCGGGATTGAGCTCGGTGAGCTCCTCGGCCAGCCGGCGGATCGGCCCTGGCACCATCGACGACGCACCCATGGGCGAAGTGTACGAGGCACTGCCTGTGGTCCCGGCCGGGATCTGCGCCGGCGGCCCGGCTACGCTCCGGCGCCATGCCGTCCTCTTCCATTCTCATCACCGGTGCGGGCACGGGCTTTGGCCGGGGAACCGCACTGGCGCTGGCCGCCCAGGGCCATCACGTGATCGCCGGAACGCTCGATCAGGCTGAGGCCGACGCCCTCACCGCCGACGCGCCCAGCACGCTCGACGCAGTTGTGCTCGACATCACCAACGGCGACGACGTGGCGGCTGTCGCCGAACGGCGGCCGACGGTGCTGCTCAACAACGCCGGACGCGGCCAACTCGGGCCGCTCGCGGACGTTCCGATGGATCTCGTCCGCCAGGTGTTCGAGGTCAACGTCTTCGGCACGCTGAACGTGACTCAGGCCGTCATCCCGGCGATGAAGGAGGCCGGGTGGGGCCGCATCATCGTGGTGTCGTCGATCGCTGGGCTGTTCAGCGGCCCGCTCTCGGGCCCCTACGCAATGACCAAACATGCGCTCGAAGCGTTCACCCGATCACTACGGGCCGAGATGGAACCCTACGGCATCGAGGTGTGCAAGCTGAATCCTGGCCCCTACGCCACGGGCTTCAACGATGCGATGGTGGACGGAGTGGACGCCCAGCTCGCCCCTGCTGGCGGGGCCGTCGAGTTGGACCTCGCAGCCGGTACCCGCACCCGGATGCTCGGCAACCAGCTCGACCCGAACGAGATCGTCGACGCGATGGTCAGCCTCTGCACGGCGGACGTCGTGCCCTACGAGACGTTCAAGCCCGACGACATCCTGGAGCGCTACGGCCTACCGCAGCGCTGAGAGGAGGTCGGGGAGGGCGACGCCCACGCTCGACGGTCCACCTTCGATACCGGCGGTGGCCTGATCCATCTGGGTCTGCAGGTAGCTCATGAGGAACATGATGTGATTGGTTCCCTGGCTGACCGCCTGGAGTGACGCCTGTTGGCCCGGATCGAGCGTGGTGCCCCACAGATCGGACTCGGCCACCAGCATCCCCTGCAGGGTGTTGACCAGTTCCTCGCCCACCCCCCGCACGAGGGCGTTGGCGGCGAGCGCCGCGGAGTCGGCCTGCAGCAGCACGTGGCGCAGTCCGAGATAGGTCTCGGCTTGCCGGGCCAGCGTGGTCAGCTGCGATTGCTGGCCGGCGCTGAGTTCGCGGCGCTCGGAGTCGATGACGCACATCGTGCCCAGGGCGTGGCCGTTCGGGGCTCGAAGTTGGAAGCCGGCATAGAAGCGGATCCCGTTCTCTGCGGTCACGAGGGGATTGTCCATGAAGCGCTCGTCGGCGGAGGCGTCCGGCACGATCATGGGCTCGTCCTGGAGGATCGCGTGAGCGCAGAACGCCTGATCGCGGTGCGTCTCGGTCGCCTCCATTCCCCGCCGTGACTTGAACCACTGGCGGTCGGCGTCGATCAGGCTCACCAGGGAGGTCGACACCCCAGCCACCGAACGCGCCGATGCCGTGATGGCGTCCAGGCCGGGCTCGGGCGCGGTGTCGAGCACCTGATACTGCCGCAGCGTCTCCAGGCGCTCGTCCTCGTTCCGTGGGTACGGAGCTTTCGGCATGTCGATTCCCCTCCGAGCAATGCAGCGGCTCACCCACCGCTTTCTCCCGATCGGCTCGAACCACCCACGACTTGAGGTCGGTGCCGTATATGGCCTGCTGTTCGTCTCGCCAGACGCGCTGGCCCGAACTAGCGTCGTGTGACCGGGCAGCCATCCGGTGCCCGCCATCTCAAGGGGGACCACCGAATGGCTGATCACGCCGCACCGAACCTGCCGGGCCGTCTCGGCACAGCCGACCTGGAGCTCAAAGACGATCCGCGAGCCGATCCGCGGATGCTCGCCGCCATGGCGCCGTTCGAACTCGGGGCGTTCACGCCCGAGGCGCCGGTCTCGTCGGCCTCGCCCGTCGACGACATCCACGAATTCCTGGGAGCCACCGAGGAGGGTTATGGCGCGTTGTTCGCCGCCCTGTTCGATGGCCTGCCCGACCTCGACGTCGAGCGCCGCACCGAGGTGATCCGCGGCGTCGACGGCAATGATATCAGCCTCTACATCCACGCCCCGGCCGGTGCAGACGGCCCGCTGCCGTGCGTGATGCACACCCACGGCGGAGGGATGGTGATCGCGGCGGCGTCCGACCCGAACTACACCCGGTGGCGGGACGAGCTCGCCGCCTCAGGCCTGATCGTGGTCGGGGTCGAGTTCCGCAACGGTTCGGGCAAGCTCGGCAACCACCCGTTCCCGGCCGGCCTCAACGACTGCGCATCGGCGCTTGCCTGGATCACGGCCAACAAGGCCGCACTCGGCTACACGTCGCTGGTGTTGTCCGGCGAGAGCGGCGGGGGCAACTTGGCGTTGGCCACGGCGCTGAAGGCCCTCCAGGACGGCACGATTGGCGGTGTCGACGGGGTGTATGCCCAGTGCCCCTACATCTCGAACGCCTACGACAGCGGCGATCCCGACCTGGTGTCACTCGTGGAGAACGACGGCTACTTCTTGAGCAGCCAGCTGATGGGGCCGCTCGCTCACGTCTACGACCCTAGTTCCGAGACCTCGACGAACCCGCTGGCCTGGCCATACCACGCCACGGTGGATGACCTCCGGGGCCTGCCGCCGCACGTGATCTCGGTGAACGAACTCGACCCGCTCCGCGACGAAGGCCTCGCCTATCTGCGCCGGTTGTTGGCCGCCGGCGTCGTGGCCACCGGGCGCACGGTGAACGCGACCTGCCACGCCGGCGACGTGCTGTTCCCGAAGGACATGCCCGACGTCTACGCGTCGAGCGTGGCGAGCGTGAAGGCGTTCGCCGACTCCCTCTGACCAGCAGCGGCGGCTCGGCTGTCAGCTCACGATCCGAAGATCCACGGTATAGGAGGCATTGCCTCTCGTACCGCCGATGATCAACTCGTAGTCACCGAACTGCGGCAGGACCAGGGTGGCGCTGGTGGCTTCGCTGACTAGGAGTTCACCCGTGGGCCCGTAGAGATCGAACACGCCGTTGTTCTCGAGCGACAACATGGTGATCGTGGCCGTTTGGCCGTCGCCCGCCTCGAAGAAGTAACGGTCGCGTTCGCCCCTGATCACGGCCCCGTCCACCGAGCCCGATACGGCGCCGGTGGCGAAGCGGATCTCCTCGTTCACCCGGATCGTGAGCCCGGTGGGGCCTGCTCTGATGGCGTCGACCGTGCTGCACGGGATGGTGCCGGCCGTGCCGCCCTCGATGGTGAGGCCGTCGACCCCGATGCTCGCCCGGGCCGACCCCGACGTGGTACCGCTGGTGGTCCAGCGGGTGATCGACACGTTCACGTCGGTGTCCGACACGAACTCGCCGGTTCCGAACTCGATGGCTTCGATCACGTCGAAGTCCCCGACGAGCCAGCTCGTGAGGTCGACGCTCAGACCGTCGGCTGCCACGTCCAGGCGATACAGATCAGCGAGAGATGGGTCGCTGATGGGCGCTGACCAGCAGGTTGACGTGCCAGCAGCGAGGAGCGGCTCGATCGCGTCGCTCGTGGTGCTGGTGGTGTCGTCTGAGGTCGAGGTCGTCGCCTCGGTTGTGGTCGTCGTGTCGTCACCACCGGTGTCGTCGTTGCCGCTGTCGCCGTCGGTCCCGTCCTCGGTTCCATCGTCGCCGTCGGTGGCTCCGGTGGAGTCGGTGGAACCGACCTCGCTGGTGTCCTTCGTGACCGAACCGGAGGCCTCTCCCTGGCCGTCGTCGCCACAGCCGGCAGCGATCAGCGCCGCAACGGCCACGATCGCAAGCATGGTGCGGGGGCGACGGGTCGATGGCCGCATGGGAGTCTCCTCGGGTCTGGTGTCGCCGAAGACCCTAGTCATCGATGCCGTTCAATGGTGGGCCAGCCCCTGGGGCTGGGCCGGCAGGTGCTGCTCAACAGCGTTGACCGCCGCTCCACTGGCGGCGTGACTGCGGAACACCTCTGCCATGGACGCCACCGCCGAGGTAATGTCGGGATCCGACAGCGCCCGTTCGATGGCGGCCCCGATCGCAGCGGAATCGTCGTTCGCGGGATCGCCCCACACTCCCAATCGGTGCAGATCCACGCGGCGGGCACAACCGTCCTGATCGACGAACCCGGTCGAGTAGACCACGAGGGGCACACCGAACCAGATCGCCTCGTCGATTGTGCCGATCCCGCCGTGGGTGATGGCACAGTCGGCGTGCGCGAGCACCTCGAGTTGGGGTGCCCAGCTGAGGAGATGCACGTTCGGCGGCACCGGGGCGAGAGCGCCCGGGTCGACAGTACCGCCCAGACCCAGAACGAGGTCCCAGTCTCCTCGGTGTTCGAACGCACCGATGATCCGGCGGAGCAAGGACTGGTCGGCACCCCAGAAGGTGCCGAGCGTCGCATAGACCAGCGGCCGGCGCTCGGACCCAGCTGATCGGGCGGCGAGGAGCGATTCCCAGCGCTCCCGGTCTGCCTCGTCGGTCGCCGACTCAGCGCGGTCGAGGCGGACCATCGGCCCGACGTAGGACAGGATGGCTGGCGGCTCGTGGGGCAGCTCCATCTCGAAGGCGTTGTAGCTCACCATCGGTAGCTCCGGATACAGGAACGGCCTGAGCCATTGCCGATCGTCAGTCCGCCCCCTGAGGTTCACCCCGTGATGACGGGCGAGCCGGGCGATATCGGCCGGATCAGTGGTGGCCACAGACACGGGCCGGAGCAGCGCAGCCAGGCCTGATGGGCTGAGCCGGTGCCGCACGCGACCCGCCCGTCCGCGCAGCCACACATCAAGCCAGGCGAGCTCGATCCGGCGCCGCCCGAGCCACGTGGTGGGAGGTGCGAGGGAGGTACTCGGCGGCGGAAGCCCGGGGCGCCGGAACACCGAGAAGTAGTTGGTGACCGCAATGCGGGGCACACCGAGCTGCTCGGTGGCGAGTACCGCGGCGTGGAACTCGATGTCGATCAACACGACGTCCGGGTCGAGCGCTGCGATCGTCGCCTGGAGTTCGCGATCCTGGATCGACTCCTCGCGGAGCTGACGGCGGCGACGAACCCATCCCGGGATCTGCGTTGGGGTCCTGGGGGGCGAATCCGCAGCCGCCCTCGATCGAAAGACGTCGCTCGAGGTGAGGGCCACTGCGTTCTCGCCCTGCGCCTCGATCGGGCCCACACGATCCGCGGGGGCGACGAAGGTGGTGCGGTGACCAGCGGCGCGCAGCACCCGGCTCATCTCCAGGTTTGTGTTCGCCAGGCTGGTCAGTCCCAGCGTTGCGAAGACGATGTGGCCCACGGCACCTCCTCGGTCGGGCCCACCGTAGCGAGGCCATGCTGCCGGCAGGTGCGACGTGGTCGCCTTCGATCTGATCCTCGGTGGCCACTACCATCGTCCCCCGTGGCGGACACGATCGTGGTGCGTGTGGGGGGACGCGAGGTGCCTGTACCCGTCGGGGCGATCATCGGTCGGAGCAGCTCGGCCGACGTGACCGTTGCGCACGACATGGTGAGCCGCAAGCACGCCCAGGTGAACCGTAACGCCACCGGTTGGTTCCTCAGCGACCTCGGCAGCCTGAACGGCACCTACGAGAACGGCGACCGTACCAACACGGTGCTGCTGCGGCCTGGCACGACCACCATCACCCTTGGACCGCCGGAGGATGGGTGCCTGGTGGAGCTGGAGGTGCCCGAGCCGCTGACCGGCCGGGGCCCCGACTTCGCCGTGGACACCATGCAGTCTCCGGCCGTCGTGACGCGGCGGGTGGCCCGCCAGCACCAATCCATCACCCCACCGCAGGACCCAACCGATGTCGCACCCCAGCCGGTCGTCGCGGTTCCGGCGCCGCAGTCGGTTGCGTCGGCTGCGCCGCCGAGTGGGCTCGGAGGCGAACGCCGGGCGGGCGTCACGGTTCGTGGCGCCAACCTGAGCGTGATCGTCGACGACGAGCTGGTGATCCTCGACGATGCCAGCCTCACCCTCCGCGGAGGAACCCTGACGGCCGTGATCGGCCCGAGCGGCTGTGGCAAGTCGACTCTCGCCAACGTGTTGAGTGGCCGCAGCGAACCGAGCCGGGGCGTGGTCGAGATCGACGGTCAGCCGATGTCGCCCGACGTGCGCCAGCGCATCGGTGCCGTTCCCCAGTACGACGCAGTGCACGAGCGCCTCACCGTGCGACGAGCCCTGGAGGCCGCCGCCCGCCTTCGGCTCCCCGCCGAGACCAGCCGCCGCGAGATTCGCAACGCCGTAGTCGGCACCGCCGAGGCGCTCGATCTCGACGAACGGCTCGACACCCGCATCGCCAAGCTGTCGGGTGGGCAGAAGCAACGGGTGTCGGTGGGCTATGAGCTCGTGGCCGACCCGATCGTGCTCGTGTTGGACGAGCCGACTGCCGGCCTCGATCCCGGCCTCGAACAGGAGCTGATCTCCGAACTCCGCGCCATCGCCGATCGCGGCACCACGACGATTCTGGTCACCCACAGCACGGTTGCCGCCGAGCAGGCCGACCAGGTGGTGGTCATGGCCCCCGGCGGCCACGTTGCGTTCATCGGCAGCCCCGCCGACGTACTCGACCACTTCGGCACCACCGAGTGGGCGGAGGTGTTCACCACGCTCGGTTCCCGTGACGGGGCCGAGCTGGCGCGACGCTTCGCCACCACCGACGCCTACAACCGGTTCGTCAACACCCCGGGCGACCCTCCGAGCGGCGACGTGATCACCCGCTCCAGCCGCTCGTGGAGCCATGACTTCGCCGTGATGACGCTGCGCTACGCCCGTACGATCGTGGCCGACTGGCGGAGCCTGCTCCTCCTGGCAGCACAGGCTCCGATCCTGGGTTTGCTCTTCGCCTGGGTGCTCAGCCAACGGGTGTTCATCATCGGTCTCAACCCGTCGACCGCGGCTCGGGAGTTCGTATTGGCCATCGTGTTGGCCATGGTGTGGATCGGAGCGTCGAACAGCATCCGCGAGATCGTGAAAGAACGCATCACGTTCGTGCGGGAGCGGGCCGTTGGCGTGTCGGCGAGCTCACTCGTGGCCAGTCGCTGGCTCGTGCTCGCCGTGATCACCGTGTTCCAGTCGGTGGTGCTCTACTACGCCGCTGTGAGCAGGCAGGAGGCCCCACTCGATGCGGGCGTGCTGTTGCCCTCGGGTGCCGCCGAGATGATCATCGCCCTGGCCGCCGTGGGCCTGGCCAGCGTCGGCATCGGGCTCGTGATCTCGGGTGCAGCGCACGACGCCAACAAGGCCATGGCCGTGCTCCCGATCGTGCTGATTCCCGTGATCGTGTTCTCGGGCTTGCTCATCCCCACGTCGAGACAGGCCGTGCTGGAGATCATCAGCTGGCTCAATCCGATCCAGTGGGGCAGCTCGGCAGCAGCCGTCACGGCCAACGTGCTCGAGAAGGAAGGGTGCAACCCCACCGGCATCCAGGCCCAGCTCCAGCAGGTGTTCCTCGGTCGCACGCTCGTGTGCTCCAACCCCCGGTGGCAGACCACGGTGCTGGCACAGGCAGTGAACCTCGGCGGGGCGATCGTGAGTGTTGCTGTGTTGGTGACGCTGTCGTTCGTGGTCACCGATCGCTCGACGCGGAACCTGCGGAGCTGACGGCTCCATCCTGGCTGCCGGCGGCCGACAGGACGCTGATGACAACGGTTCTCGAGCGCGTCCTCCCGTTCGTGGTCGCCCTGTCGATGGTGCTCGCAGCGCTGGGCAAGCTGTTCAGCCCGACGTTTCGCGCCACGTTGTCGGAGTCGTTGGGTGTACCGACGGTGCTGTTGATCGCCGTGGGCCTGGCCGAGATCGGGTTCGCGTGGCTGATCCTGCGTCAGCAGCCCCGGTTGCGGGTGATCGGAGCGGGCGGCATCGCGGTGATCATGATGGGTGCCGTGGTGTTCAACGCAACCGGGCAGACCATCGACGGTGACAACCCCGCTGCCGCCATCCCGGCCAACGTGTTCCTGGCTTCCTCAGCCGCGTTCGTTGCATGGTCTGCCCTCGGTCGACCGGGCCGATCCGCCGCCCCGGACCGACCCTGACATACGCTCCGCGACTGTGTCGACCACAACCGCAACGATCCTGCTCGTCCACCTGGCCGCCACGGCAGCGATGATGGGGCTGATCTGGTTCGTGCAGGTGGTGCACTACCCGCTGTTCGATGCGGTCGGTGCGGACGACTTCGTGGCCTACGAAGCGGCCCACATTCAGCGCACCAGCTGGGTGGTGGGGCCATTCATGGCCGCCGAAGGGCTCACTGCGCTGTGGATCGCGGCCATGCTGCGCGACGAGGTTGGCACGGTCATGCCGCTGGCGGGCCTCGCGCTCCTGGCCGTGGTGCATGCCAGCACCGTTGCGCTCCAGGTGCCAGCGCACGGGCTGCTCTCCACCGGCTACGACGCCGACCAGGTGGCCCGGCTCGTGTCGACCAACTGGATCCGCACCGTCGGCTGGACTGCCCGCGCCGTGCTGGCTGGCGTGATGGTGGTGGCGGCGATCAGAACGGTCTGAGGGCCAGCACGCTCAACGCCATCAGTGCCGCCACGATCACGACGAACACCCGCGTGGTGGCGAGGGTACGGCGCCACTCGTCGCGGTCGAGCCTCACGAGCCGGTACAGCCTGGCGGCGTTGGCGTAGATGAACGTGGCGAGGAACGCCACCAGCACCAGCGTGAAGAGGAAGGCGGCAACGCCGATGCGGCGAGCCGACTCGAGCGGTCCGTCGATGATGCCGGCAAGGCCTGGCACGATCTGGGTATCGGCGTCGCCGCCGACGAGGTCGATCGCTCGACCAACCACACCGTCACCGGCGGTTGCGCCGTCGCACACCTGGCCCGGCACGCCGTAGCGGTCGGTGATGAGACCGTCGCAGTTCACGGTGGTGGCGTAGGCATTCACGTACCCGTACCAGAACCCGAATCCGATCAGGACGATCGCCACCGCGTTGAACGCCACGCCGGTCGCGATCGGGCGTCTGGCGATCAACGATCCAGCCGAGGTGGGGGTGGGGGCAGGGGTAGGGGTGGGGTCGGCAGCCATGGGTTCGTCTCAGGTGATGGTGGTTCGGGCGAGCCGGGCTCGTGAGGCGACGGCGTCGATGTCGATGTAGCAGCCCTGGAGATGGCGCGGCGCGTTCGCCGGATAGGCGCCGCGGGCGTGCAAGACGCGGCGGTTGTCGAACGCGACCACCCACCCTGGCTCCAAGGTGAGCTCCACCACCGCCGCCGTATCGGCGAGGATGCGGGCGAAGCGGGTGTAGGCCGCATAGAAGGCGTCGATCTGGGTGGCGGGGAGATCGGGTGGCTGCATGCTCCGGTTGTTCATCCTCACCACGACAGGACGGCCCCGATCGTCGAGCTCGATGATCGGGTGGCGGGCCGTCAGGTCGACCTCGGCATCGGCGTAGCGGAACGCCACGCCGGTGGAGGTCAACAGGTCGAAGGCGTCGGCATCCTCGGTGGCGAGCGTCGCCGCCGCCCGGAACCCATCCGCCAACCGTGTCTCGCCCCCGGTCGGCGCGGCCACCAGGCAGTGCAGCAGCTGCACCGTGGGAACCGGGTCGCGGTAGGGATTGTCGCTGTGGAGCGGCAGGCCCGCTGCGGTGTAGGCGAGGTTCGACGGGTCGGGTGTGGCCTTCACGTCGAACAGCCGGCCGTAGTTGGTCTCGCGAACGAAGCCGACCATGGCGGCGAAGTCGAGCACAGCCCCAGCCCGTACCGGAAGGCCGTAGGCAAGGGCAACGCCATGGTGGGCGAGGGCGCGGGCGAAGGGTTCGAGATCGCCCTGGGCCGACACGGCGCTGGCCTGAAGCACGCCGAGGTGCTGGGCGCCCCAGGGCACCGGCCCCGGCTCACGCTGGCGCGCCGCCAGCGTTCGGGCGGGCACGTGCGCCTGGTGGCCGTCGTCGAGGTCCACCACCACGGTGCCGTCGTGCGCCATCGCCACGTGATCGATCGAGAGCGCGGCTGGCAGGTCGGCCGGGTCGAAATGACGCTGACCGCTGCCGGCCACGCGGCACTGAGCGCAGTGGCACGCATCACGGAGCCAGCGGGCAGTCACCTCGTCTGAGGTGCCGTCGGCCCACCGAATCGACAGCCTGGATGGTCCGATCGTGGTGACGGCTGGCCCCGCATCCCGCACGAGGCCAGCGTAGCTGTCGCTCTCACGTTGCGCCGGTGTGCGGCCGACTGCCTACACGTGAGCTCTGTCCCGTATCCTCGTGGTCGCTATGGCGTGGCGAACGACCCCCGATCGAGGGCGGAGATTCGGTGGTGAGGGCGTGACCGCCCTGCGCACATCTCGCCTGCGGCCGCGGATCGCGGCGCTGGGGATGGCCGTCGGTGCGGTGGTCACGGCCTGCGGGTCCGGTGCTGGCGCCACGCCCGACACGGTGGTGATGCGCGCCGATGACGTGCAGGTGGTGAGCCCCGACGAGGCCCGTGCCCTGCTGGTGGACGGCGAGTCACGCGCCGGTGAGGCGACTCGAACCGAGTCCGCCACCGACGGGTTGGCGGTCACCGAGTCCGAGCGGTCGTTCCAGGTCGAGCTGGGTACCGCGCTCACCGTGTTCAACGCGTGCCTGGGCGATCTCGGGTACACGTTCGTGGGCATCCCGGGCCAGACCGACGATCCGGCGGCCGGCGACCCCGGCTACCTGCCGGCCCTGATCTCGTGCAACAACGAGAGCGGCATCGGTGAACTGCTCCTCGAACAGCAGGCGAGCCAGGCCGACCTCACCGCCGAGCAGAAGACCTCCATCAACGAGTCAGGCCGCCAGGTGTACGAATGCCTCATCGACCGTGGCTGGGATCTCGGCGATCTCGAACCGAACCAGTTCGGGATCCTCACCGTCACCCGGTTCCCCGATGTGCCGCCCTCGCGCCAAGACGAGTTCCAGCGTGACCTCGACGAGTGCGGCTGGAATGACCTCGAACTCGGCTAACCAAAAGGCAACCCAATGATGCGTGCCCTCCGGCGAATTCTGCTCGTGTTGATCGGCCTTGCCGTGGTCGGTGGCGCCGCGTACGGGATCTGGGTGCTCACCCGAGACGCCGAGGAGGTGGCCGAGCAGGTCATCATCATCGACGACGTGGGACGGGCCACCCTGCAGGACACCGTGGTGGTGCGAGGGGCCGTGGCCCGTGAGGACCGCTTCGCGGTCACTGCCATCAGCCCGCAGCGCGTCACGGCCGTCGGCGTGGAGGTCGACGCCGTGGTCGCCGAAGGCGACGAGCTGTTCAAGCTCGACGGGCGCCCGATGTTGGCCGTCGCCGGTGAGACCCCATATTGGCGCCCGCTGGATCGCTTCACCGCCGATGGGCCCGATGTCGAGATGCTCGAACAGTTCCTCGTCGACAACGGCTACGACCCCGGCACCGTCGACCAGGACTTCACCGGGGTCACCAACGACGCAGTGGAGGAGTGGCAGGAGGATCTCGGCTATCCGGTCGACGGTCGATTCCTGCCGACCGACGTCGCCGTCCAGGCGTGGCCGGCCACCGTCGGTGAGGTATCGGTGGAAGTCGGCGACGCCGTTGGCGCCGGCCAACCGTTGGTCGCGTTCGTCGATGACGACCTCACCGTGTCGGTCCAGGTCGACCCCACCGACCGCAGCCGCCTCTCGGTCGGCCTTCCCGCCACCATCACCGTGACCGCAACCAACATCCGATCCGCCGGTTCGATCGCCGAACTCGCCGACGCACCCGCGCTCGATCCCCAGGGCATCGAGCGGTACGCCGGCGAGGTGGCCATCGACGGCGAACTCGACCTCGTCGAGGGCGCTGCGGTGCGCGTCGAGGTGGTGCTGGCCGAGGTGAGCGACGCGCTGGTGGTGCCAGTGGCATCGGTGTCGCGCAACGGCACCGGCGACGACGAGGTCCGCATTCTGGCCGAGGATGGCACCATCGAACGGGTGACCGTCGAGACCGGGCTCACCGAGGGGGCGCTGGTCGAGATCGTGAGCGGCCTCGACGGCTCTGAGCAGGTGATCGTCGAGGTTCGCCAGTGACAGCAGCCGCCTCTGCGTCGTTCATGGAGCTGCGGGATGTGTCGCGGGTCTACCCGGGCGTGGTGCCGGTTCACGCCCTCCGCGAGGTCGATCTCACGATCCAGGCCGGCGAGTTCGTGTCGATCACGGGGCCGAGCGGAAGCGGTAAGTCCACCCTGCTGGGCCTGCTGGGCCTGCTCGACCAACCAACGTCGGGCCGGATCACCGTGGCCGGCGAAGACGTGACCCGAGCCTCTGATGCCCATCGCACGAGGTTGCGGGGCCGGGTGCTCGGCTTCGTGTTCCAGCAGTTCCACCTCATCCCGCACTTGACCGCCGCCGGCAACGTTGAAACGGCCCTGCTGTACCGGTCGCTGCGGCCCCGTGAGCGGCGGGATCGAGCCCGAGAGGCGCTCGAACGGGTTGGTCTCGGCCCCCGGGCTGACCATCGCCCAACGGAGCTGTCGGGCGGTGAGCAGCAGCGGGTGGCGATGGCCCGCGCCATCGTGACCGACCCGCGGATCGTGCTGGCCGACGAACCCACCGGTGCCCTCGACTCGGCCAACGCTGAGAACATCATGGACGTGCTGTCGTCGTTGGTGGACGACGACCGGGCCGTGGTGATGGTGACCCATGATCCCGAGCTCGCCGATCGAGCCGATCGCCGAGTGCGGATGCGCGACGGCAGCATCGTGGAGGTGGGCCCGCCGCTGCGCCGAGAGCCCGCCAGCACCGCAGAAGCAACGGCGCTGGCGGGGGTGGGCGACGGTCGAGCAGAGCCGACGGCGCCGCTGGTGTTGCCCCGCTCGGATCGGCCCGAACGATGAGGTCGCTGCTCGACCTGCTGTCCACGGCATCAGCGGGGCTGTGGGCCCGGCCGTCGCGCACGTTGCTGATTTTGCTCGGACCGGTGATCGGTGTCGGTGCCATCGTGGCCGCGATCGGCCTCACCGAGAGCGCCAAGGGCGACGTGCGCGAGACGTTGGAGGAACTCGGGACCAATCTCGTCACCGTGCAGGCGTCGTCTGGGTTCCAGGGCCAACAGGGCCTACCGCGGCTTCCCGAGGAAGCCGACGAACGGCTGGACCGGATCCCGCTGTTGAAGTCGTCGGCCGTGGTCACCGAGCTCCCGGGCCACACGGTGCTGCCCCACGCCGCCGCCGAAGAGGCCTTCGAGGTGTTGCCCGTGTCGCTCCGGGTGGCGAATCCCGATCTGCCCGAGACGCTCGAGGTCGAGATGATCTGGGGCCGCTGGCTCGACCCGTGGGACGACGAACCGGGCCATCGCACGGTGATCCTCGGTCACGACACCGCTGAACAGTTCGCGGTGCTCCCCGGCGAGACCCGCAGCATCCTCATCGACGACCGTGAGTACGGCGTGGCTGGTGTGCTCGACGAGGTGGTACTGCTGCCGAGCTACAACCTGTCGGTGTTCATCAGCCCCCAGGCCGCCGAGGACGACTTCGCCAACGAAGGCGGCCCTACCGAGGCGATCCTGCGCGTTGCCGACGGTGTGGTGCTGCGCGACAGCGACACCGAGTTCCTCAACACGGCGCTGACCTACGGTGGCCCCGGGGGCATTGACCCGCCAACGGTGCCGACCGACGAGCTCGAGGCGGCCGCGTCGGTCGATCAGACCCTCCAGACCGTGGTGCTCCTCATGGGCGGGTTGGCCCTGCTCGTCGGCGGGCTCGGCATCGCCAACGTGATGTCCATCTCCGTGCTCCAGCGCTCGGCCGAGATCGGGATCCGCCGCGCGGTGGGCCACACCCGAGGACGGATCGCCGCCCAGTTCCTGGCCGAGGCGGCCGCTGTCGGCGTGCTCGGTGGTGTGGCCGGCGCCCTCATCGGCGCCGGGATCGTGGTGGTGGGCGCCGACTGGCAGGACTGGGTGGTGGTGCTCCCGGTGAGTGTGCTGGTGGGCGCTGCTGCGCTGTCGGTGCTGGTCGCCCTCGTGGCCGGGCTGATTCCGGCGGCCCGCGCCGCCAACCTCGAGCCGCTGGAAACGCTGCGCCTCGGCTGAGCCTCGGGCGCTATCCCAGCACGTCGGTGGTGAGCCAGCGCACGTAATCGAGCGCAGCGCCGAACCGGGGCGTTGGCACCGGGTGGGGGATCAGCATCGTCATCTCCGGCACCGCCGCCCGCACGGCGGCGATCTGGTCGGCGATGTCGGCCGGGCTGCCGGTGAACGAGAACGACGCGGCGATCTCGTCGTCGAGGAAGTCGACCACGCGGCCGGCAGCCACGAGGTCGGCGGCGTGGTGGAAGTCGGGCACCACCTGGGCCTGGAGTTCTTCGATCGCCGGCCCTCGCCACTCGAAACCAGGAGCGTCGAACAGCGTTGGGGAGTACTCAACGTACCCCGCAGCCATCGCCCGACTGATGGCGTGAATCTCCCCGGGATCTTGGGTGGATGCGGTGTGAACGATCACGGCCACCTCCACCTCACCAGGATCGCGACCGGCGCTGCGAGCACCATCAGCAATGGCGTCGACTGCCGTGCGCAGGTTGGCCGGATGGGTACCAACCCGGATGAACACGCCGTCGGCCACCGCCCCCGCCATCCGAAGAGTGCGCGGCCCACCGGCGGCGACCCACACCGGCACCGGCCGATGATGGAACAGCCGGGCCGGGCGCTCGGCGCCGACGTCGATCTCAGAACCAGCGAGTAGCGCTCGGGCGTCGACCACCGCTCGTTCCAGCTCCGCCACCCGAGCGGGCCGCAACCCGAGCCAGCGCACGGCCGTGTCACCAACACCGTAGGTGAGGCGGGCCCGACCCGGCGCCGCTCGGTCGAGGGTGGCGATCGACCCGGCGGCAACGGCGGCTGGGCGCAGCACGGGCGTTTCCAGCAGCGGGCCGAAGTGCATCGTGGTGGTGGCCCTGGCCCCGGCGGTGAGCAGCACGTAGGGGTCGGGGAGGGCAAGGGGGTTCACCGGCACGAAGGCGTCAGTGAGGCCCATCGCCTCGGCCTCGACCACCTCGGAGGCAAACGCCTCGGGGCTCCGCCAATCCCAGCGGTTGAGGCCGAGGCGCACTCAGACCTCAGATCCGGAGCGTGCCGTCGAGCACGGTGACGGCCTGGCCGGTGAGTACCACCCGGTCACCGTCGATGCGAACGCCGAGGCGTCCGCCCCTGGGCGACACCTGGTGCGCCGCAAGGTCGGTGCGGCCGAGCCGCTCGGCCCACCACGGCCCGGTGATGCAGTGCGCCGATCCGGTGACCGGATCCTCGGGGATGCCCACCCTCGGGCCGAACACCCGGCTCACGAAGTCGGCCGGTCCGCCGTCGAGGTCGCCGGCAGCAGTCACGATCACGGCCCGGGTCTCGATCTGGGCCAGCGCCGTGAGGTTGGGTGCCAGCGCGGCCACCGTGGCCGGTGAGTCGACTTCGGCCACGATGTCGAACGCCACGCCTTGGTTCGCCACGGCTACGCCGAGCGCCTCGGCCAGACCGTCGATCGGCCCGCTGGCTGCAGCCGGGGCGGCGGGGAAGTCCATCGCGATGCCAGCCTCGGATTGGGTGCAGATCAGCGGGCCGCTCCTGGTGTGGAACGTGATCGAGTCGCTGGTGTCGAGCCCGTCGCTGAAGAGCAGATGCGCCGTGGCGAGTGTGGCGTGCCCGCAGAGGTCCACCTCTGCGGCCGGTGTGAACCAGCGGAGGTCCCAGTCGCCGTCGGATCGGCGGACAGGGAACGCCGTTTCGCTGAGGTTCATCTCGGCGGCGATGGCCTGCATCGTGGAGCCATCGAGCGAGCCGTCACCGAGGGCGATGGCGGCGGGGTTTCCGGCGAAGGGCGTGTCAGTGAAGGCATCGACCTGAACGAGTCGCATGTCAGCTCCCGTAGTGCTCTCGTAGCTCGCGCTTGAGCACCTTACCGGTGGCGTTGTGGGGGATCTCGTCGATGAACACCACCGACTGGGGCACCTTGTAGCGGGCCAGGTTGGTGCGGCAGTGGTTGATGATGGTGGCCTCGTCGATCTCGTGACCAGGCTTCATCACCACGATGGCGCGGCCCACCTCCACCCACTTCTCGTCGGGCACCCCGATGATCGCCACCTCGCCGATGGCGTCCAGCTGGTAGATCACCGACTCGACCTCGGCCGGGTATACGTTCTCGCCGCCGGAGATGTACATGTCTTTCCAGCGGTCAACGATGTAGAAGAAGCCGTCGTCGTCGCGTCGGGCGGCATCGCCGGTCTTGAGCCAGCCGTCCTCGAACGAGCTTTCGTTGGCGTCGGGTCGGTTCCAGTAGCCGGGCGTGATGTTGGGGCCTCGTACCCACAGCTCGCCGTTGACGTTGGCGTCGACGTCATTGCCCGTGTCGTCGACGATGCGCACCTCGGTGTGCATTGCGGGGAGGCCGGCCGAGCCGATCTTGACCGCGGCGTCCTCGGCCTTCAGTGCCAACACCAGTGGGCTGGTCTCGGTCATGCCGTAGGCCTGCTGAAGGGGGAGACCCACCGCAGCCCAGGTGCGGATCAGCGGCTCGGGGGTGGGGGAGCCACCGACGGACGCCGCCTCGATCGTCGGGAACGTGGCGTCGGCGAACTCGGGCACCTGGCTCATGAACAGGTAGTTGGCGGGCACGCCGATGAAGTGGGTGACGCCGAGGTCGGGGTCGGTGAGGAGGGCCAGCGCCGCCGACGGTTCAAAGCTGCGCATCACCACGTTGTAGCCACCGAAGTGGAACGCCGGGTTCGCGAACACGTTGAGCCCACCCGTGTGGAAGAGAGGCAGGAACGCGAGGTTCACCATGTTCGAGTGGAGGCTGTAGAACTCCACGCAGTTCACGGCGTTCCAGAACGTCATGCCCTGGGTGATCGTGGCCCCCTTGGGCCGGCCGGTGGTACCGGAGGTGTACATGATCGTGAGAGGCGTGTCGTGGGTGGAGGGGTACCCCTCGATCTCAGCGCGGGCCGAGGCGAGCACCTCCTCGTAGGCGGCGGC
The DNA here is from genome assembly GCA_039029735.1 of Actinomycetota bacterium. Lineage (GTDB taxonomy): Bacteria > Actinomycetota > Acidimicrobiia > Acidimicrobiales > SZUA-35 > CADEDH01. Next base: position 15,404 of record JBCCFL010000033.1, on the reverse strand, counting down.
ATCGGCGTCGCCGTCTTCCCAGGTGATGCGATGGGCGATGCCGCAGGTGGCGGCGAGCTTGGCCGAGTTCTCGGCGAAGTCGTTGTCGTGGATGATCACGCGGGGTGAGCAGTCGCCCACGATGTACTCGAGCTCGGGGAGGGCGAGCCGCCAGTTCAGGGGCACGAAGATGGCGCCCAGCTTCCAACAGGCGAACTGCACCTCAAAGCAGTTCGTGTTGTTGTTCGCGAGCACAGCCACCCGTTCGCCGACGGTGACACCGAAGTCGGCGGCGAGCGCGCTCGCCAGCCGCGTTGTGCGCTCGTTCATCTCGGCGTAGGTGAAGGTGCGATCGGTGGCAAGATCGGTCATCGCCAGTTGGTCGCCGCGGATGGCGGCGTGGTGGCCGATCCAGTCGTAGGAACGCGTTGCCATCGGAACTCCTCGCTGTCAGATCGTGGCCCCCGATAGTGCCAACACCCGCCGGTGGGTGCCAGTTGCGCCCGCTCAGATCAGATGTCGTAGGAACGGGGGAAGGGGAAGTACGCGGTGCCCCAGATGAAGGAGAGACCACTCACCACGACGATGAACAGCTGGCCCGCCGGGGCGGGCTCGAAGGTGGCGATCGCCTGATTGCTGTTCAGGGCCAGGAAGATGAAGGCCGTGATCCAGGCCACGACGGCGGCGAGGATCCCCCGGATCAGGGCGAGGAAGAAGTTTGCCGTCTTCAGCCGGCGCCGACGGCGGCGCGCCTTCCGGGCCAGCTTGCGGGCCTCCCGCTGTTCCATCTTGGCCAGCCGTTTGGCCGTCTTCATGTGCTCGCGGCTGCGGGCCTCGGCCACCTCGGGCGCGATCGACGCCGGGACCGGTGCCGAGTTGGGCGGGGCGGACGTCGGCTGGCGCAGCGGCCGGGCCTGAGTGGTACCAGGGGGAGCGGCTGTCGGCGCCTGGCGCGATGCTGGCGGGGCGGGTGTGGGTGTGCGTGTGGACGGTGCCGGCTGACGGCGGTTGCGGCGAGCGGCCCGTTGGCCGCGGTCGGACTGACCGTGGCCTGGTGGAGGGGGTTGGGTCGGCACCGCCTGGCGCCCAGTCTCGACCCGCTCGCTCGGGTTCGGCGGCGCGCCAAGCGGAGCGCCTGCGCCAGCCGCCGGGCGGGGCTGAGCCTGGGCCGGCGGGTGGGTCTGGGCCGCCGGGCGGGGCTGGGTCTGGGCCGGCGGGATGGGCTGGGCCTGCGCAGGGCTCTGGGCCTGGCGAGGGGTGGGCTGGGCCTGCGCAGGGCTCTGGGCCAGGCGAGGGGTGGGTCGGTCGGCTCGGCGAGCGTCGGCGGATGCCGCCGGCGGCGTGGCGGCTGGCTCGTGTCGAGGGCTCGCGGCAGCGCGGTGGGGACTGCGGACGGGGCGCTGCGGCTGGCTCGGCGGGGCGAGCGGTTCGGGTCGGGCCAGGTCGGGGGGTGGCGTTGGCGTGGCCGAGGCCGCTGCGGCCGGGCGAGCAGGCGTCGGAGCGGCCCGATCGGGCTTGGCCGCCTCGGGCTGGATCGCCGTCGGCGGCACAGGCGAGTCGGCCTGTACCTCGGTGGCCGGGCCATGGGGTCGTTGAACAGCGGTGGGTCGATGCTCGGCGTCGGCGGCGGCCAGTTCGGTTCCGGGACGGTAGGCCGTGGTGGCGTTCGGGTCGACGGCGTTGCCGGCTGGTTCGTCGGGCGAGCCGCTGGCGCCGGGTAGGCGGGCGTCGGGTGCGCTGCCACCGACCGCTCCTGGTTCACGAAAGGCGTGCAGCATGAGATCGCGCCAGTGGCTGGCCGTGGCGGGGCGCTCCTCACGGTCAAGGGCGACACCCCGGGTGAGGGCAGCCAGCACCGCGGTCGAGATGTCGGCGGTGGCGAGGTCGAGCCGCTCCGGTGAGCGGCCGGTGGCGAACTCGGCGAGCACCACGGTGGCGGAGTAGATGTCGGCCCGGGTGTCGGCCTTGCCGTCGCTGGTGGCCTGTTCCGGGGCCATGTAGCCCTCGGTGCCGCCTCCAACGGTGAGGCTCGACACGCCGCCGGAGATGTCGCGGGCCATACCGAAGTCGGCCAGGATCAGCCGTTCGTCGTCGTGGATGAGACGGGTCGGGGCGAACTCGGCGCCCGGTGCACCCTGGGTGGCCCTGAACAGCAGGTTCGACGGTTTGATGTCGCGGTGCACCACACGTTGCTCGTGCACCGAGCGCATGCAGGTCGCGAGCTCTTCGATGAGGCGGATCAAGTCGTCGACGTCGGGGCGCCCGGTGGCCACGATGCGTTGGCGGAGCGAGCCCCGCTCGCACAGCTCCATCACCACGTAGGGGCAGCCGTTGTCGGCTTCTCCGAGGTCGAACACGCCGACGAGTCGTTCGTGGCCCAACCGGCGGGCCACGCGGGCCTCGGCCACGAAGCGCCGGCGCACGAGCGCATTGGCGCTGTGGTTCTCGGCGAGAACCTTGACCGCCACCATCGTGTCGAGTTCGGGGTCGCGGGCGGCGTACACCGAGGCGAAGCCGCCAACACCGATCCGGCTCACCACCTCGTAGCGGCCGAATCGAGATGGCAGCGACGGTGTGGCGTTGATGATCGCCACGTCGAGCCGCATCGTCTGATCCGCAGCGTCACCCCAGTGCATGGCGGCGTCGTTGTCGGTCTCGGCCGGGGGGACGTCGGTGACCGCCTCGCTCGCCTGCGGGTTGGGTTGCAGCACCTCGTGGTGTGGTTGGGCCACGGTGGCCGGTGCGTCCGGGTCGGGCTGGACGGCAGTGGCGGCGAGCACGTTGGTGGCACCGGTGCCGGGGGCCGAGTCGGTGGGTGGGAACACGTTGGTTGCGCCGGTGTCGGGGGCCGAGTCGGTGGGTGCGAGCACGTTGGTCTCGGCGTGCTCGGGCGCGGTCATCGGCGGCGTCTCGGCATCGTTCGGATCGGCCGCATCGTCGACCATGTCGTGCTGATCTCGCCCTCTGTCACGCACCCCGGCGACGGCTCGTGTTCCCTCGGGTCGTCAGTCGGGGCGGTCCCGGAACTCCGTCATGATGGTAATACGTTCTTGGTCGTAGCCGAGTTCGCCCAGCACCTCGCTGGTGTGTTCTCCGAGCTTGGGTGCGTGGCGGAACACGCCAGGCACGCCCGACCGGTACCGGGCGGGCTCTCGAACGGCCCGATACGGCCCTTCGGTGGGGTGATCCTGGTCGGTGAACAGACCAACGGCGGCGAAGTGAGGGTCATCGTCGAGGTGTTGCAGATCGGCTACCGGGACAGCCGGGATCGAGCGCTCGTCGCAGAGCGCCATCCACTCGGCCGTGGTCCGAGTGGCCACGATCTCGTCGAGCATCCCGTAGAGCTCGTGCGCATTGTCGATCCGGGCGTTCACGGTGGCGAATCGCTCGTCGCCCGCCATGTCGGTGCGGCCGGCGAGGGCGAAGAAGTCGTGCCAGTTCTGGTTGCTGTAGGGGAGGATGCACACCCATCCGTCGGCCGAGCGGCGGGGGCGGCGGTGCTCGGTGCGGAGCCGCATGTACGAGAACGGTTCAATCTTGGGCTCGAAGGCGTGACCGCTCAGGTGCTCCACAAGGTTGAACGCCGCCAGCGATTCGGCCATCGGCACCTCGATCAGATCGCCCTCACCGGTGGTGGCCCGGCGGAACAGACCTGCGAGCACGGCCTGGGTGATGCCGAGGGCAGCGATCTTGTCGGCCACGATGCTCGGCACGTAGGCGGGGGCGTCTCCCATCCAGGCGAACATCGATGCCATCCCCGAGGCGGCCTGGATCACGTCGTCGTAGGCGGCCTTGTCGGCATAGGGGCCGTTCTGCCCGAACCCCGTGGCCGAGCAGTACACGAGATCGGGGCGGCGGGCCCGAAGCGTCTCGTCATCGAGGCCGAGCTTGGCCAGCGCCTTGGGCCGCACGTTGGTGACGAACACATCACCTGTGGCCACCAGGTCCAGCATCGCGGCGTGGCCTTCTTCGGTCTTGAGGTCGAGCACCACGCTGCGCTTGTTGCGGTTCAGGGCCAGGTTGAACGCACTCATGCCCTCGGAGCGCTTCGGCTCGAAGTGCCGCATGAGATCACCGTCCGGAGCCTCGACCTTGATCACGTCGGCGCCGAGGTCAGCCAAGCCGCGGGTGGCCATCGGGCCCATCACCACGGTGGTGAGATCGATCACGCGCACGCCAGCGAGCGGCCCGGGGGAGGGGTGGTCGTCCATGGCCGACCAGCGTGCCCGATCGGTGGCCGTCGCGGCCAGCCCGCATTGTCACCTCGGCGTTGGGTGGCCTGGCCCTAGAGTGATGGCCAGTGGGGCCTGTAGCTCAGTGGTTAGAGCAGGCGACTCATAATCGCTCGGTCCCGGGTTCGAACCCCGGCAGGCCCACCAGGGAGAACGTGGCTTCTTTGGCGTCGGGCGGAGGGAGCAAGTGGCCGAGGTCCACCGTCCGTCCACCATTCGGCCAGTGACGCGGGCGCGCGTACTACGTCAGTCCGTTGAGGCCGAGGAGCTTTGCCACGACCACATCGTTGGCAGGTCGAGGGTCCCGAGCCGAAGGGAGCCTGAGGCGGAGAGCTAGCCAGGCCTCCGATGGAGCGGCTGACCATGAGCGGATCGCTTCGCTGCGCACATGTCCTGGCTCACCCCCTGTGCCGATTCGACCGACCCGTCGGGGTGCACATCGACCACACTCTGGCGATGGACATCGTGATCCGGGATGCGCAGGTCGGCGACGCTGAGCACGTGGCCGAGGCCCACATCGAAGGCTGGCGTGAGGGGTATCGCGGCCTGATCCCCGGCTCGTTCCTCGACAGCGCGGCGTTCGCAGACGCTCGTCGGGAGACCTGGCGCCAGCGTCTGTCGGGCGCTGAACCCAACGCGCTCGGGGAGCACAGCCGGGTGCTGGTGGCGGTGGCTTCGGAGCTCCCCGTCGGGTTCGGGGTCGTTGGCCCGAGCCGGGACGCTCGTGACGGTGGCGAGCTCTACGCCTTCTACCTTCATCCCGCGCACTGGGGGAGCGGGGCCGCCGATCTGCTCATCGACGCCTGCCATGCGGCGCTGGGCGCCGCCCACCATGAGGCCATGCTCTGGGTACTGCGCGATAACGCCAGGGCCCGCCGGTTCTACGAGCGCAACGGGTGGAGCTGCGGAACCGGCCCGTCGTTCGTCGAAGCCGAATGGGCCGGCCCGACGGTCGACGGCGTTGCGGTGCTCGACGAGCCGCTGATCGAGGTTCAGTACCGCCGACGGCTTGAAGCCACCAGTTAGGCGGTGCGCTGAGTCATGGGAGCAGGGCATCTTCAGCGATGCGAAGCACGACCGATGCAGCAGAGTCGCTCACGATGCCGATGATGAACGAGCCCAGTCCGCCGATTGCCGTATCGCTCTCATCGACCGGCTCACGCAGTTGAACGAGGTCGTGGGCGGTGATCGTCGCTCCGGTCTGGGGCGCATCCGACTCCTGCCCGGGGCCCGCGGGTTCGCTCCCACGTGACCATTTCCAGGTCTATGCCCCGCTGCTGGATGTGATGTCGGCCAGTTCACGTCTGTATTGGGCTGCGCTTTGGCCTGTCCAGCGGCGGAACGCACGGCTGAATGCAGTGTCGGTGGAGTAGCCGAGTGTCAGGGCGATCTCGAACTGGTTGAGGTCGGGATCGGAGAGGAGCTGACGGGCCGTGGCCTCTCGCACCTCGTCGATGATCGAGCTCACCGACGAGTCCAGCTCGGCCACCCGCCGCTGGAGCGTGCGCACGCTCAAACCGAGGCGTGATGCCAGCGCCGCGGCGGTGTACTCGCCCTGGGCCGCGTTGCGGGCGGCTGCATCGCGCATGCGTCGCAGCTCGGCCGGGTCCTCCTGTTGCTCCAACTGTTCCCGCACCAGTTCGAGGTGCGCTCGCAGCACGCGCAGGCGGGCGCCGGCGTCGGGGTCGACGGCGCTGTCGAGCCGGTTGGCGTGGAACAGGAGTGCGTTCGCTGGTGCCTCGAAACGGACCGGGACCGAGAACGCTCGTGCGTAGTGCTCAACGGGCGCCGTTGGGGCCCGGGCGAGCCAGACCTGGCGGAGCGCATCGGGGAGACCGAGCACCTCGCCGATGGCACGAGCCCCCATAGCCAAGGCCATCTCGGCTCCGAGCGCACCGAACTGGTGGTCGTTCGGATGGTCGAAGGTGAGCATCGGCCCGGGCGGCGCCTCCACGAACTCCAACGCGAAGCTGGTGGCGAGCACGCTCCGGTAGTGAACGAACGTCTCGATCCCGGCGCGCAGGTCCGGCACGAGGCGAGCAAGCGGTTCGAGCGGCCCCATGAAGTGGAGTGGCGCCGCCATTGCGACATCCAAGGCCACCGGCTCAGCAGGAAAGTGCTGCTGAAGAAGGTCGAGAATCCGCGGCACGGTGTCCTCGGCCACTCGGTCAGGGCCGGCAATGAGGGCGTGCGGTTCGAGCCTCGCCGCATCCGCCACGTGCTCCAGCGGCACGCCGCGCCGCACGGCATAGGCGGCGGCCGCCGTCATGAGGTTGGCCAGCAGTGACGTGCCATCCAGGTTGGCGTCAACGGCTCGTTCGTTGTCGTGCATGGCGCGGTCCGGCGAGAGGGGCGTTCGTACGTTGAGAGTGACCGTCGACTCTATGCGACGGCCGACCCGACAACCTCGGCGCACGTGCGCCGCAAGCGCAACGGAGACGTGATGTCTGTGATCACCGACGCCAAAGAGATCCTGAACCTGATCAAGATCCTCTCGCCGACCACCTTCCCGAAGCTGGAGTACATCTCCCGCGAGGACTTGACGCTCACCAATGTCCGCGAGGGCGGAGTCCGGACCGACGCACCGCTCACCTCCGACATGCGTTACCCCCAGCCCGACACCTACCCGCTCGGTGCGGAGAACGCCCACGGCGAGATCGAGATGATCGGCGACGTCGAGGCCACCCACTGGTACGCCGAGGCCGACGGGATCACGTGGCACTTCGTGACCACAGGTGACCCCAGCAACGAGCCGTTCGTGCTCGTCCACGGATTCCCCGAGAGCTGGTACACGTTCCACAACCAGATGCGGGATCTGTCCGACCAGTTCTACTGCATTGCCGTCGACACGCTCGGCAACGGCCAGAGCGACAAGCGTCTCGACATCGACTACCGCTACTCGGCGATCGCAGCGTCGCTTGCATCGATGCTCGACACGATCGGCATCGAGCAGTTCAACCTCGGCGGCCACGACCGGGGATCGGTGATCTCGGATCACCTGCTGAACGTGGATGGAATGGAGGGCCGGGTGCTCCGCTACGTGCGCATGCAGCAGTCAGCCAATGAACCCCACGGCGACCCCAAGCCCCCGCACGACATCTTCGCCCAGCCCTGGTTCTCCGGACTGATGAAGTGGACTGGCTTCCCCCGGGTGTCGTATGCCGCTGGTGGCTACCGCGTCGAAGGCATCAAGAAAGAGGTACTCGACCGCCTGGATCACGAGGTGAAGTTCAAGGGGGTGGCTGAAGCCTCGCCGCGGCAGTTCGACCACACGAACCTCGAACAGGAGCTCTCGGATCGCCACAACATGCTCTTCGCCAAGATGACGATGCCGGTGCTGTTCCTCCAGGGGCGGCTCGATCCCGGCCAGCACGTCGAGGAGTACGAGAACACGCCCGACTTCGTCACCAACGGTCGGGTGCAGTTCCTCGACGGCAACCACTTCTTCCAGCTCGAGGTGCCCGACGAGGCCTCCGCCGCGATGCGAGGCTTCCTCTCAGAGCCGCTGGCCTGAACGGCCCCGATCCATGGCCCGTAGATTCGGGCCATGGATCCTCAATCCGACCTCCGTCCCGATCCGACCCGGCCCGTGTACGTGGCCGGGCCGCTCTTCGACGAAGGGGAGCGGTGGTGGATCGAGACGGTGGAGCAGGCCGTGGCGGCCGCCGGGTTTCCGACGTTCTTGCCCCACCGCGACAACCCGCCGAAGACCAGCGACAACGTCGGCGAGATCTTCACCACCAACGTCGCCGCCATCGATGCGTGCTCGGTGGTGGTGGCGAGCCTCAACGGCGTGACCACCGACGACGGCACGGCCTGGGAAATCGGCTACGCCTACGGCCATGGCAAACACATCATCGGGATCCACACCGACTGGCGCCGGCGGTTCGACGATGAGGTGGTGAATCTGATGCTGGAGCGCTCGCTCGACACGCTGGTGCGATCGCTCGACGAGCTGCGGGCGGCCCTCGCCGAGCTCGCCACCAGGAGTGCGTGATCGATCGGTGCCAGGAGGCACCCCTGGTCGCTACTCGAGGAGATAGCGACCGGTCGCAGCGAACCAGACTGCGTCCAAGAGCAGAACCGCGGCCATGACCAACGCCACACCACCAACGGTGCCCGACAGCACTGGCCGGAGTCGAGCGATGAGTGTGCGAATCCGCCTGACGAGCGGCTGGTGCACGTTGGCGACGAACGCCGCTGCGAGCCCGAAGAGCATGAGCTGACTGATCATCGTCCAGATGGTGAACGCAGCGATGAGAGTGGTGACGGTGGCCGTTGGACCAGCGACCGCCGCCGTGGCAACGAAGGTGGGATCGATCACCGAGGTGATGGAGAACAACGCACCGGCTGCCCCGTAGCCGATGAGGCTGCCCGGCGCCGCCGACCGGGGCTGGTCGGCCGTGGCCGGTCCCGCTGAGGGCCGGCGCCGTCGAGCGAGCCAGACCAGGATCGCAACAGCGGCGACGCCCTCGACCCAGGCCCACACTGCGCTCTGAGCCGATGGGATGAGTTGTGTCAGTTGATCGAGGAGGCCGCGCCCCACGATGGCGAGGATCACTCCCGAGGCGACGGTCGTGACCAGTGCGGCAGTGCTGAATGCGAGCACGCTCGCACGCGATCCACCGCTGCTGATGACCGACAGCAGGAGTGCTGCCCCGACGGGATCGATCCCGGCCACGCCGAGTGCTGCCACCTGCACGAGCGTCGCAAGCAATCCGCCGATCCTCCTGAGATATTGATCGATTGATCAGGTACTGATCGATTGATAAGCTACCAATCATGAAGCAGGCGACACAACGGCGCGATCTGTCCGCAGAGCGACGAGGGGAGATCCTCGACGGATTCGCTGCTGCGATTCAGGCCCACGGTCTCGCCGGCAGTTCGATGCGGCGGATCGCTGCTCGGGCGGGAGTGAGCCAACCCCTTCTGTTGCACCACTTCGGATCCCGGGCTGGTCTGGTCGAGGCACTCGTGTTGCATGTACTTGCCCGCTATGACGCCGCTCTCGAAGGGGCGCTCGGCGCGCTCGCCGACGGTGACGAGGGGGTACTGCTCGACGTGCTGTTCGGCGGACGGTTCACCGACATGGTCAGCCGCGACGACGGCATCTTCCCGGCCCTGCAAGACGCCGCTACCCGGGATGAACAGACGCGGGCCGTGCTGGTCGACGTCTACGTCCGCTTCCGAGGTGAGCTGGCAGCCCATCTTGCGGACCTCTACCCGACGTCGAGTTCCGGCGACTGCGACCGGGTGGCCTACGGATTGATGTGCCTCGCAGAGTCCAACGAGCTGATGCGCGAACTCGGTTTGCCCGGTCGTCGCCCCGACGACGCGGTTGAAATCGGTCGGTCGATGCTCCGGGCGCTCGGGGAGCCGTTGCCGAAGGCGGCTCGGAACATGCAGGAGAGGCAATGAGCCACGTACGTCGGGCCTGGTATCTCGCGATGTGGTCGTCCGAGGTGGCGCAGGCGCCTGTTCGCAGAACGATCTGCGGGGAACAGATCGCGTTCTACCGGGGATCCGACGGCGCGGTCCGCGCACTCGGCGCAGCGTGCCCACACCGCGGTGCCGACCTGGCCGAAGGAACGATCGTGGGCAACTCGTTGCAATGCCCGTTTCACGGGTGGCGGTTCGATGCCACCGGCGCCTGCGTGCAGATCCCCTCGCAGCCAGCCGACCTGGCAATCCCCAGATCGGCGTGCGTTGATGCCTTTCCGATCGCCGAGCAGCAGGGAGCCGTCTGGGTCTGGCCCAGCACGACCCATGCGCCCGATGAGCCGGCCCCCCACATCCCCATTCTGGACCGCACCAACACGTTGCTCACGAGTCCGTCCGAGGTGCTCGATGCCGAGTTCGTGAACGTCGTCGAGAACGCGTTCGACGAGTCGAACCTGTATTTCCTCCACACGAGCACGATCGGAGTCTCGACGCCCCTCGTGCCCCGACAGCTCGTGAGCGTGTCCGACGATCGACGCGAAGTCACCTGCCGCTGGGATCCTGACTCGCCCTGGGGCACTGAGTTGTTCGACGGCTACGACGCGCCGTCCGGCACCCTCGACCGGTGGCTCCGCCGTCGCTACGGCTCTCCGGTCCATGCCGAGCGCCGATGGCACTACCGAATGGGCGGTGTGGTCTGGTACCACGAGCCACTCGACAGTGGCGCTGTCGTGGGGGTTGTCGGCGCCGCCACCCCGCTCGACGAGCGCCGAACCTGGTTCACCACGGCACTCATTCATCCGGTTGTGGCCAGCCGTGTGCCCACCACGGCGGTCCGACTGTGGGGGCGGCAGCTGAATCGTGAGGACAAGCTGGGCACTGTGGGGTTGCTCACATCGGCGAGCGAGATGGATACGCCGGTGTCGGTGGTTGCTGACCGGGGCCCGAACCAGTTCCGACGCATCCACGTCGAGTGGCTCGAGCGAGAACAGATCGAGTCAACATCCCAGCTGAGAGTCGACACTCCCGCACCGTGGCGCAGCTGAAACGGGCCGCCGCAGCGATCCGACGGTTTCGGGCCCGCCGGCGGCGTCTCTTCATCGGGCTGGTGTTGCTCGGCGGTCTGTTCGGGGTCCACGTGTGGGGCCCGGTGGTGGTCACGGCTCAATACCACCCGAACAACGAGTTCGAAACTGGTGATCAGATCGGACTCGGCTTCGGTACGGCCGACCGGGTGTACGGGCAGGACGGGATCGCCGACTATCACAACCTGGACCGCCACACGGTTGTCGTCGTTGCTCGTGTCTATCTGGTGGGTCCGCTCTACGTCGGGACGGGGGTTGCGCGTCAGACGGGATCGACGCGCTCGGTCACGTTCGAGCGAGCCGACCGGTCCATCGGGGCCAACGTGTATGACGATCTGGAACTCACGGTGCACACCACGCTCCACGACCAGCTTGCCCCAGTGGCGAGTGTCGGGATCCATCCCAGCGTGGCCGGGGTCGTCGGGGTGCTCGCCGAGTCCAACTTCGGACTTGCCAATCCGAAGTCGCTGGCAGCCGTCGACATCGTGACCAACCAACCGCTCTCCTCGCACGACGAGGCCGAGCTACGGGAAGCGATTCGGCGCGACGCCGAGTCGGAGTGGTTCGGCATCGCAACCGCAGGCCCCACCTACGGGCTGCCGTGGGGTGGTGGGGGCGTCGTGCCGTGGTCGATTGCGGGCTGGCTCTGGCGGCGCCGGGCCACGCGGTCCAAACCCGGGGAGGCGGCATCGACGTGAGGCCAGATCGAGGCGCTCCAGCTCTGCGGCTACGGTGCGGGCATGGCCGGAGACGATGTGCTGAGCCCTCGCCTGCGTGAGGTGTTGTCGATCGATGCGCCGATCATGCAGTCGGGCATGGCCGGCGTCGCCGTGCCGGATCTGGTGGCGGCGGTGTCCAACGCCGGAGGGCTCGGTGTCATGGCGGCCCTCCGTCTCCTGCCCGACGACGTGCGCGCCGCCATCAGGCGGGTGCGTGACGCCACCGACAAGCCGTTCGGAGTGAACATCTGGCTTCACGACGACGTGCGGGTCTCGCCCGATCCGGAGCAGATTCCAGACGACGTGGTGCGTGGGGCCCAATCGGTGCTCAACCGGTTCCGGCCCCGCTTCGACCTCGCGCCCACCCTCGACCGGCCGGCGGCATCGCCCGACCTGGTGGACGCTGCGCTCGACGTCATGATCGAGGAACGGGTGCCCGTGTTCTCCGCTGGTTTGGGCGTTCCGGAGGCCGACCTCGTGGAGCGGTTCCACGCTGTCGGCACCAAGGTGGTCTCGATGGTCGCCACGGTCGACGACGCCCGCGCCGCAGTGGCCAACGGGGTGGACGTGGTCGCCGCCCAAGGCAACGAGGCCGGCGGGCACCGAAGCTTTGGCGCCAAGCTCGACCGGACCGAGGCCGAGGGCGCCTCGTCGCTCGTGCTCGTGCCCCGCATGGTGGACGCGGTGGGAGCTGACGTCGCAGTGCTCGCATCCGGTGGCGTGGTCGACGGCCGCGGGCTGGCGGCAATGATGGCGCTCGGTGCCGACGGTGCGCTGTGCGGTACCCGGTTCGTCGCCACCCGAGAATCCGGTGCGGCCGAGATGTGGAAACAACGCCTCACCAGCGGCGACCGCACCACCACGCTGACCGACGGTTTCACTGGGCAGTGGGCTCGGATGCTGCGGTCGGAGTTCACTGAGGAGTGGGCGGCGTCGGGCGCCGAGGCGCTCCCGGGCCTGCTGCAGGCCGCAGCCGGTTCCGACGTGTTCGGGGCCGCCAAGCGGCTCGACGACGACCAGTTGCAACCGCTCTACGCCGGAGCCGCCGTGGGGCAACTCTCCGATGTGCCGTCGGCTGGAGACGTGATCACTGCGATGGTGGCCGACGCTCGATCGATCCTCGGACGGGTGGATCCGAGCGTGTCAGCCACTGCTCGGTAGGGCGGCCCCGCACCCATCCTGGCTCCGACTCACCCACGGATCACAGCAGGCGTGCGGCGTCGTCGTAGTCCACGAGGCCGAGGCGCGCACCCGATCGAGGGCTGTAGGAGCGGAAGCCGAGGAGGTGTTGCACGCGCTCCGGCAGTTCCCGGGCTCGATCGATCGGCATCGTGAGCTGGTGGTTCTCCTCCGGGCGGAGCCAGCCGCAGCAGAAGCCAGCGTGGAGCCCGATGCGCCACTCGTCGGCGGTTGTGTTCGCCCCACCGCCGTGGATCACCTTGCCGTCGTAGAGCAGTGCTGAGCCGGCGGGCATCGTGGCCCGACACGTCGAGCCGTCGGGCACCGGGGGCAGCGTCCCCTCCCAGTGGTTGGAACCAGGCGCGATCACCGTCGCCCCGTTGGCCTCGGTGAAATCGGTGAGGGCGAAGATGGCCGTCACCGTGATCTGGCTCTCACGCCTGGCCTCGGGCCAGTTCAGCTCGTCACGATGGAGAAACTGCTCGGTCTCGCCCGGCCCGATGCAGATCAGCTGCCCCGTGTTGAGCCAGTAGTCACCGGCTCCGAGGTAGCGGTCGCCCATGGCGAGGTATCGCTCGTCGCCGAGGAGCTCCACCCAGGCATCCGAGGCCGTGGCCAGCCCGGTCACGCGTTTTGTCTCGGTGCCGTGGAACTCGGTCCAGAACCCGTCAGTGGTGCTACCGGGGTGATGCGCATCGACGAGCGGGCCGAGTTCGGCGTTGAGCCGGGCCAGCAGGTCGGGAGCCACGAAGTGCTCGGCGATCACGCCGCCGTCACGATCGATCACCTCCCACACCTCGTTCCACTCGGACACGGTGCGGGCGTCGATCCTGGTGAGCTCCATGATCCTGATCATCGCTCATACCGACCGCTGGGTGGTAGCGCTGGTACCGTCGGCGGCCATGGCGGTACGGGCATTGGATGGCACCGATCGGGCGATGGCAGCGCTCGCGTGGGCGGGTGGCTTCGTTGGTGTGGGGGCGCTGCTGCCGATTGCGATCTTCTTCGCCTACCGGAAGCGTGAGGGGTCGTTGGCCCGTCGCCACGCTGCGATCTCGTCGGTGCTTTGGATCCTGCTGTTTGCCATCTGGATCCCGTTGCTCCTCGCCATGATCCTGCTCAGCGACGAAGGTGAGTTCAACCCGCTCCCGGCGGTGCTGATCTTCATCTTGTTGTTGGGGCTCCTGATCGCCGCCTCGGTGGTCGGGGTGGTGAAGGCGTTTCGGGCCGAGGTGCCGTCCGCCGCCCAGCCACCCCCTCAGATGCCGCCGGTTCCGCCGCCCACCTACTGATCACGCACCGCCAGCAGGGGAGTCCTCCCTGGTGGCGGTACAAGCTGGTGCGTCATGGTTCCGGTTTCGTGTGGCGGGGCTACTCTCGGTGGCGTGCAGGAGCAGGTGCACGATGCGATTCGCATTCCGCCGAATGACCGCGACCCGAGCACGGCCGAGCCGGCTGCGGGCAGCGTTGCGCTTCTCGACGACGCTCCGTTCAGCCCTTCAGAACTGGGCGCTGGCCCGTTCGTCGACACCGAGCCCGATCCGTCCGGCCCGCAGCTCGGCCCGTGGGCCCGGGCCACAGCCTTCGTGATCGTGGGCGCGCTCGTCGCTGCCTCGGTGGGGCTCAGCTACCTCTACCGCGACGACAGCACCGTGGACGCCGCCCCGGCTGCACCGGCAGCCGACGCGACCGAAGCCGCTGACGCCAACACAGCGACCGACGCTCCTGATGCTCCCGATGATCAGTCCGCCCCAGGCACCGGCGGGGTGGAGGAGGCGTCGCAGGCCGTGGTCGACGACAGCTCCGATCCGACGAGCCCCCTCACTGGAGGCGACACCACGGTGGCGCCTCCGCGATTCGAACCGGCGTTGACCGCCACCACCGAGCCTCGTCCCGATGTCTCGCCCTCCTCCGACGCGTCGACGTCCACGTCGTCGACCGAGCTGGACGGGAGCTCCACCACGACGACCACGGCCGCAACCACAACGCTTGCTCCAACCACGGTGGCGCCCACCACCAGGGCCACAACGACCACCACCACAACGACGACCACAACCACCACCACAACCACGACAACGACCACGACCACCACGACAGTCGCCCCACAGGGGCAGCGGTTCCAGGTCGTGCACTCGGGGATGTGCCTCACGGTGGCCGGAGGCTCCACGGCCGACGGCGCGCGGGTGGTGCAGGAACCGTGCGCCAACCGGGCGGATCAGGCCTGGGAGCTCGAGCGGGTCACCACCAGCTATTCGCGGCTGCGGGTGGCGCACTCGGGCAAGTGCCTCGACGTGGCGGGACGTACGGCGGGCTCAGCGGTGATCCAGGACGGGTGCGACGGCACGAACAGCCAGCTGTTCGTGATCCGATCCCATGTGTCTGGAGGTGTCGAGATCGTTGGCCGCAACAGCGGTCGGTGTGTTGACGTGCAGGCCGGCTCCCAGAGTTCGGGCGGCATCTTCCACCTCTGGGACTGCCACGACGGCACCAATCAGGCCTTCGTGATCAGCTGAGCAGGCGATCACCTGAGCGGCCCGGGCCCGCAGCGCTGTCGTGCGCGGCGACCCCGGACCGACCCGTGACCGATGGACCGGTGACTGGTGCGGCTTTGGTTATTGGGTTTGGTTGTGGTGGGCGTCGGTGGCGGCTTGGACTGCTTTTTCGACGCGGTCGCCGAGTTCTTGCCATTCGCCGATGGAGCGGTGTTCTGCTCGGAGTGGGCCGGTGGCGAGGTTTTGGAAGCGGGGTTTGACGTAGCGGGCGAAGAGTTC
>JBCCFL010000032.1:0-70964 GCA_039029735.1 Actinomycetota bacterium | reverse complement strand
CGCGGTCGATGGCGGTGGTGAGGGTTTCGTAGCGTTCGAGGTCGAGGGCGCCGCTGAAGCGGCCCATCCCTGTTCGTTCGTCGCGCCAGTGTCGGAACTCACTGGCTGCTCGTTGCCGTTCAGCTGATGCGTCGGCCTCGCCTGGGTTGGCGGCTCGTACGGCGTGGCGGACAGCGGCATCGAAGGTGTCAGCCGGTAGCCGCCCGGCGTCGGCCACGAGGTCAGTCACGGGTAGCTGGGCTCGGGTGTTGTGGTCGAGGTGGCGGGTGTGGCGGGCGAGGCTGTCGAGCTGGTCTGCTCCGACTCTGCCGTCGCCGACCGCGGCTGCGATCTCGGGGGCCCAGCCGAGTACGTCGGCTCGGGCTGCTTCGTCGCGAGCGGTGCGAGCTCGGACCTGGCCCTGGTCCAACAAGAACTCACCCGCTGGCGCCGCACGGCCCTCGGCCGCCAACACGTCAGCCCGGGCCCCGATCGCCGCGATCAACGCAGCCGTGTCGGCCTCGATCGCCCGCGCCTGCCGCAACAACACAGCCAAGGCCCCCGCATCAACACCGCCACCCAAAGCGTCAGCCGCGCGCACCCCCGTGCCACCTGTCAGCGCACGGGTGACACCCCGCACCAGCTCGCCAGCGGCATCGAGATCTTCGAGATCTTCGAGATGATCACACCCAGGCATCGCTCACCCCACCGGGAGAAACGACCGTCATGGGAAGCCGAAGCTTCGATAGCCACCACCCTAGAAACACGATGTGACAACGAAGAACCCCACACCTACGACGAGGAAGAATCCTCCGAGGAATCTGCCGCCTGCACCTCTTCCAGTGGCGACACCTGCCGCAGCGGGATCTCCCGCAGCGCCCACGCCAGTACGAGCATCACCGCCGCTACCGGCAGCGCCGCCCAGTACGCAAGGTTGACCGCCGCCGCCACCGACTCGATCACTGGGCCCTGGATGTCGGGCGACAACGCTCGGATCGCCTCGGGGCTGCCCGTCAGCTCGGCCACGTCGAGCGAGGCTGCAGTGTCGGACGGCAGCCGATCGGCCAGCTCGGTCCGCAGGCGGTTGGCCATCACCACCCCATAGCCGGCGATCCCGATCGCCATTCCGAGCGTGCGGAAGAAGACGTTGGCGCTGGTGGCCACGCCGAGATCACGAGCGTCGACCCCGTTCTGGATGGCAATCGACAGTGGGGGCATGAGCAGGCCCATGCCGAGGCCGTTCAGCACCACCCAGATGATGGCGTGCCACGGCTGCGAGTCGATCCCGAGAGTGGTCAGGCCGACGAGCCCGAGGATCGCCACGATCGGGCCCAGCCTCACGAGGCTCCGGTAGCGACCCCTCGCCGTGATCCGCCGCCCAGCGATGGCGGACGAGACGGTCAGCGCGATCATCATCGGCGCGAGCACCAGGCCCGACACCGTGGCGCTCGATCCGGTGACCACCTGGAGGAACAAGGGGAGGAAGATGTTGGAGCTCATCAGGGCGGCGCCGGTGAAGAAGGCGAGCGCGCTGCCGACGGCGAAGATGTCGTTGCGGAACAGGCGCATCGGCAGGATGGGGTCGGCCGCTCGGAACTCGTGGACGACGAAGGCGACCGTCGCCATGAGCCCGAGGGCAACCAGCGCAGCGATCTCGGCGGATGCCCAGTCGACCGTGTCGCCGCCGATGCTGGCAGCCACGAGGAGCGAGCCGACGCCGACGGTGAGCAGCGCAGCGCCAAGCCAGTCGAGGTCGACCTCCTTGCGGGTGCGGGGGAGGCGCAGGCTGGCGGCGACGACGGCGAGCGTGACGATGCCGAGGGGCACGTTGAGGAAGAAGATCCAGCGCCAGCCGAGCACGCCCGCGTCGACAATGAGGCCACCGAGGAGAGGGCCGATGAGGCCCGACAAGGCGAATGTGCCGGTGAAATACCCCATGTATCGGCCCCGCTCGCGGGGCGCCAGGATGTCGCCGATGATGATGAAGGCGAGGGCCTGGAGCCCGCCGCCGCCGATGCCCTGGAGCGAGCGGAAGACCACGAGTTGCAGCATCGACTGGCTGAACCCGGCGAGGGCCGAGGCCACGATGAACAGCACGATGCTGAGCACGAAGATCGGGCGGCGGCCGAACGGGTCGCTCAGTTTGCCGAGCAGGGGAGTGGCGATCGTCGAGCTGACGAAGTAGCTGGTGATCACCCAGGTGAACTGGTCGAGCCCGCCGAGGTCGCCCACGATCGTGGGGAGCGCGGTGGCCACGATCGTGCCTTCGACGGCGCTGAGGAACATCGCCATCAGTAGGCCGAAGATGATGCGGCGCCGGGCGCTGTCGGAGATGATTGCTTGAGCCGGCGGCTCGGTGGTGGTCAAGCGTCCGACGGTAGCGCTCCGGTCGGCGGGCCCTGAAATGCGGGGAGGTGCCTGCGGATGCGGGCGCTAGGGTGGTCTGCCCTCGGACCGTTAGCTCAGCTGGCTAGAGCGCTCGCCTCACACGCGAGAGGTCACTGGTTCAAGTCCAGTACGGTCCACCAGGTCAGAGCGTCGGCCTCCCGCCTCAGGTATGGGATTCGTTGGTACAGGCGAGCCAGCGGTTTGTGTGCGGCTCCCAGGTCGATCGGCCGAAGCGCTCTCCGTGGGCGGTTGGCAGGGGTTGTTTGCATGCGTGCAGACGGGCTCCTCGGCCTCATTCGCGCCAGCGTCGGAACGGTCCGTGGCGCTACTTCCTGCCCCTTTCGACGGTGGGCCCGCCTGCTTCGCGCCACGCCGGCATCCCGCCGCGTAGCTGAGCCACGTTGGTGATGCCCAGGTCCTGTAAGGCCTTGGCCGACAGCGCGGATCGAGGATCGCCGTTGCAAAACAGCACATAGGTGGCGTGCTCATCTGCGTAGAGGTCCCGGTGGTAGGGGCTCTCGGGGTCGAACCAGAACTCGATCATCCCCCGAGGCGCATGGTGGGAACCATCGATCGTGTCGCTCCGCTCCACTTCGCGGATGTCGCGGACGTCAACGAAGACGAGGCCGTCGCCCATGCGGGCCAACGCCTCTTCGGCGGTGATCGACGTCACCTCGGCCAGGGCCTCTTCGGCCTTCTTCATGATGCCCATCGTCACTCCTCACCCGAGCTGTCGAGTCTCGCCCAAGTCCCTGGTTCTCACCAGATGGAGCTGGTCGCTCCGTGGAGGACGATGGCACACCCCTTCGCTGAACCGGCGTCTGACCCGATCGCTCGGCTAGGAAGGAACCCATGGGACGACTAGACGACAAGGTTGCGATCGTTACCGGCGCTGCACGCGGTCAGGGTGAAGCCGAGGCTCGACTGTTCGCCGCCGAGGGAGCGGCCGTAGTGGTGACCGACGTGCTCACGGCCGAAGGCCAGGCCGTCGCCGACGACATCGGCGGAGCATTTCACCGCCACGACGTCAGTGTCGAGGATGGCTGGCGACGGGTGGTCGAGGCAACGGTGGCCGAGCACGGGCGGATCGACGTGCTCGTCAACAACGCCGGGATCTTCCATCGGGCCAAGCTCCTCGATCACAGCGTCGACGATCTCCGGCGCCTCGTCGACATCAACCTGATCGGCGTGTTCCTGGGGATGCAAGCGGTTGCGCCGACGATGATCGGGCAGCAGGCGGGGTCGATCGTCAACATCAGCTCGATCGCCGGCCTCGTGGGTGCGCCTGGATCGATCGGGTACGGCGCGACCAAGTTCGCGGTCACGGGTATGACGAAGACGGCCGCCCTCGAATTGGCTCGCGACAACGTTCGGGTGAACTCGATCCATCCGGGGATGATCGATACCGAGATGATGGTCGAGGTCACGAGTGGCGATCAGCGTCGCCACGAGCGCATGGCCGCAGCGCTGCCGATCCGTCGAGCCGCAGCGGCCGATGAGATCGCCAACCTCGCCCTCTACCTCGCGTCGGACGAGTCCAGCTACAGCACCGGCAGCGAGTTCGTGGCCGACGGAGGCGTCACCGCCGTCTGACCGTCAAGCGGCGAGGACTGACAGCAGGCCGCACGCGCCTCATACGCCCGCTGGTCGAGCCCGGAGCTCCGGTGCTGTCAAGCCGATCGACGGTTCTGGACGTGTTCAGGGCATGGTGGCGGCACCGCCGGTTGGGCTCGCAGTTGGGCGTGCGCGTCACCTCAGGTGATCGAGCACGGCCGTCCGGAGCGACCGCCACGCCTCGGCCCCGATCGACGCCTCCGTGACGATCAGGTGTCTCCGCGACGGCGTGATCGAGCGGCGTTCCATCACGGCGGTGGTCGTCCATCTGGCCCCCAGGCCGTGGGCTTCGACCCAGCGGCTCACTCCCGCTGCGTCCACCAGCTCGTCGTTCGGCGAGACCATCACCAGGCAGGGCGTCTGGCGCAGGCGAGGACCGTCGGCGACGCGGCCCACATCAGAGGCAAGGTCGAGGAGGGCCGAGTACTCCGACAGGGGAGTGGCCCAGCGCTGGCGGACGCTCTTCGGAGCTGCACTCGGCAGCCTGAGCCCGGTTCGGCTCAGCGGCACGAGGTATCGCACGAGTTGCGCGACAGGTCTCAGCGACAGCGGAGGCGCCAGCAGCACCAGCGACTTGAAGGACCGGGTCGGATCTCGGCCGAGGTAGTCGAGCGTGATCAGCGATCCGAGCGAGAAGGCCACACCCGTGAGCGGTAGCGTCGGGAACCGCGTGGCCGCCTCGTCGCAGGCTGAGGCGTAGATCTCCCGCCATCTCTCACGAACGGGCGCGCCGTTGCCGGCCGAGACGCCGCCCGACCCGTACAGCGACACGCGAGCGCAGTGATGCCCGCCGGCGACGAGCACCTCGATGAGCTCGTCCATGAGTGACGCCTTGGTGTTGAGGCCGTGCACGACGATTGCCACGCTGAGCGGCTCCGCAGCATCGGTTTCGAACCATGCCACGTTCGTCGTCACCGGTCGGCCCCTGAGTCTCGTGAACCCTGCCTCCGGGTTTGTATCACACCCGCCGCCGGCAGCGACCTGCACTGATCCGAGATGCGAGGTATCGGCCGGTCTCAGGCTGACGTCGGCGCAGTAGGCGTAGCGCTGACTGACCGGGTGCGTGGGTACCAGAGGGCCAACAGAACCGGGCCGATTGCCATGACGGCCACCATCGTCCACCAGCCGGCTCGGAACGCGTCGAGCCGGCTCCCAACCGGCGTGTCGCCGATGATCGCTGCCATCAGCGCCACACCGAGGGCAGCGGCCGACATCCGGGCCGTGTTGTAGGCGGCATTGGCCGACGCCAGCTGTTCACCCGGTACCTCTCGCAGGGCCGCGGCGTTTGCCGGGCCCAGCATGAACGCCATCCCCGAGCCGATGGCCAGGGTGCCCGGCAAGAACGCGGTGACGTAGGTTTCGTCGGGAAGAAGCCGCCATGCCATCCATGCCGTGCCGATCGTGGCAAGGATCGAACCGGCGATCAGCAGGTTCCGGTACCCGTGGGCGTCCGCCAATCGGCCGGCGATCGGGGCCAACACGATGAGTGCCACGGGGCCAGGCGTCATCGCCAGCCCGATCTGCAGCACCGAGTAGTCCCACACCTCCACCAGGAAGAGGGGATAGAGGAACCAGGTCGCCGCGGTGGAGGTCGACACCAGCGCGCCAGCAGCGGTTACGACCGAGAACGACCGATACCGCAGGATCGCCAAGTCGAGCAGAGGCTCGGGATGCGTTCGCGACCGATGCACGAAGAACGCCAGGCTCGCAACGGCCACCACTGCCGTGACGACGATCCGGGGGTCGAGCCAGCCCCACACCCGACCCTGCACCATCGCCAGCGTCAGGCCTCCGATCGCTGCGGTGCCGGCAACAGCGCCCCAAACGTCCAGGGGCGGCGGGTTCTCGACCACCACTCCTTCGTCGAGCACGCGCCGCCCGGCGACCCACGCCACCAACGCGATCGGGGCGGCGGCCAGGAACACGGCCCGCCAGCTCGACACCTGAAGCAACCCGGCGGCAATCGTCGGCGCCGCCGCAGCGCCCAGCACACCCATCGACGACCACAGCGACACGATCGTGGCATGGCGTTCCTGGGGGAACGCAGGGAGCACGCACGCCAACGACGACGGCAACATCGCCGACACCCCGATCGCCTGCCCGATGCGGGCAGCGATCACCAATTCGATCGTCGGGGCCAGCCCGGACAGCACCGCACCCACGGCGAAGATCAGGAGCCCCGAGAGGAACACCCGCCGCCGCCCCAGCCGGTCGGCCAGCCGCCCTGCGAGCAGCATGAACGTCACCTGGGCCACGTTGAACGCCGAGATCACCCAGGAGACCGTGGTGAGGCCGGCCCCCGCGAACTCCTCTTCGAGAATGGGGATGGCGATGTTCGATGCGGTGCCGACGAACGCGGCCAACAGCATCGCAGTGGCCGCAGTCGCCAACGCGTAGGTGCTGCGTGAAGCGATGCCCGCAAGATACTGACCCGACAGCGCATCAACGAAACAGGGGAGCGCAGGCCCATCCGTGGCATCGACGAAACCGTGGCATCGACGAAACCGTGGTGTCGACGAGAACGTGGTGTCGGCTCACGTCACCACCGCCGCTGCGACCAGGGCGAGTCAGTGGATGCGACGCCGCTCGCGATCAATGATCTCGAGATGGTCGAGATCCTTTGGTCGTCTCGAGATCGCCTTGTAGGCCACCACCGCGTCGAGCGATGCGAACGGGATGCCGTCGATGATCTCGGCCGTGTCGATCAGCTCGTCGGTGTCGACGTCTCCGATCGCCCAGCGGGTGCCGACGGTGATGTCGGGCCCGAGGTTCACAACGGTGACGTCCCACTCGCTGAGGTACTCCGTGACGCCCAGTTCGAGGGCTCGCGCCCAGGCGTCGCCACGGGCGAGCAGGTCGAGGTCGCCGACGTCGGCAATCCAGCCGCGAGCCAACAACGGACCGCTCCCGAAGACCACGTAGTCACACGGTGGAAGGTTCAGACCCCTCAATTCGTCCAGCAGACGATGTGAAGACGGCGGCACGGCTGCGACGGTAGCAAGCCGTCGCGCTCGGGCTGTCGAAGCGGGCCGCCGTGGCGAGTCGATCCACGGTCACCTACGGCAGGCTCTCACAGGCAATGAGATCGTTGTCCTGGTCGAGCCCGGCCACATCGCCGAACGACGAGTGATGGTGATCGAACCAGGCCTGGGCCTCGGCCTGAACGGCGAAGTCTCCACAGTTCGCCGAGTCGCCGGGATCGAGGGGTGGGAGGGCTCCGTAGGGGTAGCGGCCGATGAATTCGGCGTTGGCCACCACCCACCGAACGACGCCATGCTGAGTGAGCCCGCCCGCCATCTGCCCAAGCCAGTACTCGAAGCCCTTCTGGTCGGGGGCTCGCCCGAGCATGTTCTGGTAGATGAGGGTGAGGAAGTCTGCGTCGGTGAGCGGTCCGTAGGTCTGCGAGAACTCGGCCGACTGCGCGAAGCCGTAGGCGAGGTCATCGGGCGAGGCGCCATCCCTGGTCTGGGTGATCCAGTAGACGGCCCCGCCCACATCGGGCTCCCGATCGAAGAAGGCCCGGTACAGGCGAAGCGTTCCAGCGTCGGCGACCTGATAGTCGACCGATCGGCGCACGTCGTCGACGGTGAGTGCATCGTCCACATAGCTCGACGCGCCGACCGGTGATGCGGTGGCGCCCAGCATCACGAGTACGGCGAACAGTGCTCCAACAACGCAGTGTCGAGTCGGCATCGGGCGGAGGATACGACCCGAGGAGATCGTTGCTGAATGGGGTCTGATCGGTGTGGTTGTCGAACGCGGGCGCTGGAGCGAACGAGCGGCGGGCAACCGATCCGATCCGGCTTGGGTGCACGACCCCCTACGGCAACGGCGGTGTGTGGGCCCTGACGAAGGGGAGGAGCACGTCCAGGATCGGCTCGAGCGTCGGCGCGAACTCGAAAGTGGAGTTCTGGATGAGCGTGGTGGCTGCTCGCGAATTGACGATCGGATGGAGTACGTCGATCTCCTGGCTGTGATGGAGGATCAGCGTTGCCGGGGTGGTGAGGTTGGCGAGCTGCTCGTCGGTCATGCCGAGCGTGGTCTTCTGGCCGAACGACTGAAGATGTTCTCCCGCTCTCTCCATCGCGGCGAGGAAGTGGGAGACGTCCTGGCGCATCAGCTCGGCGAGGCCTTCGGGCCCATTGCGCTCCACGTATGCGCTCCAGAGCGGCGTGTTCGCCACCGCCTCCATCGACGTGAGGCTGTCGTCGCGCACGTACTTGAAGTAGTACTCCTCCGACAGTTGGGCCGCCGCGATCGGGCCGCCGGTCAGTGGGGCGATGACGATCGCCGCCACGTCATCGGGGTAGCGCTCGGCCAACACCATGTTCGACCTGGAACCCGACGACATCCCGTAGAACGCTGCGGGCCCCACCCCGAGACGGTCGATCAGCACATGCAGATCTTCGGCTTCCTCGATGGACAGCGGCTCGGTGCCGAAGTTGATCCCCGATCGTCCCATGTTCCGCCGGTCCCAGATGATCACCCGCAGGTCGGGCGCCGCTGCTGCGATGTTGCGGGCGAAGCCACCGAAGCCGTCGATCTCGCCCATCCCGCCCGGTGTGACGATGAGCGGAATGCTGGCGGTCGGGTTGTAGACCTCGACGTACAACGTCATGTCGCGCTCTGGGCGGAGGTCGATGGTCATCGTTTCGCACGTGAGCTCATCCACACCCGGTTCCGGAACGGCGTTGAAGTACACCGCGAAGTACGAGTTGTTCGATGCGCCCCGAAAGAGCGTGACGTCTTCCTCGACGCTGTCGTCGAGGTCGTTGTGTGAGTCGTCGGTCATGATGGGCCCAGTCTGGCTGCCCGAGAGGCGGGCGCACGACCGACGACTCACATCAGTGTCAACTGGGGACGCGCTCAGCGGCGACGACTGCTGGCTCTCGCCCGATGTAGGCGGCGGTGAAGCTCGTGATGATTGCGGTGGCCGAGAAGATCGTCATCACCGTGCCGGGCACGAAGTTGACGTGGCCCCCGAGGTCGAGAAAGAGGAAGTAGCCGATGTCGGCCAATCCGCCAACGAGGGCCGCGAGCACGACGGCCTGCAGCGAGCGACCCCAGATGAACCAGGCGCAGATCAGCGTGACGGCACCGATCCACAACAGGTTGAAGCCGTGCTGGTTGATGATGGCGCCGGCCGCATCGGGGTAGGTGACGTCGAGCGTTGCGGGGTCGACGCCATCCGCGATGCCCTTGACGGCGTCGGGCGTGTCGCGGCTGATCGTGATGGCGCCGGCGAACATGTGCACCAGCCCCCACACCACCCAGAGGGCGGCTGCCACTCGCAGCAGGATCGTGGTGGGGGGTCGGTCGCTGATCGTTCTCATCGTGGTGGTTCCCTTCGGTCGCACAGGTGCGGGGTGGTTCGTCGTCTCGTCGGTGCTCGGCCGAGCGTTGCTCGGTCTTCGCCTTTTGTGTGAACGGTCACGTGACTGTTCATGTATTCGTATCCGAACCCTATGTCGAGAAACATGACCCGTCAACTAATTGCCACTACGATCGAGGTGTGGCAGATCCCAAGTGGCTCAGCAAGAACGAGATCGAGGCGTGGCGGCCGCTTGCCGCCCTTGCGCTGCTGCTGCCATCGCGGCTGGAAGAGCCGCTGCAATCGCACGGGCTCACGTTCTTCGAGTACTCCGTACTGGTCGTGCTCGCCGACGCCACTGATCGGACTGCGCCCATGAGTGAGCTCGCACACCTGGCCGGAGGTTCACTCTCACGAACCTCGCACAGTGCCCGTCGCCTGGAAGAGCGGGGCCTGTTGCAGCGGAGCCGCTGCCCGACCGACGGGCGGGTCACGCTCGTGACGCTGACCGGCGACGGCCACGAGCGCCTCGTTGCTGCGGCACCGAGCCATGTCGAGTCGGTCCGTCACTCGATCTTCGACGCCCTCACCCCGGACGAGGCCGCCGAGCTCGGGCGGCACGTGACTGCCATCCTCACCCATATCGCCCCGACCGGACCATGGGCGAGCGAGGCGGACCGGGCGTCGTAGTGCGAGGCCAACGGCCTGGTCAGAGGTGCTCATGGGGGCTCGGCCCACCCGGCGCCTCAGCGCGCTAGGTTGCCCGGATGCCTTGGACCCGTGTGCTCGCTGTTGCTCTGGCCTTCTTCATGTTCGCCGCCGCCTGTGGTGACGACGACGGTGATGGATCGTCGCCCGACGCAAGTACCCCGGCAGAGGGCGCCACGGAAACCCAGAACGACGATCAGGCCGAGACCGACGAACAGTCCGAGGCTGACGCTGATCTCGACCAGGAGCAGGACGAGACCGCCGTCGCCTCCTCGGGCGGTGACGCTGATGCGTTCTGCAGCCTCTGGGACGAGAACCAGGCCCTTGACCAGCAGTACGACTTCTTCAACCCGGCCGAGGCGGAGCAGTTCTTCACCACCTCCAATGACCTCCTCGGCCAGGCGGTCGGGGTTGCCCCGGCCGAGATTTCCAGTGACCTTCAGCTGGTTCAGACCTCGTTCGAGGAGCTGCTGCCGGTGTTCGAGGCCGCCGGGTGGGACGTGTTCGCGCTGCTGGAGGAGGACGAGGCACTTCTGGAGAACCCCGAGGCCGACGCCGCCAGCGATCGGGTGCAGACGTGGGCGACCGCCAACTGCCCCGAGGCCGAGCCAGCCGCCGACGTCGATCCCGAAGACGCCATGGAGGACGCCACCGACGCCTTTGCGTCGATGCTCGCAAGCGAGTCTGGCCGGAGCCTTCTGGCCGAGCAGATCGCAGCCGATGGCACGCTTACCGCCGAGGAGTCGACCTGCGTCGTCGACGGCCTCACCCCCGAGATGCTGGCAGTGTTCGTGAGTGGCGAGGCGTTCCTTTCCGACGCCGCCGCCACCAGCAACCCCGAGGTGGCATCGCTGCTGGAGCTGCTGGAGACCTGCGGCGTCGACTTGGAAGCGCTGATCTGATTCATCGCCGGCCAGGCCCCTCGTAGGTCTGCGGCACCTCACGAGATCTTCACGGTCGCATCGTCACCGTTGGTGACATGAAGCATGTGACGCGAACCGGCCGGCGCGCTGCGCCGGCCACCCTCGTGTTTGGCGTGGTCATGGCCCTCGTCGCCACGGCCTGCGTTGGGCAATCGGACACCGCCTCGCTCGATGGGGCCGACGATCCGACGTCGACCGCCGCCGTCCAGTCCAGCGACCAGACGGCCGACCAGCCGACGGCGCCGCGCGCCAGCACGGGCTCCGAAGATCACAGCGCCCACGGCGCCGGGGGCCACACGGCGGCGATGGCCCTGGTCGACCCCGCATCCGCCACCCACGTGGCCACCTCGTCCGGGAGTTGGGCTGCTCCTGGCACCTGGAACGCGGGCGCAGCCCCTAAGGCGGGCAGCCGAGTGCACATCCCTGCCGGCCTGACCGTCACCGTCGACCGTGTCGAGACCGCCGAGATCAAGACGATCCGCGTCGACGGTGCCCTCCGGGTCGACCCGGCCGTCGACACCGAACTGCGGGTCGACACCCTCGTCACCACACCAGGCGGCGTGCTCGAACTCGGCACGGCGGCAGCGCCGATCGCGCCAGATGTCACCGCCCGCATCACGTTCGCCGACGACGGTCCGATCGACCGGCAGTGGGACCCCACGCTCGTCAGCCGGGGTGCCCTCCTCCACGGCACCACCGTGATGCATGGAGCGGAGAAGCGGGCGTTCGTGCCTGTGGCCGAGTTCCCAGCCGCGGGCGACACGTCGGTGCAGCTCGCCGACGCTCCGACCGGCTGGCAACCCGGCGACGTGATCGTGATCGCTGGCACCGACCCGTCGGATCCCACCAGCGACGAGCAGCGCACGATCACTGCGATCGACGGCACCGTGGTCACGCTCGACAGCCCGCTGGCGCTCGACCATGCGGCGCCCCAGGCCGATCTCGCCGTGCACGTGGCCAACCTCACCCGCAACGTGCGAATCACGTCGGCGAACACCGATGTATCGCGCCGGGGTCACGTGATGCTCGCCCACACCAACGATGCCTCGATCGACTACGTGTGGTTCGACGGGCTCGGCCGCTCCGACAAGGCCCGGGGCTACGACGATCTGGAGTTCATCGACCTGAACCCCTACATCCCCGCCCGGGTGCTCGGCGGCGACAACGTTCGGGGGCGCTACTCGCTCCACTTCCACCGAGGCGGCACCGATCGCACAGCGGCCCCTGCGAGGGTGCACGGCAGCGTGGTGTCGGACGATCCGGGGTGGGCGTTCGTGAACCACTCGTCGCATGTCGAGTTCACCGACAACGTGGCCTACGACATCGTGGGCGCTGCGTACTACACCGAGGCCGGCGACGAGATCGGCTCGTTCGCCGGCAACATCGCGATCCGCATCGTCAACCCGAACATGCCGCTCAAGGGCGGTATCGACGGTGACGAGGTTGATCCCGATGCCCGCGAGGGCCGCCAGGACTACGGCTTCCAGGGCGACGGCATGTGGCTGCACTCGCCAAACGTGCGGGTGGAGGACAACGTCTTCTCCGGCATCTCCGGCCACGCCGTGATCGTGTGGCCCGAGGGTCTCCTGGAGCGCAACCCGGATGGCTCGACGTCGAAGGTCTTCCACGACACCGCCAACGTGGCCGGCGGCGACCTCATCGGCCCGGCGGGTACACCCATGCAGATCATGGACGTGCCGATCCCGTCGTTCCGCGGCAACCAGGCCTACAGCGTGACCCGCGGGGTGCAGCTCTTCTACCTCCACACCGAGTTCTTCGGTGAGGGCCTCTACTACGAGGACTGCACGATCGATCCGCCCGCCGAGTACGACTCACAGCTGCGCTCGACGTTCGCCGACTCGACGATCTGGAACATGGACCAGGTCGGGTTCGCCGCCCCCTACACGAACCGGATCACGATCGATGGGCTGCGCATCGTGGGCGACGGCAGGTCCGACACAGTTGGCATCGACGTGGGTCACTTCAGGAACGAGCGCGGCATCGAGATCACCGACGTGACCGTCGATGGCACCGGCGTCGGCATCCGCATCAGCGCTGAGGCCGAGGTGACGTTGCGCGGCGAACGGCTTTCAAACACAACCGACGTGCAGTACGTGATCCCCGACGAGGACGGCGCAGGCGCCGTGGTTGACGGGCCACGAACCCCAGACTTCGAGGAGCCCGAGCGGCTGAACGATCACCTCCAGGACTGCGTGTTCGGCCAGCCGCCGGCCGACATGGACCTCGACGCCATCGAGCGCGGCGAATTCGACGAGGAAGATGAGGACATCGACGACGAGTTCGAGGACGACGAGTTCGAGGACGAGGCAGCTGAGTAGGGCTCACTGCCAGGCACCGTTCGAGCCGACTGAGTCGCAGATCGGGTCAGCCGGGTTCCGGCTGACCCGATCGCGGCGTCATGCTTCGGCCTGCGTCTTCAGGTTCTGCAGCGTGGTGGCAATGTTCGACACCAGCAGGTCGTGTCGGTTCATCTTCTGGAAGAACTCGCCGTCGAGTATCGGAGCGTCGAAGCTCTCGGTCACCCGGCAGCCTGAGTCTGTGGGTTCGATCTCGTAGCGCCATACCGTGCGGCGCCCGTCCTGGGCTGGTACCTCGAAGGCCCATTCCCGGCCCGGGTCGGCGGTGAGCACGATGCAGGCTGCGTCCCACTCCGTCTTCCCGTTGCGGTTGTATCCCCGGAACCGGGCGCCGACCTCGGGGCCCGTGGACCCGTCCTCCCACTCAGCCCGATAGCACTCGGGGCTCAGCTCGTCGATCCGCGACAGGTCAGTGAGGATGCCATACACCTCGTCCGGCGCAGCGTTGATCTCGATGTGGGTCGTGCCTGTGGTGGCCACCATGACTAGCTCCTGTCTCGGCCTGGTTCGGCCTTCGTTGGGATTGCCTGAATGTCTTGAATGAGGTCGGGCGGCAGATCGAGGTCGATGCCGGGGAGCGGGGCCAGGCCGATGGCGTGGATCAGCCCGCCGAAACGGGCGTCGAGCACCCCGGGGATCTCATCGTGGGTCCCAACGGCGGCGAAGAGTCGGACGACCTCGTCGCTCACCAACCCGGGCATGCGGCTCCACCCGTCAGTCTTCGACAGATGATTCAGCTCGTGCCCGAGATCCAACAGATCGTGCTGTTCGAACACCGGCCAGTACGCCCGGGTGGAGCCGTAGAACCCCACCCGCACCCGGGCGGCATCGATCGCAGCGGCGACTGTCGCATCGTCGGGCCCGGTGCACACGAACGCGCCACAGCTGATCGCCAGCGCATCGAGCGAACGATCGACGCGGGCACACCCTGCCGACAGCTCGGGCAGCACCTGTTGCTCCAGGTAGGCCCGGGTGCAGAACCCATGTAGCTGCACCCCGTCGGCCACCTCGCCGGCGAGCTTGAGCATCGCCGGGCCAACGGCACCGATCGAGATCGGTGGTGGGGGAGTGGCCTGGCGCTCCGGGGTGAAGTTCGGGGTCATGAGGGTGAAGGTGTAGTGGTCGCCCTCGAACGCCAGCGGTTCGCCCTCAGCCCAGCACCGCCAGATGGCCCGCAACGCCTGCACGTACTCGCGCATCCGAGGGGCGGGTGCCGACCACGGCACCGAGAACCGTCGTTCGTTGTGGCCCCTCACCTGAGGTCCGAGTCCGAGTTCGAAGCGACCGCCCGACAGGGCCTGCAGATCCCAGGCCGTGTTGGCTGTCACCATCGGGCTCCGCGGAAAGGCGATCGCCACTCCGGTGCGGAGCTGAACCCGCGAGGTCGCCGGCGCCGCCAGGGCCAGGGGAAGAAACGGGTCGTGCCGGTTCTCGAGGCTCGTGATGCCGTCGTACCCGGCCGCTTCGAGCGCCAGCGCGCGCTGCGGTGCAGCAGCGAGATCGTCGTTGGGAAGGACGGCGAGCAGCTTCATCTCAGAGCGCACCACCAGCGTGCGGATCCGAACCGCCCGACCGCTCGGCTCGGAGGGTGCGCACGGTGATCTCCTCGCCGCAGTGGGAACAGCGCACCCGGGGGTTGGCCTCGTGGCCGCAGGTCGTGTGAACGTAGGTGACGGGTGGGCCGTTGCCGTCGTCGAGGTAGGCGTCACCCCAGGTGCTGAGCATCAGGAGGGCGGGATAGAGGTCGCGACCCTTGTCGGTGAGCCGGTACTCGAAGCGCGGGGGATTGTCCTGGTAGGCCGAGCGGACAAGGATCCCGAGGTCGACCATCCGCTTGAGGCGATCGGCCACCACCGTGGACTGGGCCCCGCTGTGTTCTTCGAACTCGGAGAACCGGCGGCGGCCGCGGAAGGCGTCGCGCAGGATCACCAGCATCCAGCCGTCGCCGACCTCCGACAGCGCCCGGGCGATCGAGCACTCCTGGGTTCTGATCTCGGACAACCTCACGGCGCCGACGCTACTTCGAGTGACTGGCAATTGACCAGTTACTGGCGATTCGCTAGTAAGGGGCGATGGTTCGCACCGCCGGCTGCGATCTGGCCGTTCGTGTGCGGCAGCAAGGCCTTGGCCAAGGCTGGCGCCCGGAGCGAATCGCCTTCGGCGTAGCGAAAGGAACACGACCATGACATCGCAGGCGATCAAGGTGGAGGCGGCCTTCCACCCAGGACGAACGATTGGCACCGACGCCATCGCGGAGCAGGCGGCTCGGTTGGAGGAGCTGGGGTTCGACCGGGCGTACGTCGCCGAGACCAACCGTGATGGGTTCCTTCCGCTGATGCTGGCGGCCCACACGACGAGCAGTATCGAACTCGGCACCGGCATCGCCGTGGCCTTCGCCCGCAACCCGATGAACATCGCGATGGTCGCCCACGATCTCAATGCCTACTCCCAGGGCCGGTTTCGGCTCGGGCTCGGGTCACAGATCAAGCCGCACATCACCCGGCGGTTCAGCATGCCGTGGCACGGCGCAGCGAAGCAGATGCGTGAGTTCATCGAGGCCATCCACGCCATCTGGGACAGCTGGTTCGACGGTACGCCGCTCGACTACCAGGGCGAGTTCTACCAGTACTCGCTCATGACCCCCGAGTTCTCGCCTGCGACCGACGGCCTGCGACGACCCCCGATCCTCCTCGCCGCCGTCGGGCCGCTCATGGTGAAGACCGCGGCCGAGGTGGCCGACGGGCTGATCGTTCACCCGTTCTGCACCGAGCACTATCTGAAGGACGTGATCGTGCCCCGGCTGGAACCGGCTCTCGACGCACGGGGGCGAAGCCTCGACGACTTCGAGATCCAATACCCGGTGTTCGTCGCCTCCGGTGAGTCGGAGGAGCAGTTCGAGAAGGCCAAGGCGGCGATCAAGTATCGGATCGGGTTCTACGGCTCCACACCGGCCTACAAGCCCGTGCTCGACCTCCACGGCTGGGGCGACCTGCAACCGATGCTGCGCACGATGACCAAGGAGAACAAGTGGGATCAGCTCGGCGGCGAGATCAGCGACGAGATGCTCGAAACCTTCGCCGTTGTCGGTGAGCCTCACACCGTGGCGGCAACGATCCGTGCGCGCTTCGGTGGTGTGATCGACAGCGTGGTACTCGATCCAGCCACCCCACCCGAGACGCTGACGGCGCAGATGGAGGCGCTACGCGGCCAATGACGTGGGCAACGGGTTCCGACGCGGCCTGA
Source organism: Actinomycetota bacterium (assembly GCA_039029735.1). Taxonomy (GTDB): domain Bacteria; phylum Actinomycetota; class Acidimicrobiia; order Acidimicrobiales; family SZUA-35; genus CADEDH01. Next base: position 54,420 of record JBCCFL010000032.1, on the reverse strand, counting down.
TCTCAGCCCTCGGAACGGCCCGGGAGTTCTGACACCTGGTCCACGACCAGGTTGCGGCTCGCCACGTGGCCGGTCTCCCACCCGCCAGCGACAGCGGCGAGGTCGTCGATCTCCCACCGCCCATCGGTCTCGGCCATGTCGGCCTTCGCCCACTCCAGGTAGCGGGCCAGCTTGTTGCCGAAGATCCAGTACACCTGGGCCGTGGCTGGACAGGCCTCGGTGCACAGCCAGGCGATTAGCGGTGAGATGTTCTCCGGGTCCCACTCGTCGAAACTGCCATCGGTAGGCGGGGCCATCCGCTCCGAGAGCCCTGGGGTCGACTCGGTGAGCCTCGTGCGGGCCACCGGGGCCAGCGCGTTCACCCGCACGCCGTACCGCCCCAGTTCCTGGGCACCAATGATCGACAGCGTGGCAATGGCCGACTTGGCCGGCCCGTAGTTGGCCTGGCCGACGTTCGAGTGCAGCCCCGAGGTGGACGACGTGTTCACGACGCTCGCCTTCACCTCATGCCCTGCCTTCGCCCGCTCCCGCCAGTACCCACCGGCGTGGCGCATCATCAGCCAGGTGCCCTTGAGGTGCACGTCGATCACCGAGTCGAACTCGGCCTCGGTCATGTTCACCAGCATTCGATCACGCAGAATGCCGGCGTTGTTCACCACGCCGTGGAGTTCGCCGAACGCCTCGACCGCAGTGTTGATGATGCGCTGCGACCCCTCCCAGTCGGCGACGGAGTCTCCGTTGGCGACAGCCTGGCCTCCCATGGCGACGATCTCGGCCACCACCTGCTGGGCGGGGCTGCCGCTGTGGCCGGAGCCGTCCTGCTCGCCGCCGAGATCGTTCACCACGACGTTCGCCCCCTCGGAGGCCAACAGCAGGGCATGACCCCGGCCCACGCCACGGCCGGCGCCGGTGACGATGATGGTGCGTCCGTCGAGATGTCCCACGATGAGCTCCTTCGATCTGCGTTCGGGTACCGGTCGGAGCAGTCTGGCACCAGCGGGCTCGACAGACCGATCTCGATCAGCGGAAGTCGATCGAGGCCAGGATCGTCGGCAGGTACTGAACGTCGGCGTCGGTCAGGAGTGGCACCAGCAGAAGGATCAGACGGCCGGTCGACGGGTCTTCGGCGGCCACGATCGCCACCGATGACAGGCCCTGGGCGCTGCAGTCGGTGGCAATCTGGGAGTAGCCGACGAACCCGGCGATCTCGATCTCCTCGTAGCCTCCGATCGAGTCGCACCCTGTGCCCAGTTCGGCGGCGAACTCGGCCAGCATCCCCTCGGGGGTGAACCCGCTGTCTGGCACGTCGATGCCGATCAGCACCAAGCCCGAGGCGTTGTCGTCCTCGTCGTCGTTGAAGTCGCCGTTCTTCCACATCGCCTCGATCCGATCCGAGGCGATCAGCATCGGTAGCTGCCCCTGGTAGGGGGTGGTGAGCGTCTGATCCCAGGCCGTCGGTACCTGGACGCTCAGCTGGCCGGTCGAGTCCGTCAGCGTGGTGAACTCGACGTAGGGGGCGACGCCCGCCTGCACGGTGAGGTCGCCACTCGCTCCCGGATCGAAGGCGATCGAGAGTGGCTCGGAGCTGTTGACGGCGCCGCTCAGCACCTCGCCGGTGGAGGGGCGGATCAGTTCCACGTGCATCGGAGTAGTGGCGCCCCGGCCGCGGACGATCTCGCAATAGCGACGCTTGGTGCCTTCGACGCCGATGTCGACATGCTCCACTCGGGTGATGAAGTCGCCGGCCTCGATCCCGGCCCGCCCGGCAGGGGAGTCGGTGTCGACCGACGACACCCACATGCCGTGTACCTCACCGATCGACAGCACGGTGCCGTTGATCCCAAGGGAGTCCACGTTCTCACCGGCGGCCAGGCGGTTGATGATCGGTACGGCGTCGGGGCCGGTGATGGCGAAGTTCTGATCAGTCTCGGCGTTGCCGGCGAAGTTCACACCAACCACCTGGCCACCGTGGTTGATCACCGGGCCGCCCGAGGCGCCGGGGTTGCTCTTGGCGCCGTGCTGGATGACGGCGTCGATGCTGGCCCACGAGGTGTCGCCGAAGGCGTTCTCCTTCGAGACGATGCCGGATGTGAGCGTGTACTGCGGATCCCCGAGCGGGAAGCCGGCGAGGAACACCTCGGTGCCGACTGGGCTGTGGGTCTGCGCGAACTCCAGGTGCGGGTACGAGGCCCCGTCGACTTTGATCACCGCGAGGTCAGAACACTCGTCGACGCCGAGGATGCGGGCCCGTACCGGCTCGGGCTCGCCGGCCACGAACACGTCCAGGATCGCGGCGCCGCCCACCACGTGGTAGTTGGTGACGGCCACGCCGTCGTCGGTGATGAAGAAGCCCGAGCCCGAGCCAACGCCCTCGATCGGGCCGGCGTCGGGTTCGACGAAGGCACCGGTGGCAAGGATCTGGATCACCGCGCCCTCGGCGCCCGCCACGTCGGTGACCAGTCCACCGAACGTCGCAGTTGCCGTTCTCGTGTCGTCGCCGCTGGTACTGAGCGCCAGTGCGCTCGCGCCGTTGTCACCTTCGCTGTCAGCCGCAGCTGCGCCGAACTCGTTGGAGCCACTGGTGCTTTGCACATCGGTCGACTGGCCCGGGCCACAGGCGGCCGCAGCGAGAGCCAGCGCCAGAAGCACCGCAGCCACGGCGGCCAGACGGCCCCGCCGCCGCCGGATCGGGTCACGGTCGCCTGTTGGGCCGCTCATCTCGCTCATCATCGTTCGCCTCCGGCCGGCACACCGAGGCGACCACATCGGCCGCCTTGTTGCGGGTGCCTCGACGGGTCTACGACCCGACGGCGGCGTTCGGTTCGCGCCGAGTTGGGCTGGATGGCGTGGGCTCGGCCGGCCGGACGGCCCGGGTAGCCCGACGGGCCGAGCGCGTCAGCCCCGACGAACCGGACCGCCGGGGCGGCCCGAGGGGTGGAGCGCGTCAGCCTCGGCGAACCGGTCGCATCGGCGGTGATGTGGGCGCCGGTGTTGGCGCTGGCCCGGAATCGGGTGCCGACGATTGTCCGCGATCAGAGGACGGCTTGGCCCTGGCCGACGGTCGCTCCCGGGTGAACACGAACAGGCCGGCGCCGGCGATCATCACGATGCCGAGCCACACCGCAGCCTGCGGCACCTCGTCGAACACCAGCCAGCCCCACAGCACCGCGAGCGGCAATGCCACGTACTCATAGGAGGCGACGACCGATGCGGTGCCCAGCCGGTAGGCCTGGCTGAGGCAGTATCCGATTCCGCCCGACAGCAACCCGATGAGCACGAACACCCACACGTCACCGAGCGCTGGCCACGTCCAGGCCCGGAGCACGAACACCAGCGCCTCGTGCTCCAGCCCGTCGGCGAATCGGCCGTCGCCGGCCACAACGAACATGGTGACGCTCACGACGACGAACGTGCCCTGGATGTAGATCGCCATCGCCGATGCGGCGGAGGTTGCGCCGAGCTTGCGGGTGAGCACCTGCATGCCCGAGTAGCAGGCCGCCGCCGCCACTGGCAGGAGCAGGTTCCAACGACCGATCCCACCCCAGTCCACTCCGGGTGCCATCATCACGGCGACGCCGCCCAGGCCCACCACGATGGCGATCAGGCGGTCCCGGCCCACCGGCTCGGCCAGCAACGGGATCGCCAGGAGGCTGATGAACAGCGGCGCCACGAAGAACAGTGCAGTGGCCGCCCCGAGCGGCATCACCGACAGCGCTGCGAAGAACGTGAGGTTGGCCACGACGATCAGCGCCGCCCGAAGGAGGTGGAGCCCGGGCCGATCGGTGCGGAGCAGATCAAGACCACCCTCGAGGCGCAGGAAGACGAAGCTTGCCGCAAGGGCAATGACCGACCGGGCCAGCACGAGCTGGTGCAGCGGATAGTCGCCAGCAAGCAGCTTCACCAGCATGTCGTTGATCGTGATGCAGACCATGCCGGCGAGGATGAAGCCGATGGCCCGTCGGTCTTGGCTCACGTGCCGTCCCGGTGTTCTCTGTGCTGCCTTGACGGCGACAACCTACGCCGTTGTGCCCGAACTCACCACTGGGCGAGTGGTGGGGATTCCTCTCCCGGCTCCAGGCGTCGCGGGTCGGGATCTGGGGCGGGGGCAGCCGGCATGATCGAGGTGCGTGCGTCCATCGCCCGGAGCCGGCGCGCGAGTTCGTTCGCGATCGCTCGTACCAGTGAGGGAACCTCGTCCATGATCTGACTGAACCGGTTGGCGGGTATGACCAGCACATCGAGGTCGGTCTTGGCCCGTACCGTCGCCGTTGCCGGACCAGGGTCGAGCAGCCCCAGCTCACCCACGATCTCGCCGTCGCTGATCTCGGCCACGATCTCGCCGTCGATCTCCACTTCCACCGTGCCCGAAACGATCACGAAGCCCTCGGCGTGGCGATGCCCTTGGGTGATCAGCGCTCGCCCGCTCGGCACCGCCACCTCATCGGCTGCCGAGGCCACTGTGGTCAACGCCTTGGCGTCGGCCTGGGCGAAGAGCGGCAGGCGGCTCAGTCGCTCAACCTTTGGATTGGGGTGTCGGATGCTCATCGCCGACAGTCTCGTGTGCCCCGACCTGCATCAGCAAGGGCTTTGGTCCCGACCAACCGCGAGGTGCCACCAGATCGGAGTTCAGACGAGGGCCAGGTCCCGACGCACCGAGTGGAGCGGCTGACGCCACCATCGGGGTCGACCTAGGCTGTTTGGATGGCGAACTGCTGGAGCGTCGACCTGGTCGACGTGCCAGGCGAGCCGCGCCGAGTCGGTCTCGTCGAGCTCCCGGCCCGGTGGGCCGCCGGGGGTGTCGGCACGATCGGGGTCGTTGCCTACGTCGACGTTGTGGTGGTGGAACGCGTATCGCTCGGTGGCCCGAGCGGCTGATGCGCACGTCGCGCTTCACCGCAACGCTGGAGATCATCGACGGGAACCCGTACGTGCTGGTGCCCTCGGCCCATCTCGACGAGCTTTTCCGCGATGCCGGGCGCAACAAGGGGCCGATCCCGATCCGCGGCACCGTCAACGCCCGCCCCTACCAGCAGACGCTGATGAAGTTCCGTGGGGCATGGCGCCTCTACGTGAACCTGCAGATGCTCGACGACTCACCCCGCCGGATCGGCGAGATGGTCGAGGTGACGGTCGCCTTCGATCCGGACGACCGCACCATCGAGCCGCACCCGAAGCTCATGGCCATGCTCGATGCCACGCCCAAGGCCAAGGCCGTGTTCGACGCCCTGTCGCCATCGAGACAGCACGAGATCGTTCGCTACATCGACAACCTGAAGTCCGATGAACGTATTGATCACAACGTGGGTCGGGCCCGGGACTTCCTCCTGGGCAAGGGCCGGTTCGTGGGCCGGGACGCCCCCTGATCTAGCGTCGGCCGCCGTCGACCAGGAACTGCTGGGCCGTACACGCCGCGCCATCGTCGGCGGCGAGGAACAACACCATCTGGGCGAACTCGCGGGGGTAGATCCGACGTTTGATGGCCTGGTCCCGAAGCGTGCCCTCCTCGCCCTCCGGGCTCCACCACTTCGTCAGCTGCCGCTCGGTGGCCACCCAACCCGGAAGCACGGTGTTGACCCGCACCCCGTCGGGCCCGAAGGTTCGGGCGAGTGTGCGGGTGATCCCCTCCACGCCCGACTTCGCGATGGCGTATCCGGGGAAGAAGTCCTCCTGCATCATGTAGCTCGACGAGCCGACGTTGATGATCGATCCCGTTCCCCGCTCCAACATGCCCGGTGCCACGGCCTGGATCGTGAAGAAGTAGTGCCTGAGGTTCACGTTGAGCCGGTCGTCCCAGTAGTCGGCCGTCATCTCGGTCCAGGTGTGTCGGTCGTCGCTCGCTGCGTTGTTGACCAGCACGGCGAACCCGCCAACGAGCGCGTCGAGTTCGTTGATCGCCGCTTGCGTGGCGGCAATGTCGACGAGGTCGACCGCCCGGAACTCCGGTGCGTGCCGGACGCCCTCGGCCACGAGCGCCGCCGCGAGATCCTCACCCCGGTCGGCCTGGATGTCGAGGAAGGCCACCCTGCTTCCCTGGCGTGCGAACTCGGCGACCACCCCGGCTCCAACGCCGTCCGCACCGCCTGTGATCAGCACGGCCCGATCGACGAGCGACGGGTAGGACGCATACTCGGTGTCGGGCGCGGCCGACGGATCCACTCGGTGTTCGGTCATCGATGCCTCCAGGGGCTCACAGGGCGGGTCGGACTAGAAGTCGTACAGCGTGGCGGGGTTGCGGACCAGCACCTGGGTCCGAAGGTCGGCGGTCGCCAGCCAGCGCTCACGCAGGCCGAGCAGCGCGGACGTGCTCGGCGGAGCGGCCTGGCCTGGATGGGGCCAGTTCGTGGCCCACAGCATGCGATCCGGGGCCCTCTGCACGAGCGTGTCGACACAGGCCGTCACGGTGGCGTACTCGTGGCTGGGATCAGGTGCGGACTCATACGGCGCCGACAGTTTCACGTGCGCACCGTGGTCGACGAGGGCGAGCAGGGCGGCGAAGTCGTCGTGGTCGGGCGGCACCGGTGGCATGAACCGGCCAACGTGGTCCACCACCAGCGGGCAGGGGAGCCGTCGCAGCCGGTCCAGCTCGCCGGCGAGCTCGTGGCCATCGATCTGGAGTTGGATGTGCCAGCCGTAGGGTGCGATCCGGGCGGCCACTGGCTCCAACTCGTCACGCCCCACGGCGCCGCCCGGCAGGAGGTGGAATCGGGCGCCCCTCACCCCGAGATCGGTGAGCCGGCGCAGCTCGGTATCGCTGACCGACGAGTCGATCACCATCACGCCTCTGGCGGCGTCACCGAGCGCGGCCATCGCCGACAGGTGCAGTTCGTTGTCGAACCCGTAGGTGGTTGGCTGCACCACCACAACCCGCTCCGTGCCGACCGCCGCCTGCACCTCGGCGTAGTCGGTGAGGCTGGCATCGGGCGGGAAGAGCGTGGCCGTTGGCGCCGACGGGTGGCGGCCGTCGTACACGTGCATGTGGGTGTCGCAGGCCGTCATGACGCCCACCATTGGCGCAGCCGAGCGGCCGAGCCTGGGTTGACCCCACGTGGAGGCATCTCGCCTGCGAGGATGGCGGCCACCTGCTCCACGCTGGACCGGGCCTGGGCATCGGCGTTCTCGGGCGTGAGCCCGCCGAGATGCGGCGTGGACACCACGCAGGGCCGCTCGGCCAGGTCGGGCGACGGTCGCTGATCGGGTGCCATGCCCACATCCATGGCCAGGCCACCGAGCCGGCCCGAGTCGAGGGCGGCGGCCACGGCGGCTTCGTCCATCAATTCGCCCCGCGACACGTTCACCAGCAAAGCGCCTGGCTTCATGAGGGCGAGGAGCGCGTGGTCCACGAGGTGGTGCGTGGCCTCGGTTGCCGGGGCCAGCGGGAAGACGACGTCGGCCGCCGCCACCACATCGCGGCGTTCGCCCATCTCGACCCCGGCCGGTGGCGACACGGGGCCCGGATCGTGGGCGAGCACCCGCAGGCCCAGCGCAACCAGCAGATCAGCGAGGTAGGAGCCGATCAGCCCGAGCCCGAGAATGGCCGCCGTCTGGCCTCGCACCTGCCGGCCGGGCCGTTGCGGCGGCGGTACGCCGAGGCGGTAGTCGTGCGTCGAGTCGGCGATCCCGCGGGACAGGTCGAGATAGAGGCCCAACGCCAATTCGGCGGTCGACGCCACATAGCTCGTGTCGGCCCGGGCCACCAGCACCCCGTTGGCCGAGGCCGCATCAACATCCACGGTGCTGATGTCGACCGCACACCGGAGAAACGCGACGAGGCGCTCATGGGAAGCGAACAGGGCGGCCTCGCCAGGGGTGGCGCGATGTGCGGCGATCACGTCGCAGCCGGCCGAGTGCTCGATCAGCTCAGCGGTGCTGAGATCGCGGTCGAGGGGATTGGGTACGACGTCGGCGATGGCTTCCAGCTCCGGCAGGGCTCGACCGTAGTAGGCCTGCAGATCTTCAGGATTGTGGGTCAAGAACACGCGCATCAACAGTGCCATCCGCTTGCCGGGTGGGTCACTGCTCGCTGACCTCGGCGAGCACGACCGGCTCGGTCTGCGCATCCCAGGTCGCGGTGAGCGCAATCGCGGGCCTCGGCGCGGCGACTGGCCGGCGGTGGAATCGGAGGTGGAACCGGTCGTTCGTCCACTCCACCACGTCGCCAGCGCTGGCATCGGTCTGGAACTGGTCGACTGCGACCGGTTCGAGCCCCCAGCCCCCGCCGTTGATCCGCACCCCGACGGGGGAGACGTACCAGCGGCCTCCGACCTCGGCCACACCGAGGGCCTCGCCCTGCCCGGTCATGGTGACGCCGGCCAACATCATCACGTAGCGGGGGTCGCCAACGCCGTCGTACACCCAGCGGGTGCCGAGGGCCGAGTGCTCCATCTCGGCGATGAAGGCGTCGGCGGCCTCGGGCGCCGGCTCCTCCCGGTACGTGACCGGCACCTGATAGAGCGTTCCGTCGGCCTCGACGAGGTGAGTCTCGATGCCCACCTTGTTCTCCGGATCATCGAACCGGAAGGCTCCGACCACCGACACCTCGGCATTCGGCCCAGGCCCCCACGCCGTGGTCGGCAACCAGTCGGCGATCAGCTGGGCCTTGGTCGGGGTGAGCGTGGCACGGTGGAAGACTCCCATGGCCAGGGATCGTAGGACACATGGCCCCCCGCTAGCGTCGCACTGTGATCGGCCGAGCGCCCGCCGCAGTGTTCATCGTCGGGGCCGGGGCCTTGATCGCGTGGACCTCGGTGATCGCGAAGGCCGTCGGAACCGGCTGGGGTGGCGAGGAGCTCCATCCGCTGACCGTCACGGCAGGTCGGTTCGTGTTCGCCTTCGTTGTGCTCACCCCGATTCTGCTCGTGCGCTGGCCCGGCTTCGCCGGAACGGCGTGGCGGGTTCACGGAGGCCGCGTGCTCGCCGGCTGGAGTGGCGTGACCCTGTTGTTCGCCGCCGCGGCGGCGATTCCGCTGGCCGACGCCAACGCGATCAGCTTCCTGGCACCCGCCATCACCATGACGCTCGCGGTGGTCGTGCTCGGCGAACGCCTACACGGCCGGGCCGTACCGGCAGCGGTCGCCTTCACCGGGGCGATCATCCTCACCCGGCCTGGCACCGACGCCTTCCAGCCAGCAGCACTGCTGGCCGTCGCCGCAGCTGCGGCGTTGGGAGTCGAGATGTTGTTCATCAAGTGGCTCGCCGATCGGGAACCATCGCTGCGGATCCTGGCACTCAGCAACGGCCTGGGCAGTGCGATTGCGCTGGTGGCGGCGTTCATCGTGGCCGACACGCCGTCGGTTGCGCAGGTGGGTGCACTGGCCGTGCTCGGAGCATCGATGCTGTCCGCCCAAGCGCTGTTCATTGCCGGTATGCAACGCGCCGATGCATCGGCCGCAGCGCCACTTCTCTACCTCGTGCCGCTCTGGGCTGCGCTCTACGACTGGGTGCTCTTCGCCGCGTCGCCCGACCTCGTCTCGGTGGTGGGCGTCGTCGTGATCATCGCAGGTGCGGTACAGCTCGCCCGCCGAGAACGCACGGTCGAGGTCGCGGCGGCCTGATCGGCGGACCTGTCGCCGCCCGGTCAGGCGTCGGCGACCGGCGGGCGCTGATCCGTGGGCAGCGCCCGGTACCGGGCCCACGCCGCCCGTGCCTCGTCGGCCGATCCCGAGGGGTGCGCCCGATGCCAGGCTTTGGTGAACCGGTTGAACTCGAGGCTGTCCGACTGCGTTGGCAGCTCGACCCCTCGGGTTGCGTGCCAGTGGTCGACAGCGTCGCCGAGCGTGCCGCCACCGTCGGCGAGGAAGGCCCGCATGTGGCCGTCGAATCGGAACGACGGACCGATCTCGGCCTGGAACCACCGGCGAAGCTCCTGGGTGGCCCGCTGCTTCGGTGGGATCGCGGTGGCGGCCGAGAGTGTCGAGCCGATCACGTCCTCGGTCGTGGCTCGCGTTGTCGACGGCTGACGCCGGCCGGCGAGGGCGGCGGCGATGCGTTCGGTGACGTCGGCCTTGCGGCCCGAGGTCGCCACACCGAGGGCGCGGGCCAGCGTCTTGAGTTCCTCGAGCGTCCAGTACCAGCGGCGGAACTCGTGCTCGCTCAGTGCTGCGCTCGGCGCCGGCCGTGCGTCATGGCCGCGATCCGTTGCCATCTCGGAGAAGGTAGCGGTCGGTCACCCGGAGCGCAGTGCCGGACGTTGCCGGGCGATCTCGGCGAGCCCAACGATGCCGCCACAGACCACGATGGCGAGGCTGGCGTGGACGAGGCCGTCAGCCAGCGAGCCCGTCTCCGGTCCGTCCACGGCCCAGGTGCCAAGCTCCCGGGAAGACCAGAACGGCAGGACGCGCGACCAGGCGTCGAACGGGTTGGCGATCGCCTGCATCCCCGCCAGGAAGAACAAGATCAGCGTGCCCTCCATCTCTCGGTCGAACAGCGCGCCGACCGCCGTGCCGACGGCGACCGCGACGGCACCAGTCACGGCGTAGTCCAGGGCAACCCCCCACTCGTTCCGCACCTCCTGGTCGAGGGCCACGAGCAGGCCGAACCCGCCGGTGAGGGCGAGCACTGCTCCGCCCAGGCCGATCAACCGCCCGATCATGAGGTCGGTTCGCGTCCACCCGGCGAGCCACAACCGGGGCTCGATCTCGCGGGCCGACACCGCGGCGAAGAACGCGATGGTGCTGACCGCCCAGCTCACACCGAACGCCAGTGCCCGTACCGAACGCCCGACGCTGTCGTGGGTCACCAGGTAGAAGGCGATGGGCATCATGACGAGGATGCCGACCGCCAGCCGACGACGAGCGAGCGCCACCAGCGTCGTTTCGGCTCTCAGCAGCCAGTGGCTCATCGGAGCGTCGACCCTTCGATCTCGACCACCGTTGACGCCTTGGACAGGGCGTCGGAGGCGTGCGACGACACCACCGCAGAGCCGCCGCCTTCCTGCCACGCCCAGAGGAGTGCCCAGAGCCGCTGTTGGCTGTCGGCGTCCATGCCCTGGTACGGCTCGTCGAGCAGGAGCGTCTGCGGCTGGCGGAGCAGGGCCGTCACGACGGCGAGTTTCTGTGCCGTACCGCCCGAAAGCGCACCTGCCACTGGCGCCGCAGCTGCGTCCCAACCGAGTTCGCGGGCCAGTCGATTGCCTTCGGAGCGTGCCTGGCGTCGGGTGAGGCCGAGCGGTGCGCCGAACAGCTCGAAGTGTTCCCCGGGTCGCAGGTGAGGGTCGACGCCGCCGCGCTGTGGCACGTATCCGACGGCGCCCTCGACGGTGACCTGGCCGCGGTCGGCGCGATCGAGGCCAGCGATGATCCTCAGCAGCGTCGACTTCCCGGCACCGTTGGGGCCGGTGAGCACCACCACGTCGCCGGGCGAGACGGTGAGCGACACATCGTTGAGTACCGGGCGCGATCGGTACGACTTCGACACCCCATCGACCGACACCACCGGGGCCGCTGTTCGAGGTCGTTGGGGTCGGGAACGGCCGCCGAGGGCGTCGGCGAGATGGCTGGCGTAGGTCGTTGGCGGTCCGAAGTGCTCCAGTGCCGACCCGCCCGCCTCCTGCAGGAACCCCTCGGTCTCGACGCGGGCCGATGCGCGATTCTCGGGGCTGACTCCTGCCGCGTGGAGTTCGTGGTCGAGGCAGTCGAGCCATGTCTCGTCGTTCACGGGTGCACCTCCACGTCGAGCACCGACGAGACGCGCGATGCGAACGCCGCCCAGATGCGGCTCTGTTCTCGAAGCTCGGAGCGGCCCCGATCGGTGAGCGTGTAGTACTTGCGGCCTGGTCCGCCATCGCCCGCTCGCCACTGCGACGCGAGAAAACCGTGCTTCTCGAGCCGGGCCAGCGACGGATAGAGCGACCCGCCCTTCACCGGCCCGAGGCCGGCGTCGCCGAGCCGCCCCGCGAGTTCGTAGCCGTAGGTTTCGTCGTCGCCGACGAGGGCGAGCACACACGGGTCGAGCACGCCTCTGATCCAACCTGGCGGTAGATTCGATTCCGTCATAGATAGTCAGGCTATCTAGCTGGGCGTGCAAACGAGTCGGCGAATGAGGCGGCGGGTCGAGTGGCGCAGTCGGTTGACCGGCTCGACGTGATCCCGACAGGATGACGACGCCCCGTCGAGAGGAACGAGACCCTGTGAACTACGACGACGCTCGCGCCGCAGTTGCCGCCGGTGCGGATCCGTTTACCACCGCCGAGGAGCTGGTGGCAGCCCTCACTCCCGAGGAACGGTTGGGATGCCTCGACGGAGACGCCCCGACGCTGGCCGGCCTCAACTACCTGATGACAGAGGACGGCTATCACCGGATGCCCTTCGCCGCCGCTGAGATCGATCGCGTTGGTATGCCTGGCGTTCACTTCGCGGATGGCCCCCGAGGCTGCGTTGTCGGCAACGCCACGGCGTTCCCGGTGTCCATGGCCCGCGGGGCGACCTGGGATCCGGAACTCGAGGAGCGGATCGGCCGGGCTATCGGGCTCGAACTGCGGGCCGCCGGCGCCGACCTCACGGGTGCGGTGTGCGTGAACGTACTGCGTCACCCTGCCTGGGGTCGGGCCCAGGAGACCTATGGCGAGGACCCCCACCACGTCGGCGAGCTCGGCGCCGCCTTCACTCGCGGCCTCCAGCACCACGTGATGGCCTGCGTGAAGCACTTCGCCTGCAACTCGATGGAGAACGCCCGGTTCAGCGTTGACATCGAGGTGGACGACGTGGCCCTCCACGAGGTGTATCTCCCGCACTTCCGGCGCATCGTCGACGAGGGTGTGGCGTCGGTGATGACGGCGTACAACTCGGTGAACGGCGAGTGGTGCGGCGAGAGCGAGCGGCTGGTGGCCGACGTGCTGCGGGGAGAGTGGGGCTTCGAGGGTTTCGTGATCAGCGACTGGGTGTTCGGCCTCCGCGACGCCGCCAACTCGGTGCGGGCCGGCCTCGACATCGAGATGCCCTACCGCATGGTTCGGGCCGCGAACCTCCCCTATGCCATCGAGCAGGGGGACGTATCGATGGCGGAGGTGGATGCGGCGGCCACCCGGGTGGTGTCCACCTTGCTGCGCTTCGACGAGATCCTGTCGCAGCCGGCTCCGCCCCGCGAGCTGCTGGGCGCTCCCGAGCACCGCGCGCTCGCTCGCGACGTGGCGGCCCGCTCATCGGTCCTGCTGCGCAACGAGGCGGTCGCTGGGGCCCCGGTGCTCCCATTCGCAACAACCGATTCGGTGGCCGTGATCGGCCGCCTCGCCGATCGGGTGAACCTCGGCGACGGAGGATCGAGCGACGTGTGGGACGACGACTGCCACACCGTGCTCGACGGCATTCGCAGCGCCATTGCGACCACGAGCCACGACGACGGCTCGAACCCCGAACGGGCAGCCGAGGTGGCGGCCGCCGCCGATGTCGCCGTGGTGGTTGTCGGCTACACCCACATCGACGAAGGCGAGTTCATCGGCGCCACCGACCCGGCCCTCACGGCGCTCTTCCCGCCGGCTGACGAGCCCGGCACGGTCGAGCACTACCTGGCTCAGATCGCCGCCCAGCCTCCGACGACCAAGCCCGAACGGCTCGCCGATCGCTCGCGTGGATTCAGTCACGGCGGCGACCGCAGCAGCCTGCGCCTCCCTGATCCCGACGTGGCCCTGATCAGAGCCGTGGCGGCCGCCAACCCCCGCACGGTCGTGGTGATCCAGGCCGGCAGCGCCGTGGTGATCGACGAGTGGGTGCACGACGCGGCGGCCGTGGTGCAGGCCTGGTACGGCGGATGCCAGGCGGGCCCCGGGCTGGCAGACGTGCTGCTCGGCACCGTGAATCCGTCAGCCCGTCTCCCGTTCTCCGTCCCCGTCGACGAGGGCGACCTGCCCGCGTTCGACCGTGACGCCACCACGTTTCGATACGACCGCTGGCACGGCTGGTGGCACCTCGCCAACGCCGGCGTGGCACCGGCGTTCCCGTTCGGGTTCGGCCTGTCGTACACCACCTTCGAGGTCAGAGAGACGGAGGTGTCGCTCGGGTCCGAGGGCGTGCTGGTGAGGGCCACGGTGGCCAACACCGGCGATGTCGACGGGGCCGACGTGGTGCAGGTCTACGCCGAGCTTCCCGACCCCGAGGCGCCACACCGGTTGGTGGCGTTCCAGCGGGTGGACGTCGCAGCAGGCGAGGTTGCCGACGTCGAGCTGCTCGTTGCCGTCGACGCCATGTCGACCCGCGGCCCGCAGGAGCGGGCATGGTCTGCCCCCGCCGGTGAGCACCACATCGTGGTGGCGCGATTCGCCGGTGATCCCGACGCCCAGCGTCACGCGATTCATCTCTGAGTGGGACCTTCGCCTCTGTGGCCCGTCTGCGTCGGGTGTGATGCTGACCTCGTCCGGTCGATCGAAGCTCGGAGGCACCGCATGGAACTGCTCGAAGTCGAGCGCGAACAAACGCTCACCCGTGAGGACGCGGCCGGGTGGCTCGAAGATCTGGCCCGCCAACTCGCACGGAACAACCAACTCCAGTTCCGCCGGGACGGCATGAAGTACACACTTCGTGTGCCCGACCAGGTCACCATGGAGGTCGAGATCGAGGTGGCCGACGACGGCGCCAACATCGAGCTGGAGATTCGCTGGTAGTGCCGTGTTGAACCTGTCTGGCGGGAGCGGCGGAGCTAGGTTGAGCCCGTGACCAGCGACGAGTTGACCGACATGCTGCACGCCATGATGCCACTCACCGCCACACTCGGGCTGCGGGCAGTGTCGTCGAGCCCCGGCCAGGTGGTGGTCGAGCTCGACTGGAGCGAGGCGCTCTGCACGAGCGGCGGGGTGCTGCACGGCGGCACCCTCATGGCCGTTGCCGACTCCGTCGGCGCCGCCTGTGCGGTCGGCAACCTTCCTGCGGGCGCAACCGGTACGGCCACGATCGAGTCGAAAACGAACTTTCTCGGAGCCGTCACCGACGGCACCGTTCGGGCTGTGGCCACCCCGCTGCACGTCGGCGGACGCACGATCGTGGTGGAAACCGAGTTGCGGGTGGGAGAGCGCCTCGTGGCCAAGACCACCCAGACCCAGGCGGTATTTCGCCCCACCTGATCCGTCGCCCCGACCCCCGGCAGCGCTGCGCCGAGCGGAGGCGGTCAACGTCGAGGTCGGGATCGAGGGTGGTAGTGTCCCGGCGGGGCTCCGGCGGAGGTGGAGCGGTTGCCAGACGACACGGGCGGGGCGTTCGCAGTGTTGTACGAACAGCACGTCGGCCACGTGGCCGCCTTCGTGCTGCGCCGCTGCGACCGTAACGATGCCGCCGACATCGTGTCGGAGACCTTCCTCGTGGCCTGGCGACGCCGAGCCGACATTCCCTCCGAGCCCGTGACCCGAGCCTGGCTCTATGGCGTGGCTCGTCGCGTGGCGGCCAACCACCGCCGCAGCGATCGGCGCCGCGGACGGCTGGCGGAGCGGGTGGAGGCCAACATCGCCGCCGCGTTGCAGACCTCCCCCGATCCGGGGGCGTGGCGGGCCGAGGCGAGTGCGCTCAGCGACGCCCTGGCGCGGCTCTCGGCCGCCGACCGGGAGCTGCTGTTCCTGTCGGCCTGGGAGGAACTGACACCTGCCGAGATCGCGCACGTGCTCGACCTTCCGGCCAACATCGTGCACAAGCGTCTGTACCGGGCCCGGCAGCGGCTGCAGGCCACCCTCGACAGCGAGGAGGCCCGCATCGATGTCTGATGATCTGAACAGGAGCCTCGCCGCACTTGACCCCCTGGCCGACCCGGGTTTCTCCGACCGGATGCGGACGGCCGCCGCCGATGCCGATCTCGTCGACGGCATGGGGGGCGATCTGGCGGCGGATCTCGCTGCTGACCTCGCCGATGGCGGCGCTGCTCCGCTCGATCCCACGGGTGACACCGTGGTGCCGATCGGTCGACCCCGTCGGCGCCTGCCAGCGTGGGCCTCGGTGGCAGCCGCAGCCGTGCTGGTGGTGGCGGGCGGCCTTGCCGTGTGGGCGCTGGGCGCCGATCAGGCCACCACCGTCGATGCCACCGACACGCCGGGCCCGGCGGCGACCGCCGACGTGGTCGATGTGCCGCGGACACCCGCCACACCCTCCACCACGGCACCCGACGCGGCACAGGTGCCCGCCACGTCCGACCCGGCTGTGGCCGCGCCCGACGATGGTCAGGCGACCGACAGCGCCGAGCCCAGCGTCGATGCGAATCGGGATCCGCTCCTGCAGCCGTTCGCCTGGGACAGCCCGTGGAACATGCCGATCGGTGACGCCGCCGTCTACGTGCCGGCGAACATCGAGCCTCCAGCAAACGGGCCGACCGTCGAGGAAGCAATCATCGTGCTCACCCCCGACGCCCCTGAGCGGCCGGTCTACCGCACCACCACGGCGTGGGGCAGCGGGCCACCAAGGTGTACCGCCATCGACGAGTCGGTGGTGCAGTTCGACGGTTTGGCGCTCCCCATTCCCGACTCGTTCACCACCGAGGCGGGGGAGCGGAACCAGTATCCGGGCCACGCCGGTGCGGTGCTCGGCGCCGATGGTCGCACCGTCCATCAGTCACAGCCGCTGCACGTCTGCAACGACGGTCGAGCGGCGTCGCGGGTCGACTACCCGGCCGACGACGTGCGTACCGGCACGGGCATCGAGGGCGCCCACGGCGGCTCGGGCCTGTCCAGCCTCGGTGGCACGCTGCGCCTCGCCGACCTCGACGGCGAGCGGATCCCGCACGCCCTCAAGCTCACCATCGATGCAGGCCGGTTCGTCAGCCCCCAGGGCAACGGGTATCGCTGGCCGGCGGTGAAAGCCGACGCCTACGTGGACGCCACCACGGGTTCGTGCCGCTACGGGGGGAGCGAACCAGCGCTGCAGATGGGCGCCCTGTTGGCGCTCACCCCCGACTTTGACGCAGGTGCGCTCGAGACCGACTTTGCTCGACTGCTCGCTCGAGCCCTGACCGAGCACGGGGGCTATGTGGTGGGCGATACGTGCCGCGACGCCGTTGGCATCGTGGCCGAGTGGGGCCCGGACGGACGGGTGACCGATGCGGTGCTCGCCCAGCACGGCATCGACATGACGGCCGCCCAAGCGCCTGACTGCACCGCCGACAGCCCGACGTGTCGCTACAGCCGTGACATGGCCCTGATCATCGCCGCCCTCCATGTGGTGGACGACAACGAGGCCGCCAGCCCGGGTGGTACTGGTGCCCGGCTCGCACCGTGTGCTGCGCCGTTCAGTGACGGCACCGGAGGCCCACCGGGCGGTTCGATCTGCGACTGAGAAAATCCGAGGCACGTCTGGGAGATCGGACGGCGCGCCGGACACAACCTCTTCGTGAGCAGATACGAGATGACCAGCCGACGTCGGCTGCTGCTGGTGGGCGCAGCAGCGCTTGCCCTGACGATGATCGTTGTGGGCACGACCGCGGAGGCCGGACGCCGGACCCGCATCGTCGAGACGGCTGAGGGCAGCTGTTTCGCAACGGCCACACGGTTGGGTGACGCCCAGCGGCAGTTCCGAGCGTCGTGCCCTGGCCAGCCCCAGGTGGACTGCGACCGCGGCCGGGACGGATGGACCTGCTCCGATCAGCAGATCGCCACGATCATCGTGCGTGACCGCGACCGTGATGCCCGTACCCCCGAGGCCGGCCCGGATCCCACGGCACCGAGCCAGCCGTCCGACCCCTCGACCGCCCCTGAACGCACAAGCACAACCGGGGGCGAGTCGGGCCCGTCGCCTCAGCCATCGTCGATCCCGTCGTCGTCAGCCGCCCCACCGACGACGGGATCGACTCCGGCCACGAGCACGATCGTGAGAACCACACCGTCGACCACGGCCCGCACCGAGACCACCGCTCGCCCTTCGACCACTGTCCGTCCTTCGACCACCGCTCGGCCTCCGACGTCGGCTCGCACCGTGACCACGGCCCGGCCACCGGCGACCAGTCCGACGGCCCCGGCCCCGGCCCCAGCGCCGGTCGGCACCCGGGATCCCATCGAGTATCCCTTCGCCTGGAACAGCCCATGGAATCTGCCGCTCGGCAGCGGCGCCCGCTATCTCCCGGCCGACATCGAACCGCCCGGCTGGGGGCCGGGCATCGACGAGGACGTGCTCTTCCTCGACCCCGACGCGCCGCTCCGGCGCATCAACCGCACCACCGTTGGGTGGGAGCGCACCCCCACCCGGTGCGGCGGCCTCGTGGCGGGTGTGTTCCAGTTCGGTGGCGATGCCCTCCCAGTCACACCAGGGTTCACCACCGAACCCACCTACACGAACAACACCCCCAACCACGCCGGTGCCTTCCTCGAACCGGACGGTCGTACGATCAGGCAGTCGCAGCCCGTGCACGTGTGCAGCGACGGGCGTGTGGTCACCAAGGTCGACTACCCCGACGACGACATCATCAGCGGCGACGGCATCCGCGGCGCCCACGGCGGCTCTGGCATGTCGAGCCTCGGCGGCACGTTGCGATTGCACGATCTCGAGAAGGGCGAGATCAACCACGCCCTGAAGCTCACGATCCAGGCCGCTCGCTACCTGAGCCAGAACGAGGGTGGCTACCGCTGGCCAGCCTGGAAGGCCGACAGCTACGTCAACGCCCCACCGACCGCGAGCTGCTACTACGGCGGGACCAATCCGGCCGTGCGGATGGGTGCGCTGCTCGCCCTGCCGCCGGACTTCGACACCGACGCCCTCGACACCGAGCTCGGTCAGATGCTCGGCGATGCGTTGCAGACCTACGGCGGCTACGTGGTCGACGACGTGTGCTGGGACAAGTTCCTGATCGCCACCGAATGGGGCCCGCAGGGACGAGTGACCGACGAGGTGGAGCGCCGCTGGGGGATCGAGATGCAGAGCCGGGAGAAGGCAACGTGCACCTCGTCCACCCCGAACTGTCGCTACGCCCGCGACATCGGTGCCATCGTCGATGCCCTCCACGTGATCGACAACAACACGCCGTCAACGCCGGGAGGCCCCGGTACCCGCATCGCGCCCTGCGCCCCGCCGTTCCGCGACGGCACGGGCGCCCCGCCGGCCGGTTCGGTCTGTTCGAGGTGACCGCCCGCGCCGGTGAGGTGAGTCAGGCGGTGATCTGATCCACGAGACCGGCGATCGTCTGATCAGAGATCGGGTCGTCGGTCATCGTGGCCAGATAGAAGATCGAACCGATCGCGAGCGTGGTTGCGGTGCGGGCTCGGTCGGGAGCCATGTGGTCGATGAGCGCGGCGTCGAGGATGCGGGTGCCTTCGGCCACCATCAGGTCGCGCAGCCCGGCGAGCTCCGGGTTCGACACTGCTCGCTCGGCCACCGTCGACAGCACGCGGCCGAGGCCCTCGTCGACGAGTACCGATCGCAGCACGGTGAGTTCGCCGATGAGGTCGGCCCGGAGATCGCCTGTGCGCTCGTGGTGAGGGGTGGAACCGAAGTGGCGGAATGCCTCGCTCAAAAGGTCGATCGGTCGCGGCCAGTGGGTGTACATCGTGGCCCGCGAGTAGCCCGCCTCGGCTGCCACCCGGGAGTGGGTCACGGCATCGAGGCCCTCTGCCCGGAGCAGCTCGCCTGCCACGCGGCGAACGTCGCGGCGGGTGCGCCGCACTCGGGGGTCGACTCGTGCCTCGGCAGTCTCGATTGACATCGTGTCGACTACTGTACAGACTGTTCAGGAGTCGGGAAAGGACGGTGTCATCGATGACCGAGACCTCGATCACGCGTGACGAATGGGTGGCGGCCAAGCCGGTGCGCAATCCAGAGGTGGAGCAGGTCCTGTTCGGTGGTGACGTTCCGGCGGCCGACGAGCTCGCCCTCGGCGACATCAATCCCTACAACCCGTACCTGTTCCGCGACGATCGCTGGCACGACCACTTCGCCCGACTCCGCCGCGAGAGCCCGGTTCATCTCAACGAACTCGGGTCGGCCGGCCGCTACTGGTCGATCACCCGGTGGGAAGACGTACGGGCCGTCGACGGCGACTGGAAGTCGTTCAGCTCGAGCAAGGGCATCGTGCTCAGCCCTCCCGTGGGCGTGGCCGAGGCCAACGGGATCGACCAGTTCACCTCGTTCATCACGATGGACCCGCCCCAACAGACCGAGCAGCGCGGAACCGTGCGGGGCATCTCGGCCCCCAGCCACCTCCGCGATATCGAGACCATGATCCGCGAGCGCACCGCAACGCTGCTCGACAGCCTTCCGGAGGGCGAGACCTTCGACTGGGTGGAGACGGTGTCGGTGGAGCTCACAACGCTCATGCTCGCCACCCTCTTCGGCTTCCCGATGGAGGACCGCCGACTGCTCACTCGCTGGTCCGACGCCATCACCACCACTCCCGAGCCCGGTGGCGTGATCGAGACCAGGGCGGAGCAGCGGGCCGAGATGATGGCCTGCGTCGACTACTTCAGCGAGCTGTGGGTCGAGCGGCAGCAGAACCCCGGTTTCGACCTGGTGTCGATGCTCGCGAACGGCGAGGCCACCAAGGACACGCCAGTGCTCGGCCATCTCGGCAACCTGATGCTGCTGATCGTCGGCGGCAACGACACCACTCGCAACACGATGTCGGGCAGCGTCTACGCCCTCGACCGGTATCCGGACCAGTTCGCCAAGCTCGCCGCTGATCCGGGCCTCATCGAGAACCTCATCCCCGAGGTGATCCGGTGGCAGACGCCACTGTCGTACATGCGTCGTACGGCGAACCACGACTGCGAGGTGGCGGGCACGCCGATCCGCGCCGACGACCAGCTCCTGCTCTGGTACATCTCGGCCAATCGGGACGAGGAGGTGTTCGGCCCCGATGCCGACGTGCTCGACATCGAGCGGCCCAACGCCGACCGGCACCTGTCGTTCGGCTACGGCGTGCACTTCTGCATGGGGAGCCGTATCGCCGAGCTGCAACTCCGGATCCTGTGGGAGGAGGTCCTTCCTCGTTTCGAGCGCATCGAGGTGCTGGACGAGCCATCCCGCACGTTCTCCACCTTCGTTCACGGGTACACCCACATGCCGGTGAGGGTCACCCGGAAGTAGGATCGCTCCGGTGGTCGACCGCCGACGAGTGGTCGACGAGGCGGAAAGGGAACCATCCGATGCGGATCATCCTGCGAGTCCTGGTCAACGCGGTTGCGCTCTGGGGCGCCGCCCGGTTGATCGACGGCATCGATCTCACCGAAGAGATCGTGCCCGTGCTCATCGTGGCCGCGATCTTCGGCGTCGTGAACGCAATCCTGCGCCCGGTTTTGTTCCTGCTCAGTCTCCCGGCGATCATCCTCACACTCGGGCTCTTCACCTTCGTGGTCAACGGCGTGTTGCTGTTGATCACCGACTGGCTCACCGGGTACCTCAGTGTCGACGGCCTGTGGAACGCGATCCTCGGCGCCATCGTGATCAGCCTCGTGAGTTGGGTGCTCGGCATCTTTCTGCCCGACGACGAAGACTGACGCTCACAGTCGCAGTCTCGATGTATCACTGATCGGGTGACGCGCTCTTCGGAGTGTGAACAACCACACGATCAGCCCAGCGCCCTCGACCGATCGGCCTGATGCAACGCCTGAGGCGTTGGCTCGGATCGCGGTGGCGCCCCCGTATTACGCCTTGCGCGACCTCGCCGACCTGGGTGGCGGCCTGGCGACTGCCACCGTCGTTCGCCAAGCGCCGGTGCTCCCTGAACACGATCTGGTGGAGGCAGCTCAGGTGGCTCGCCACTTGGCGATCCTCGGGTCGTGTGCCGCAGCACTCGCTCGCGAGAACGATCGCCGGCATCACTATCTCGCCACCCGAGCCATCTACCGCCGGCTGGCGCCCGAGGAGCTGAGCCACCTCGACTCGCCCGACCTGATCGCCGAGGCCCAGGCCACATGGCACGACAAACGCTCGGCGTCGGCGATGATGACGCTGCGAAGCAGCAATGGCACTGGCCTCTACGCCCTCGACGTCGACTACGCCGTGCTCCCGCCCAAGATCTTCGCTCGGCTCCATCCCGACCATGCGGCCGCTGGCGACGTGGATCTCGATGCCGAGGCCGAGGCCGATGCCTTCGGAACCGACACCGGGCGGCGGATCGACGGTGGATGGGAGGTGGACTGCGGCCCCATTCCCGTCGGGCTCTGCGCCGGGCACTTCCCGGGGATCCCCGCCGCTCCGGTGGCGTTGCTCATGGGCCGCCTCTGTCGCACCGCTGGCCTCGCACTGGCTGACTACATGGAGGAGCCAACGCGGTATCGGATCGAGTACGGCGAGGTGGAGGCCGACCGCCTGGCCCGGGCCGGACAGCGCCTGGTGCTGCGGGCCCGTCGGGGCGACCGCCGGCCCGACGGCCACACGTTCGACTGTGAGGCCCTCGCCGACGACGAGGTGGTGGGGCGCTGCCACGTGGTGCTGTCCGCCCATCTCGATGATCACGTGCCTGGCGAGGCCTGAGCGATGCTCGCGGTTCTCGCCACCCTCGTGGAGCGCCACGCCCGCGTCATCCTCGTTGTTGCTGCTATCGCAGTCGGAGCGGGTGCGGTGTACGGGATCGGCGCGCCCCGTGCGCTGTCGCCGGCCGGGTACGAGGTGTCGGGAAGCGACTCCACCGAGGCCGCCCGCGTGCTCGCCGACACCTTCGACACCGGACCGGCCAACCTCGTGTTGCTCGTCACGGCATCAGAGGGCATGACCGTCGACGACCCGGATGTGGTGACGGCCGGACGCGCCGCAGCCGCCGAGTTGGCCGCCGTCGACGACGTGGTCGACGTCGTGTCGTACTGGGACGGGCCGATCCCGGCCCTGCGCTCCGACAACGGTGAACAGGCTCTTGTCACGGCGCGGATCGTGGCCGACGAGTCGACCGTCTACGACCGCACCGAGGAAGTCATCGCTCGCCTGGCGGGGCCCCGAGGAGCCGTGACTGTTGGGGTGGGCGGCCCCGCCGCAAGCAACCTCGACGTGGTGGTGGAGTCCGAGCGCGACCTGATCCGGGCCGAGCTGATCGCCATTCCGCTCACCGCCATCGTGCTCCTCTTCGTGTTCCGCAGTGTGGTGGCGGCCCTGCTGCCGCTGTTGGTCGCAGCCATTGCGGTAGTCGGCACCGCAGTGGTGCTGCGGGCCCTGTCGGAGGTGACGCTGGTGTCGATCTTCGCGCTCAATCTCACCACTGCGCTCGGCGTGGGGATGGGGGTTGACTACAGCCTCTTCCTCGTGTCGAGGTGGCGTGAGGAACGCCGTGGCGGCGCGTCCAGCCCGGCTGCGCTCCACACGGCGCTGGCGGTGGCGGGCCGGTCGATCTTGTTCAGCGGCCTCACCACTGCTGTCACGATCGCCGCCCTGCTCGTGTTCAACTATCCGCTGCTGCGGTCGCTGGCCGTTGCCGGGCTTGTGGTCGTGCTGCTCGCTACGGTGGCCGCGCTCGTTGCGTTGCCAGCAGCGATCGCGATGCTCGGCGACAACGTGGACCGCTGGACCCTGCCCGGCGGCACCCGCACCCCCGGAGCCGACGGATGGTGGGCACGCCTGGCCCGGCGGGTGATGCGGCGACCGCTCATGGTCGGGCTGGCCACCACGGCGCTGTTGCTGGCGCTCGGCACGCCCTTCCTGCGGGCCGACTTCGGCCTTCCCGATGATCGGGTGCTCCCGTCCGCCGCGCCGTCGCGGATCGTGGCCGACGAGATCCGGGCCGGTTTCGACGGCAGCGAATTCGGCACCATCGCCGTGGTCCCCACCGCAGCCAGCGCCGACCCCGAGAGCGACGTGGCCTACGCCGAGTGGCTGTCGTCGCTCGACGGCGTGGGTCGGGTGGAGACGGCCACTGGGGCCTACAGCGACGGGAACCAGGTGAACGTTGCCATCGACGCCGACCGCTACCTCGCCGGCGATCGGGCGTGGTTCTCGGTGGTGCCGTCGGTCGAGCCGATCTCGCCCCAGGCCGAGGCCATCGTGGCTGCCATCCGAGCCGACGCCGACGCCGACGCCGACGCCGGCGCGGTCCTCGTCGGCGGCGAGGCGGCCCGGCTCGTGGACAACAAGGCCGAGATCGGGGCCAAGGTTCCCCTGGTGCTGGGATGGATGGTGATCGCCGTCGGCGTGTTGCTGTTCGCCGCCTTCGGGAGCGTGGTGTTGCCGATCAAGGCTGTGCTGTTGAACGCACTCAGCCTCACCGCCTCGTTCGGGGCGATCGTGTGGATCTTCCAGGACGGCCGCCTCACGTGGCTCCTCGGCTACACCCCGACCGGCCTGACCGATGTGCAGACCCCGATCCTCATGCTGTGCATCGCCTTCGGGCTCTCGATGGACTACGAGGTGTTCCTGCTGTCGCGGATCACCGAGGAGTGGCGCCGCAGCGGTGACGTGCAGCGGGCGGTGGCCGTCGGCCTCCAACGCAGCGGCCGCCTCATCACTGCGGCGGCGTTGCTCATGGCCATCGTGTTCCTGTCGTTCGCCACCGGGGGCGTGACCTTCATCCAGATGGTCGGCATCGGCCTTGCACTCGCCATTCTCGTCGACGCCCTCGTGGTTCGGGCCCTGCTCGTTCCTGCCGTGATGGTGCTCGCCGGGCGGTGGAACTGGTGGGCACCGCGCCTGCGAAGCGCCGGCGTGCGATCGGTGCCGCCCCCCTCGACCGCCGCAGAGTCACTCACTCCTGCAACCCGAACGGACCCTGCATGACCACCTACCGCAACACCATCAGCGGCACCCGACTGGTGTCGATCGGCACGGCGCTTCCGCCGGATCGGCTCACCAACGCCGACTTCGAGGCGATGCTCGACACCAGTGACGAGTGGATCCGCACTCGTACCGGCATCGAGGAGCGGCGCCGCGGTGGCACCACCACTGGGTTGGCCACCGAGGCCGCCGCCGTGGCGTTGGAGCGATCGGCGGTCGATCCGGCCGAGATCGATCTCGTGATCGCGGCGACCCAAACGCCGGATGACCTCTGCCCGTCGACCGCCGCCGGGGTGCAACACGCCCTCGGCCTCGACTGCGCCGCCTACGATCTCAACGCAGCCTGCGCGGGATTCGCCTATGGGCTGGTCACCGCCCATGCCTTGTTGTCCACCGGGATGCGGGCAGCGCTGATCATCGGCGTCGACCGCATGACGGCGGCCACGAACTACGAGGACCGCACCACGGCGGTGCTGTTCGGCGACGGAGCCGGGGCGGTGGTGATGGTGGCGAGTGACGACGACACGCACGGCCTCCGCACGTGGGATCTCGGAACGGACGGGAGCCGGCCCGACATCCTGAAGAGCGCCATCACCGACGGCCGGATCACCGGGGTGGAGATGGATGGCAAAACGCTCTACCGGTACATGGTGCGCTACGCCGCAGATTCGGCCCAGGCGGCCGTCGACGCCGCTGGCCTCTCGGCCGATGATCTCGTGGCGGTGCTGGCCCACCAGGCCAACCAGCGCATCCTCGATGCCGTGGCCGACCGTCTCGGCATCGAGGACGACCGGGTGGTGTCGGTGATCGCCTACACGGGGAACACCTCGGCAGCCTCGGTGCCCCTCGCCCTCGATCATGCCGTGACCGGCGGGATGATCACCAAGGGTGATCCGGTGTTGTTGCTCGGATTCGGCGGTGGCCTCTCGTGGGCCTCAGCTGTTGCGATCTGGGGTTGACCGGGATCGGCCGGCCCGCAGCAACAGCCACAGCCCGAACCAGCCCTCGGCCACCACCGCAGGGATCGCCACCATCGTCACGAAGATCGCCTCGTAGTCGGCGTAGTTGTTCAGCATGGTGTGGGCCGTGGTGTCGGCCATGTAGGCAACGCCCGCCACGACGAGCACCACGCCGAGCGCCCGGGGCGCCACACCGGAGCGGATGATGATCCAGCCCAGCAGCACCAGGTGGAGCCCGAAGGCGACGAGCCCGATCAGCCATGTCGAGTTGAACGTGTCGAGGGCGACGAGGGCCTGGGCGTGCAGCTGTTCAGTGGTGAACGCGTCGAGAAACGACGAGCCGCCGAGCAGCTGGAGGGCCTGGAAAAAGAACACGATCGCCACGCCGAGGAATGCCGTGTAGATGAGACGCGACCAGGCGGCGACGAGCGACAGGTCGTGGTTCGTCGAACGGAACACGACGTGCAGGGCCCAGGCCACCACGATGTCGAGCACGAAGATGACAAGGAAGGCGAGCATGCCGAGCCGGAACAGGCCCTCGGACTCGGCGAGGTTGGCGGCGGTCGTTGCGGCGTCGTCGGCCACAACGAGGCCCTCGCGAACCACGAAGTTGGCCAAGATCCCAAGCGCGAACAGCACCACGTAGCTCACGCCGGCCACGACGGCGGCCGTGCGAGGCGAAACCTCGGTGGGTGGCGGTTCGAGCGCTGAGTCCAGCGGCGCGACGGGGGAGTGGGAGGCGAGTGTGGTCATGGCAAGAGCTCCTGGGATCACGAATGTTGTACTTAGTACGGTACGGCTGAGCCTAGCTGTACTAAGTACGTCCTGTCACTGTGACGTCGGTCCCCGGGCGGGCGTCCCGCTGCTCGTGGTGTGCTAGGGCAGACGGTGGGCGTGGTCGCGCCGGATGGCGTCGAGTCGGCGCTCGACGAGGGGGATGTGTTGCTCGGGATGGGTGAGGATCCAGAAGCGCTCGTTGCGAACGGCGTCGAGCACCAGGTCGCCGACTTCGTCTGGCGGCATCCCTCGCTCCAACTCGTTGGCCAGGTTCGTCCAGAACCTCTCCTCGAGTTCGCTCGTCTCGTGAGGGCTCAGGTGCTCGGGGCGGTTGCGATCGGAGCGGGTGACGTCGGTGTCGACCGGGCCAGGGCACAACACGCTCGCCCGTACCGGCGAGTTCGCCATCCGCAGCTCGATCCGCACCGTGTCCATGAGGGCGACCACCCCGTGCTTGGCCACGTGATAGGCACCGAGCACTGGCCCCGAGACGAGCCCGGCCAGTGACGAGGTGGCGGTGATGTGACCCTCTCCTTGCTCCTTGAGCAGCGGGAGGAACGTTCGCACGCCGTAGACCACACTCCAGAGGTCCACGTCGATCGTCCAGCGCCAGTCGTCGAGCGACATCTCGTCGGCGGCGCCGCCGATCCCGATGCCTGCGTTGTTGGCCACCACGTGCACGGCCCCGTACTCGGCGAGGGCGGCCCCGGCCAGGGCCTGGATCTGCGCCTCGTCCGACACGTCGGTCGGCACACCGATGGCGCGGTGGCCGTTGGCCCGGAGGTCGGCCACGGCGGTGTCGAGGCGTGCCGCCTCGATGTCGGCGAGCACCACCGACATGCCTGCGCCGGCGAATGACCGGGCCATGCCGAGCCCGATGCCGCTGGCTGCGCCGGTCACCACTGCGATCTTGCCTGCCACGTCGTACATGGCGACAACTATGGTCGTGCCTTCGCCCCCACACCAGCGAACCCCGGAGGCCCATCATGATCAGTTGGATCGAACTCACCGGCCGGGCAGGCCGAGCCGCGCACGACGTGATCGGGTGGATGATGTGGGACCCGGGAGCGGTCGCCCGCTACGAGGCCACGGGCGTGGCAGCACCTCAGAGCTGGGTGGTGGCGTGGCGGCTGGCTCCGCTGCACGGGGTGAGCCCGGCGGCTGCGGCGGCCATGACCTACTCGATCAACCCCGAGGTGATCGCAGCGGTGATGGGCATGTACCGGAGTGCGATCGACGAGGCGACGCTGGTCGAGGTGCGCGACGCCTCGGTGGGGCCCGGCCTCGACGACATCGCCCCCGGGCTCGGGGTGGAGCTCGCCCCGTTGGCCGCCGATCTGTGGCGGGGGGTCGACTCCGTGCACCATGGCGCCCGCCCGATGTTCGCCGCCCATCGGGCGGAGGAGCGGCGAGACGACCAGGTGCTGTCGGCGTGGTTGGCCGTCAACTGTCTCCGTGAACTGCGAGGCGACAACCACTGGGCGCTGTGTGCCGCCGCCGACCTCGATGACGTGGAGGTGGGGCTGTTGCACTCGGCGATGATCGACGTGGAGGAGTACGGCGACGAGGAGTGGATCGCCCGCAGTCGAGGCAACGACGACGAGGCCGTGGCCCGCGGCTGGGCCCGGCTGGCGGCCAAGGGGTTCGCCGCCGGTGGGGCGCTGACCGACGACGGCCGAGCGTTTCGTCTCGACCTGGAGCGCCGCACCGACGAGCTCACCGCTCCGGCATGGGAGGTGGTGGGGGAGGCCGCCACGGTGGCGTTCTGCAACGCCGTCGAGGCCCATCACGACGCGTTCGTGGCCCGGATCGACGCCACCGCCGGACCCCGCTGGATGCCGGCCGTGCGCACCACCGATCGCTGACGCGGCCTGCGTCGCCGTCAGCCCGGCTGCATGGTCCACCCCCGCTCGTTGGTGGCGAGGCGGGTGAAGCCGAGTTGTTGGAGCACGGCCAGGTACTCGGGGGGATGGACGTCGGGGGCGTAGTAGTCGATGAGTCGATCGATCCCGCCGAGCAACAGCCACTCTGCGGCCGCCGATACCAGCGCTGGCATCACCTCGGTGAGGATCGTGCCCTCGGAGGGGAACAGGTTGCCAACGTCGGTCCACGTGGCCGCTGAGATCGAGCGGCTCAGCGCCGGGTTCATCTCACCCACCTCGATGTAGCCGAGCGGCTCGCCGCTGGCGGCCAGATCGATGCGTACACCGAGGGCGCCCACCGAGCGGAGCACGTCGTAGGAGGCCGGGCAGTGGCCGACGAGGTCGGCGCATTCGGCCGCCAGCACGTGCTCGGTGCGGTCGGGCCCGGAGAAGCCGGCATCGAGGAGGATCTGGCGGACGTGGGGCCAGGTGTCGGGCACGCCGAGGCACCCGGGCGCGGGGAGGGCACTCTCGGCGTGGAGCGCCGTAGCGCCCCATGCCGCGGCCTGGGCGATCACCTCGGTCATCAGACAGTCGGCCGCCCCGTGGGCCCCGGGCTCGGCCACCACCCATCGGATCTCGGCCGCGTTGCGGTAACCCTCGCGCACGCGCTCCTCGTCGGAGTAGCGGAGGAGGAGTGCGGCGGCCACCACAGCGTGATGGTCGATGGCCACGATGCAGCTGCGTTCTGCCACCCAAGGGTCGAGGATCACCTCGTTTGGTTCGCGCTCCAGCTGGTTCATGACGGCGTTGGTCGACAGCGCCACTCCCGGAAGGACGGCGGCGATGTGACGGTTGACGAGCGCGGAGAGCTGGTCGCGATCGCTGCGGCGGAAGGGACGAACGGACACGGGCATGTCAGCACCTCGATGACTCGGATGGGATGTCCGCCGCTGCCCGTGCGGTTCACACCTGACCCTAGCTCAGGTCACGCCAGGCAGCGGCGGCTACATCGACATCGTCGAGACCGGCGAAATGGTCACGGAACGTTGAGAACGGTCTCGCAGTTGCTGGCCGCCGTGTCGCCTGCCGTCTCGTCGTCAGTACCACCGTCGCAGGTGTCGACGCCGGTGTTGCCCGACACGAAATCGTCGCCCGGTCCGCCGAACACCGTTTCGTCGTTCTGGCCGCCGCGAACAGTGTCGTTGCCGTCATCGCCGTACACGACGTCCTTGCCGCCATTGCCCGACACGCTGTCGTTGCCCTCGTCGCCGTGCACGTTGTTGTCGTCGTCTCCGCCTCCGTTGACTGCGTCGTTGTCGGAGCCGCCGGAGATCAGCCCGTCATCGTCGGAGCCGCCGGAGATCGTGTCCTCGCCGGCCTCGCCCCTGATCGTGTCGGTGCCGGATGAGCCCCCGAGGGTGTCGTTGCCGACACCACCGGCGATCGTGTCGTCTCCGGATCCGCCGAACGCGGTGTCGCCGTCCCCATCGCCGTTGATCACGTCGTTGCCAGCATTGCCTGAGAGCATGTCGGCCCCGCCGCCACCGTTGAGCGAGTCGTTGTCGGCCTGGCCGAGCACGGTGTCGTTGCCTGAGCCTGCGTCCACCCAGTCGTCGCCGTCGCCAGCGAACACCGTGTCGGCCCCGCCGAGCGCGCAGATGGTGTCGTTGCCTCCGAGCCCGTTGATCGTCTCGCCGGAGTCGGTGCCGAGGATCACGTCGTCACCGGCGGTCGGAGTGTCGCCGGCCCCGATGTCGACAGTGATGGCGAGGCCGTTGCACGCCGCCGGTGTCGGGCGCTCGCGGTACACACGCAGCTCACCGTTCGACTCGTCGCGGTAGGCGATGACGGCCTGGTCGTCGACGAGGCGCAACGATGTGTACCAGCCCGTGGTGCCGGTCTCGTCGATCAGCTGCGGGGTCTGGGAGCCACTGCAGTCCGCCGTGGTGCAGCGCAGGAGCAACAGATCCTCGTTCGCAGCGTCGCGGTAAGAGACCACGGGGTTGCCGGTCGAGTCGAGCCGGAGCGAGGCGAACGAGCCGACCGACACCGAATCATCGGCGGTCACTGGCGCTTCGACACCGGCGCAGTCGGGGTCGTCGCAATGGAGCACCTTCAAGCGGAAGTTCCCCTGGTCGTAGTAGCCGACCACCGGGTTGCCGGCGCCGTCCAGAACGATGGAGGTGTAGGAGCCGACGTCGCCGCCGGGGTCGGGCGTGGTCGGCGTCTCCACCCCGGCACAGTTCGGATCGTCGCAGTGCAGCACCTTCAGCGCCGTGTTGGTCACGTCGCGGTAGGCGATCACCGGGTTGCCCGCACCGTCGAGCGTGATCGAGGTGAACTGGCCCACGGTGCCCCCGGTGTCGGGGGACGTGATCGACTCGTCACCTCCCGAGCACTCCACGTCGTTGCAGTGCATCACCTTCAGGTCGCCGTTGCTCGAGTCGTGGTAGGCCACCACTGGGTACTCGTTGGCGTCGAGCACCACTGACGCGAAGGCGCCGACCACCCCGGCGGTGTCGGGCGCCTCGATCGACAGGAACCCGCTGATGCCGATGCACAACGAGTTGCGGCAGCGGGCGATCTTCAGGTCGCCGTTGGTCACGTCCCAGTAGGCCACCACCGGCTCGTCGTCGGCCCGGAGCTGGAGCGAGGCGAAGCGCCCGACCTCGCCCGCCGTGTCGAGCGTGACGCTCGATGTGGCCTGGCACGCCGGGTCGTTGCAGGTCAGCTTCAGATCCTCGTTGGTGTCGTCGTGGTACGCGATCTCCCCGGGCCGGCCGCGTCGATTCAGAGTCGATCGGCACCCGGGCGGCGCAGGGTGGTGCTGCCGGCTGGGCGAGACGCTAGTCCGTCGGCGCCGGCCCCGCTCGGGAACGGTCGTCTTGCGGCGTTGGGTGTTCGTCGGCCACGTTGGGGCCGGTGAGGAGCGTGAGCCATGACCTCGAGTGACACCCCAGTCGTCCGCATCGATCCCGACACCGGTCGCAAGCTGTTCAACACCCGGGCCCGGGCAGCCTCCGATCGCATCGCCGGCAAGGGCTACGACGTGGTCACCGACACCGAGCTGTTGGCGCTGCCGGCATTCAAGGCCGACGCCGCCTACGACGAGGCCGAGCAGGCCCGCCACCGGCAGTTCAACGACGACCGTCGTGGCGCGGACGACTACATGGCGATGGAGGGCGACCTCTCCCGCTATCTGGACGACCCCTACTCGGCGCCGCCGGTTGACCGGGAGGCGCTCACGGACGAGTGCGAGATCATGGTGGTGGGGGCCGGCTTCGCCGGCCTGTTGCTGTGGTATCGGCTGGCCGAGGCCGGGTTCACCGACGTGCGCTTCTGTGAGAAGGGCGGCGACGTCGGCGGCACCTGGTACTGGAACCGATACCCCGGCATTGCCTGCGACGTTGAGTCGTACTCCTACTTCCCGCTGCTCGACGAGATGGACTACATCCCCACGATGAAGTTCGCCTCCGGCTTCGAGATCTACGAGTACTGCCAGGCGATGGCGGAGCGGTTCGGCTTTTACGACCACTGTCTGTTCCACACCGAGGTGCTCGACGCCGATTGGGACGACGCCTCAGAGCGCTGGACGGTGCGCACCAACCGGGGCGATGCCATGCGGGCCCGGTTCCTGCTTCTGGCCAACGGGGTGCTCACCACCCCGCGCCTCGCCCGCATCGACGGCATGGACCGCTTCGAGGGCGAATCGTTCCACACCTCGCGTTGGGACTACGACATCGACCTCACCGGCAAGCGCATCGGGGTGATCGGCACCGGGGCGACGGCCGTGCAGGTGATCCCCGAGGTGGCCAAGGTCGCCAGCGAGCTCTACGTGTTCCAGCGCACCCCGTCGACCATCGACGTGCGCGACCAGCGTGAGACCAAGCCCGACGAGATCGACGAGTGGCGCAACGAGCCGGGATGGGCCCGGGCCCGGCGGGATCGCTATAAGAAGCTGATCGGGCGTCGGGCCCTCCAGGCCAACGACGAGTACCTCGCAGGCAAGACCGAGCTTCCGAAGCGGCGCTCCCGGAGTGGCACGGGGCCCAAGCCGAGCCGGGAGGAACGGGTGCGGCGTGACCTCGAGACGAGCTTTCGGATCATGGAGCAGATCCGCGACCGGATCGACGCCATTGTCGACGACCCCGACACGGCACGGGCGCTCAAGCCGTACTACCCCTACGGCTGCAAGCGCCCGACGTTCCACGACGAGTTCCTGCCCACGTTCAACCGGCCAAACGTGCAGCTCGTGGACGTGGCCCCTCGCGGGGTGCAGGAGATCAACGAGCGGGGCGTGGTGCACGACGGCGAGCAGTACGAACTCGACGTGTTGATCTACGCGACCGGCTTCGACTTCATGTCACGCGAGACGATGGGGCGGGTGACCGGCCTGGACGGGCGGTCCATCGCCGACAAGTGGGCCGAGGACGGCACTCGGACCTTCCTCGGGCTCCACACCAACGGGTTCCCCAACCTGTTGATCGTGGCCGGCCCGCAGGGGACGGGCGGCAGCTTCAACTTCACCGACGCGATCGAGGAACACAGCGACTACGTGGTGTGGCTGCTCTCCACGATGCGCGATCTCGGGCACGGTGTGGTCGACATTCGCGAGGACGACGAGATCCAGTGGGCCGAGCACTGCGCCGAGGCCGACGTCGCCACCGCCCCCTTGCGTGATTGCCTCTCGAACTTCAACGGCTACGGGCGAGCCGAGCCCGGATCGCTCGGCTACTACGGTGGCCGCGAAGCCGGGCGCCGCCGCACGTGGGCCCAGGAGACCCTGGAGCCCTTCGTCTTCCGACCTCGCTGAGGGGTGTGAACGCCGCTGGCGCGTCGGCTCAGACGGTGCCCGTCGATCGCAGGTTCTCGATCTCGACCGTCGAGTAGCCGAGCTCGTCGAGGATTTCGGCAGTGTGCTCGCCGAGTTCCGGCGCGTGGCTCGGCTCGACTGGATCGATGCCGTCCACATTCACCGGGTGACGCACGATCCAGGGCGTGGCGATGCCAGGGTCGCTCGGTTGCACGGCCATGCTGTTGTGGCGGATCTGGGGGTCGGTCGCCGTCTCCTCGACCAGGGCCACGAGGTTGACCGGCAGGTCATGCTCGACGAACACGGCGAGCCAGTCGGCTCCCGACTTCGTGGCGATGACGGCCTGGATCTCGTCGCCGAACGCCTCCCGCTGTTCATCGACCATCACGTCGATCGAGCCGAAGCGCGGATCCTGCAGGAGGTGGGTTGCGTCGAGGGCCACGAGAAGCATCAGCAGCGCCTCCTCGTCGCGGATCATGTTGAACTGGAGCCAGCCGCCATCCAGCGCCTCGTATGGCCGCAGCATGGGGGAGTACACGACGTTGGTCTCGCGGTAGGAGGCCATGTCTCCCCCCGCCAGCACCCCCTGGGCGATCCCGGCTGCCGACCACAACCCATTGGCCAAGAGCGAAGTGTGCACGTAGCTGCCTTCACCCGTGCGCTCCCGGTGCAACAGTGCCGTGACGATGCTGGCGTAGAGGGCCACGCCGGTCGGGTGATCACCCATGCCCGGCAGGCCCTGGGTGGGCCGTGTGCCGGGCTCGCGCATCAACTCCATCAGCCCGCTCCGGGCCCAGTAGGCGAGCTGATCGAAGCCCCGGCGATCGCGCTCGGGGCCCTGCTCGCCGTAGGCCGTGAGCGAGGCGTACACGAGCGCCGGGTTGATCTCGCGGAGTGCATCATGGCTGAGGCCGAGCGACTCGCGAACCGGGTGCGGGTAGTTCGTGATGAACACGTCGGCCCCGGCCACCAGGCGCCGCATCACCTCCGCGCCGCCAGGGGCGGTCACGTCGAGGGTGAGCCCCCGCTTGTTCCTGCCGTCCATCTGCCAGAACCAGTCGTTGTCGGCGTCGGGGGTGAAGTCGACGTCGGACAACAAACGCAGAATGTCGCCGACGCCGGGACGTTCGATCTTGATCACGTCGGCCCCGAAGTCGGCGAGCATCATCGCGGCCGCCGGTGCGGCGATCACGGTGGCGCAATCGATCACCCGCAGCCCGGAGAACAGGTGCTGGTCCATCGCCCCGTGATAGCAGCCGCGAGCTCTCCAGTAGCAGTTGCGACGCTTCGCGACGTTGGTGGCACCCGGCCCGTCATTGCGAGCAACTGATGATCCTGATGGAGGTGGACCAGCGGTCCACCTCCATCAGGTGCGCACATGACCGCAAGGAGGTCAGGCGGCCGCAGTGGCGGCGGGGGAGGGGTCGGCCTGGCGTTCATGGGCCCGGACGGCCCGGATGCTCAGGATCAGAGCCACCACCAGCGAGGTGGAGGAGACGGGGAGCATGACGAACAACCCGGTGCTCGGGTCGTCGATCCTGAACAGGAGGTCGATCAGGTCAAGGATCTCGCGTGTGGCGTTGGCGGCCAGGGCGACCACGTAGCCCCGGGCGTCGCGGATCACGAGGAGGGCGGCCCAGCCTGCGGCGGCGAGCCCCAGTGCCCGCGCTCCCCACGACAGGGTGAGGTCGTGGGCGCCATCAACGAAGAGTGGGGCGTTGTCGGGGCTGGCCCAGGCGAGCACGCCGACGATGGTGGGGATCACGGCGGCGAACACCGCAGTGATCACGATGACGGCGGGATGGACCTTGATGCGCATGGATGCGTTCCTCTCGCTGTTGTTTACTTTTCAGTCAAGAACGCTACGATATAGATTACTGATCAGTCAAGAAGTTTCCGGCGAGCGCGTTTGGAGAGGATCCATGGCACGTCCCCGAGAGTTCGACACCGACGTCGCAATGAGTCAGATCGCGGACGTGTTCTGGGGCGCAGGCTTCGAGGCCACGAGCATCACCGACCTCGAGGACGCCACGGGCCTCGCCCGAGCCCGCCTCTACGCCGCCTTCGGCACGAAGCGAGACATGCTGCACCAGTCGATCGACCACTACCTCGACGGGCCGCTGGAGATGGTGTTCCGCCGGGTCGACGACGGCGGGCTCGACGGCATCGCCAACTGGTTCCGGTCCCTCGCCGAGCTGCGTGAGCGCCGGCCCGAGCGGGCCTTGATGGGCTGCCTGGTGGTCAACTCGCTGGTGGAGCTGGGCGACAGCGACCCCGAGGTGAACACCCGGGGCGATCGCTACCGGGCCCGGGTGCTCGGCGCCTTCACGAGCGCCCTCGATGCCGCCCGCTCCCGGGGCGAGACCGACGGTGAGGTCACGGCCCGAGCCAACGTGGCGCTGATGCTGCTCCTCGGGATCTTCGTCTCTATCAAGAGCGGCGCAAGCGCCTCCACGGTTGGCGAACTCGCCGACGCTGCAGTGGGGGTGGTGGAATCCTGGCGTTCGGGTGCGTGACGCGCCACCATTTCCCGATGGAACCTCCCGCCGATGCGATCACCTACGAGGAAGCGTCGATTGAGATCCACGCGTCACCCCGAGTGGTGTACGACCTCGTGTCGGACCTGCCCCGTATGGGGGAGTGGAGCGACGAGAACGCCGGCGGTGAGTGGCGCGACGGCGGCACCGGCGAGGTCGGTGACTGGTTCGTTGGTGTCAACCGCACGCCCGAGCGGGAGTGGACCCGCGAGGTGCAGGTGGCTGTGGCCGACCCCGGTCGCGAGTTCACGTTTGTGGTGAACGGCATCGAGGCCAACACCACGTGGTGGAGCTACCGCATGGAGCCGGGCCCGACGGAGGGGCGCACCACCCTCGCCGAGCGGTGGTGGATCGTGAACAAGACACCAGCGATGGCGGCCGCCACCCCTGAGCAGTTCAAGCAGCGGATCGAGGTCACCCGATCGATGCTGGCGTCGACCGTGGCTGCCATCAAGGCGGCCGCAGAACAGAGCTGACTGCTGCGGCCGCCTCGATCGGCAGCGAGGATCAGGCGATGACGGGCACGGTCTGCATCGCCTCGGCGATGGCGGCGTCAGGCAGTTCGTAGTCCACCATCTCACCGCTGAAGAACTGGTCGTAGGCGGCCAGATCCAGGTGGCCGTGGCCGCACAGCGCAGTGAGGATCACGGTCTCCTCGCCCGTCTCCTTGGCCCGCAGTGCCTCCCGCACCGCAGCGGCGATGGCGTGGGTGGGTTCGGGGGCGGGGATGATGCCCTCGTTCTTGGCGAACTCGACGGCTGCGGTGAAGCACTCACGTTGGGCGATCGCCTCGGCCTCAACGAGCCCGAGGTCGTAGATGTGGGAGATCAGCGGCGCCATGCCGTGATAGCGGAGACCGCCGGCGTGCAACGGGGCCGGGATGAAGCTGTGCCCGAGGGTGTGCATCTTCATCAAAGGCGTCATCTGGGCGGTGTCGCCGAAGTCGTAGCGGTACTCGCCCTTCGTGAGGGTGGGACACGCCGCCGGCTCGACGCAGCGGATGATCGGATCCATTTTGCCGGCCATCTTCTCCCGCAGGAACGGGAACGAGAGCCCAGCGAAGTTCGAGCCGCCGCCGGTGCAGCCGATCAGCACGTCGGGCGTTTCGCCCACCTTGGCCATCTGCTTGAGGGCCTCCTCGCCAATGATCGTCTGGTGCAACAGCACGTGGTTCAACACGCTGCCCAACGCATACCGGGTGTTCTCGTCGGCCACGGCCATGGCCACGGCTTCCGAGATGGCGATGCCGAGGCTGCCGGGGTGATCGGGATCCTCAGCGAGCAGGGAGCGTCCGTACTCGGTGATCTCGGATGGGCTGGGGTGCACCGTGGCGCCCCATGTCTGCATCATCGACTTGCGGTACGGCTTCTGGCGGTAGCTGGCCGCAACCTGCCAGACCTCGCACTCGATGCCGAACTGCGCACAGGCGAAGGCGAGCGAGCTTCCCCACTGCCCGGCCCCGGTCTCGGTGGTGAGCTTCGTGATGCCTTCCTGTGCGTTGTAGTACGCCTGCGGAACAGCAGTGTTCGGTTTGTGGGAGCCGGCTGGGCTCACACCCTCGTACTTGTAGAAGATCTTGGCCGGCGTTCCGAGCGCCTTCTCCAAACGGCGAGCCCGGAAGAGCGGGCTTGGGCGCCACAGCCGAAGCACGTCGAGCACCTCGCCCGGGATGTCGATGTAGCGCTCGGTGCTCACCTCCTGCATGATCAGCGACATCGGAAACAGCGGGGCGAAGTCGTCCGGGCCGGCCGGTTCGAGGGTGCCCGGGTGGAGCGCTGGTGGCGGTGGCGCAGGCAGGTCCGGCACCACGTTGTACCACTGGGTTGGGATCTCGTCCTCGTCCAGAAGAACCTTCGTGTACTCGGCCATGGGCCACCTCGCTTCGTTGTGACAGCTTTCGACTTCCGTGTGGCGTCGACCGTAGCCGGGAACGTCTCAACGGTCAGACGAGTCCGACGCCGCGGCGCCTCCGTCGAACGCCATCAGGTTCCCGCTGAACGAGGCCGCGAAGGGCGCCGCATCCACCCAGTGGTCGGCGCGGTTGTTCTCCTCGGTGGCACTCGGATGGTGGACCCGCAGCGCGGAGACCACGCCATCGACCACGCTGACCCCCGTCACCAGCACCAGGTGACCGCCGGTCGGATACGTTCCAATCTCCGGGGCGAGGCGTAGCTCACCGCCGCGGAAGTTCGCCGTGACCGACGCAATCACGAGTCGGCCCTGCGCGAGTTCACCGGCCAGATCGTCGACCGAGACCCTCCGCCGGGCGTGCCCACGGATGCCGCGCTGGGAGAGCATGTCGACGAGGCCCTGGTGGATCCAGCCCCGATCGCAATATGCCCCCGCGTCGACGCCCTCGGTGACGAGTGACCAGTACGTGTCGCCCTCGATGCCGTGGGTGTCGAGGATCATCCGGACACAGGCGATCCCACAGCCCCGAGGGCGCCAATGGGCCGCTTCGTCCGCGCTCGGGAACCCATCACCTGGCCGCGGGATCTGGGTGACGAGCCCGGCCGAGCGCACGAGGATCTCATGCGTGCTGGTCATGATGGGCGGCGGCGTTGTCGACGATCATCGGTGCAGGTCGGCTGCACGGCGGCGGTGGCGAGCGTCATGATCAGTCCTTCCTCTACAGGTCTCGGCTCAGGATCATGGCACGGCGGAGCGCCCGAGAGGGCCAGGGGTAGCACCCAGTCGAACGTGAGTCCTCACCCCAGCCACACCTTTGGTAGACAGGTCGCCATGAGCGGCCAGGACGACCACCGGACGGCGAACACCACCTGGAAGCCGGTCGGTCCGCCCGACGCGAGCGACGTGTGGGTCGGTCACGCCGTGAGCGACCGGTTCAACGTCTACACCCGAGGCAACGCTGGTGAGGTGTACCCCGAGGTGTTCACTCCCCTGAGCTTCTCTGTGGCCGCCGAGGCCGGGGAGCGGGCGATGCGGGCGGCGATCCTGAACAGTGGCCTCATCCGGCGGCGCGAGCTCGACGAGGTGCCGATCACCACCGCCGTCGGCTCCGGCGTGTTCGGCGGCTATGCCTACCTGAACCTGAGCATCCAGCGCCTTGCCTCTGCTCGCATGCCCGGCGGCAAGGCCACCGACGCCGATGTGAACTACCTCGGGGTGGGGGAGCCCCCGCCCTACACGCCCGACCCCAAGGAACGGAATCTCCTCGCCTCGATTGCTGGGCTCCGCTACGTCTGGCGAACCGCGAAGGTGACCGAACTCCCCGAACTCGAGCAGGACCGGGCTCGGGTGGATGCGTTCGTGGCGAGCCTCCCGCCCGTCGGGCCCGAGACCTCGGAGCGGGAGCTGCGTGAGTCGGTGCGCGACATCATGCCGCTGTTCGAGCACCTCTTCGAGCACCACCTCACGATCAGCTTCGCGGCGGGGATCATGGTGGCAACGCTGAACGGCATCTGTGAGCGCCGGCTCGACGATCCGCTCCTGGCCACCAGCCTCCTGGCCGGCCTGGGTGATGTCGACTCGGCGGCGCCATCGGCGGCGATGTGGGAGCTCAGCCGATCGGTCGTCGCCGATCCCGGACTCACCGCGATGTTCGACGCCGGCGTGGCTGACCTGGATCACCGGCTCAGAGCAGCGGCACGCGATGGCGACAAGGCGGCCGCGCCCTTCGTAGCCGGCTTCGACACCTTTCTCGAACGGTTCGGTTCACGCGGGCCCAACGAGTGGGACACCGCGTTCGACACGTGGGGCACCGACCACGCGCTTGCGCTCACCCTCATCGATCGTCTCCGGGGGGCCAGCCCCGACCATGACCCAGCGGCGCAGCAGCAACGGCTCGCCGCAGAGGCCGCGGAGGCAGAGGCGGAGGCCCTCGGGCGCCTGAAGGGCCTCGACCGGATGCTGTTCCGCCGATCGTTGGCCTCGGCCCGCCTGCACAGTCGGGCCCGGGAACGCACCAAGACCACCGTGATCCGGGCCATCCACGGCGCTCGGGTTCGGGCGATGGAGCTCGATCACCGGCTGGCCGAACGGGCAGGGGGCACCCGGGGCGACCTGTGGTACCTGCTCGACGAGGAAGTGGACGGCTACCTCGACGACCCGGCCGGCCATCGTGCCCTCATCGAGGATCGGCGGGCGCAGCACGCTCGGCTGAGCGAGCGCATCCCGCCGTTCTTCTTCGCGGCCGCCCAACCCCCGCTGGAGGAGTGGGAGCGCCGCGACGCCGAGCTCGACCAGGTGGAGCAGGGCCAGGTGCTGTCGGGGCTACCGGGCTGTCCGGGTACGGCCACGGGGCGGGCTCGGGTGGTCACCCACCCGAGCGATCCCCAGGGGCTGTCCGCCGGCGACGTGCTCGTAGCCCCGCTCACCGACCCGTCGTGGACGCCGCTGTTCCTCGCCGCTGAGGCCGTGGTGGTCGACGTCGGTGCTGTGATGAGCCACGCCGTGATCGTGAGCCGTGAGCTCGGGATTCCGTGCGTGGTGTCGGCCACCGACGCCTCCCGTCGGATTCCCGACGGCGCCCTGATCGAGGTGGACGGCACGGCCGGAACCGTGACCATCCTCGATGAGGGCGGCTCAGCCGACCCGAGCTGACACCACGTTGCAGGCAAATGGGATCGGCAGGCCGCCGCTGGTCTCGTAGGCCGCGAGCCGGGGCGTCAGGTCGGCCACGATGGCCGCCCGCTGCGCGGCACTGATGCGCTCGGCCAGCGGCGTGCCGTCGATCTCGGTGTCGACGAAGTCCTGCACGGAGGCGAACCGGGCCGTACCGATG
This sequence comes from Actinomycetota bacterium, assembly GCA_039029735.1. Classification (GTDB taxonomy): domain Bacteria; phylum Actinomycetota; class Acidimicrobiia; order Acidimicrobiales; family SZUA-35; genus CADEDH01. The sequence continues at coordinate 14,147 of JBCCFL010000032.1, read as the reverse complement.
CGGGTTCGACTCGTCACGGCGGACCAGCCGTTCGACGTGGCCAGCGCCGAGAACGCCGGGAGGTCGCCGCAGTTCCAATAGGTGCCGAGCATCGAGCGGGCCTCGTCGCCGGTGTGAGCCACCGCCACGTCGACGAACGGTTCGTAGGCCGGCTGCACGTCGAGGGCCGACGGAACGACGACGGCCAGCCGTCCACCGGGGCGAACCACCCTGGCCATCTCGGCCAGCGCTCGGCCCCGGTCGGGGAAGAACATGAACGCCATCTGGCTCACGGCAGCGTCGAACGAGTCGCGCTCGAACGGCAGGTCGGTCACGTCGCCCCGGCGCCAGTCGATCTCTGGCTCCACCCGGGAGGCCACCGTGAGCATCGCTTCGTTGAGATCGACGCCGGTGACCGTGACCTCGGATCCGAACTGTTCCCGGGCGGTGCGAGCGACGATGCCGGTTCCGCAGGCCACATCGAGCAGATGGTCGCCGGGGCCGAGGTCAGCGGCATCGATCGTGATCGGCGCCCACTCGGCGAACAACGCCGGCACGAACCGAGCCTCGTACGCCTCGGCGATCTCGATCGGGATCTGGAAGTCTTCGCTGGTGTCTGCTGAGGTGCTCATGCCCGGACCGTATGGCGGGCGCCATCCACCAGGCATCGCCTGTTCAGCGCATTAGGTGGCCATGGACTGCTTCGCTGATGGTCAATCCTGACCATCAGCGGGAGAAAGGCCTGCCGCTACTGCGATCGATGCCGCCGCGGCCCGGGAGCTGACCCCGAGTTTGGACAAGATGTTGGCGATGTGGCGGGCCACGGTGTGCGGGCTCAGATGCAGCGCATCGGCGATCGCCTTGTTCGTGAGCCCACCGGCGACGAGGGCCAGCACCTCACGCTCACGATCCGACAACGGTGCAATCGCCGGGCCCGGGTGGGCGGGCGCGCCGGCGGTAGGCGCCTGGTCGAGCCCGCCGCCGGTTGGTACTCCGAGCCGATCGAAGGTTGTCACGGCGGCCGCCCAGTGCACCCGAGCTCCGGCATGGTCGTCGTGAGCCTGGAGAAGGTGTGCCAGGAGTTGGCGTTGACGTGCTGCCTCGAACGGCATGTCGAGCGCAGAGAACAACTCGCCGGCCCGGCCCAGGTCGGTCGCAGCCGACCGAGGGTCGCGGCGGGCACCGGCGGCCCGCCCTGCAGCAGAGGCCGCGAAGGCCGACGCCAGCTCGGATGGCGCGGCGCCTACACGCCGGGCGATCTCGTCTGCCGTCGAGATGATCGTGGCGGTGTCACCGAGGATCTCTGCCACGTCGATCAGCGCAGTGAACAGCTGCAACGCCTCGACGGTGGCCGCCTCGGTGGCAGGACCGACGGCGTTGGCTGCGGTCCGGAGCAACGCCAAGGCGTCTGCCGGTTCTCCGGATGCGGCGCGGAGCAGGGCGTGGCCGGGTTGGGTGGGGTGGCCGAGCTCGCGTGCTCGGGCGAAGGCCGCATCGGCCTCATCGATCCGGCCCTGGAGGCGGCACAGCTCGCCCACCACGTAGTGGGCCGACGCCGCGTAGCGCGGGTCGTAGGCCTCGAGATCCTCGCACGCCTGTCGGGCCTGGGCCTCGGCGGTTGGCCAGTCACCTCTCAGCTGGGCGAGCTCAGCGCGGTACACCCGGCACAGGCCGGGATAGAGCAGGCCGTCGCGGATCGACTCGCACCACCGTTGTGCAGCAGCGCTCCACTCGTTCGCTCGTCGGAGGTCACCAACGCCGTGGCAGGTCCCGATCACGTTGCAGTAAACCCAGCCCGTGTAGAGCGGATCGAGCTCATTGCCGATCACCGACACCATGGCGTCGTCGAGTCGAGCCAGGCCGGCCTCGCTGGCACCGAGGGCGATCCGCATGCGGCCCTCGGCCTGAAGGGCCATCGCAACGAGATCGCGGTCGCCGTGGCGCTCACCGATCCGGCGCGCCCAAACTGCTCGTTCGCATGCGTGCTCGGTGTGGCCGTCGGCATGGGCGACGTCGACCTCGGCGATGGCGAGCCAGCCGGCAGCCAGGCCCTCAGGGTCGACATCGCCGGTCTCGACGAGCCGACGACTGCGTTCGAACCACCCGCGGGCAACGACGGCCTCGCCGACGAGCCAGTGCTCGTAGAACAGGTACCACGCTGATCGCAGTGCCTGTTCGGGTTGCCCCTCACGGTGCCACCCCTGAAACGCACGGTGACGGGCTTCGATCGTCGCCCTCGGCTCGTTGAGCCAGAACAGTGCTGCGGCCAACTCGTCGTTTTGAGCCGGGCTCAGCTGCTCGACAGGGCGGGCGGCGAGGCGATCGTGCACGTGCTGCCAGTGGTGCGGTTCAGCTGACGGGGTGTCGTCGCCTGACACGACCCCGACCCTAGCGGCCCGCTGGTCAGGTGTTCACGTGGTGGACATCCGGGGTCTCGAACTGATGCCCCATCACGAGCATCTCGCCGAGGTCGTTCACAGGGAGCGCCGGGGCGTAGAGGAACCCCTGGGCCAGGGTGATGCCGATGTCGATCAGCACCTGAGCCTGCTCCATCGTCTCGACGCCCTCGGCCACGACAACGCGATCCTGCTGGCGCGCCATCTCGTTCACGCCCGACACGAGCGCCCGGGCCTGGGAGGAATGTGTGATCGGGGCGACGAACGAGCGGTCGATCTTGTATCCGTCGACCTCCAGCTCGAGCGCGCGGGCGAGTGAGGAGAAGCCCACCCCGAAGTCGTCGAGCACGACCTTCGCTCCGCTGGCGTGGGCTCGACCGATCAGCTCATTGGCCTGCTGGGGCGACGCGAACGACGACTCTTCCGTGATCTCGAGGATCAGCCCGGTGAGCATGCCGGTGTGCTCCAGCCGATCGAGGAGGTGCTCGAGATGGCGGGGGTCGATGTTGACTGCCACCGGTAGCCCCCCGGCCGACCCGAGCCCGCGGATCACCCGCCAGGTGGTGATGGAGTCGATCACGAGGTCGGTGATCGGTTCGAGGAGGCCCATCTCGGCCGCAATGGTGATGAAGGCCCCGCCGGTGAGCAGGCCACAGGGCCGCTCCCACCGGATCAGGGCCTCGGCGCTCATCAGCTGGCCCGACGGCATGTGCACCACAGGCTGCAGATACGGCACGAGTTCTCCGTTCGCCAGACCCGCTTCGAGGTGGTGTTCGAGTTCCATGCGGTGGCGCAGTTGACGGTGCAGTTCGGAGTCGAACACCTCGGCCCGCCCCTCACCAGCGGCCTTGCTCCGGTAGAGGGCAGTGTCGGCGAACCGGAGGAGATCGCTGGCCGATCCGGAGGTGCTGCTGTCGGCGAGGCCGATACTGGCGCTGATCGGCACCGGCCGTCCGTCGACCGCAATTGGCGAGTCGAATGCCGATACGAGCCGTTCGCCCAGACGGTCGAGCTGACCCAGGGCGAGGCGAGGGTTCATCACCACCATCTCGTCGCCGCCGATACGAGCGAGCGTCTCGCCCGGGATGAGCCTCGTGGCGAGGCGGTTGGCCAGAGCCACGAGGAGGAGGTCGCCGGCGCGGTGGCCCATCGAGTCGTTGACGGCCTTGAAGCCGTCGAGGTCGACGTAGGCGACGGCGACCGTGGTGGTGTCGTCGGTGTCCTCCACCAGCGCCTGGTCGAGTCGGTCGATGAACTCGAGCCGATTCGGCAGACCCGTGAGCGCATCGGTGCGGGCCTGGGCCGACAGCCGCCGGTTGGCGAGGGCCAGCGCGGCCCGTTCGCTTTCCAGGCCGTCGGCCAACGCCTTGCTGCGCATGGCGTAGACCGCAGCCGAGAGGTTCGTCAGATGATCGATCTCGGCCAGTCCGCCGCTGAAGAGCGCGGCGTAGGCGATCAGGAGCGTTGCCCACACGGCGGGGCCGTCGGCGAGGAGGAAGAAGCCGGCCAGCGACATGAGCACGTGGGGCGCGTGGAAGCCGTAGTAGAGGGCGCGGACCTGGGACGCGAACAGCACGTTGGCTGCCATGATCCCGATCGTGAGTGCCGCCACGAACATCTGCCACATCGCCGTGTTGGGCATCGCAATGAGCGGCAGCAGGCCGTATGCGATGCCACCGGTGATCTGGAGACCAACCGCCGACGGGAGCCAGTACCGGTTGCCGCGCCGGCGCAGGTTGGCCAGCCACAACACCGAGTTGCCGGCCGTGATCAGCGACCAGGCGATCAGCCCCGCTGCAGACGATTCCGACCACAGCACGAGCGCGAAGGCTGCCACCGTCGGAAAGGTGCCGATCGCGGAGAACCGGATGGTGCGGCGGAACCGTCGGAGCAACTCGGCCATGACATCGGGATGACGTCGTTCGTCAGCTGAGATGTCGTCGGCCAACCCGTCGAGGAGGTCGGCCACCCAGCGGTGTCGAGGTCGTCCCACGCTCGGCGGTATCGGCGCCGTCTGATCCGGCCTTCAGCAATCTGGCCCGAGCCTGCTGAACTGTGCGTCGCTCGGCCTGGGTAGGGGAGTCCCCGGGCCTGGGTCGCTCAGCTCGTCTCGGCCCGCATCTCGGCGGTCCACTGGGCCTTCACGGCCCGCCAGTCTTCGTCGGTGTAGTTGCGACGCCAGTACGGCGAGATCGATGCGCCGTCCACATCGAGGCCACGGTCGACCGCGAGGTGGCGACGGACGTCGCGCACTTCACCCGCTTCGCCGTGCACGAACAAGTCGACGCGGCCCGGGGGAAAGTCGAGCGCAGCGACTGCGTCATGGAGGAGGGCGTCGGGGGCATCGGCGGTGCGGCGGTGGAGCCAACGCAGCTCGAGGTCGCCCGGTGAGGTGATCTGCTGCTCGTTATCGGGCCCGTCCACCACGATGACGGCCACGGACCGAGCCCCAGGCGCCACCTGTTCCAGTGACGCAGCGATGGCGGGCAGGGCACTCTCGTCGCCGACGTAGAGGTGCCAGTCGGCGGTGGAGTCGGGGGCGTAGCCGCCTCCGGGGCCCTTGAACTGCAGACGATCGCCGGGCGTCGCCCGCTGGGCCCAGGATCCGGCGTAGCCGATGTCGCCGTGGGCGACGAAGTCGATCGTGAGTTCGTTCGTTGCCTGATTCCAGTGACGAACGGTGTAGCGGCGGGGTTTGGGCCGCATGGCGGCGTCGATCCCGTCGAGGGCTGCGGCGTCGAACGGCACGTCGTAGGGGGCGTCGGCCGGTACGAACGATGCGTTGATGTACTGGTCGGTGTAGGGGGTGGGGGTGAAGGCGGCGAGATCGCCGCCGCCGAGCACGATGCGCACCATGCTCGGGCTGAGGGGTTCGACGGATGTGACTTCTCCGTACATGGGGGTGCCTCTTCTCGTGGGGCTCGAAGGGGGGGGGAGATGGGAGTTAGGTAACCCTAACACTCGTGTTGGGTATTCCCGTCCTTGCCTGGAGCGGTTCGCCTCGCGAGACTCGGGGCCGCCGATCGAGGAGGACATCGTGAGACTAGGCGCTGCACTACCCCTGGCCGATCTCGGCGGCGGGCCGCCCTCGGCCCGAAGTTTTGCCGACGCGGCATACGCCGTCGAGGAACTCGGGTATACGTCGCTGTGGACCTTCGACGCCGTCGGGCGCGGGTTCATCCTCCCCGATCCACTCATGGCGCTGACTGCTGCGGCCACCGTCACCGAACGGATCGAGTTGGGTACCGGCATCATGCAGCTCCCCATCCGCAACGTGATGGAGGTGGCGCATCGCCTGTTCACACTGGAGCTGATGGCGCCCGGTCGGGTGTTGTTCGGCGTGGGGCCTGGATCGACCGAGGCTGACTTCGGGGCCTTCGGAGGCGCCTTCGCCGAGCGGTTCACCACCTTCGAGCAGCAGTGGGCCGACCTGCGGGCGATCGTGGCCGACGGTGGCCTCGGCGAGCGGCAGCTCAGCCCATGGCCCCAGGTACTGGGTGGTCCCACGTTGATGCTGGCCGGGTGGCGGGGCCGCTGGGTGCAGCGGTCGGCAACCGAGTCGTCGGGATGGATCGCGTCTGGCATGTACGCGAGCGACGAGGAGTTGGCCGACGGCATCGGGCGCTATCGGGCCGCCGGCGGCCAGCGAGCGGTGGTGACGAACCTCCAGGCCGGCGAGGACCTCGCGCCGACCATCGAGCGGCTCGGTCGGCTTGCGGCCCTCGGCTTCGACGACGCCGTGGTGATCGACTTCACGCCAAGCCACGACCGGCTGGCGGCAGTGCGGGCGGCCGTTCCTCAGTAGGAGGGTTGGCGGAGCCGAACCGTCAGCGCAGGGAGTAGCGGATCGGCAGGGTCTTGTGGCCGCCGACGAAGGTGGTCTTCATCGTGGTGGGCGGGGCAGCCAGCTCGATCGATTCGAGGCGGGGCACCACGTGGGAGAAGAGGCTCCGAATCTCGTTGCGGGCGAGCTGCGCCCCGAGGCAGAAGTGCACGCCGTACCCGAACGACACCTGCCGATCAGCGTTGGATCGCTCGATGTCGAACCGCAGCGGGTTGTCGAACACCTTCGGATCGAGGTTGGCCGCCTTGTATGACAGGTACAGCCAGTCTCCGGCCTTGATCTCCTGCCCGAGGATCTCGGTGTCGGCCGTGGCGGTGCGCATGAAGTGGCGCACCGGAGCCGTCCACCGCAGCATCTCCTCAACCGCGTTGGCCATGAGGTCCGGGTTCGCCTGCAGCGCCGCAAGCTGCTCGGGGTTCTCGACGAGGGCCTGGAGGCCGCCGGCCATCGCCGATGAGGTGGTGTCGTGCCCGGCCGTGGCGATGATCACGTAGTAGCCCATGGTTTCGAGGTCGGGCATCTCCTCGCCCCCGACCGTGCCGTTGGCGATGAGCGAGGCGAGATCGTCGGTGGGGTCGGAGCGGCGTGCCGCGGTCAGGTCGGTGAAGTACTGGTAGAAGTCGCCGAGCACCTGTGCTGCCACCTCCGGGCTCACCTCGTCGCGCTGGAGGTCGGGGTCCTCGCCACCGAACAGCTGCTGGGTGAGCATCATCATCCGGGGGAAGTCCTCCTCAGGAAGCCCGAGGATGCGGAGGATGACCTGGAGGGGGTAGGGGAGGGCCACCTCGGTCGCGAAGTCGATCTCGCCCCCCGCAGCTTCAAGCGTTGCCACCGCTTGCTCGCTCAGCTCCGTGAGGCGGTCGTTGAGCCGCCGCACGCTCGCCGGCTTGAATCAGTCGTTGGTCAGGCGCCGGTAGTCGCCGTGCTGGGGCGCATCCATGTGGATCAGCGTCTTGATGTCGACCAGTCGGCTCTCCATCGTGTGCCTGGTCTGGAGCACGGGCTCGGGGCCGTTGGTGAACAGCTCGGGTTGCCGTTCGATCTCGAGCACGGCGGCATGGTCGATCACCGCCCAGAACGGGTCGAAGCCGTCACGCTCGATCCGGTGCATGCCGCCCTGCTCGTGGAGGGCGAGGGCCGTGGCGTTCCACTCAGCCAGGTCACCCCACCGATGGTTGTCGGTGAAGATGTCGTGGGGAGCGGGGGCACCGATGTCTGTCATCTCGGTCTCCTGGGATCGCAGCCGTGTGCAGCGTTCCTAGACGCACACGAGCCGCCGGGCAAGTACGCACCTCGGTGCTGCTCAGGGGCCCAGGCGTTGCGTCGACCGGAACTCGGCGGGGCTCATGGCGGCTCGCCGGTTGAAGAACTTGCCGAAATTGGTCGGCTCGGAGAACCCGAGCCGGTGGGAGATCGCGGCCACCGATGCGTCGGAGTGGACCAGGAGGCGCTTGGCCTCCAGCACCAGACGATCGGTGATCACCTCTTTGGCCGTGAGCCCCGTGACCTGCTGGCACGCTCTGGTCAAGGTGCGGGCCGAGTAGCCGAGACGGCTCGCATAGTCGGTGACATCGTGGGTCTGGGTGAAGTCGGCTTCGACCGCAGAGCGGAACGCCACGTACGCCTCGGGCAGCTGCTGTTCGGCGGTGGTTGCACTGACCCGGTCGAACACGGCCACGAGGGCTTCGAAGAGGCGAACCATCATGCGGCTCGTTGGCTCGTCGCCATCGAAGTCATCTTGATGATGGCGCAGCACCTCGATGATCCGGTCCGCCGCCAGCAGTGACCCCGGATCCAGGTCGCAGTACGGGCGGTAGCCGGGGAGCCAGGTTGGCGTGCCGAGCGCCGTCGGCTTCGACAGCACGATCGTGGCCTGCAGATCCTCTTCAGGCTGGAAGCGTTGCACCTGGCCAGGGCGCAGCTGGATCATGCGCCCGGCCGCCGCAGCCACGTCGGTGAAGTCGACCGTGTGGGAACCGACGTCGCCGTACATCAGCACAACGGCGTGAAACTCCACCCGCTGCGGACGGACGAAGTGAGTCGGGTCGAACCGGCTGACCAGTTCAGCATGGTCGAGCACCTCGACGGGGAGGTCCAGGTGGCGACGGCTGGCGAATCCGACGCGCCTGATCGACGACTGTCCACTTTCGACCATCGAGCGTCCTTCCGAGCCCTGGGGCGATCCACCCCCCGCTCTCATACTGACCCCAACACCCCACCGTATTGAACAAAGGAGATCGACATGGGCCAACGACTCGAGAACGCGAAGGCGCTGTACGTGGAGGCGATCCGCGACGGTGACTACGAGGGCGCGATCAACCGCTACGCCGGCGATCGGTACACCCAACACTCAACGCCGGTGAAGGATGGCCGTGCCGGCTTCATCGAGTTCTTCGCCGACTTCGTCGAGCGGAACCCCGACCGGGAGATCGAGATCGTTCGCGGCTTCGAGGACGGCCAGTACGTGTTCCTCCACGTGGTTCAGGTGCTCAACGGCGGTGAGTTCCGCTACGTCACCGCCGACATCTTCGACACCGACGAGGCCGGCAAGCTCATCGAGCACTGGGACATCATTGCCGAGTGGGTGGAGCCCACCGTCTCGGGTCATACGCAGGTGGACGGCCCGACCGAGCCGACCGATCTCGACAAGACCGAGGAGAACAAGGCCCTCGTCGTCGACTTCGTGACCAAGGTGCTCGCCGGTGGCGCCTTCGACACGATCGGGGACTACGTGTCGAGTGAGACCTACATCCAGCACAACCCGCAGGTGGGTGACGGGCTCGAGGGCATCGGCGCCTTCGTGGCCGCCCTGGCCGAGGAGGGGAAGGCGATGCAGTACGGGGAGATCCATCGTGTGGTCGGCTGTGGTGACTTCGTGGCCACGTTGTCAGAGATGGACCTGGGCGGCCAGGCCATGGCCGTGATCGATCTCTTCCGGGTGGCCGACGGCAAGATCGTGGAGCACTGGGACGTGATGGAGGAGATCCTCCCCGAGGATCAGTGGGTGAACTCCGGCAAGTTCTGAGCGGCAACAACTTCGGGCGGAGTCGATGGCTGTGGAACGATTGAGGTCATGCACGATCTCGTCATCCGCAACGGACTCCTGGTCGACGGCACCGGCGCCACCCCCGTTCCCGGCATGTCGGTGGCGGTCGACGGTGCGCAGATCACCGCTGTCGGCCCCGCGTCGACGATCGGTCCTGGGCGGCGGGAGATCGACGCCACCGGGCTGATGATCACGCCGGGGTTCGTCGACATCCACACCCACTACGACGGCCAGGCCACGTGGGACGCCGAGCTCGAACCGTCGACGCCACACGGTGTGACCACCGTGGTGATGGGCAACTGCGGTGTGGGTTTCGCCCCGGTGCGCCCCGAGGAGCGGGAGTTCCTCATCGAACTCATGGAAGGTGTCGAGGACATCCCCGGCGCGGCACTGAGCGAGGGGATCTCCTGGAACTGGGAGAGTTTCCCCGAGTATCTCGACGAACTCGACCAGCGCGCCTACGTCGCCGACGTGGCGGCCATGATCGCCCATGGGCCGCTCCGGGCCTACGTGATGGGCCGCCGAGGCGCCGACAACGAGGCGGCCAGTAGCGACGACGTCGCCGAGATGGCCAGCCTCGTTGAGGAGGCCGTTCGAGCCGGGGCGATGGGATTCTCCACCAGCCGAACCATCACCCACCGGGCGATCAGCGGCGAGCCGGTGCCCGGCACGTTCGCCGCCGAGGAGGAGTTGTTCGCCATCGGCCGGGCGCTGGCCCGGGTTGGCAAGGGCGTGTTCGAAGTGGCGCCAGCAGGCGTCGCTGGTGAGGATCTCTCGGCGCCCCAGGACGAGGTCGACTGGATCACCCGGCTGGCCGATGAGATTCAGCGACCCGTCACATGGCTCATGCTGCAAAACCTGATGGCGCCCGACGACTGGAAGGAACTCATGGCGCGCTCACAGGCGGCGCAGGAGGCGGGCCGACAGGTGATCCCGCAGGTCGCAGGGCGCCCGTTCGGTGTGTTGATCGGCCTGTCCACCAGGCACCCGTTCCTGGAGGCGCCGAGCTTCGCGCCACTGCGGGGTCTGGCGTTCGCCGAGCAGGCCGCAGCAATGGCCGACCCTGACCTCAAGGCCCGGCTCGTGGCTGAGGCCGACGCACAGATCGAGAGCATCAAGGACACTGAGCCGGTCCGCTACATCTTCGCCACGACCTACGAGCGGCAGTACCTCCTCGGCGATCCCGTTGACTACGAACCGGCCCCCGAACTCAGCATCGCGGCCCAAGCTGCGGCCAACGGGGTGACTCCGCTGGAGGAGCTGTACGAGCGGCTCCGCGAGCGCGACGGAGAGGCCATGATCATGATGCCGTTCCTCGGATACGCCCACGGCAATGGTGACGCCCTCCATGACATGCTCACTCACCCGGCGGCCGTGTTGGGGCTGGCCGATGGCGGTGCGCACGCCAACTTCATCTGCGATGCGTCGACGCCCACCTGGATGCTCACCCACTGGGTACGCGACCGTTCTCGTGGTCCGCGCCTCGCGCTCGAAGCCGTGATCAAGAAGATGACCGCCGACACGGCGGCCTTGTTCGGGCTCGTCGACCGCGGCACGGTGGCTCCGGGCCTACGGGCCGACCTCAACGTGATCGACCTCGATCGGTTGCAGCTGCGCTCACCCCACCTCGTGGCCGATCTGCCGGCCGGAGGCACCCGGTTGCTCCAGCCGGCCGAGGGCTACCGGGCCACGGTGGTCGCCGGCGAGATCACCCGAGAGCACGACGCATTCACCGGGGCTCGTCCCGGGCGGCTTGTGCGGAGCTGACGCCCAGGCTCAGGTGAACAGGCCGAGCGGGGCCTGAGCGGTGAAGCCCGGGAACACCCGATCGAGGGCGGCCGGGTTGCCGCGGGCACCCAGCACCTCGGTGAGCACGCTCCGGTAGTCGCGGGTCACCCGGAGGTCGGGCTCGCCGTCGCTGTCGGTGAGCGTTGGCCAATCGGCGTACACCCCGCCGCGAACCGAACGACCCATGACCATCATCGCCCCCGCCTTGCCGTGATCGGTCCCGCCGCTGCCGTTCTCCTCAGTGGTGCGCCCGAACTCCGAATCGACGATCACCGTGACCTCGTCGGCCAAGGGGCCGAGGTCGGCGTAGAACGCAGCCAACGAGTCGCCCAGGTTCGTCATCAGGCCACCGATGCTGCCGGCCTGACCATCGTGGGTGTCCCAGGCGCCCGTGCTGATCGTCGCAACCTGGAGCCCGAGGTCGGCGCGGGCCAGGCGGGCGACGTCGGCGAGCGCACGCCCGAGTGACGAGCCTGGGTAGGTCGCGCCGTTCGCGGTCGCAATGGCGGCCGCTCCCGAATTCTCCACGTGGAGCACGGCGTCAAGGGTGGCGGTCCCGGCCCGGCCCAACGGCGCCTCGTGGCCACCGTAGGCGCTGGTGAACGCCTGACGAACGGCGGCCCGCTCAGCTCCCGATCCGCCGAAGCCATCGAGGATGAATCGGTCGACGGTCGACACGCCATAGGCCTGGTCGAAGCCGCCGAGCGACTCGTCGAGCCGCCCGCCACTCACCGACACGGCTGGCACCCCGGACCGCAGGCCGGCGTGGTGCACGTACCGGGCCAACCACCCCGACAGAACGGCGGGATCGCTCGACCCGCGCTGGCTGAAGCCCTGGGCGGCGAAATGGCTCCGGAGGCTGGGGTGGTTCTCCCCGAACCCTGTGGCCTGGATCACGGCGAGGTGTCCAGCCGCGAACGGGCCGTCGTGGAGCGCCCCGAGGGCGGGGTTCATCCCGAAGAAGCCGTCGAGGTCGATGGCGCCACCGCCTTGGCCGGGAGGAGCGACCGAGAGCGAGGGCCGCCGGTCGTAGTACCGGCCCTCTCCATGGGGTGGAACGAGCGTGAGACCATCCGCTCCACCCATCAGGTAGACGAGCACGACGAGATCGCCGCGGCTGGGGTCGGCGGGGTCGGCGAAGGCGAGGCCGGTGCCGCCGAGGGCGCCAGCCGCCGCGGTGCCGACCGCAGCCGCCGCCCCGAGCGAGGCGCCGCCCAACTTCAGGAAGCGGCGTCGGCTCTCGTCGTGGGTCGAGCTGCCGTCGTGGTGAGCGGGGCCGTGGGCGGCATCGATCGAGTGGTCGGCGTTTGGAGGGGTCGGCATCAGTGATCCTCTCAGCGGTACTGGAACGTTGGCAGCGCCAGGATCAACCCGACGAGGTTCGCAAGGGCCTGGTCGGTCTCGCCCGTGGAGATGGGTTCGTCAGGGCCGCGGCCGAGGAACCCCAGGAGCGCGGCGCGTTCGTCGGGCGTGACGGCGGCGCCAACCAGCCGGCTGGTGAGGGCGTCGATCACACCACCGGCCGTCGTCGGTCGTGGCGTGGGCAGCAGCGATGGCAGATCGACCTGGAGCGGAGCCAGATATCCATGGGTGAGCTGACCGCCGTAGCGCCAGCGCTTGAGCAGCATGTTCGATCCCATCCAGTAGCTGGCCGTGTCCGGCGGGCCGTCCGGGGCGGGCCAGGTCAGCGGTTCAAGGCCCATCTCGTCGAGGGCGCCCGACACGACCCAGGGCACCACCTGCCCGGTGGCGACCGGGCCAGCCGAATCCGGGATGTCGACCTCGAGCGTGCGGAACATCGACATCAGGAGCTCGAATGGCCGCTTCAGTTTCGCCTCGCCGCCGCGACGGAACGCCGAGCTGGCGAAGATGTGGCGCAGGACGGGCACGATCGCCGTGTCGTTGTCGAGGTACACCTGGGCGGCAGAGGCGACGAGGGCCGCTGGAGGATCGTCGGCCACGAAGCGTCGCACGAGTTTCGTTGCGAGGTGACGGGCTGTCGAGGGGTGCCGGGCGAGATGGTCGAGGAGGGCGACGCCGTCGGCGTAGCCAGAGTCGGCGCCCACCGAGAAGCCACCGCCGAGCACTGACACCGCGCCGCGATGGTGGAAGTCGGGCTTGTAGGTGAACTCGAACGCATCGTTCAGCGACCAGCCGCTCATGATCTCGGCCACGCCTCGCACGTCGGCCTCATCGTAGACCTGGGTGCCATCGACGATCCCGAGTGTGTGGAGCTCCAGCAACTCTCGGGCCCAGTTCTCGTTCACCCCGAGCGGGCTGTTCGCATTGCTCGATGCGTTGTCGAGATAGAGGAGCATTGCCGCGCTGTGGGCGCTGGCCCTGAGCAGCTCGCGGAAGGTTCCGAGCGCATGGCGGCGGGCCACGGTGCGGTCGGGCTCGATGTGGTGGAACGTGCGCGGCACCACGAAGCGCACGTTGAAGTGGTCGTGCCAGACGTGCACCATCACCTCGTGGAGCTGGCGGCGGCTTCGCACCGCTCGCAGCGTGAGGCTGTGCCGCAGCTGATCGAACGGGGGAGGGCTGCCGCCCTGAGATTCGTTGGCCCGACTCGATGCCGTCAGCGCGGGGAACAAACCGGTGATCCGGTCGCCCTCGGGGTCGGAGATCGACGCCGGGTCGAGCTGGGCGTCGATCCATGCGTCGACGCCGACCGCGGCGATCTCGGCCCGTACCGACGGCGACGAGCCGAAGGTGAGGCGATTGGCCACATGGGTGGCGAGATCCACGTCGATCGATGGGGGTGAGGGCGTCGACGGCTCGGGCTCAAGCGCCGGCGCGGCTGTGGTGGTGGTGCTGGTCGCGGTGCTCGCAGTCGTGCTCGGCGCCGCTGTGGTGGTGCTGGTCGTCGTGCTCGCAGTCGTGCTCGGCGCGGCTGTGGTGGTGGTGCTGCTCGTCGTTGTCTGTGTCGAGCGGATCGTGGGCGGTGCAACCGGCGCAGGCGGCACCGGCGCAACGGTGGACGTCGTGGTCGAGGTCAGGAGAGGAATGGCCGGCGCAACCGATGTGGGAGGAGCCGGAGGGCTCATCGGTGGTGCGGGCATCGACGGCGGCGCCGCTGTTGGGTCGGTGCCGG
>JBCCFL010000031.1:0-71730 GCA_039029735.1 Actinomycetota bacterium | reverse complement strand
CTACTTGATGATCTTGGTGACGCGGCCGGCGCCTACAGTGCGGCCACCCTCACGGATGGCGAACCGCAGACCCTCGTCCATGGCGATCGGGTTGATCAACTCAACCGTCATCTCAGTGTTGTCACCCGGCATACACATCTCGGTGCCAGCCGGCAGCTGCACCGAACCAGTGATGTCCGTCGTACGGAAGTAGAACTGAGGCCGATAATTCGCAAAGAACGGCTTGTGACGGCCACCCTCCTCCTTGGTCAGGACATACACCTGAGCCTCGAAATCAGTGTGGGGGGTGATGCTGCCCGGCTTGGCCAACACCTGGCCCCGCTGCACCTCGTCCTTGTCGATACCACGCAACAGCGCGCCAATGTTGTCCCCAGCCTGACCCTCGTCGAGGAGCTTGCGGAACATCTCAACACCAGTACACGTCGTCTTCTGCGTGTCCTTGATACCAATGATCTCGAGCTCGTCACCGGTCTTCACGATGCCCTGCTCAACCTTGCCAGTCACCACCGTGCCACGACCCGAAATCGAGAACACATCCTCGATCGGCATCAAGAACGGCTTGTCCAGATCACGCTCCGGCTCCGGGATGTACTCATCCACGGCGGTCATGAGTTCCATGATCTTGTCGCCGGCGTCGGAATCGCCCTCCAAGGCCTTCAACGCCGACACGTGCACCACCGGGCAATCGTCGCCGGGGAACTCGTACTCGCTCAACAGCTCACGAGCCTCGAGCTCGACCAGTTCGAGGAGCTCTTCGTCGTCAACCATGTCGGCCTTGTTCAACGCCACCACAATGGCCGGCACACCAACCTGACGAGCCAACAACACGTGCTCACGCGTCTGCGGCATCGGCCCATCAGCAGCGCTGACCACCAGGATCGCACCGTCCACCTGGGCGGCACCCGTGATCATGTTCTTGATGTAGTCAGCGTGACCCGGCATGTCCACATGGGCGTAATGCCGATTGTCGGTCTCATACTCAACGTGCGACACATTGATCGTGATGCCACGCTCACGCTCTTCGGGAGCCTTGTCGATGTCCTCAAACGCCGTGGCCTGCGAGCCAGCAACGCGATCCGACAGCACCTTCGTAATCGCCGCAGTCAACGTGGTCTTGCCATGGTCGATGTGACCCATGGTGCCAACGTTCACATGCGGCTTCGTCCGCTCAAACTTCTCCTTGGCCATGATCCTGAGGTCCTTTCACAGATTCCGGAACGAGCTGTTCTCGGTGGTTGGTTGTCTCACTCGCCCCGGAGGCGTGCGACGATTTCCTCTTGCACGTTGCCGGGAGTTTGCTGGTAGCTGTGGAATTGCATGGTGTAGGTGGCTCGACCCTGGGTCTTCGAGCGGAGATCGTTCGAATAGGCGAACATCTCCGACAGCGGCACCTCGGCCGACACCACCTGGTTCATGCCCCGAGCCTCCATCTGGCCGACCTTGCCTCGACGTGAGTTGAGGTCGCCGATGACGTCGCCCATGTAGTCCTCGGGAGTCACCACTTCGACGGCCATGATGGGCTCCAGGAGCACAGGCTTGGCCATGCGGGCCGCCTGCTTGAAGGCCATCGTGCCGGCGATCTTGAATGCCATTTCCGACGAGTCCACGTCGTGGTACTTGCCGTCGATCAGATGGACGCGAACGTCCACGGTGGGGTAGCCGGCGAGCACGCCGGTGGTCATGGCCTCTTGAATGCCATGGCTCACCGAGGGGATGTACTCCTTGGGAATGCGGCCGCCGGTGATCTTGTCGACGAACTCGAAGCCACCGCCGGGACCCGACGGTTCCATCTTGATCGTGACCTCGGCGTACTGACCCGAGCCGCCCGTCTGCTTCTTGTGGGTGTAGGTGTCCTTCTCGACCACGGCGGTGATCGTTTCGCGATAGGCCACCTGCGGCTTACCGACCGAGGCGTCCACCTTGAACTCACGGAGCATGCGGTCGACCAGCACCTCGAGGTGCAACTCGCCCATACCGGCGATGATCGTCTGGCCGGTCTCCTCGTCGCTCGTGACGCTGAAGGTCGGGTCCTCGTCCGACAGTGACGTGAGGGCCTTCGCCATCTTGTCCTGGTCGGCCTTGGTCTTGGGCTCGACGGCCACGTGGATCACGGGATCCGGGAAGTCGAGGGTCTCCAGCACGATGGCGTCGCTCAGGTCGGTGAGCGTGTCGCCGGTGCGCACGTTCTTGATGCCGATGGCAGCCATGATGTCGCCGGTCATGGCCACGTCACGGTCTTCCTGCTTGTTGGCGTGCATCTCCAGCAGACGCCCGAGCCGCTCCTTGGAGCCGGTGCGGGTGTTCATCACCTGACCGCCCTTTTCGAGCTGGCCGGAGTACACGCGGAAGTAGGTGAGCTTGCCGACGTTCGGCGCCGTCATGATCTTGAACGCAAGGGCCGAGAAGGGCTCGGAATCCGACGGCTTGCGCTCGGCCTCGTCGCCACCCTTCACCATGGTGCCGGTGACCGGCGGCAGATCGATGGGCGACGGGAGGTAGTCGACAACGGCGTCGAGCAGAGGCTGCACACCCTTGTTCTTGAACGCGGTGCCGCACAGGATCGGCACGAGCGAGCCGTCGATCGTCGCCTTCCGCAGACCAGCCTTGAGTTCGGCCTCGGTGATCTCCTCGTCTTCGAGGTACTTCTCCATGAGGTCCTCATCAGCGGTGGCGACCGCCTCGACCAACTCGGCCCGGTACTCATCGGCCTTGTCAGCCAACTCAGCCGGGATGTCCTGCTCTTCGTAGGTGGCCCCGAGATCCTTCTCGTCGGTGGCCTTCGACCACACGAGTGCCTTCATCTTGAGCAGGTCGACCACGCCGAGGAAGTCGGCCTCGGCACCAATCGGAAGCTGGGTGATGGCGATGTCAGCCGTCAGGCGTTCCTTGATGGTGTCGACCACGAAGTAGAAGTCGGCACCGGTGCGGTCCAGCTTGTTGACGAAGCACATCCGGGGAACGCCGTAGCGGTCGGCCTGACGCCACACTGTCTCGGTCTGGGGCTCGACGCCGGCCACACCGTCGAACACGGCGACGGCACCGTCGAGCACGCGCAGCGAACGCTCGACCTCGACGGTGAAGTCGACGTGGCCGGGGGTGTCGATGATGTTGATCCGGTGGTCACCCCAGAAGCAGGTGGTCGCAGCCGAGGTGATGGTGATACCTCGCTCCTGCTCCTGCTCCATCCAGTCCATCGTGGCGCCGCCATCGTGGACCTCACCGATCTTGTAGTTCTTACCGGTGTAGTAGAGGATGCGCTCGGTCGTCGTGGTCTTGCCGGCATCGATGTGGGCCATGATGCCGATGTTGCGGTATCGGTCGAGGGGGGTCGGGCGCGACATGGTTGTCCTCAGGAAGGAAGGGCGAAGGGGCTGATGGGGGACACGAACTCGGCTACCAACGGTAGTGGGCGAAGGCCTTGTTGGACTCCGCCATCTTGTGAAGGTCCTCACGACGCTTCACCGAGGCTCCGATGCCATTCGAGGCATCCAGGATCTCGTTGGCCAGACGCTCGGCCATGGTGCGCTCGCGACGGTCGCGGGAGAAACCGACGAGCCAACGAACGGCCAGCGTGGTGGCGCGGCGAGGACGGACCTCGACCGGCACCTGGTAGGTGGCACCACCGACGCGACGGCTCCGCACCTCGAGCTGGGGGCGGACGTTGTCGACCGCGCGCTTCAGCGCCGCGATGGGGTCACCGCCGGTCTTCTCCGACACGACGTCGAGTGCGCCGTACACGATGCGCTCGGCAACGTTCTTCTTGCCGTTGAGCAGAACCTTGTTGACGATCTGGGTCACGAGCACCGAGCGGTACACGGGATCCGGTTCGAGTTCACGACGGGGAGCTGGGCCCTTACGAGGCATGGTTGCTAATCCTTCTTCACGCCGTAACGGCTACGGGCCTGCTTGCGATCACGGACACCGGCGGTGTCGAGGGTGCCACGCACGATCTTGTAGCGGACACCAGGGAGGTCCTTCACACGACCACCGCGCACGAGCACGATCGAGTGCTCCTGGAGGTTGTGCCCCTCACCGGGGATGTAGGCGGTGACCTCGATACCAGTGGTCAGTCGAACACGGGCCACCTTACGAAGCGCGGAGTTCGGCTTCTTGGGCGTGGCCGTGTAGACGCGGGTGCACACCCCGCGACGCTGAGGCGATCCCATCAGGGCCGGCGTCTTGGCCTTCTTCGACTTGGATTCCCGGCCCTTGCGAACCAGCTGTTGTATCGTGGGCACGAGGCACCTCTCACGCGCCGGAGCACGAGCGATCGGAAACGAACGGTAAACGGCTCCCAACCACCAGGCGGTGAGGAATCGGCGACAGGCCGGCCCAGGGGTGGTCGAATGCCAGCTGTCAAGCCTACGGCCGGCGCCGAACGTTCACAACAGCCCACAACAGCGGCTGAGAGCGGCCCACCGTCGACCGCGGTCGACCACCGCGAACCATCACCCGGCACCCTCCACACGGTTGACCTCGGAGGGTATCAGCGGCACTGACTCTGCTGGTCGGAGTCTATCGGCCCGGCCAGAATGAGGGGCCCCATGACCGACGTGCCGCTCCCCCTCGATCAGTACCGATCGCTGGTCGCACTCGACGATCAGCGATCGATCGCACCCGACCCCGAGTGGCCCACCACGCTGCGCACGGTTGCGCGTGCGATCGGCGTCGCGCCAACTCCGAACGAGAGCCCCACAGATCTGCTGCGCCGGGCGCGGAACCGCCTCGCCGAGATCGATCCGTACGAGCTGCCATCAGCGGTGGTCGATGACATCGAACGTGTGAACGTGGCGGCCGCCAGCACCGTCGCCACCATCGGAGCTCTCGACCTCCCCACGGTGGCGGCCGCCTCTGGGCCCGGGATCGACCATCCGCTCGCCGATCGCGTGTCGCTGGTGGTGGCCGACATCACCCATCTGGACGTGGACGCCATCGTGAACGCCGCCAACACCCACCTCCTCGGGTGCCGACTGCCCGGTCACCCCTGCATCGACAACGCCATCCACTCCGGCGCCGGCCCTCGCCTACGCGACGACTGCGCCACGATCATGGAGGCCCAGGGTGCCCTGGAACCCGACGGTGCCGCCAAGATCACGCGGGCCCATGCCCTCCCCAGCCGATACGTCGTGCACACGGTCGGCCCGCAGCTGGTGCCCGGGGCCGAGCCGACCGAAGCAGAACGTCAGGCGTTGGCCAGCTGCTACCGGTCCTGCCTCGACGTTGCCGCCGAGGTCGAGGCAATTCGCACCATGGCGTTCTGTGGCATCTCGACCGGTGTGTTCTCGTTCCCAGCCGACCAGGCGGCCGCAATCGCACTCGCAACGATCACCGAGTGGACCAACGCCGAGCCCACCCGGTTCGACCGGATCCTGATCGACTGCTTCAGCGAGCGCGACGCCGAGCACTACTGGACGGCGTTCGGTGTTTGAGACCGGCTGGTCTGATCAGCCGAAGTTGGGCGGCCGCTTCTCGGTGATCGCGGCCACGCCTTCGCGAACGTCGGTGCCGGCGAACCCGAGCATCTCCAGTGCCACCGAGGCATCGAAGGCGGGGCCGGCCATCCGCAGCCAGTTGTTGAGGGCCAACTTCGTCCAGCGGATCGCCTGTTGCGACCCGCCAGCGAGTTTGCGGGCCACATCGAAGGCCGTGTCGATCACCTCGTCATCGTCGACGGCCATCGACACCAGGCCGATGCGCTCGGCCTCCTCGCCCGTCAGCGGATCGCACGTCATCAGGTAGTACTTGGCCTTCGCCATCCCACACAGGAGCGGCCAGATGATCACGGCGTGGTCGCCGGCGGCGACACCGAGTTTGGTGTGGCCGTCGATGATCCGGGCGGTCTTACCGGCGACAGACACATCGGCCATGAGCGCCGTGGCCAGACCGGCCCCGACGGCCACCTTCTCGATCGCCGACACCACGGGCTTGGAACAGTTCACGATGTTGTACACGAGGTCGCGAGCCTCCCGGAACGTCTCCGCCCGGACATCGGGGTCCTCGATCATGTCGTTGATCATCGCCATGTCGCCCCCGGAGGAGAAGGCACCACCCTCCCCGTGAACCACCACGACGCGCGTCTCCGGGTCGCGGTCGATCACCTTCCACACGTCGGCCAGATCGGCGTGCTTCTGGGCGTCGACGGCGTTGAGCTTGCCGGGAGTGTCGAGCACCATGCGCAGGATGCCCGGTTCAGGGCGATCGAGCCGGAGGCCCGGGAAGTCGGAGTAGCGGTCGAGCGAGGCGTCCATGACGCCCGAACCTAGTCCCACCGGATCGGGCACCGATATTCGTCAACCTGCGCCGTCGCCCGCCGATAGGCCCACGTTCACCTGACGCGGAGCGGCCCCGAACATGATCGAAGCCATCCACAGCACCCCTGCGACGAGCCGGCGCTCTCGACGCGCTACTGGCCTCATCGTGGGGACTGCCCTCGTGGGTTCGCTGATCCTGGGCCTGGTCGACGTGCGGGCGGCCACCGGCGCAGCGCGAGCGGCCGCCACCGTCGACGGTGCGGGCAACCCGACGTCCACCGATGACGGTGAGTCCCCAGTCCCGACGGCGCCCGCCACCACGCTCCCGCCGGCTGGCTCCACCCTCACCACCGCGGCGGCGACTGCGAGCACGGCGTCCGTGGCCGCGTCGTCGACGACTGCACCCGAACACCACGACCTGTTGACTCCGATCGAGACGCACATGCTCCCGGGCGAGACCACGTCCACGTTGTCCGACGCACCGGTCGCCACCTCGACCCCGTCGCAGCTCGCATCGGGGGCGTCGGTTCCGTCCACGACCGCCACAACGAGCCCGCCCAGTTCCGCCCCCACAACGGCGACCACCCCCTCGTCGTCTTCCACCAGCCCGACGACCACGACCGCCTCCGCCAATCCGCTCGCCGAGCCTGGCTTCGACGACGTGCGGGGCGAGCCCACCACCACCGTGGCACTTGTCTCAACCACCCTCTCGGCGATCGGCCCACCGGTACCAGCGATCGCGCTCGAAGTACGGCCGGGGGCCGAGAGCGGCCGACGCGAGCTGCGGGCAGGATTGTTCGTCACCGCACGTGAACCCGTGCTGGCCGCCCTCACCGTGGACATGGCCCCGTCGCCCGAGGCGCCGAGTGCCGAGGCCGACCACCAGGCGTTCGCACTGCGGGTCGAGAACATCTCGACCAGCGACGTGCCAGCTCCCGTTGTGCTCGAGTTCGGCTACGAGGGATTCGAACCGGTGGGCAGCTTCGCCGGGGACAGCGCCGACAACGCCTGGGACTGCACGGAGAGCGACGAGCGGCTTCGGTGTGTGCACGACGAGGACATCGAGGCTGCCGCGGTCTCGGTGATCACGGTTCGTACCACGGTGTCGGGCGGGCCGGGCACCGCCCGTACCGCTGCGGTCTACGTGCTCGTACTGCTCGTCGGGCTCCTGGCGTCGATCATCAACGCCCGGAGCGACAGTGGGGGTAACGGCGACCGGGCCGATGCCGAGGCAAACCCCGCCGCCGCCTGACACCGCGGTCAGGTGGGTGCGGTCTCCCCGAACGCCCCGATGGCCTGGAGTACGCCCATCGCGTTGAACACCACATGGGCGAAGATGGCAGGCCAGAGACGGCCGACCAACAGCGTGACCACCGCCAACACCAGGCCGACGGAGCCAATTGCGGCGAACAGCACCACCGTGCCGGCAACGGTGCCGCCAGCGAAGTGGGGCAGGGTGAACAACAGCGTGGAGCCGATCACGGCGAGGATCGGCCCGCCCCGTTTCTCGAACGCTCGGAGGCACAGCCCCCGGAAGAACAGCTCCTCGGTGAGCGGCGCTCCAATCACCACGGCGGCGATCAGCGGCCAGAACCAGAGGGTGTCCTGGGCGTCGCGCAGGAACTGGGTGTTGTCGGCCTCGGACTGATCGGCGAGATCGACCAACGCCTCGGCCCCGAATGCCGCCAACGCGGCCAGTCCGCCAGCGACCAGCGCCGCACCGAGCCCGATGAAGATGTCGCTCCAGTGGAACTGGAGGCGCCAGTCGGCGACCACGCCCAGGCCTTTCCACTTCGACACGATGATCGGCCACACACCCTGGCCCGCCTGCTGGGCCAGGAGCCCGAACACCAGGAGGGCCGAGGGAGCCACGGCGCCCCCGGAGGTGGAATCGAGCGTGTCTTCGAGCGACCCGCCCGCGGCGACGTCGACGATGAGGCCGATGATGCTGCCAATCAATGCCGCCAGGAGGATGGCGGGTACTCCAAGGAGCACGTCGCCGATGCCCCACCATGGCCGGGCCCGTCCAGGGACCACCGGCACCGGGGCAGGACCGGGGAAGGGCACGCCGGGGTCGGCCCCGATCCACGGCATCGTGGCCGGTGCGCCGAGTTGGGTCGACGGCGGCGGCCCCGCCACCAGGTCGACCGCCGAGGGTGGGGGCGCGCCGACGACGAGTTCGCTGGCGTCGGGCGGGGGCAGCGGCGGTTGCGAGGGCACGGGCGACGGCGACGGCGGCGGCGACTGCGGTGGCAGGGGCGGTTGCGAGCGCAGGGGCGGTTGCGAGGGCCCGGGCGTTGTCACGACGGGTCTCCGCTGGTGAGCAGGGCGGCGAGGTGTTCGAGCGAGGCGTAGGAGTGGCCCTCGATGAAGCGGTCGACGTGGGGCAACGCCGCTGCCATCCCGGCGGCAAGAGGGGCGTAGCCGGCAGTCGCCTTCAGCGGGTTCACCCACACCAGCTGATGCGTGACACGGTGCAGGCGCTCCATCTCGGCCCCGAGCAGGGAGGCATCGCCCCGATCCCAGCCATCGCTGAGGATCACCACGACCGCCCCCCGGGCCATGCCTCGCACGCCCCATTCGTTGTTGAAGGCCTGAACGCCCTCGCCGAGCCGCGTTCCACCAGCCCAGTCTCGCATCTTGGGGAACGCCTGACTGATCGCGGCGTCCGGGTCGCGGCTCGTGAGGTACTTCGTGAGCCGGGTGAGTCTCGTGCCGAGTGCGAACACCTCCACCCGACCCCTGGCCACCACGGCGGCGTGGGCGAAACGGATCAGCGCCCGGGCGTAGGGCTCCATCGAGCCCGACACGTCCAACACGAGCACGAGGCGTCGCGGCCGCGACGCAGGCTCGGTGAAGGCCCGCCGCATGGGCTCGCCCTGGTGACGCAGAGCCCAGCGCACGGTGCGGCGAAGATCCGGGCGCGCCCCTTCTCCGCGCACGGGGATCTGCCGTCGACTTCGGCGGCGGAACGTGGTGAACCGCAGCTGCGACATGAGCAGGCCGAGTTCGGCGAGCTCCTCGTCGCTGCAGTCGGCAAAGTCCTTGCTAGTGAGCACCTCGGTGCGGCTGAAGCGCACCGCCTGCACGTCGCCGTCGTCGTCCTGCTCGTCGCCGTCTGCGTCATCATCCTCGTCGTCGTCCTCGTCGGAGTCGAGAGCGAGCGTGATGGGAGGCGGTGGCTGTTCGAGCGGATCGAACCAGGCAACCC
Organism: Actinomycetota bacterium; assembly: GCA_039029735.1. Classification (GTDB taxonomy): domain Bacteria; phylum Actinomycetota; class Acidimicrobiia; order Acidimicrobiales; family SZUA-35; genus CADEDH01. The sequence goes on along the minus strand of JBCCFL010000031.1, from coordinate 62,268 downwards.
GTCGCTCCCAGAACACGGCGAACGCCCGGTTGTAGGCCACGAGATCCTCTGGACGGTGGATCAGCGTGGCCCGACCAGCCCAATACACGCGGTCTCGATCGTCGATGCCGACCTGGCCGAGGGCCTCGACGAAGTTGATGGTGGCCGATGCCGGCACCTTGAGGCCGACGCCACGCAACACGCGGCAGAACCCGACGGCGAGCTGTTCGGGCGCCGTGACCGGCTCGGCGGCGTCGGTGACGGTCAAGCTCCGCTGCGGGCGAGCGCCGCCCGGATCATGTCGGGGATGCCGTCGGCGCCGACGCGTTCCTGGTCCTCGCGGTACTTGAGCACGGTGCCCAACGTGGACCGCACGGTGGCTTCGTCCATCGTCGACTGCCCGAGGGCCGCCAGCGACTTCGCCCAGTCGATCGTCTCGGCCACGCCGGGCGGCTTGTAGAGGCCCTTGCCTCGCATCGATTCCGTGGCGGCCGCCACCTGCCGGGCCAGCTGCTCGCCGACTTCGGGAGCCCGCAGGCGCACGATCTGCACTTCACGCTCGAAGTCCGGGTGCTCCACCCAGTGATAGAGGCAGCGGCGCTTCAGTGCGTCGTGCACGTCGCGGGTGCGGTTCGAGGTGAGGATCACGAAGGGCGGCACCTCGGCCCGCACGGTGCCCAGCTCCGGGATCGTGATGCTGTAGTCGGAGAGTGCCTCGAGCAGGTATGCCTCGAACTCGTCGTCGGCCCGATCCACCTCGTCGACCAGGAGCACAGGGGGCGGACCCTCTGTGGGGCTGAGCGCCTCCAGCAGCGGGCGTCGGATCAGGAAGCGGGGGTCGTAGAGCTCAGCTTCGAGATCGGCGGCCTTCGCCCCCTCCGCCTCGCCGGTGGCCTCGGCCGTGCGGAGATGCAGCAATTGACGGGCGTAGTCCCACTCGTACACAGCCTGGGCGGCGTCGATCCCTTCGTAGCACTGGAGGCGGATCAGGTTGCCACCCAACCAACGCGACAACACCTTGGCCACCTCGGTCTTGCCAACACCGGCCTCCCCTTCGAGGAACAGTGGCCGCTGGAGCGTGGTGGCCAAGAAGATGGCCGTGGCCAGCCCCTCGTCAGCGAGGTAATCGTGCTGGGCCAGCGCTGCAGCCACCTCGTCGACCGACGCCGGCGTGGCTGGGGAGGGAGTACTCGTCACGGAGTCGAGGGTAGTGGTCGGACCGTCACGCATGCCCACCGGCGTGGCCGGGTGGATCAGGCAAGCCGGCCGCTGGCAACCGCTGCGATCCCTCCCGGACCTACCCCAGGATCGATCCGGTTCGCCTGACCTATAACAACGCGCGGCAAACGGAGTACGATTGACCCATGCCGTATGAATCCGTCGAATACCACCCGGCACTCGAGGAGTACAGCGAGACGATCTTCGAGCTCGCGGAAGACGGCATCGAGGTGATCCAGGCCCGTATCGCCGAACGGCTCGACGTATCGCGCCCCGCAGTGTCGGAAATGATCAAGCGCATGCAGCGCGAACGCCTGGTGGCCGTGGACGGCAACGGCCGCATCACCCTCACCAAGGACGGACGCGCCCTCGCAACCACGGTTGTGCGTCGTCACCGCGTGGCCGAGCGCTTTCTCACCGACGTGTTGAACCTCAGCTGGACCGAAGCCCACCACGAGGCCGGTCGTTGGGAGCACGTGATCTCACCGCAGGTGGAAGCAGCGATGCTCAACCTCCTGGACGATCCCACCACCTGCCCACACGGCAATCCGATCCCTGGTACCGACTACGTGAAGCCGGAAGACGCCCGGGCGCTGGCCGCCGTGCCTTTGGATGGTGAGTTCGTCGTGGAACGCATCCCCGAAGAACTCGAGTTCCAGGACGGCCAGCTCGAGTTCCTGGAAGATGCCGGGCTGCTGCCCGGCAGGGAGGGCTCGATCGTGTCGGCCGCTCCCGACGGCACCACCACCGTGTCGATGGAAGGCAAGGTCGTTGGCATCAGTGCCTTCACCGCGGCTCGCATCCTCGTCAGCGTTCGCTGACTGATCCCGCACGCCTCAGAGGCGTCGCCGACAGGTACCCCTGAGGCGGGACGCGCCGGAGCGCCGACCCTGCCCTCCGTGCGGAGAGAGAGCCGACGCTCCGGGAACGCCTGGTTTGGTCTGTCGTGCCTACTGGAGCGTGCCGATGTCGTCGGCTGAGATACCGAGGCTGTCCCAGGCCGGCTCGAGCGCCGTGCGAACCTCGTCGCCGTAGCCGTTGGCCCCCGGATCGTTGGCCAGGTCGAACACCTGGTTGATCGAGTCGACGTCGGCGCCGGCGTCGGCCACGAGGGCCTCGATCACCCGGAAGAAGGCGAGACCCTCAGCCTGGTGGGCCTTGGCCCCCTCGTCGTCACCGTCGGCCAGGTCGCCCTCGATGAGCGAGGCGTAGCGGATCGATGCCTGCGAGTAGATGATCACCACGTTGCGGAGCACCTCGGAGGCGGCAGTGCCGGCCCCAGCGATGTCGGACGCAAGCAGGGCGTCACGGCCCTCGATCATGGCGGCGAGGATGCCCTCGTTGGCCAGCGCCGTCTCCCCGTCGGAGCCGGTGGTACCGAAGTTGCCGGCCCGCGAGTTGGCCGTTGCGAACGGGGCGCAGCCCGGCTCGACGCCGTGGTAGAAGGCCCAGCCTTCGTCCCAGTTGTGAACGGCTCCCTCTGCGATGTCGAAGTTGCCCTCAGCGGCCTTGGCCATGGCGGCGTTCAGTTCGTGCACCACCCAGGCGATCATCACCTGGTTGCGGATGCCCTTCTCGGCGCCCTGGCTGCGAACGCCGTCGCTCTGGCCTTCGAAGATGCCAGAGCCCTGGAGGGCTGCGGTCACGAAGTCGTCGAGCGGGGTGGGGGTGCCGTAGTAGGCGTCGAGCCCGTGGCTGCGGTCGTCGCGGGAAGCGAAGCCGCCAATCGTGCGGATCGAGCCGTCGCTCTTCACCGAGTTCACACCGTCGCGGTAGATGGTCTCGACGGCGGCGAAGTCACCGGCGTCGAGCAGATCGCCGATGTCGCAGAGATCGGCGACCACGAGACGGTGCGAGTCGACGTTCGACGCATAGTCGTAGCCGCCGTCGCCTGCGGTGGCGTCGACGTCGCCGTCGGCAGTGCCGCTGGCACTACCCGAACCCGAACCCGAGCCGGAGCCCGAACCGCTGCCCGAACCCGAGCCACTGCCCGAACCAGAACCTGAGCCCGAGCCGGAGCCCGAACCGCTGGAACCCGAACCGCTCCCAGAGCCCGACTCGGAGCCATCGGCCCCGAGGTCGCGCACGCCTGCGCCATCGTCGTCGCTACCGCACGCGGCTGCGATCATGAGCAACGCAAACAGCGGTGCCAACACCTTGAGTTTCGTCATGGGGCGCGAGGATAGGCGCCCTTTACGCGATCTGACAACGATGGGTTACATCAATGTTGCGGGAGTGGCGGCCGGTGCGGTTGGGCGTCGGCTGTATTCAGCTCCCGGTACACGGCGGGAACGACGGCCCGCAGGTAGCGACCGAGCTTGATGAAGCTCTCGCCGGTCGTCCGGAACCGATAGCTGATCGGAACCTCCAGGTACACGTATCCCTTGGCCAACAGATCGAGCGTGATCACCTGGGCGTAGTTGAAGTCATGGATGATCTCAGCTGCAGCCGCAGCTCCGGGCGAGAAGGCGCGATAGCCGGTCTGGCCGTCGCTGATCCGGCGACGAGCCACGATCGACAACAGCCGAGTCAATACGATGTTGCCGAATCGACGGTGGGGGTGCATGTGCTCGATCGTGCCGAGGAAGCGACTCCCGGCCACGTAGTCGGCCGATCCATCCAGGATGGGTCCGATCAGGTTGGCGAGCTCCTCTGGCGGATATTCCCCATCGGCATCACAGAACGCAACTGCGGCGGGGCGGCGGGCCACCGCCTCGGCCAAGCCTCGCCGCACCGCAGCGCCGAGACCTTGGTTTGCGCCCATCGGCACCACCGTTGCTCCCGCCCGTTCGGCCCGCACGGCGGTCTCGTCTCGGGAGCCGTCGTCGACCACGATCACCTCGACCGGATGCCCGAGTACGGAGGCAGGCGCTCGTTGCACGCAGTCAGCTACGGCGTCTTCCTCGTTGTAGGCCGGCATGAACAGCACGACGGGTGCATCGGCTGCAATCTCGCGGGAATCCACGGGGTCGGGTCGATCCTCGGCCGACCGGAGTCGGAACCGGCCGACGAAGGATGGGGCTGGGACGACCATGGCGATGACTCCGACGATGAGCGAATAGAGGGTTTTGAGACCGTGGGCACCGAGCGCGGCCACCAAAGCGGCATCCACGTCGTGGCCGAGCACGACGTAGGCACCAACGGCGGCCACCTCGTAGGTGCCGAATCCACCGGGGGCGATGGCGGCGATCTGGGCCACCACCGCCACCGAGGTGACGAAGGCTGCCTCGGTCCAGCTGAGCTCGATTCCTGCCCACCGGGCTGCCTCCATGACCAGCAGCGCCTCCAGCACCCAGGCCAACACGGCGAGCGCGAACTCCACGAGACCGGGCGCACGCACATCGGCCCGGCGCGCCGCCAACGCCGTCATCCACCGCCATCCGACAGCGGCGGCCCCGACCACGAGCGCCGTGATCAGCCATGCGATCGGGCCGATCAGGCCGATGAAGGCGGTCGGCGCGGCCACGATGCCGACCAGCACGATGGCCACCATGTCGGCAGCCCGAAGGGTGAGCGTGGACGCCGTGGCAACGTCGAGCGAGATCCCAGCCCGACGTACCACGCTGATGACGCGGAGTGGCTCGCCGAGGCGAAAGGGCAGCACATGGTTGCCGCCGAGGGCGAGATGGATACCGGCGAGGGAGTGACCGAGACTCAGCCCGGGCAGCACCCGCGTCCAGGCGACGGCCCGCACGACGAAGGCAACGGTGAACGCAACCAATGCGAACGCGATCGGCAGTGGTCGCTGTGCTGCGGCGTCCACCGCCTGGCGCAGGAGGTCCACATCGACGGCGCGCGCCACGATTCCGGCCGCGACAACAGTCACCAGCAGGGCGATCCCAATCAGGAGATCGCGTCGCCCGTGCCGCAGCAGCGCCCGTCGCAGTGCATTCACGGCACACACCTTACGCTGATAGGCGTGCTTCACAATGGCGAAGGCGGCCGGCTCTGGCTGTTGATGGCTCTGGTGGCGGTCGTGACAACCGCTGTGGCCCTCACAGCGCTCGACTCACGTGCCACCTACGGTGCGCAGACGACGGCCGATGAGCCCCAGTACCTCACAACGGCGCTCAGCCTCGCCGAGGACTTCGACCTCGACATCTCCGACGAACTCGAGAACGACGCATTCATCCCGTTCCACGAGATCGGTCTGAACCCTCAGACGATCGATCTCACCGAGGACGGGCAACGGATCAGCCCCCACGATCCCCTGCTGCCACTCATCACCGCACCAGCCATGGGGCTCGGGGGCTGGCAGGCGGTCAAGGTGCAGCTCGCCGTCATGGGTGGCATCACGGCTGCGGCAACCCTGTGGCTCGCCGTCCGTCGATTCGGCGTGTCTCCAGGCGTTGCGGCGTGGGTGGTGGGCGGCCTGCATGCGAGCCCACCGCTGGTGTCATACGCCAACCAGGTCTATCCCGAGCTCCCAGCTGCGCTCACTGTCGTACTCGGCGTTGCAGCCCTGACCGCACCCAACCCGACGCGGCGGCACCGGCTGATCGCAGTGGTTGCGATCGTCGCCCTGCCCTGGCTCGCAGTGAAATACGTGCCGGTCGCCTCCGTGCTGGCTGCTGGCCTGTTCCTGCCACTCGTGCGGACCTCGAATCGGCGACCGGTGGTCAGCCCGACCGTCTGGCCCTACGCCGCACTGCTCGCCGTGTCGGGCGTGGTCTACCTCGTCGTTCATCAGCGGATCTACGGGGGTTGGACCGTCTACGCCTCCGGCGATCACTTCGTCGATGGCGAGTGGCAGGTGGTCGGTCGGAACCCGGACTACGTCGGGCGCACCCTGCGGCTGATCGGTCTCCTGATCGACCGTGGCTTCGGACTCATTCCGTGGGCCCCCGCCTACCTCGCCTTCGCCCCCGCTGTGGCCCACGTGGCCATGCGCCGCCCAACGGGATGGCGACTGCCCATGGCGGTGCTCGCTGCGGGATGGGCCACCGCGACCTGGGTGGCGCTCACGATGCACGGTTGGTGGTGGCCCGGGCGCCAGGTGGTGGTCGTGCTCCCGATCGCCACGGTGTTCATCGCACTCCTCGTCGACAGCCACCGCCGACTCCTGCGGCCCTTCATCGTTGCGTCGGCCCTCGGCATCATGAGTTGGGTGTGGCTCGCCTACGAGACGTCCACCGACCGGCGCACGCTCGTGGTCGACTTCGGAGCAACCGCCAACCCGTGGTACCGGGCCTGGTCACGGCTGTTCCCCGACCATCGCCTGATGGACAACGTGCAGCTGGTCCCCACCGTCATCTGGGGCGTGATTCTCGGATTCGCGGCCCTGGTGGCAGCCCGCGAGGCACAGCGGCACCGACGCGAGGCACAACGAGACGCTGATCAGCCTGCGAGCAACGACACCGACGACGGGCCGGACGAATCAGCGCCCATGTCGAGCACCAGCGGCAACGCCGCCCCCTGACGGGCGAGGCCCTCATCCACGGCCACCACGGGCTTCCATTCGAGGATCTCGGTTGCCGGATCACAGTCGGCCTCGGTCACCGCTGGATCGCCCGGCGCAGCCCCGACGTCGACGCACGGAACAGCCCGACCCGTGATCGCGCCGATGTGATCGATCACCTCGTTCAACGAGACCGACGAGCCCCCGCCGATGTCGAAGGTGTGGTTGGCAGCGGCGGCGACAGTGCCTGCTGCGATGGTGGCCTTCACCACGTCGCCAACGTAGGTGAACTCGCGCCGCTGATCGCCCGATCCGCGGCGACGGAACGGAGCGCCCCCCGGCACCGTGGCAGCAAAGAGGCGGGCCATCGCCATGTCGGGCCGCTGCCGAGGGCCGTACACCGTGAAGTAGCGAAGACACACCACGTCGAGCCCGCGGGCCCGGTAGACCGAGGCGAGCTGTTCGGTGGCAGCCTTGCTCACGCCGTAGGGGCTCGTCGGCGCCACGAGGCGCTCACCCGTGGCGGACGCGCCGTTGCCGTAGACCGACGAACTCGACGCCACCACCACACGGCGTACACCAGATGCGAGGGCAGCATCGAACACGGCCTGGGTGGCGGCGATGTTGTCGAGGCAATACCGCTCGAACTCCACCGTCCACGAGTCCTGCACGCCGGGCCGACCAGCCAGGTGGTACACGGTGTCGACGCCGTGAAAGAGCGTGTGAGCCACTGTGCGTATGTCCGCCTCGAGCAGATCGAAGTTGGCGTGGCTCGTGGCGTTGGCGAGGTTCGCCTCTTTCAACTCGCGCCCGTAATAGTCATCGAACCGGTCCACGCCGAGCACGGGCTGGCCGCTGGCCAACAGCGCATCAGCGAGATGAGAGCCGATGAACCCGGCAACTCCCGTGATCACAGCCGGCGCGTCGCCCGTTGACGGGCTGCCAACGGAGGCATCGTGTACCAGCGACATTAGGAGCACCTTACACTGTCGAGCTGATGGAGCGACAGGACGTGAATGACGAGGTGGTTGCAGTTCTAGGCGCAGGCCCGGCCGGCCTCATGGCAGCGCTGCGGCTCGCTGAGCAGGGCCAGACATGTGTGGTGTTCGAGGCGGCGGACCAGGTCGGCGGCATGGCCGGCAGCTTCGAGGTGGCCGGCGTTCGGGTGGACTTCGGGTCCCACCGGCTGCATCCGGCAACGCCACCGGCGCTGCTCGATCGGATCAAGGCCGTCATGGGAGACGACCTGCAGCTCCGACCGCGCCGCGGTCGGCTCCGGCTCCGTGACCGCTGGGTGGGCTTTCCGTTCCGCCCCACCGACCTCGCCCGCACGATGCCACCGCAGTTCGCAGCCCGAGTCGCGATCGACACCGCAACCGGCCCCCTCCGCACGATCGGTCGGCGCCCACCTGCGAGTTTCGCCGAGGCGATCCGCCACCGCCTCGGGCCCACCGTGGCCCGAGAGTTCTACGACCCCTACGCCCGCAAGCTCTACGGTGCGGCTCCCGACGAACTGTCGGTCGAACTGGCACGGCGCCGGGTGTCGGCTCGCTCACCCGTGGCAATCGTCCAGTCGATGCTCACCCCGACGCCACCCGAGCGGCGCGGGTTCTGGTACCCGCGGCGAGGCTACGGGCAGATCTCCGAGCGTCTGGCCGAGGAAGCAACGGCTGCCGGGGTCGACATCCGGCTCGGCGCTCCGGTGGAGAAGGTCGATGTGTCGGCCGACTCGGTGGCCGTGACGGTCGGAACCGACGGAGAAGAGCGTGTGATGTCGGCTGGCCACGTGATCTCCACGATCCCGCTCCCGACGTTGGCGAGCCGGATCACACCGGAGCCGCCGGTCGAGGTCATGGATGCGCTCGGCCGCCTCCGCACGCGGGCCATGGTGCTCGTCTATCTCGTGGTCGATGCGGCGCAGTACACCCCGTTCGACGCCCACTACCTGGCCGGGCTCGACACCGCAGTGGCGCGGCTGTCGGAGCCCAAGAACTACCGAACCAACCCCGACGACCCCGCTGACCGCACCGTGTTGTGCGCGGAAATCGCATGCTGGCCCAACGGCGACGACCCGATCTGGACCGCTACCGACGCCGATCTCGGTGAGCTGGTCGCTGACGACCTCGTACGTGCCGGGCTTCCTCGACCCGCGGTGGTGGCCGTCGAAAGCCGCCGGTTGCCGTCGGTCTACCCGGTGTACGACATCAGGGCCGAGCCGGCCCGGGCCGTGGTCGATACATGGATTCGTTCCCCGAGTCGGGTGCGTATCACCGGCCGCCAGGGGCTCGGCGTGCCCGACAACCTTCATCACGTGATGGAGATGGGACAACAGGCTGCGTCGGTGTCGCCCGGCAACGCCACCGCGTGGGCGACGGCTCTCGACGTGTTCGCCTCGAACGTGGTGGAGGACTGACCGCGCCTTGCGGGGCGGTCGGGTTACCCGTCGGGTGCCGCGGTCCGGACTCTCCAGATCTCGACTCGACCGTCTGCGAGCCCGATCGCCCACTGTTGACCGCCAGGGGCCAGTGACAGCGAGGTGCGGGGAATGCCGGCGCCCTCGACCTCGACCACCTCACCCGACACCGGCGACCACAAGATGACGTCTCCGGCGTCGGTCGCAGTCAGAACACTCGAGCCGTCGGCCGACCACTGCACGCCGGCGACCGGGTCGTCCGACAACGTCAGGCGGCTCTCAACGTCTCCGGTCGCCACTCGCCACACGGTGAGAGACGGCTCGCTACTGGCCACGAGCAGTGAGGCACCATCGGCGGACCACTGCACGTCGCGAATCCAGTCATCAGCAGCAATGACCAGATCGTCACTGGCGCCGCCATCATCGACCTCGTCGATGACGACCGTGCCATCTTTGCCGCCACTGGCGACGACCCCTGATCGAGCGGGTGTCCCGCCCGTCGAGCGCCATTCAGCGGCGAGCAGCCCGTCGTCACGTTGCGGCATCGTTGCGACCATCGCCACCTCGCCGTCCTCCACCGACCAGATCGACAGACGCCCGGTGGCCGTGGCCACCGCCAGGCGTGATCCGCCCGGTTCCCAGTCGACGGCTTCGGCCGCCACGCCCGACGTCTCCGACCCAGTGACGAGCCCGTCCTCGCCATCCCACACCACGACGGAACCGTCGGCAGCTACCGCAGCCAACCGGTTCGAGCCGTCCTCGGCCCATCCGATGTCGAGAACCCACGAGTCGAAACGAACCTCGACCGGTTGGGCGCTCGTGGGGTCGGGGGCGGTCGCGTCGCCCCAGATGCGCAACACGCCATCTCTCCCGGCCGTGGCCAGGCGCTCTCCGTCGGGCGACCACGCAACCGCCTCCACCACGTCGTCGTGCGCATCGAGCGTGCTCACGAGCAACGGCATCGCGGCCTCGTTGCCGTTGGGCTCCACCGATTCCCCGGCGAGGAACTGTCCGGTGACAAGCCAGTAGCCGCCGAGCGCGACCAGTGCGACCGCTGCCACCAACACCGGCCAGCGCCAACTCGGGCGCGCGCCACGTGCCACGTCGGGGTGGTCACCCTCTGCCTCGACCGCGGGAAGCACCCTCGTCGGCTCAGTGAACGATCCGACATCGGCGGTGTCCCACTCATGCAGCGACCCGAACTGTCGCGCCGGAGCGTCTGCGGCAGCGTTGCGTGGAACCGGCTGCACCCCGTCGCCGACACCCCCACTGGTCGCCCCACCCGAAGGGGCCGCAGACGTGCTGGTCATGTCGGTCACCACGTGGTCGGTGAGCACGAGGAGCGGGGTGGCCGTGGTCGGGTCGACCTCGGCCTGAAGTCGACGCAGACGATGACCGACCACCAGCGCACTGCGCGGTCGGTCATCGGGGTCCATCGCCATCATCTCCGCCAGAAGGTCGGCGAACGCCTCGGGTACGGCCTCGGAGGGCCTCGGTGGCGACTTGGGCGCGGTGACCCGCTCGATGACGACGTCAATCGAGGCAGCCGCATGCGCCGGCCGCCCCTCGACCAACCCGAACAAGGTCGCCCCCAAGGAGTAAATGTCGGACAGCGCGGTTGGTCGGAGTCCGTTCAGTACTTCGGGCGCGGCAAACACCGGTGTCGCCGACACGGTGACCGTGTTGGATCCACTGAGGCCGGGGGCAATGAACGACGACACCCCGAAGTCGCCGAGGATCGGATCGGTGATGTCGGTGCCGACGAACACATTCGCCGGTTTGAGATCTCGATGAACGAATCCGCTTCGATGCACGCTCTCGAGCGCTCCAGCCAGCTTGATCCCGACCTCGACCACCTGCTGCCAACCGAGCGGGCCGTGCGCGTCGACATGTCCGGCGAAGGTCCCACCCTGGTAGTACTCGAGAACGACGAAGGGCGCATCCGTCGATGTCGTCCCCCAGTCGAGCAAACGGACGATGTTGGGGTGACCCGCCAGGTCTTCCATTGCCAGTAATTCGCGCTCGAACGCCAGGCCGGCTGGTCCGCCCTGCACGGAACCCGTGAGCACCTTCACGGCAACCGTGCTGGTTCCATTGTCGGGCACCGCTCGGTAGACCACGCTCGATGCGCCGGCGTCGACGTAGATCAATTGCCCGTAGCCGGGCACCGAAGTCGCGGCCGATTCAGAGCTCAAAGGGGATCTATCCCGTTGTCCGCCTCCACAGGAATTCCTACGGTACCAACAACACGCACGACCGGTGAGAGTCACCGATCGACACGACGAACGGCCCGAGGGCGGAGGTCACCATCATGGCAATCAGAGGCGCAGACATCGACCAGCTGCGGGATCTGGCGAACAAGCTGGAGAATACCTGGGCAGGAGAGATCGACGGGTTGATCGGCCGGGTCGACACCGCCGTCCAGAACTCAGCCAACAACATCTGGCTCGGCCCCGACGCCGATCAGTTCCGCAACCAGATCTGGCCCGAGCACAAGCGAGCCCTCCAGGCTGCCCGCGCTGCGCTGGCTGCAGCCGGTGGTACGGCCCGCCGCAACGCGGACGCCCAGGAGAACACCAGCCGGGGCCTGTCCTGAGCGCAGCCACGGCCGGACGGGCGTGACGGTCTGCTGGCTGTGCGGCCCCACCTCGGTATCGACATCGGAGACTCGGACGCAACGACGTGCGGCCGGGTCTCCGACGCGTCCACGGGGCGGTCAGGGACCGCTCGCCACCTGTTGTTCGTGCGCAGCGAGCGTTGCCAGGTCGTCCTCGCTCACGATCGCCTGGTTCACGGCGTAGTCGGCAAGAACGTGGCGCCGCATGGTGTTGCGCTTCTCGACGCCCCGTTCGACACCGCGAACACCAATCGCCGAGAGCCGATCGCAGATGGTGTCGAGCTTTCGATTGAAGGTCGTCTCACTCCACCCCAAGCGGCCTTGGGCGTCGCGGTTCGTCGGCAGCCGGAAGGTGTTGCTGGCGGCGCCGCGCAGGAGATCCTCGGCGAGGATGGTCATGAGCAACCGTTGATCGTCGGTCCACGCGATGCCGTCGACGCCGGCGGTGTCGGTGGAGGCAACCACCTCGACGGCCGGAGTGTCAGGGGCGTACACGAGGAGCTCGTAGGAATGGCGGCCCGCAACGAAGCGCACGATCATCTCGGCACCAACGAGTGCGTGCCGGGTGGCAGGGGGGACGGTGGCCTTCGCCCGCGACTCGCGGTCGACCACATTGAGGTTCACCCGGGCTCCGGTGTTCGCCACCCACCACTGCTCATTGAGACACTCGAAGCGCCCGATCACTCGGTGCAGATACGGATTGTCGTCGATCTCGATGTCGGCCTTTCGGCCGAACGACAACACATCGCCCGGATCGACCACCGACGCCATCCCACAGAAGTCAACGACGAGGCAGCCCTGGCTGAGTTCGGCTCGATGGGTTGCTCGAACGTCATCCACGCCGGCCTCCTTCCCCTTCTGACCCTCCGGGAGCGACGAACATCGGCCGACGACGTGCCCGGTTGCGACGGTGCCGCCGCGTGCAGACCCCTGCACATGCACATCGCTCCTGCAATCATAGACCCTCGGGCTCGGTGGGCCCCTCGGACTCGACACAGGTGGAATGGTGCGGTTCCTACTGACCTTTGACGGAATCGGTGACTGCGTCATCGACACCGCCGGGGACGCAACGGTTGGCGATGTGGTAGCCGCCGTCGGCGGCGACCGGTCAAGTGACGTCCACATCGAGCGCACGAATCAGACGGTGGGCCCGACCAGCCCGATCGCTGAGGTCGATCTTCGAAGTGGCGACCGGCTTGCCCTGCTCCCACCCACGAACGCTCCTGCCACCCGTGGAGCCCCCGATGGCGGAGTTGGCGGGCAACGCCCCGCCGCGCTGCTCCGGATCGTGCGGGGTCCTGACGCCCCAGCCGCCATCGAACTCGGGTTCGGTGAGTTCACGATCGGACGCGGCCTCGACTGCGACGTGGTGGTGACCGACGACACGATGTCCCGGCGTCACGCCTCGATCGTGGTCGACGACGAATCGGCCGAGATCATCGACCTCGGCTCCCGGCACGGAGTGCGCATCGACAGCCAGATCACAACCGGAGCCGCCGCACTCACCGGAGACTCGACAGCCGTGCTCGGCCACACGTCGATCCGAGTGGAGCACCTCCGCCGAGCCCGTGGGTTGGGCGATCTGAGCGGGGCGAGCGTGCCCTTCAACCGGCCGCCTCGCCTGGTACTCCCCTATGAGCCACGCAAGACGAAGCTGCCGCGGCCGCCCGACGATCCGCCGCGGCAGCGCCTTCCCATGATCTCGGCTCTCGCTCCGCTGTTGATGGGCGCGGCGATGATCTACGCCCCGGTGGCCTTCGGTGGCGAGCCCAACTATCTGTTCGGGCTGTTCATGCTCTTCTCACCGGTGATGATGATCGGCTCCTACCTGGAGAGCCGCTCGGCGTCCCGCGCCGCCCATCGGGCCTCCGTCAACGAGTTCGAGCTCGCCATGATCGAGACCGAGAACCGTCTCGATCAGTTGCATGCCGAGGAACAGCTCGGCCGCCGCTCGGCGTCGCCCCCCGTCGACGCCCTGGCAACTGCCGTCGACGAACTGTCCCCCCGCCTGTGGGAACGAGCCCTCGACGACGAGGACGTGCTGTCGCTCCGGATTGGCTTGGCCGACCTTGCCTCAGTCAACACAATCGAGGTTCCCGACGGTGGCGCTCGGTCGTTCCGGCACCGCATCACATCGCTGCCCGAGCGCTACGAGACGGTGTCTGCGGTACCTCTCACGGTGGACCTCCACCGCGACCGGGGGATCGGGATCACCGGGCCGCGCCAGTTCACCGAGCCGCTTGCCTACTCATTGGTCACCCAGTTGGCGGCGCTTCACAGCCCAGCCGAGCTGCTGCTCGCAGCGATGGTGCCGGCTCCGTCGCGCCCCGCCTGGGAGTGGATGAAGTGGCTCCCGCACTGCGCCACCGACGACAGCGTCATAGGCGGGCACCCTCTCGCGGCCGACGAGGGAGCCTGCCGGTCGCTGCTGGCCCGCCTGCTCAAGCTGGTGGATTCGCGGGCAGCTGCGCGGACCGGGTTCGGCGACGACAGCGCCGTGGTCGGCCCGGCGGTGGTCGTGGTGGTAGCGGAGGGGCTCCCCGTGGAACAACGAGAACTCACCCGGCTACTCGAGCAGGGACCCTCGGTCGGCGTCTACACCATGTGGCTCTCGGCCGCCTCTCGACGGGTACCGCGCGGCGTTGGCAATGTGGTTCGGATCGAACCCGGCGGCGAGACGGCCGAGGTGGGGACGACTGCCAGCGGGGTCTCCATCACTAATGTGCGGTTCGAAACCTCGACACGATCCGATGCCGAGGCCACCGCTCGGCGCCTCAGCCCGATCGAGGACGTCGGGGCCCTGTTGTCGGCCGGTTCGATGGTGCCGGCCCGGGTGAGCCTCATCGAGCTGCTGGGTGGCCTCCAGCTGCTGGAGTCCGACGACGACGTGCTGGCCCACTGGTCACGGCGGCCGAAAACACTCGAGGCGCCAGTCGGCCGCCTGGCTGAGGGCGTGTTCACCCTCGACATTCGGCGGGACGGACCGCACGGCCTCGTTGGCGGCACCACCGGGGCCGGCAAGAGCGAGTTCCTCCAGAGCTGGGTGATGGGCATGGCCACTACCCACGCCCCCGAGACCGTCACGTTTCTCCTGGTGGACTACAAGGGCGGGGCCGCATTCAAAGACTGCAGCAAACTGCCCCACACCGTTGGCATGGTCACCGATCTCGACAACGCAGGCGTGCGGCGGGCACTGGTGTCGCTTCGAGCCGAGCTACACCACCGCGAGCTGCTGTTCGCCGAGCACGATTGCTCCGATCTGCTGGAGATGATCGACAAGAAGATCCCCGACACGCCACCGAGTCTGCTGATCATCGTCGACGAGTTCGCCGCGCTGGTGCAGGAGGTGCCGGAGTTCGTGGAGGGCATGGTCGATGTGGCCCAACGGGGCCGGAGCCTCGGGCTGCACCTCGTGCTCGCCACCCAACGTCCTGCCGGGGTGATCACTCCCCAGGTGAAGGCCAACACCGATCTGCGCATTGCGTTGCGAATGGCCGACACCGACGACTCCACGGATGTGATCGAGGCCCCCGATGCCGCCGAGATCGACCGGAAGCTTCCCGGCCGGGCCATCGCCAAGATCAGCCGCGACCGCTTCACCTTCCAGTCGGCCTACGTGGGCGGCGTGACCAACCCCGATGAGGCTCCAACCGTCGAGGCGGGGCGCCTCGAGTTCGGGTACGTCGATCCGATTGCGCTGCCCGTCACCGAGCCTGCGGCCCCCACCCTCGACGGCGCCAACGCTGAGCCTCCCGCCACTGATCTCGAACGGCTCGTTGCCCATCTGTGCGCCGTGCACCATCGCACGGGCCGACCGCTTCCCCGCAAGCCGTGGCTCGAACCTCTGGCCCCGATCTACGACCTCGCGGGGTTGGAGGCGGCCGCCGACGACCATGCACTGATATTGGGAGTTGCCGACCGCCCAGAACGGCAGACCCAACAGCCGCTGCGCTACGAACCCGACACCGACGGCGGCCTCGGGATCGTGGGTACCGGCGGATCGGGCAAGACGGTGGCCCTTCGCTCGATCGCCGCCGCTGCCGCCCTTCACGGCCGGGTTCCAGCCGAGGTCGGGTGGGTGTACGGCATCGACTACGGCGGCCGAGGGTTGCGAGTGCTGGAGTCGCTCCCCCACGTCGGCACGATCGCCTACGAGGACGACGTGGAGCTCACGCGGCGGATGCTGGCCGATCTCGAATCGACCCTCGACGAACGAGTTGAACAGTTCTCGTCCGAACGGGCAGCGTCGCTGGCCGAGTTTCGTGCGGCTCGGCGCGACGTGTCGATCGGGCGGATCTATCTGCTCATCGACAACTACCCGTCGTTCCACGAGGCGTTCGAGCCATTGGAGAACGAACGGTTCATCCGCATCGTTCGCCGGCTGGTGCTGGAGGGCCGCCCGGTCGGGATCCACGTGGTCGTCACCGCCCCTCGGCGCGACGCCATGAGCTTCACCGTCCAACGCGCCTTCGGCCGGTGGCTGGCGTTGCGGCAGAACTCGGTGGAGGACTATCGAGGCATGGAGGTCCCGATCGACGTGCTCACCGAGGCCTCGCCGCCAGGGGCCGCCATCGACGGTGCCAACGCAGCGCAGCTGGCCGTGCTCGGCGGCGGCCCCTCGTCCGACGAGCAGGACAATGCGATGCAGGCCCTCGCCGCCCAGTTGACCGCTGATGGGGTGGCACTCGCGCCCCCGATCCGGTTGCTCCCGGAGTCGCTGTCGAGATCCGATCTCACCGACCCGACCGCCATCGGGCTTCGGGACCGAGATTTCGCTGAGTACCGCCTCCCCGACGGGTTCAGGCTGTTCCTCGTGTCGGGGCCGCGAGCCAGTGGCCGATCCACGGTGGCAGTGGCGCTCGGGCAGGCGACGGCGGCCCGGTTCGACGAGGTGGTGTTCCTGTCGATGAAGCGACCGTCGGTGCCCGTGGAGCCGTCGTGGCGCACGGTCATCGGCCAGGACGATCTGATGGACGAGGCCTACGGGATGGAGGCCGGCAGCGGCCAGACGCGGCTGCTGATTCTCGATGACGCCTACGCGATGGTGGAGGCGGGCATTCCTGTTGATCAACTGGTCGACGCCGCCGACGGTGAGCACACGGCGGTGATCGTGGTGCTGGAAGACGTGCGGGCCCGCAGCGGGTACGACCCTCTGGTACGGGCTGTTACTGCGCACAAGTTGGGCCTGTTGCTCCGTCCGAGCCCCCTGGAGGATGCCGACGTGTTCGGCTTGGCCATGCCGCGTATCAAGAGCCACCTGTGGCCACTGGGCCGGGGATACCTCGTCGACGGCCAGGCCATGGACACGCTGCAGGTCGCAGCGCCGACGAAGACCTCGTGACGCGGTAGCCCGAGGGGATCGATCCCCTTGCGAAGGTTGACAGCGGCAGCGAGGGTGACCGTTGTAGATTGCCGTTGGAGCGGTGGAGGGCGGCTATGACACTCTCGGGTGCAGACATCGATCGGCTTCGCGATCTGGCTCGCGAGATCGATCGTCAGACCCAACGGTTGCAGAACCTCTCGCGCTCAGCGCGAACCCAGATCGCCGCCTCGGGTGGGTTCTGGGAGGGCGACGACGCCCGCTCGTTTCGCCACTCGTGGCAATCACGCCATGCACCGGCCCTTGATCGCTGCGTCGCCGAGCTCACCGCCCTGGCCGCCGATGTTCGAGGCCACGCCGATGATCAGGAACAGACGAGTGGCACCGGTTCCACCAACGATGGTGGGGGTGGGTTCGGCTTCGGGCTCTCGAGCATCGGCCTCCCCGGTTTGCCGGGCCTCCCCGACGTCCCCGATCTCGGCCTGCCGGACCTTCCTGGTTTCGGTCTCCCCGATGTTCCCAGCCTTCCAGGCATTCCCTCACTCCCCGACATCCCCGGTCTCCCTGGTGTGCCCAGCCCCGGCGACGTGTGGGATGTCGCCGACGGCACGGCCGACTGGCTCGGCGATCGAGCCGGCGAGCTGTGGGATTACGGCACCGACCAGGCATCGGAGCGGTGGGACCAGTTCGAGGCGTGGGGCCGAGATCGTCTGGGCGATGTCGCCGACGCCACCGGGGATCTGCTGATCAGTTCGGTGTTGGCCGGCGATCGGCTCGCGCAGTTGCTGTTCAACTCGCCGTTCCTGGGCACACCCGCCGGTGGCCCCATCGGTGGGCTGCTGTGGCAGCACCTCGGTGCACCTGCGGCGCGGGAGTGGTGGAACACCGAAGCCAACCCGTTCCTCGTGCAGCAGTTGTTCGGGCCGCTCGAGTCGGCCTTGGGTAACGACGATCCGGTACCTGGTGACTCCGAAGCCCGGATCCCGGGCCAGCCGTGGCCCGTTCGTGGCCCCGACGACGCCGACGCGCCGGAGCCGTTCGTGGTGCCTCAGGGCGACACCGCAGCCGACAGCGGTCGCAACGCCGTCGTTGCGGCGTTGGAAGACACCGCCAACGGCGAGCAGATCTTCAACGACGAGTTCCAGATCGTGGAGCACGACGACAACACCTTCACGGTCGTGCTCCCCGGCGTCACCGACCTCTCCAACCCCAACGCCGGTCTCAATCCCGAGAACTTCTCGGTTCGCGACACCGACTTCGCCGCTGCGCAGTCAGCTGGAAGTCACCTGATCGACGACAACCGCTACGCCCAGATGGTCGAGGCCTACATTCGGGAGAACGTGCCGCCGGGAGCCAATCTGGCGATCGTCGGTCACAGCTTCGGTGGCGACACCGCCCTCGACTTGGCCTCCGACCCTCTGTTCAACGGCCGCGACTTCACGGTGACCCATGTCGTGGCCGCGGCCTACCACTCCGAGCCTCAGCTCCCCCACGTACAGGACGGCACCCAAGTCCTGGTGCTCCAGAACAGCCGCGACATCCCCGTGGTGGTGGAAGAAGTGGGCCATGCGTCGTCGAACCGCGAGATATTCCCCGGCGATCGGGACGGTATTGTCGTCGACGAATTCACCGGCGGCTGGGAAGGCGCCGGTCATCACCAGAACAACTACATCGAACGCGTTCAGGAGACCACCAATGAAACGCACGAAGCGTTCTTCGCCGACTGGGCGGCCGCCGGCTACGGCACCGACGGCGAAACAACTGCCGTCGACGTCTCCGTTCCTAAAGGTCAACGACAGTGACCGCATCCGGCCAATGCGACGCGTCGCACTCATTGCGGTTGCTGCCGTGCTCACCCTGGGAGCCTGTGTGAACACCAACCAAGACAACGAGCTCGCCGACGAGGATCAGGTCTCTCAAGACCCGGTCTTCCTCCAGGAACTCTTCGACGGATGGCCTGCACCCGAGAGCTTCTACGAGGTGCGGGACCTCACCTGCGTCAAACTCGACGACCGCGTCGAAGCCACCTACACGCTGGAAAACCTGAACGACTTCTCCTGGGCGTACAACATCCGCATCACGTTCCACACCAACGACGGTCAACAGATCGAATACAGCTCGAGCCCCGGCTTCTGGGAACCAGGACAAGCAATCGAACTCTCGGACTGGACCGCCCGGCCAGAAGAGTTCGACGACAACCCCCGATGCGACATCACCATCAACCACGGGCCGGACCTTGCCCTCCAGCGCAACTCGGCCCGCCCCAACATCTACCGACGTATCGGCTGGGACCCCGAAACCGAGACTCGCACCGACGGCACCTGACCATCCGGCCCGCGGCACCGGCGACAGCCCAACGAGAGTGAAGTCCCGCTCAGCCCTCGACCGCGGCGAACCGGTCGCAGTCAGCACCCTCGATCACGATGGGGTCGGTCGGCTCGTCGACAGCGCGCGTGGGATCGATCTCGACCTCGACCACCGGATCACCGTCGGCGGTGGACGCCGACACCCGCTCAGCAATCTGCGCCGCAGAGAGCTCGCTCTCACCGGGAGCAACCTCATAACGCCACCCCGGTAGGTTGCCATCCGTCACAAGAAAAACCTCGATGCTGGCCGAACACCTCGACTCCACCGGAACCGGACGGTCACCGTCGACAAGACAGCCGCCGAGCGCCAGCACGCCAACTGCGAGAACGAGAACGCCGCTCCCTCGCACTCCCACCCGATACCTCATCATGGGACCTCCCACCTGCGCCCGTGTGCCCGCCGAGGACTGGCCGATCTGCTCGCTCTCCAGGGGTGTGTTCACCGCGGCAACCGACCGTTGAACACGTCTACCACGTCGTCGACGAAGTCGCCGCTGACGAGTTCCTCGTACCCACGCTCGAACCCGGACTGCGCAGCGCCACCCACCTCGTCGAGCGCATCGTCGAAGATGCCTTGCGGCTCGCGTTGTCCGAATTGGACGGCGAACCCACGGTCTTCCCAGAAGATGTTGCGGTAGGCCTCGCCGCGGGGAGCGGGGTCCTGCCCCATGGCGATGTTGACGCCCCACTGGGCGAGGTAGGACCCGTAGAACGGAAGACCGCCGACGTCCTCGATATCAAGCACGTGCTGATACTCGTGATCGCTGAGTTCGCTGGTGATGTCAGCGGCGTTCTCATGGCCGAACAACACGCTGTGGCCGAGGGTGATGGCGCCCCGCCCAGGCAAGCCTGGAACGCCGTAGATGCCTTCGAACCGGCCGTTGCCGATCGAGTCGTCGAACTCGCCGCCACCGAAGAGGATGGCGCCCGAACCGGTCAGGTGCTCGAACGGGCCCGTCCAGGTGACGTCATCCCAGGCGGCCTGAAACGGGTTGCGGAACCGACGTTCGCCACGAGCCAGGTTGTAGGCCCACAGCTCGCCGAACCGATGGCCGGTCTCGTCGAAGAACGGCTCGCTGGCTTCGGCCAGGTCGTTCGCCTGTTCTCCCACCCAGATGAATGGATCGAGCGCATCCGACCAACTCGGAAGGAACGAGTCCCCACTGGGGAGGCCTGGGACTCGAGGGCCGATCGGGCCCGGCCCGATCTGGGACGTCAGGGCCCCCCAGGGCTCGCCAACGAGCGTCGACGTGACCCAGTCCCACCCACTGCCACCCGAGTCGGGCTGGGCGCTGGTCTGCTCCTGCGCAGCACGGTTGCGTTCCACCATCTCGGCTGCGTCGCGTAGCGCGGCCCCCGCCCGCGCCAACGCGGGCGCGTGCACGTTGCGCCACTGCTGTTCGAAGGCTGCGGCATCGCTCCCTCGCCACAACCGATTGAGCACGCCGAGGGCCCCACCGGCAGCAGTACGGATCGAGTTGATCCGCCCCGACTGCTGTCCGAGCAGTCGGCTGAGCCTGGACATCGCCTCCAGGTCGGCACCCTCCACTGACATCAGGCCACCTCCCCCGGTTCGACCGGAGGTTGGGCGACGCCCAGCGACTTGATGACCTCGGCGACAACGCGTAGTCCATCCTCGTCCGATGCGGCAACGGTGGCGAGGGCGGTGACGACGTGGGCGATCGGGCGTCGGTCCACATAGGTCACGCACTGCAGCCGCCTCAG
This sequence comes from Actinomycetota bacterium, assembly GCA_039029735.1. Lineage (GTDB taxonomy): Bacteria > Actinomycetota > Acidimicrobiia > Acidimicrobiales > SZUA-35 > CADEDH01. The sequence goes on along the minus strand of JBCCFL010000031.1, from coordinate 41,232 downwards.
CGCCGTCTCGTCAACGGTCTCTTCGAATCCGACCAGGTGCGCAACATGGGTACCAGCGAACACCTTCCCGCCGTTCGCCCGCTCGGGATGATCGGGTGCCCCGGCGATGGCCCGAACCAGGGTTTCCGGGTCGTCGCTCGGCAGCGTCCTCGACACCGACACAACAAGAGATGGGCGGATTCCGTCGGTGGCCGTCGGCCCGGCCACGGCCACATCGATCTTCGGGCCCGCCCCGAGGTATCCGGCGGGGTCGATGGGGATCCAATCAGGCGGCAGTTGCATGAGCACCTGAGGTGGCCCGGGGAACTGCGGCGACGGGTACCCAACCAGACGCCGCTCTGGGTTGCTCGGAGAGCCAGCCGGCCTGTTGCCGCCTTCCGGGGTGGCGTGATCGATCATGCTGCCGTCCTCCCCGTCACCACATCGCCGACCGCCACCATCGCTGTGTCGAATCCGACCGGCCGCAGGACGACGGGAGTGGTGGGCTCAACCGGGCCCGAGTCCGGGGCCTCCACGCTGACCTCCCACAGCCCACCACCCGTCGCCGACAACAACGTGACCGACCGATCAGCTTCGCGGCCGGACCAGCTTCCGGTGGCCCGCCACGCGTGGCGCACCTCACCGACAGCTGCGTCGAGCTCGTCGCCGGTGTGCGCTCCGTTGGTGTTCGGGTTGCCGGCGGACGCTCCGTTCCCGGCGGGCTGGCCATTGCCCAGGATCTGTTCGATGGCCGAGACCGTGGTGTGTCGGGGCGCCTCGGCCGGGGCCTCCGTGCCGGGCCGGAGCCGCAGCGCCTGAGCCAGGAGTGCCGGCAGGAGCCGCAGATCGGTGGCGGTCACGGCGAGAAGCTCTTCGCTGGCCCCCTGGCTGATGGTGGCCCGACCAGTGCGGTCCCACGCCACGAACAACAACGTGACGAGATCGCCGTCGAATCGTTCGATCACCACCGAACGATCGGGCTTCGAGACGACTTCAGCGATCCCTGTCGCCGTCGGATCCAGCCCCGTCTCGACGTCACCGAGACCTCCCTCGATCCACGCCTCGGGAATGGTGGCGCCGTCGGCCGCCACGTGCGAGGCGATGGCTTCGATGTCGGCCGGCGTTGCCAGCAGGGTTGCGTTTGCACGATCGAACTGCATGTTCACTTCCTCTTTGGGAACCGGCTAGATGCGAAGGGGTCTGGCCAGACCCCGAGTCACGGCGGCGTGGAGGAGCACGAGCCGGGGGTCGATGCCGGGCTCGGCTCGCACCTTCTCGATGGCCGAGTCGCCGGTGGTGAAGAGCTTCGGGGTGTCGGTGGTGGAGATCAGCGGGCCGTCGTCGCATTCGAGCGACACCCGATTGATGCCACGCAGCCGGAACCGACAACCAGGGGGGAACAGGCCCGGCACGGCACGTTCTACCGTGATCGCCCTGCCGCTGCGCAACTGAGATCGAAGCCAGCTTCGTGTGGGCTGACGGAGATGACCGACCAGCTCACCGTCGATGCGAATCTCGACGCCCTTGGCCAGTTGGTCACGGTCAACCCGGTTGGTGTGGGTGCCGTCGGGCTCGAACGTGTGATTCGCGTCGAGAGTCAGGGTGACCCCGTCGTCGTTCCAGGCGCGAGTTCCGTCGGTCGTGATCTGAGCCCAGATCTGCCCACCCGGCACGCCGCGGTAGATCGGCACCTCACGGCGCGCCTCTTCTTCCATCCGCGCCGACTCCGTGCTCCACAGCGCACGGAGCCAACTCACTGGCGCCAGACGTACTCGACCACTCATCAGAACCAATCCTTCACCGACGACACGATCCCACCACCAATATCGCCGGCGAGGTCGAGTCCACCGCCGAGGAGGTCGCCGCCTGCATCCAGCACGTCGCCAGCAGCGTCGAAGCCATCTCCGACCAGATCCACCCCAGCGTCCCAGGTGTCGCCGGCGAACCCGCTGATGTCGTCCCAGTTGTCCACGACCTCTGCACCAATCCACACCGCCCCGGTGCCGATCATCAGCGCTCCGGTCACTGGATTGGGAGCGACGAGGAACGCGGTGGTCGAGGCGCTGAAGGCAGTGCCGGCCACGTCGGCCACGTAGCCGGCACCTTCGCGTTCGAAGGCATCGATCGGATTGCCCTGCTGATAGAGGTCGTAGAGGCCGAGGCCGGTTGACGCCACACCCCCGACGATCCCGGCGGTCCGGAAGACGTTCGTGGCTCCCGGGGTCTGTAGCCACGCACCCGCCTGCGGGAGCGGGCCTGGGCCTCGGAGCAGGAGCTGGGCCAGGTTCCGCCCGACGACCCCGGTGTTGAACAGCGGCAGCTCGCCTCGCAGAACACGGGGCGCCTTCAGCAACGCCGCCAACACCTGCCCGATCGGGAAGTCGTCGTCATCGCCACCGTTCCAGAAGTTGGCGACGTCTCCGAAGAGGAAGTCGACCACGTCCTCGGCAAACCCGGGCAGTTGCAGCGCAGTGGCCGCCGAGGCGCCGGTGGCGCTGGTGAGCTCCTGCTGATCTCGGTTGCGAGCCACCGTTTCACCGGCGGTACGAAGCGCGCTGATCGCAGCCTGGAGTCGCGCTCGGTGGAGGCTGGCCCATTGGCGCCGGAAGGCCTCTGCATCATGGCCGTTCCAGAGTCGGGTGCTGGCCCCGATCTCACCGGACGCGCTGGTCAGGACCCTCGACAGTTGGCCGGCGCTGGTGTTGAACCCGCGACTCAGCCGATCGAGCTCGTCGAGGTCCGCTCCGTGCAGCTGTCCGGACATGTACTCCGCCTTCGGTCGCCTGACGCCGCCAAACCTAGTAACGCCGACTCCACCAGCAAAGGGGATCGATCCCCTTCAACCCAACGCATTGTGTGCAATCAGAGTGGGGCGAATCGTCGCGAGATTGGCACAATGCCGGTAGGCGACGAGCACGTCTCCGGCCGGAATCAAGGCGGAATCAACGATTGCGATGCGTACCACGAGTGGCCCGGTCACTCGACCGACGGCCAACAGGCCCGCAACTAGGGTTGAACCCGTGTTCACACGTTTGACCGAGATGACCTGCGTCCGAACGGCGCTCCTCGCCGCCGGCGCGCTCGTATTGGCCGCCTGCGGCGGCGGTGATGACGAGCTGGTGCCGCCCGACGACACCGCCTCGCAGGTGAGCACCGACGAAACGGAGGCCCCCGAGGTCGACACCGACGACGAGGCCGCTGCGGACGCCACCGAGGCAACCGAGAGCTCCGATTCCACGACCACCACGGCGTCGGAATCGACCGATTTCACCCCCGCCACCGTCAGCTTCGATCCCGACAACCCACCACCGCTCGCCGAGGTTGAACAGCTCGCGTTCGACGCAGTCGAAGGCGCCTTCCTCAACAGGCTCTGGTGTTTGGAGAACCTCGACATCTGCGACGCGGAGGTCCACCTCTCCCCGGCGCTCGAAGCCTCCTTCGAGATGCAGACGAGTGCTGAAATTGAAGAGTTCCAGGCCGAGGACGGCGACTATCGCCGTAGCGATCAGGACGGCATCTATCTCGTCGATTCGCAGGCGACAGTCGACGGCGAATTCACATTTGGCGAGGACAATTCACTTCGAGTACTGGGCACGGTCGAGACGTGTGAGACATACGCCGGTGAGTACTACGTGAGCGGCGAACTCTCGAACGATCAGGCGACTGGCTATGTGACGACGAAAGAGATCTGGCAACACGTCGACGGAACTCTCGTGGTGTCATTTCAGGGCTTCACCGAAGGCGATAGCGGGGGATTGGAGTTTTGCGACCCATACCGAGAGTAGCGATGGCGTGCGCGCTGGCGGCCTTGTTCACGGTGGCCGCCGTGTCCACACCATCGGCCGCCATGGGGCCGGGATCCGGGCCCTCCAGCCCGCCAACGCCCACCGATGGCGGGGCGTCCGGTGGAGGTGTGTTCGCGCTGGCGATGAGCCCGGGCCACACCGGTGGGGGCCGGTCCTACCCGGCCTGCAACTGGGAGCACGTGTGGCGGATGAGCCTCTTCGATCGCATCCTGGCCACGATCCGCACGATCATCGCCACAGCCACCGGAGCACCGCCCGGTATCGAGAACGCCGAGCTCGTTCTCGACGTCGACGCCGTCGAAACGAACCTATACCTCGACGGCGTGCTGGCCGACCTCCTCGGTCGCGATGCGTCATTCGTCGTCTCGTACGAGGGCGAGGACGTGACGATGATCCATCGTCTCCCGCCAAACCTCGCAACGCCGATTCGATCAGTAAGGGGATCTATCCCCTTCCCACTCAACGCATTGTGTGCAATCAAGGTGGGGTGGACGAACCGTCTCTGTTCGATCTACGACCACCAGGTCGTAGAAGTAGGCTCATCCGGGTGTTGACACATCCGATCAAGATCGCTCGCGTCCGGTCCGTGTTTCTCGTCTTCGCAGCGCTCACTCTCGCCGCCTGCGCAGGCGGCGAGAGTGACGAGCTCTCTCTGCCCGACGAAACCCAGCAGCAAACCGACACCGAAGAGACCGCCGCCCCCGAAGCCGAGATCGACCCGGAACCCACGACCTCCACCACGTCCGAACCAACGACCACGACGACGTCGTCCGCGTTCACACCTGCGACAGTCAGCTTCGACCCCGACAACCCCCCTCCCCTCGACGAGGTCGAACGACTCGCCTTCGAAGCGGTCGAAGCTGCCTACGGCAACCGACTGTGGTGCATGGACAACCTCGACATCTGTGACCCCGAGATCCACCTCGCCCCCGCACTCGCCTCATCGTTCCAATTCATCTCAATTGAGGAGATCCGCAGCTTTCAAGCTGACGGAGGCGACTACCGCGGTGGCGACCAGGACAACATCTACTTGATCGAGAGTGTCGCCACGCTGGACGGCGAATTCACGTTCGGTGATGACAATTCGCTTCGAATCATCGGCGAGGTGGACACCTGTGAGATCTACAACGGAGAGTTCTATACGAACGACGAACTCACGGCAGATGAGCCCATCGGCTACGAGACAACCAGAGTCGTATGGCAGGCTGACAATGGCACGCTCCTCGTGGCGGATGAGAGCTTCTCTGACGAGAATCAAGGCGGGATAGACTATTGCGACGCGTACATGGAGTAGGAGCGGTTCTCGCTGCGCTCTGCTTTGCGGCGGTGAGTGTCGTGGCGCTTCCGTCACCAACTGAGGCCATGACTGGGGCACCGCTCCCAGGCCCACCGACGGCTGGGGGTGGCCCGAGCGGCAGCGGTGGCATCTTTGCGCTCGCCATGAGCCCAGGCCACACAGGGGGCGGCAGGAGCTACCCGAACTGCAACTGGGAGCACGTCTGGAAGGTGAGCCTTTTCGATCGGCTCTTGGCAGCAATACGGACGGTCATCGCAACGTTCGCCGGCAACCCACCACCGGGCGTCCAGAACGCCGAGCTCGTGCTCGACATCGATGCGGCCGAGACGAACCTGTATCTGGATGGCGCCCTCGCCGATCTGCTCGGTCGCGACTCGTCCTTCGTCGTCACCTACGAAGGCCAGGACGTGACCATGGTCCATCGTCTCGTGAATCGGCTCCTCGGATCCCATCGAGTCGGCGAGTGGCGCTCCATGCCGACGGCCACCGCAGACACCTTCACGAGCAACAGGGCGTCGTACCCTGCCATCCAGAGAGGCGAGTGGTCGGGTGGCGAGCTTTGGTGGGACCCGTACTACATCTCCGCCGACGATCCGGGCGACCCGGGGTGTGAGGCAGGCCTGATCTACGCGCCGCGCGACTCCGACCCGCTCACGCTGATTCCCGACCTCCAGGACTACATGCATTCGCTCCTGCCTGCCGTGGAGCCAGACCTTCGGCCCCTCGACCAGAACGGTGGCTGGGCTTACGTGCAGGTACCGCTGAACTTCGCCGTCGAACCGGGATCCATCGCCCCCGTCACCGCCTCGGCCAGCGTGGTCGACCCACTCACCGGCGGGTCGGTGTGGGCCAACGCTACGGCCACCCCAGTGAGCCTGGTGTTCGAGCCGGGCGATGGGTCACCAACAGTCAAGTGTGACATTGCGGACGCCACGCTGCCCTTCGACCCCGAAGAGCCCGGCAACTGCGCCCACACCTACCTCAACTCGTCGAACCCGCAGCCCGGCGACGTCTACCCCACCGCCCTCTTCATCGAGTGGCAGGGCGAGTTCGTCTCCTCGAGCGGCGGCCCGCTCGTCACATTCCCGATCGCGCCGACCGTCGCCACCTTCGACCTCGCTGTTGGCGAGGCCCGAGCCGCCACCTCGATCGATCCCTGATCGATGGTCGGCACCGCCACCACCACGTAACGAGCCCGCCCCATCGAAGTACGATGGCAGATCTGAAATGACAAGGAGGTCGGCGCATGTCGATGGGACAGTCGCTGGGACGAACCGCATCCCCGACCGGCGCCAGCCCGCTGGCACCTGGCGCCACACCGCCACCGCCGGGGGCGCAGGTGGCCAAACCGGGACAGGCCACATCGCTCAACCGACGCCGACGCTGGCGGCCGGGCCTGTTCGCGCTCGGCCTCGCCACCGTGGCCGCGGCGGCGATCGGCGGGATCATCCTGGTTCAGTCGGTGAGTCAAACCGAAAGCGTGCTCGTGGCCGCCACTGACCTGCAACGCGGCCAGGTGCTCCAGGTGTCAGACGTGCGGGTGGCCGATGTGGCGGTCAGCCCCGACGTGAACGTGCTGAAGCTCTCCGAGCAGGCGTTCCTCGGTGGGGAGAGCAGCGGCGAACCCGTTCGGGTCCTGCGCGGCTTCGTCCCGGCCGGCACTGTGCTGTCGGAGGATCACTTTCAGGAGCAGAACGAGGCGCTCGCCGCCGACGAAGCGCTGATCGGCCTTCGCCTGGAGAGCGGGTCGTACCCGTCGCTGCTCCAGGTCGGCGACTCGGTCGAGATCTACGTGGTCGCCGAGCGCGTCGACGACGCAACCGCTGAGTTCCTCGGTGTGGCCGAAGTGTGGACGATGTGGCAAACCCCCTCCGAGGAAGACCGCACCGAGGATCTCGTGGCCGACCTCGTGGTCAACCAGGGAATCCGCGCCGAAGCACTCCAGGCCCATTCCGAGGGGCGGCTCCGCCTCACGCTCATCTCGGGCAGCTGAGGGGTAACGGCGGTGTTGGTAGCGGTCTCGTCGATCAAAGGCGCACCGGGCGTTTCGTGCTGGGCCCTGATGCTTGCGGCGGCCTGGTCTCACAGCAGCGACCGGGTGCTCGTTGAGGCGGATGGGTCGGGCGGTGTGGTGTCGGCTCGCTATGGCGCTCCCGCCGAGCCGGGTACTGGCGACCTCCTCTCCGCGGCACGGAGTGGGCAGATGGTTGCCCCAGACCTGTCGACGGTCTCCCAGCAGCTGAGACCCGCGGTGGACGAGGAACCAGCGTTGTGGATGGTTCCGGCGCCATTGCTGGCCCACCAGGCGACCAAGCAGTGGGCTGCACTGGCCGGGCCGGGGGCAGCCGCCATGGCAGCCGATCGTCGGCTCTGGGTCGCTGACTGCGGCAGGGTGTGGCCGGGAGCGCCGACAGAGCACTTGCTCGTTGCCGCCCAGGTCAACGTCGTGGTCAGCGACAGCTCGGTCGAATCGCTCGTCCTCGTCCAGTCGCGCGTTGCCTCTCTCCCGGGATCGACCGCAGTGCTGGTCGTCGGCAACCCCACCTATGGCGACGATGAAATCGCCCAGTTCACCAATGCTGACCTCGTCTGTTCGGTGCCCTACGTCAACAACCTCTCGGCGCTCGTGGTCGGCTTCACCAAGCCCAAGCGCCAAGGGCACCGAAGCAAGGCATGGCGCGAGGCGCTGCGGATCGCCGATGAGCTCGCCGGCCTGGCCGCGATGTCCAGCTCGGTCGCCGGCACACAACAGCCCCCGTCAACGCCGCCGCCTCAAGCCCATCCACCACCGCTGGCCCTGCCCTACCCACCACCCAAGGTGGCACAGCCGCAGTCGCAGGCCGCCGAGCCACAGCCGGCCGAACCTGACGAGGCATCGCCCCAGGTGGCGCCGCCTCCCGTGGCGCAGCGCCCGCAGACGCAGCCACCAACCCCTGAGGCCCAGGCCTTCCCGCAGCAACCGCCCCACCTGGCGCCACAGCCCCAGCACAACCCCAACATCAACGGCGCTGTCCGCATCACGTACAACGGTGACGTCGATGCTCCGATCGAGCCCGCGCCATGACCTCTGATCAGTTGTTCGATGCCCTTGTCGACCGAGCACGGGTCGCCATCCAGGACGCCCAAGCCGACAACCTCGGAAGCGGCCAGGCCCGCCTGTCCGAGCAAGCGCTCGAAGCCCTCGTCGTCGATGAGGTGTCGCGCGGGCTGACCGAGGAGGCCAAGCGACGCAGCAGCCTCGGTCTCGCCCTGCTGACCACCAACGAGGAACGCTCACTCCTGGTGCGAGTCGTTCGCTTCGTGACCGGGCTCGGCCCGATCGAGGACCTCCTCGCCGACGAGGACGTCGAGGAGATCTACGGCCACTACGACTACGTGCAGGTCGACAAGCACGGCCAGCCCTCTGCTGTCGTCCACGATCTGTGGCCTTCGGAACAGGCGATGCTCGACTGGTTGGCCGACATGGCCCGAAACCGTGGCCTCACCGAGCGTCAGTTCAACGCCGGCGCCCCCCTCCTCGTGCTACGGCTTCGGGCCGGGATGCGGTTGAGCGCCGTTCGCTCCGTGTCGCAACGGGCCGTGTTCAACCTCCGCCGCAACACCATCAATCACGTCACGATCGACGATCTTGTACGCCGGTCGATGCTGCCACCCCACGTCGGCGAGCTCCTGCGAGCCTCGATGCGCTGCGAGCTGATGCGAATCGTGTTCGTCGGCGCCACTGGCGCCGGCAAGACCACACTTGCCCGCGCCTGCCTTGACGAACTGGGCCCCGAGAAGAACGTGGTGATCATCGAGGACACGGCCGAGATCGACATGTGGCACCGCCAGCGCCACCCGCTGTTTCACTCCTTCGAGGTGAGGGAGGCAAACGCCGAGGGGGAAGGCGAAGTGCCGATGTCGGTGATGGTCCGCCAGACCCTCCGCCACCGACCCGACTGGTTCTCGGTCGGCGAGTGCCGAGACGGCGACACCGCGGCCGAGATGTTGAAGGCGATGACGTCGGGCCACTCGTCATTGACCACGGTGCACGCCGAGTCGGCCCGAGGTGGGGTGGCCAAGCTCGCGTTGATGCTGGCCATGTCGAGCGCCCAGTTGAGTCTGCAGGTGGCCAACAACCTCATCGCCGAGGGTGTCGATCTCATCATCCACACGGCCAAGGACGGCGCAGGGCACCGGTCGATCACCGAGGTCATCGAGGTGGCCGGCTTCGACGGCCAACAGGCGACCATCAACCAGATCTACCGATCGGCCGGCAGCCAGTTCGGGTACCAGAAGACGTCGCCGTTCTCCGAGGCTCTCGCCACGCGGCTCGCCAACGCTGGCCTCGAGCTCGACGCGCTCTACCGCGCGAACGCAGGCGTGGCGGGGTTGGCCCAATGACGGTTGTGGCGGGCGGCGCGCTCGCCGCGCTGTTGACCCTCGGGCTCATCGTGATGGTCTGGTCGATCGTCGCCACCCCGGCGGAGAAACCGAGCCAGGCGCTCAACCTGCGTACCCAGGTGCACTATCGCCCACTGCTGCCGTGGGTTGGCACCCAACTGGCCGTGACCGGATTGATGTGGTGGATCAGCGGTTGGCTCGCGCTCGGGCTCGGACTGGGAGCCTTCGTGTGGATCGGAAGATTGTGGCGGCTGGCATCAGCCGAACGCCATCGCTACCACGAGGTGACCGAGGCCATCTCCACCTGGGTCGACATGGTGAAGGATGCACTGGCCAGTGGGGCCGGTCTCAGTCAGGCGATCGAGGCCACCACCACTGTTGCACCCCTGCCAGTTCGCGACGACGTCGTACGCCTCGCCTCGATGCAGCGCACGATCAACCAGGCCGATGCGCTTCGCGCCTTCGGGGCGTCCCTCGCCCACCCGACCTCTGACCTCGTGGTCCTGGCCCTCGTCGCCGCCAGCGAGAGTCAGGCCCGTGATCTGCCCGGCCTCCTCGCCAAAACCGCAGAGCAGGCGCGCGCTCGCAACGCTGCGGTTCTCCAGATCGAGACACAACGGTCGCAGCTGTACGCAGAGGCCCGAGCCATGGTCATCTCCATCGGAGTGCTCGGCGTGATCATCTCCCTCATCGCCCAGGACTTCCTCGAACCCTACGGCACGGTGCCAGGCCAGATCGTGCTCGGCCTGGTGATGGCAATGGCGGTCGGATCCACGGCATTGCTCGTCCAGGCCGGACGGCCACAGCCTGAGCCGAGGCTGCTCGCCGCAACGCGTGTGGTGCGTCGCTGATGCTCGTGTTCTCGGTACTCCTGATCGCTGTCCTGGCCGGGTTGGGCCTGGTCATGATGGTGGGGGCCTTCGCCGTGCCACGAGCCACGCTCGATGCCGAGCTTCGCCACGCCCAGCGCGCCGGCCACGAACGAGGGGGACTCGTCACCTCGATCGCAGACGCAATCGATGGGCTCAGTGGCAGGGCTCCCGACGAGGATCTCGCCATCCTGGAGTGGAGCAGAACGACCTGGAATCAGCGACGTCTGACCTTCGCTGCGGTTGGCTTCGTGGTGGGGGCGCTCGTGAGCATCACGCTCCGCCTGCTCGTTACCTATCCGCTGGTGGCCGGGCTTCCCCTCCTCGGCCTCCTCGTGGGCGGCATCGGCCTCGTTGTTGCCGACAGCGACCGTCAGACCAAAGCGAGCGACAGGCGCGACGAGATGCGCCTTGCCCTGTCGTACTTCCTCGAGGTGGCGTCGATCATGTTGGCGGGCGGCGCTGGCGCCGAAACAGCGATGGAAGAGGCCGCCTCCAAAGGGGTAGGCCCGAGCTTTCGGATGTTCGCCCAGGCAGTGGCCCGGGCCCAAGAAGACCCGCGACTGAATGCATTCGTTGCGTTGCGCGATCTCGGCGAGCAGGTCGGCGTCCGGGAGCTCGTGGAGTTCGGTGATGTGATGATCCTGAGCAGCGAGAATTCCGCAACGGTCCGGCAGGCACTCCAGGACAAAGCATCGATTCTCATTCTCCGCGAGCAGGAGAATCGCAAGACAGCCGCGCTTGCCCGCAATGTGGCGATGTCGATTCCGGTGGCGGGAATCGCCGGCGGCTTCATCATTTGGCTCGTGTATCCGGCGATCGCTGGTTTGGCGAACTTCTGACTCAAGGGGACGAGTCACGATCGAATGCATACACTTACTGGAGGAGGTAGACGCAATGACAAAGATGTATCTCTGGGCGCGTCTCAGCCTGGGCGACAAGCTTCGACGGTTCGCTCTCGACGAGCGGGGCGTGTCGGTATCGGCGGTGATCCTGATCGGGATCCTCGTGGTTGCGGTCGCTGCGTTCGGCCTCATTGCGGCCAACACGATTGGCGAGGCGGGCGACATCGTCGAAGGCGTCGACTTCGGCGGATAGCTGCGCCGGTCGGAACCCTCGGCGTGGAGCGCTGGGTCGGCACACGGTGGCAGGCGGCAGCCAAGGACGAGCGAGGGGAGACCTCGGTCGGGTCAGTGTTGCTGTTCCCGGTCCTGCTGCTCGGGCTCTTCATGGTGATCCAGCTCCTGCTTGGCGTCTATGTGCGCGCCGTTGCATCGGCGGCGGCAACCGATGCTGCGGTACTCACAGCCCAGGAAGGGGCAACCGCAGCCCAAGGCTCCGCCTATGCGCAGGGGTTCATTCTTGATCAGGCTGGCGGCCTGGTGCTGCCGGGTGAACTCAACGTGACGGTTACGAAGTCCGATGAGTTCGCCGAGGTCACCGTGACCGGGCAAACCCGACTGCTGTGGTTCATTCGTCTCGACTCGTCCGCGTCGGCTCCGGTCGAACGGTTCGAACCTCAGGTGACACCGTGACCCCCACACCACGTTCGCGGGTCGCTCACGACCATCCAACCGTCGGCGAGCGCCGTATCCGCCGGCTGCTCGTCGACGAAACCGGCTCGGCCGGTATCTCGTCGTACTTCGCTGTCATCACCATGCTGCTGCTCCTTGGCCTCGGCGTCGCCGGGATGCGGGTCTTCACAGGCTTCGGCGACGTGTCAGCCGCGGCCCGCGCGGGGGCTCGAGCAGCCGCCATCGAGCACGATCATGCCGCCGCCGCCAGCAGCGTCCAGGCCGTGGTCGCCGATGAGTTGGCCCGCACGGGCGCCGCATGCACGAACGCGACCGCCACACTCGACACCCCCGCCGGCGACTTCGGCCCCGGCCAGGTGGCGACCGTCACCGTGACCTGCGACGTGTCCTTCGTCGGGTTGTTCGTACCGTGGGCGACCATCGCCGAGAAGCAGATCACTGCAACCGGCGTCGAGCCGATCGATTGCCTGCGGGGCCAGTGGCCGACCGAAGCCGAGTGCCAGGGATTCTGATGGTCACGAGACGCAGGCCCGACGACAACAGCGAGCGTGGAGACGCCGGATTGCCGCTCCTCCTCATCACGCCAGCCCTGCTCTTCATCGTCCTCCACCTCGTGTCGGCGTCGCAGCAGCTCGCAGAACGGCGGGAGGCGTTCTCGGTGGCTTCGGCGGCCGCCCGCTTGGGCAACCAGCCCACGGCAGTCGAGGTGCGGCGTACCGAGGGGGCCAGCCTCGATCAAGCCGAATCGGTGGCGATGATCGAGGACTTCGTCACGAGCCAGGGCTTCGACGTCGTTGCCATCAGCTTCGACGACGATCGAGGCGACGGGTCAGTCACGGTCACGGTCGAGGTCGCACGCGAAGTCGACTACATCTTTCCCCACTCCGGGGTGCTGAATTCGACGGTCGTCGGCGAAGCCTCCGCTGTGGTCAACCGGGGCGTGAGCGGGGTGGGAACATGACGGCGGCCTCCGCAACACGGCGCCGGCTACGACTCGGCCCGTTCCTCCTCGGCCTGCTCGGCCTCGTCGCGATCCTCGCGATTCCGTTCCTGCTGTGGACCTATCTCGGCAACCCCTTCGATCGGCTGCCGGGATCGGTCGACGAGGTGCGCGAGTACATCGAGCTTCGCTACCTGCCGGCCGACGTCGCCATCGGTGCGTTGTCGCTGGTGATCTGGGCGGTCTGGATCCAGTACGTCTGGGCGCTGATCTGGGAACTCGCCGTCGTTGGCCCGGCGGCGGCGAAGGGGAGAGCGGTCCGCTCGGCACCCCTCGTGCCGAAGCTGTTTCAAGCGGTCGCCAGATCGGTCGCGTCCGGTCTCCTCGCGGCATCGGTCGCTGTGGCCACACCTTCGCTCAGCGCAGTTGGCTCTCAACTCGTAGCGACACCGACTGCACTGGCCACCGACAGCCACGCCGCGACCGCGGCGTCTCCCGAGGTGGCGGCCGACGCCGGCTTCACCCGCTACGCATTGGCCGAAGGCGAATCACTGTGGACATTGGCGGGGCGAGACGACGCCGTGATTCGCAAGATCATCGAACTCAACGACGACAAGATTCGGTCTGCGGTCGACGTTCGGCCCGGGATGGAACTGCTCATTCCCGCTGGCTTGGTTGAGGACAGGCCCGCCGCAGCGCAGCCAGCCACTCCGATGAACGAGGTGGAGGTCATCGACAGTCACCACATCGTGATCGAGGACGACAACCTCTGGACGATCGCCAAGGACCGGTTGGAGGCCAACGAGGCGCCCGCAACCAACCAGGACATCGCTGACAACGTGGCGGCCATCGTCGAAGGCAACCCGGACGTGATCGAAGACCCGGATCTGATCTATCCGGGCGAGGTGATCGAGCTTCCCACTGGCCTGCAGCATCACGTGTCGACTGACGGGAACGCCGGCAGATCGACGTCCGAGCCGTCCACCTCTTCCACCTCCGAGGGCAGCACTGGCGGCGATGACAGCGTCGGCGCCGACGATTCGTTGTCCACGATCGGGGTCGACGGGGTAAGGATCACGTACCGACCGCCGACGGGCGCCGACGCGTCGTCAGATGCCCCACCGACCCCGGGCGGCGCCGATGGCGCAGCTCCAGACGACACCGATGCCCAAGGCAGCGTTGGTGTGGCCGCCACGCACGAACCGCAGCCAGATTGGAAGCTGGCGGGCGGACTCGTGGCTGCCACTGGCCTCGCTGCGTTGTTCGCCGGAATGCTGCGACAACGCAATCAGCGGCTCGGCTTTGGGCCCAGGTGGGCCAGGTCGAACCTGAGCGCGATCCCGGCCGGTGTCAGCGAGGACATGACCAGGGGCGCCGATCAGCGATTCGTCAACTGGGCGGCCCGATGCCTCGAGCACGCAGCATCGTCGAGTGTGGTAGCCGATACGCCTCCAGCGGCGGTTCGCCTCTTCTCCCGTAGCCGGCACAACGGCACCGACTGCGGTATCTCGGTCGTGTGGGACCAGGCGGCGCCGCCACCGCCCGACGGCTGGCAGCAGGCTGGCGATTCAGCGTGGTTCACCCCGTACGACGAGTTGTCCCCCATGCCGGCCGATGCGAAGACCGTTGCGTTTCCCGGCCTGCTGACCATCGGCGAGACGGCTGTTGGCGGCGACGCGGTGCTGATCAACGCCGAGCGCTACGGCACGATCGCCATCGGCGGAAGCCCGACGGCGGTGCGCTCGGCCATCAACGCCATGATCCTGAACGCGTCGACGAGCGACACGCTGTCGAACATCATGACAACGGTCGTTGGCTCCGAGGACGAGACGGCCTTCGACGGGCTTCCTGCTGGCGGTCGAGCCCCAGAAGATGCGGCACTGGCCGCCGCCAGGGCTGCCGTCGAGGCAGGGGCGCGGGACGGGGCGTCGGCGACCATGCTGAGGTTGTTCATCGTCTCGGCCGTGAGCCCGGAGCTCGACGAGTGGCTCGACCTCGCACAGCCCCACTCGGGAATTGCGGTCGTGCTGGCCGGCGGAGTGTCCTCCTCGCGGCTCGGCGCCAGTATCCGGCTCTCGGACAACGGCGATGCCGTGATCGAGCCTCTCGACTGGCAGGTCGTTGGCGGGCTCCTCGATGACGGTGTGTTGGATGAACTCGACACGCAGCTGGCTGCCCTCGCCACGGAGTCGTCGTCCAGTTCGCACGACGTTCGCTCGCTGAGCGAGATCCTCGACGGGTTCGACGTGGGCGGCACCGTCCCCTCGACGTCGGACCCGGAGGCGGACTCCGGCGAGGTCGCGATCCGCGTTCTCGGTGAACCGGCGTGCGACGCACTTCCCTCGCTCGCCGGGCGGGCCCTGGAGCTGGTTGCATTTCTGGCCCTACAGCCGTCTCAGTCGTCCACCCGCGGCGCAGTGATCGAGGCGCTGTGGGACGGACGGGCGGTACCAGCGGATCAGTTCGACCGTCTCGTGTCGGTGGCCGTCGCCCACCTCGGCGCCGATCGCCTCCTGGTGGATCCCGACGACGGGGATCGCCTCAGCGTCGAGGGTGTGCGAACCGACTTGGGTGAGCTTCGAGCGTTGGTCGACACTGCCGAGCAGTCGCCAGCATCAGTCGCCGCATCACTGCTGCTCGACGCAACGCAACTGGTGCAGGGGCCGCCGTTCGGGTCGACGCCTGTCACCTGGGTGGAACGAAGTGGCCTCCTCAGCCACATGATGGAACTGATCGAGACGCTCACCATCCGGGCCGTCGAGCTCTGGTCGTCGATCGGTGACCTGGATGCTGTCGCAGCCGCCGCCGACAACGGGTTGCGGGCCATGCCAACGAGCGAGGCGATCTTCCGGGCCCGAATGCGGGCCAGCGCCGACGCCGGCCGCCACGACGAGGTTCGCGATCTGGCCAAGCGGCTCCTGGCCGAGCAGCAGCGGTACTACCCCGAGACCAAACCGTCGTTCTCGGCGCTGACGGTGGACATGGTGGTGGCCCTGACCAACGCCGGGCGGCAACAGGAGACGTGAGCGCCTCCGCCATCGGGCCGGCCAGGCAAGAGCCGGCCACAGCAGAGCCGGTCGCAGTGGGAGACCGATGCTGGCGGCTCTAGCCGTCGTGTGGCTCGGGGCGCTCTCCGTTGGCTGCTGGCGTCTGATCCGCAGTGATTGGCGCAGCCGGACTCTCCACAACGCCGACGTCGCCTTCGTCGACGTGATGGCACTCGTGGGCGCAATCGGCGGTGCCATCGCCAGCGGTCAGTCGATCATCATTCCGGTCGCGGCGGCGCTCGTGGCCTTCGCAGTCCTGGCGGCGGGGTATGCCGCCGGCCTCCTCGGCGGTGGCGACGCCAAGGTGGTCGTCGCCCCGGCGTTGCTGATGGCCGGCGCCTCCGCCCCGAGCTGGCTCGTCTTTCTCGCCGTTGCCGTCGTGGTCGGCTCGGCCACAGTCATCGGATGGGCTCGCGCCGCGCCCGACCAACGAGGGAGGGGACTTCCGCTCGGTCCGCTCCTCCTCGCCGGGCTGCCGCCGGCGATGCTGGTCGAACTGATCCTGGGGTTCTGAGCGCACAACTCATCAGCCGACGGCTCCACGCCCGCATGCCAGATCACGCATCGCGGAGCATGGAGTGGATTCGCCAGCACTGACTAGGCTGCGGGGCACTGGAGGCACGAGGGAGGAGCCCGACAGTGGCCATCGAGGGCGACGACCCCGCCGACGACGATTCGACAGAGACTCAGACAGCC
This sequence comes from Actinomycetota bacterium, assembly GCA_039029735.1. Classification (GTDB taxonomy): domain Bacteria; phylum Actinomycetota; class Acidimicrobiia; order Acidimicrobiales; family SZUA-35; genus CADEDH01. Next base: position 24,680 of record JBCCFL010000031.1, on the reverse strand, counting down.
CGCAACGTGGTGCGCACGCAGCTCACGGTCGCAGTGGAGCCAGGGTCCGGCCGTGCGATCCGCACCGAGAACGGAATCGCCTATGCCGTTGCCCCCATCGACGGCCTCCACGACCTGATGCGGCGCGAATGCCCGGACATCATCCAGGCAGTTGCCGCCTTCATCATCGAGAACCACTTCGATCTCCCAGGGCTCGCTGTTGCCTCGTTCGGCCCGGAGCCAGCCCTGCTCGTGTTCGGCGACGTGGCTGCGGCCGTGGGGCACACCACGCGTGTCGTGAGTGGCCGAGGAATGCGCACCTGGGTCGAGGCCGAGCTGACCGACGCCGAGGTTCGCGTGGGAACCATCGGCCACTCGCCGTCCGGTGACGACGACACCAATCTCATTGCGGGGTGTGTGCCGGCCGCTGGAGTCCGGTGGTCGGTACGTTCGGCGGCGATGACGACACCGGCGCCCCGCCCTCGCCCCGAGATCCACACGCCGCCATCCCCACCTGCGTCGGTGAAGACATCGAGACCAACGCCGACGGAAGCGCCTTCGGCGGCCACACCGCCGGTTCCGCCAGTGTCAACCTCCACCCGGCCCGCCATGACCGACGACAACAGAGTCGGCACGACCGGCACGGCGCGTGGTCACACTGGTCCTGTTGCACCGGTGGCCACGCCCCCTGCGCCAACGACGGCGTTCGCCACGAGTTCGACGACCGTCACCCCAAGTCCCGGCTCCTCGGATGGCATCCACGAGTTCCACCTGGACGACGGCACGGTGATCGGGCTCGACGGCCACCACTACGTCGGCCGCTACCCAACGAAGATGGCGCTGCCCGACGGGGTGACACCAGTGACCGTCAGCGGTGAAGAGGTGTCCCGCCTGCACTTCGAGGTCGTCATCGACGGCAGCAGGGCCACCGTCAAAGACCTTGGATCGGCTGCCGGCACCACGGTGGAACGCCCCGGCCGCAACGCCCGTGACGTGGTGAGCGAGCGAATCCCGACCCGGCTCGGCGACGGGTCGATCGTGCATTTCGGCGGACGATGGGCTCGGTTGGTGGTGTCCGCCAATGGCGACGCGGTCAACGTCGATGTCGACGCCGAGCCTGAGGACTAGGCCCGAATCTCCACCGGCGTGCCCAACGGGAGTAGGGGCACGAGCGATTCGATGACCTCGTTCTCGATACGCACGCATCCGTGGCTCACGTCGGTGCCCAACGACTCGGGTTCGTTGGTGCCATGGAGACCGATCACCCCGTCACCGCCGCGAAACTCGGTGAGCGTCTCGCTGAACCCGGAGAGGCCGTAGGCGAAGCTGCCGTAGGGGCCGGTTGGATCAGGAGGCTGCAGCAGCTCGGTCAGATAGAAGTCGCCGAGCGGAGTGGGCGTGTCTCCGGTGCCGATGGCGATCACGGCGTCGACCACCACCTGGCCGTCCTCCCACACCACCATCCGGTGGTCGGAGGTGTCGATCTCGATGCGATAGGGGGTGGAGGCCAGCGACACATCGCCGAGGGAGATCCACCCGGAGGAGCCGTTGGGCCGCACGGGCAGGAGCACCCGGAGCCACTCGTCGCGCTGTTCCAGCACCTGGAACACCAGGGGCGACCCTGTGGGAATGGGATTGGCCAAGGCCGCCAGGCGAGGAGACGATGCATCCGGGTCTCGGTAGGCCGACACCTCCGACACCTCAGCAGTGGCCACCACCGTGACCCGGGGCTGTTCCGCGATCGTGAGCTCGACCGTCGGCCCTACCGGGGGTGGTGGAGCCGGCGCCAGAAGTGGGTCGGCGGCCGTGGCACACCCTGCGGCCACGGTTGCGGTGGCAACCACCACCGCCAGCCAAGTCGCGCGGCGGAAGATGATGCCCTCCCTGGTCAGCCGGTGAAGGTGGGGTTGCCCGTGTTCGGTGTGGCGGGCGGGGCGGTCTGATCGGCCGTCGGCGTCGATGTGGTGCTGTCGCTGCTCACTGGCGCCGCAGGGGCGGTGGTGTCGCTGGTCGACGGTGCCTCGGTGGTCGATGTGGTGACCTGCACGGTGGTGGTGGGGTCGGGCCGCTGCCGGGTCTGGGTGTTGGGCAGGATCTCCAGCTGCGGGCAATCGACAAGCACGCTGAAGCCGAGGCTCGATACGCCGTCCTCACCGAAGCGGATCTGCACCGTGACCGTGTCGCCCAGCGCGACCGACTCGACATCGATCACCTTGGCGCCCGACCCGTCCTCGACGCCCGGGGTTTCGTGCGAGACGCCGCCCGTGGTCGTGATCACCACGTTGCCAGGATGCACGGACGATCCGTTCTCGGACTCGATCCGGACGTCGCAGACACGCCCGACGAGTTCGGCCGGTACGGCCTGCTGGGCCACGGTGACGGTCTCGCCCGGGTTGCCTCGGGTGACCTCTTGGGGATTGATCACCAGATCGTCTTCAGCGACGGCGGGGATCACCACGAGCAACGATGCGGTCAGGCCGGCCGCCAAGGCGGCTCCGAAGCGGCCCGCCGGTCGCGTCAACCCGTGGAAGGAAGAGCGGCGGAACATGGGCCTGAGGCTAGCACCACATCACGAAAGAAGGTTGGTTAGGCGAAAACGACCGCAACCAACATGATTCAGCGACACATGCGGCCACAGATCATGTTGGTTGCGGATCAGACCATCTCGTGCCCCACCCAGATGGTGACACGAGGGGTTGGGTCAGCTCTGTGCCTCTGTGAGGGCCCGCTCCACCAACACCCGAGCGAGGTGGGAACGGTACTCAGCATCGGCGTTGAGGTCTTCTGGCGGCTCGGTGCCATCGGCGGCGACCGCAGCGGCGTCGGCGATGGATGCGCCGCCCGCCAGGGCGGACTCCACCGAGTTCGCCACGATCGGGGTGGCCCCCATGTTGACGAGGGCAACACCGGTCGAACCGTTGTGCACCGCGGCCACGCCAACGATGGCCCAGTCCTGCGCCCGTCGGTTGAACTTCTGGTACGACCATCCGGCGCCAGCTGCTTTCGGGATGCGGATCTCCGTGAGCATCTCGTCCGCCGCAAGGGCGGTTTCGAGGAAGCCGGTGAAGAACTCCCGAGCCGGGATCACCCGCTCGCCGTTCGGCCCCTGGGCCACCATCGAGCCGTTCAGAGCCAACAGGGCGGCGGGGAGATCCGATGCCGGATCGCCGTGGGCGAGCGACCCACCGATGGTGCCGCGATGGCGCACCGACGGGTCCCCGACCTGGCTCGCCACGTGCTTGAGCAGCGGAGCCTCGGAGGCGAGCATGTCGCTCGTCTCCACCGCACGATGGCGGGTGAGTGCTCCGATGGCCACGTGGTCGCCACCGTCGTTGATGTAGCTGAGGTCGCTGATGCGGCCGATGTCGACGAGCACCGAGGGTGCCGCCAAGCGGAACTTCATCAGCGGAATCAGGCTGTGACCACCGGCCAGCAGTTTGGCCTCGTCGCCGTGCTGGGCCAGCGCCGCAATTGCGGCCGCGGCCGAGTCGGCCTCGACATAGTCGAAGGATGCGGGAATCATCAGCTCTGCGCCTCCTGAATGGTCTTCCACACCCGCCGCGGAGTAGCGGGCATTTCGATGTCGGTAACGCCGTAGGGGCTGAGGGCGTCGCACACGGCGTTGATCACGGCCGCAGCCGAGCCGATCGTGCCTGCCTCGCCAACACCCTTCACCCCGAGAGGATTGGTGGTGGACGGCGTGGTGGTGAACCCGGTGACGATGCTCGGCACCTCGGCCGGCGACGGCACCAGGTAGTCGAGGAACGACGGGTTCTTGCAGTTGCCGTCAGCGTCGTAGGCCGCCTCTTCCCAGAGCGCCTGCGCAACGCCCTGCACGATGCCACCGTGGACCTGGCCCTCGACGATCAGCGGGTTGATCTGGTTGCCGCAGTCGTCGATTGCGATGTAGTCGGTGAGGTTCGTCTCACCGGTCACGGTGTCGACCTCGACCACGGCCACGTGGGTGCCGAACGGGAACACGAAGTTCGCCGGATCGTAGGTGACCTGCTCCTGCAGGTTCGGCTCCATGCCATCGGGCAGATCGTGGGCGGTGAAGGCACCGAAGGCCACGGCCTGGATCGGCATCGTCTTGTCGGGCGAACCCTTGACGGTGAACGACCCGCCGGCGAACTCGAGGTCGTCGGGGTTGGCCTCCATCTGATGGGCGGCGATGAGTCGCGCCTTCTCGACCACCTTGTCGCACGCCATCGCGATGGCCACGCCACCGACGGCGAGCGACCGTGAGCCGTATGTGTCGAGCCCGAGGGGCGAGATTGCCGTGTCGGAATGGAGCACGGTGACCTGGGCAGGATCGATGCCGAGCTTGTCGGCCACGATCATCGACCAACTCGTCTCGTGGCCCTGACCGTGCGGTGTTGAACCCGACACGACCTCCACCATGCCAGTGGGGAGGAAGCGGACCATGCCGTGCTCCCAGCCGCCGGCACCGTAGTTGAGGCCACCGAGTGCCCGCGACGGTGCGAGGCCGCAGATCTCGACGTAGGTGCAGAGACCGATACCGAGTTGCTTGGTGTCGCCAGCGTCGCGACGTCGCTGCTGCTCGGCCCGAAGCTCTGAGTACTTGGCCATGTCGAGCGCGGCGTCGAGGTTCGGACCGTAGTTGCCCGAGTCGAACACCAACGAACCTGGCGTCTCCAGGTTCTCGAAGGGCTGACCGTCGCCGAGGTAGTTGCGGCGCCGGATCTCGTCCGGACCCACGCCCACCTCGAGGGCGAGAATGTCCATGGCCCGCTCGATGGCGTAGCTCGCCTCGGGTCGGCCGGCGCCACGGTAGGCGTCGGTCGGGGTGAGGTTGGTGAAGTAGCCGTCGCAGGTGAACCCGAATGCCGGCACGGCGTACACGCCGGTGTAGAGGAAGCTGCCGAGCAGCGGCACACCGGGAGTGATGAGCATCATGTAGGCGCCCATGTCGGCGTCGACGTGCACCCGGCAGCCCATGAGCTTGCCGTCGGCGTCGGAGGCCAGCTCGATGGTCTGGAGCTGGCCTCGACCCTGGTGGGTGGAGAATGCCGCCTCGGAGCGGGTCTCGGTCCAGCGGACCGGGCGGCCCAGCTTGTTTGCGAGGGTGACGGCCAGCAACTCGTCAGGGTTGACGTTCAGCTTGGCGCCGAAGCCACCACCAACGGCGGGAGCCACGATGCGGATCTTGTGCTCTGGAATCCCCGTGGTCGCCGCCACCATCACCTTGAGGATGTGGGGCACCTGGGTGGAGGAGTAGAGCGTGACGTCACCGCCGTGCGGGGACGGGATCGCCAGCACGCCACGGGGCTCCATGGCCGCCGGGATCAGGCGCTGCTGGATGAACTCGGCCTTGATCGTGTGGGTGGCGTTGGCGAACGCGGCGTCGAGCGCTTCAGGATCCGGCACCAGCGGCCAGTGGTAGGCCTTGTTGGTTGAGTGATCACTGTGGGCAGTCGCGCCACCGTCGCGAGCGGCCTCGATCGAGGCGACGGCCGGTAGCGGCTCGTAGTCGACCACCACCTGCTCGGCGGCGTCGGCCGCGCCGTAGCGGGTCTCGGCCAACACCACGGCGACGATCTCGCCAACGTGGCGAACCTCGTCGATGGCGGTCGGATAGTGGGGCGGGTTCACCATGTCTTCGGTGACCACCCAGGCGCAGGGCAGCGGGGCGATCCAGAGGCCCATCTCCTGCAGCTGCGCGCCGGTGTAGACGGCGTGCACGCCCGGCATGGCCGCCGCGTCTGCGGTGTCGACGTTGGTGATGCGGGCGTGGGCCATCGTGGAGCGCACCATGCCCATCCACAGCTCGCCGTGGGCGTGGATGTCGTCGACGTACTTACCCTCACCGGTGAGGAGTTTCGGGTCCTCTTTGCGGACCATAGGCGTGCCAACTACGCCACTTTCAACTGCGGTCATCATGCACCTCCTGTTGGGCCAGCGACCCCGCTGTTACCCCAGAACGCCTGATCGTTCTGGGATGTGGTCAGGACGGCCTTGACGATGTTGTGGTAGCCCGTGCACCGGCACAGGTTCCCTTCGAGCCCCTCGCGGACCTCGTCCTCGCTCGGGGCCGGATTCTCCTTGAGCAGCGATGTGGCCGCCATGACCATGCCCGGTGTGCAGTAGCCGCACTGAAGGCCGTGGCATTCCATGAACGCCGTCTGCATGGGGTGGAACTCGCCGTCAGGGCTGGCCATACCCTCGATCGTGGTGATCTGTTCGCCACGAGCCTGGACCGCCAGCATCGTGCAGCTCTTGACCGACTCGCCGTCGATCAGCACGGTGCAGGCACCACACGATGAGGTGTCGCACCCCACGTTGGTACCGGTCAGACCGAGATCGTCTCGGAGATAGTGGACCAGTAGTGTTCGCGGCTCTACCTCGGCCGACCGAGCTTGGCCGTTGACGGTCGCATCGACCTGCATGGCCACCCCCTTCGTGGTGTGGTGTCGAAACACCCCCGGGGCCGGGTCGCACGGGGGCGGGAGTGGAGCATGTCACACAAATGAGGGGCCTGGCAGATTAACGAAGAGATTCCAAGATCTGCGGAACTATGTCCATCAAGAGTCTAAAGAATGCTGATTCTTGGATAAAAGGAACACTTATGTGTATGTATTAAGCATGACTAATTCGAACGGAGAGCCGCCGCTCCTGTCTGATGCGCCACCACCCGGCTCACCGCTCGGGCTCAACCGCCGCCCCTGAGACGTTGCTGATGCTCCCGATCGGCCCGTTTCCCCTCGTACACCCGCATGTCGATGGCCCGCCAGATCTGCGGTGTGATCCTGATGAGCAGGCGGGGCTCGGTGGCCATGTTGGCCACGAACGCATCCACTGCGTCGGAGCTCGAACCCACTGCACCGCCGATGTACTTCTCGGCCAGCTGACGGCTGATCGGCCAGATGTCGTGGCCTGGCGGGCGCAGGACCTCGGCGACGCCGTCGATGCCGACGTGGCCGGGTATCGGCGTCATTGCCTCGACGCAGAGCGACACCCGCGGGTCAACGTCGATCTGGCGGCACCAGACCCTCGATTCGGTGCCGGTGAGCCACACGTGCGTGCCGTCCCAGTGGAACCAGACCGGCACGGTGTAGGGGCGGCCGTCTCGACGCACGCTGGCCACCACCCCGACGTGGGGGCGAGCGAGGAAGGCCTCGCGGTCGTCATGGGTCATCCGGGGCATCGGTTGGCTCGCCAGCCCTGATCAGACGTCGGCTTCGACGATCACCACGGAACGATCGGAGGCGTCGACGGCGGTCTGCACGATCGCCTGGTACTCGGCCGATTCGTAACAGGCCACCGCCTGATCGAAGGTGTCGAACCGCACCACCACGTTCCGGGCGTGGTCTGCGCCTTCGCACTGTTTGTACTGGCCGCCACGGGCCACGAACGTGCCGCCGTGGGCCCCGATCACCTCGGTGGCTCCCTTGACGTACTCGCCGTAGCTGTCGGCGTCGGTGACGTTTGCGTGTGCGATCCAGAGTCCTGCCATGGCCCAGACCATAAATCCCTGCTCGTGTGAGCGCACGCACGCCACCATTGGTCGATGGAGGGAACGTCACCCGTGATCGTGGCCGATGGCCTACAACGAGCGTTCACCGTTGGCCGCGGCCAGCGAAAGGAGACGATCGAGGCGGTGCGCCACCTCGACCTCGAGGTGCGGGCTGGCGAGCGGCTCGCCTTCATTGGTCCCAACGGCGCCGGCAAGTCCACCTCGATCAAGATGCTCACTGGCATCCTCCACCCAACCGGCGGCCACGCCCTGGTGCTCGGCCTCGTGCCCTGGCACGAGCGTCGCACGCTCAGCCGACGGATCGGCACCCTGTTCGGCCAACGCTCGCTGCTGTGGTCGGAGCTGGCCGCGGTCGAGACCTACCGGATGCTCGGTGCCATCTACGGCCTCGGGCACGCCCACGTGACCCGCCGCCTCGACGAGCTCGGCGAACTCCTCGACGCTGCCAGCTTGTTCCACCAACCGGTGCGGACGCTGTCACTCGGGCAGCGCATGCGCTGCGAGCTGGCGGCCTGCCTGTTGCACGAACCGTCGCTGGTGTTCCTCGACGAACCGACGATCGGGCTCGACCTGCTGGCCAAGCAGCGGTTCCGCGAGCTGCTCGTCACCCTCAACACCGAGCTCGGCACCACTGTCTTCCTCACCAGCCACGACGTGGCCGACATCGAATACGTCGCCGACCGTGCCGTGATCGTGAACGACGGTCGGGTGATCCGCGACGCCTCGGTCGCCGCCCTACGAGCGGAGCTGCTCACCAACAAGCGGGTCCGGGTCGGCCTCGCGGGAGTGGATCCGGCCGTGGTCGCAGCCGCCCTGACTGGCCCCGGCCGTGCGACAACGCCGACCTCGACCGGGATCGACCTGGCCGTCGACACCGACGTCTGCACGATCGAGACGGCCCTCACCGCCGTGTTCGCCGCCGCACCCGGCGCCGTTGTCGACGTGGCCATCGACGACGCCCCACTGGAGGATGTGATCGCCTCGATCTATCGGAGCCCGACATGATCACCCAGATCGTGACCACCGCGATGGCCGGTACCCGTCGGGCTGCCCGCCAACCGGGTGCGCTCGTGGCCGTCGCAGGCTTCTACCTCGTGGTCACCCTCGCCTTGTCGGCCATGTGGCGAGCGGTCACCGAGAGCAGGGGCGGTGAGATCGCTGGCTACGACGCCACGTCGATCACCTGGTACATCATCGTCAGCGAGCTGGCATTCAGCGTCGTGCCCCAACGCCTGATCGAGTACACGGGCGACGACGTGGTCAACCGTCGGATCGTGCCGGAGTTGATCCGCCCGGCACGTCCGGTGGTGATCCGACTGGCGCACGAAGTGGGAATGGTGCTGCCCCGCCTCGCGGCGTGCGCGGTGGTGGGCGTGGTGTTCGGATTCGCCGTGGTCGGCCCGCCGCCCTCCTGGTCGGGCCTGACGCTGGCCATCCCCGCACTGCTGCTCGGGGCGGCAGGAAGCATCGCCGCGCAACACGCGTTCGCTGCCGCCTCGTTCTGGTTCCACGAAACGCGCAGCGCCTGGTTCCTCTACCAGAAGCTCGTGTTCATCCTCGGCGGGCTGCTGATTCCCATCGACGTCCTCCCCGGCCCACTCCGGTCGGTGGCAGCCGCGCTCCCCTTCGCCGCCTTCGCCTACGCGCCGTCGCGCCTCGCCGCCGGTCGGATCGATCCGGGCTGGTTCGTGGTGCAGCTCGGCTGGCTGGTGGCCCTGACAATCGCGGCCGTTGTCGCCTTCGATCGGGGCACCGCCCGGCTCGTGCGGGAGGGATCATGACTGCCGAGGTACGGGCGCTGTGGATCACCTGGCGGGCGGCCTGGCGTCATGCGCTCGCCGACCGGCGGGCCTTGTGGTCACAGCTCGTGATGATGACCACCAACGACCTGGTGTGGATCGCGTTCTGGCTGCTGGTGTTCAGCCGTGTCGACGAGATCCGAGGCTGGAAGACGGCCGACGTGCTCATCCTGTTGGCGATCGCCATCACGAGCTCGGGGTTCGTGCTCGGTGCACTGCACAACGTTCGTCGCCTCGGCGACATGGCCGCCGACGGCGAGCTCGACGAGGCGCTGACCGTGCCGGTGCGCACCTTGCCGTACCTGCTGGTGCGGAGGGTCGAGGTGCTGCACATCGGCGAGCCGCTCTTCGGCCTGGTGATGCTGATCGTGTTCGCTGATCTCACCCCAGCTCGACTCGCCGTGTTCGCCTACGGCGTGGCGATGGCGATCGTGATCCAGGTCGGATTCTTCGTGTTGGTGGGGTCGCTGTCGTTCTTCGTTGGCCGCAACGAGGGCGGCAACCTCGGGCTGCAGGCCATGCTGCTGTTCTCGTCCTACCCGGTGGATGCATTCGGTGGTGTGGCGAAGATCCTGCTCTACGTGGTGGTTCCCTCGGCCTTCGTCACGTCGGTGCCGGCGCGCCTCGTCGGCTCGTTCGAGCTCGGGCCTGCGCTGGCACTGGCGGCTGTCGCCGCTGTCTTCGCCGGGCTTGGCGTGCTCACCTTCGACAGAGGGCTGCGGCGATACACCAGCGGGTCGACCTGGACCTGACCCCACCCCGCGGGTTCGACGGCGGCGGCGAAGCCGAATGGCCGGGCTCAGCCGGCTGCGGTGTTGCCCCAGAACGCCGCCATGGTCGCGGCGTCGAGGCCGCCCGCGGTCCGGGCCAACACATTGTGGTCACCGTCGAGAGACACCACATACGGGAAGCCGCTCCCGCCGAAGGCCTGGAAGGCCGTGGACGCTTCGTCGTCGCGCACGGTGGTCGGCTCGAAGCCCTCGTCGATGAGCCACGCCTCCGGTGGGTAGTTGCCGGCGCCCTGGTCGACTGCGGTCGACACGGCGTAGAGGTCGAGACCGTCCGGGAGCTGGCCGTCGTCGATCAGCTGCTGCACCACCTTGACCTCCTCCTGGCAGTGCGGGCACCAGTGCGCCAGGAAGTACACAGCCTTGGGCCGGCCGTCGGCGTCGATCGTCACCTCGTTGCCGGCGAAGTCGAGCGCGGTCAGCACGGGCGCCTGGGTGCCCACCATCGGATCGGTGTCGGCCGTGCCGAGGTTGACCCCATCGGGGAGGGGCGACAACGCGTTGCCCTGGAGCTCGACGGCGGCGGTCTGCTCGGCCGCCGTCTCGACGTCGTCCCCGCCGCTGCTGGCCACCACCGCGACCAGGGCGAGCCCGATCACGACGATGGCGGCCACGGCTCCGATGAAGAGCCGGTTCGAGGACGACGGTGGCGAGGTGGTGGTCAAGACGAACTCCGGGAGTCGGTGAGGGTGAGTGTGGTGAACACGAGCACGGCGGCGAATCCGATCGCAGCCATGGTGGGGATCGTGATGAACCCGAGATGGTTGATCCACCGGGCGGCACACGGCGTGGCGGCATCGCACACCCCGGACAGCTCCCCGACGGCCTGCTCCACGCGGTGGAACACCGCGATCGGCAGTCCGAGGGCCGAGAGCGCCGCAGCCACCCAGGTGAGCGCCCGCCGGCGCGTGACGAGGGCGACCACCAGCACCACGGCGGCCGGGTACATGAACCCCCGCTGGATCCAGCACAGCCGGCACGGCTCGAACAGCGCGATCTCCGACAGGTACAGCGAACCAAGTGTGCTGACCACGGCAACGGCGGTTGCCGCCTCGAGGGCCACGTCGCGGATCGTGTCGAGCCGGGGGCGATCCACCAGCGCGAGTACAGCGACGGCCACCACGGCGAGTGCCGTGGCCAGGCTCAACAGCGCGAAGAACAACGTGGCCGTCTCGATACCCACACGGTGAGGCTAGGAGGGCTTGCCGAAACAGGGCCGAAAGGCCCCAGCCGGTCAGCGAAGGTGTCGGAGCAGCTCGACAGCCAGCGCGGTGAGGGGCCGATCGTCGGGCCAGACGGCCCGGAGCCGCCGTTCGATGTGGAGCCCGTCGACGTCCACCTCGTAGAGCGAGGCGGCCTCCAGATCTGCGGCCACTGCGAGCCGGCTCATGACTGCAGGTGGTCCGCCGGCGATCACCGCCGCTCGCACCGCAGCGGTCGATCCCAGCTCCAGTGCCGCTCGGGGTGGCCCGAGCCCTCGCTCGGCCAGGGCGTGCTCCAGTGCGTCCCGGGTGCCCGACCCGGCCTCGCGCACCACGAGCGGCGTGACTGCGAGCTTGGCCGCACCCACCGCATCCACCTCGCTCCACGGATGACCGCGACCCACCACGGCCACCAGCTCATCGGTGGTGATCAGCTGCTCGCTCATGCCCGGTGCACCGGCCGGCCCCTCGACGAAACCGAGATCGGCCCGCCCCGATTCGAGCGAGGCGAACACCGACGAGGAGTTGGCGACCTCCAGGCGGATGGCGCCCGCCTCCCGGTTGCGCCCGAACTGCTCGACCACCGACGGAAGCACGTACTCGGCAATCGTGTAGCTGGACGCGATCCGCAGGGGGCCGGTGGCCGCTGCGGTCAGCGCCGCCACACCGGCGTTGAGCTCGTCGACGGCCTGGAGCACCTTCTCGGCCCACCCTGCGACCAACGAGCCGTGTTCGGTCGGCGTCGACCCGGTTGGCGATCGCGTCAGCAGCTGCACGCCGAGCTGTTGCTCCAACGATCGGATCCGGGCGCTGACGCTGGGCTGGGAGATGTGGTGGGCGCCAGCGGCCCTGGAGATGCTGCCGAGCTTCACCACCGACACGAACACGTCGAGTGACGCGAGTTCAGGGCTCGTCGGGGGAAGGGCCATAGGCCAGAACTATAGGGTCCGCGGGGATGCCCCCCTAGCGACGGTCGGCCGAACGGTTCAGCGTCGTGGGTGTGACGTCGGTGCAGTCCTCAACCCAGTCGGTGCTCCCTGGTCTGGCCCTTGCGATCGGCGGCGCGGCCGCCGCAACAGGGCTGAGCCTCCTCGTTCCCGGGCTCTCGGTTGCCATGGTGGCTGTGGTGCTCGGGGCGGTGTTGGTGAATCTCGGGATGGTGCCCGTGGCGAGCGAGCCTGGGGTCAGCTTCGCTGCCCGGAGCGTGCTGCGGGCGGCCGTGGTGCTGCTCGGCCTGCGTCTGTCGTTCGGTGATCTCACCGAGATCGGCGTTCGAGGGCTCATGGTGGTGGTCGCCACCCTCACGGTCACACTCGTTGGAACCCAGGTCATCGGGCGGCGGCTCGGGGTGTCACGCGACCTTGGCCTCCTGGTCGCGGTCGGCTACGCCATCTGCGGGGTGTCGGCGATCGCGGCGGTACGCGACAGCACCAAGGCCGAGGATCGTGAGGTGGCAGCGGCCATGGGCCTCGTCACGCTGTTCGGCAGCGCCGCCATGGTCACACTGCCGGTGATCGCCCTGGCCATGGGGTTGGCCGACGGTCAGATCGGACTCTGGGTGGGAGCCAGCGTGCACGATGTGGCCCAGGTGGTGGCCACGGCATCGGCGATCGGGCCCGAGGTGGTGACCACGGCCGTTGCGGTGAAGCTCGCCCGCGTTGCCCTGCTCGCTCCGGTGGTGGTCATCATCAACGTGATGCTCAGCGCCGGTTCGGGCCAGACGGCGGGCCGGCGGCCTCGTCAGGTGCTGCCGCTGTTCGTGGTGGGATTCCTCGCCATGGCTGCGGTCCGCACCACTGGGCTCGTGCCCGACCTCGCGTTGACCGCAGCCGGACAGGTGGAGAAGGCCTTGCTCGCCGTCGCGCTGGTGGGCCTCGGCGCCGGTATCCGCATCAGCGACTTCCGTCGGCTCGGCCCACGCCCCCTCGTACTCGGGCTCGTCGCCTGGGTGCTCGTGGCTGGCGTGGCGCTGGCCGGTTCACTGTGGGCGGCCTGAGCTGCGGATGGCCTCGATCACATCGGCGGCTGCCCTCGTTGGCCGATGCCCCTTCCACACCAGGCGAACCGGTTGACGGAACACTGCCGGCTGATCCTCGCTGGCCGGCGGCCGCCCGCGACGCGCCGTTGGTGATGCCACCTCGATTCGCACCAGCCAGCCGGCCGCCAGGTGCCCGACCACGGCCTCGGCCCGAACGATCGTGGGGCCCGACCCCATGATGGCCAGGGTCACCCGCTGATCGACCCCGATCGAGCCGAGGGCAAGGGGAGCGGCCAGGCCCGCTCGCTCGAACGCGGCATCGATCACGTCCCGAGTACCCGTTCCCGTTGGCGGGAGCTGGAGCGACGACGCCGCCAGGTCCTCGAGCGCAACGGTCGATCGGGCGGCCAAAGGGTGTGTCACCCCCACCACTGTCGCCAGATCGTGGACGGCGAGCACCTCGCTCTCGAGACCGAGCGGCGCGTCCGGCCCGTCGGTGAGCCCGATGTCGGCCTGGTCGGCGCGTACCGCTCGTGAGATGTCCAGGGTCGACCCGATCGACAGTCGCATGCCGGGCTGGCGTCGCCCACTGTCGACGGCGGAGGTTGCGATGTCGGCGGCGACGGCTGGCAGATCGTGGCGAACCACATTGGCCGTGGCCATGACCGCCACGCCGCCGTCGCCCGCCGCGAGTGCGTCGGTCTCCTCCTGGAACTGGCGGGCGCCAGCGAGGAACGCCCGAGCTGCGGTGAGCGCGTGCATCCCCCGAGGCGAGAGCGTCACGCCAACGGCGGAGCGGTGGAACACCTCGAAGCCGAGCCGTTGCTCCAGGTCGCGCAGGCGACGGCTGGCCACGGGCTGGCTCAGGTGGAATCGTGAGGCCGCCTTCGAGATGCTGCCAAGCTCGGCCGCGGCGGCGAACAGTTCGATTGTTCCCAGGTCGAGATCATCGAGCGGATGGGTCACGGTTCCGAGGCTGCCATCTTCATCGAGCCATGTCGAGATCGAATGACCTCATATACAGAATGCGTCTATGCAGCCACGGAGTGTGCTGTCACGCTCTTCGACGATGAACGACGACCTCGAGATCAGCTGGTTCGCCGGCCTCTGCGACGACGACTACGAGTACCTTGGCGTGCCGGCCCCGGAACTGCTCAGTTCGTGGGAGCACTGCCGCGACATCGTGCTCCGGGCGGACGCCAACGGCTACGACAACATCCTCCTGCCCTCGGGCTATGAGCTCGGGATCGACGCGGTCAGCTTCGCCTCGGCGATCGCGCCGCACACCGAGACCATCAACCTGCTCCTGGCGGTGCGGATGGGCGAGGTGTGGCTCCCCCAGCTCGCTCGCCAGCTGGCCTCGATCGACGCGATGTGCGGCGGGCGGCTCACGATCAACATCATCTCCAGCGACCTGCCGGGCGCCCCGCTCGACTCCGGGCCCCGGTACCAGCGCACGCTCGAGTACATGCACGCCCTCCGGGCGCTGCTGAACGGCCAACCGGTGGACGTCGACGGTGAGTTCCTCCAGCTCTCGATCGAGCCACCGCGCATCACCACCGCATCAGGTACGTGCCCACCCCTGTACTTCGGGGGCTTCTCCCCTGCCGCCAAGGACACCGCAGCACAGGCCGCTGACGTGTTTCTCACCTGGCCCGACACCGTGGCGTCGGTGGCCGACACCGTGGCCGACATGGCCGCGCGAGCGGCGAGCTACGGCCGGGCGCTGCGGTATGGACTGCGGGCCCATGTGATCGTGCGGGAGACCGAGGCCGAGGCCCGGGCGGCGGCCGCTCGCCTCGTATCCCAGCTCGACGATGAGGTGGGCGACCAGATCCGCACGAAGTCGCTCGACGCCACCTCGGTGGGTGTCTCCCGCCAGCACGAGTTGCGGGCCGGAGCTGGGTCGGACGGCTTCGTCGAGCCGAACCTGTGGACCGGAGTCGGCCGGGCCCGAAGTGGCGCCGGGGCCGCCCTCGTCGGCGACCCCGATCAAGTGGCAGCAAAGATCCGGGCGTACCAGAGCGTCGGCATCAGCTCGTTCATCTTCTCGGGCTACACGCTCATGGGCGAGTGCGATCAGTTCGCTCGCCATGTGCTTCCCCAGTTCGACCACAGCCCGCTGAAGCCCCGGGCCGCTGCTGTGGCAACGCCTGTGGGGTCGGCCCATGGCTGATCTCCGCTACGGCATCATCGGCACCGGCATGATGGGGGTGGAGCACATCCACAACGTGCACCACCTCGACGGCGCCCGAGTGGCCGCGGTGTACGACCCGGACCCGTCGTCGCTGGCCACCGCCCATGCGCTGGCGCCCGCCGCCACGGCCTACCGCGACCTCGACGCCCTCCTCGCCGACGGCCGCTGCGACGCCTACGTGATCGCCAGCCCCAACCACACCCACCTCGATGTGCTCCGCCGGGTCACCGCAACGGGCACGCCCATCATGATCGAGAAGCCGCTGTGCACCACGGTCGAGGACTGCCGTACCGCACTGGACCTGAGCCGGGATCATCCCGGCCCAATCTGGATGGGGCTCGAATACCGGTACATGCCGCCGGTGGCTCGGCTGCTCGCCGATCTTCGGGCGGGCACGATCGGGCCGGTTCGCATGGCCGGCATTCGTGAGCACCGGTTCCCGTTCCTGCCCAAGGTGGGCTCGTGGAACCGGTTCAACCGCAACACGGGCGGCACGCTGGTTGAGAAGTGCTGTCACTTCTTCGACCTGTTGAACCTCGTCATCGCCGACGAGCCGGTGCGTGTGTTTGCCGTCGGCGGCCAGGCCGTCAACCACCTCGACGTCGAGTACGACGGCGAACGGTGTGACGTGCTCGACCACGCGTCGGTCACCGTCACCTACGCCAGCGGGCAGATCGGCACGCTGGAGTTGTGCATGTTCGCCGAAGCCACCTCCACCCAGGACGAGGTCACCGTGATCGGCGATCTCGGCAAGCTGGAGGCTCATCTGCCCAACGGTCGGTTCCGGCGGGGGCTGCGCGACGTCCACCCCACGGGCCAGGTGTACGAGGAGACCGTGCCCGCCACGGCGCCCTATCTTGGGCACCACTACGGCTCGTCGTTCCGAGAGCACGAGGAGTTCCTCCGCTGCATTCGCACCGGGGCCGAACCCGAGGTGACCCTCGCCGACGGCCTCATGAGCGTGGCTCTCGGCGTGGCCGCCCACGCCAGCATCGATTCGGGGCGACCTGTCGAGGTGGCGGACGTGCTCGACACCGGCCCGCTGGTCGCGGCGAGATGACAGCCACCAGCTGAGTGGAGCGAGATGAGGTAGCGGCCACGGAAAAGCGCTACCAATGGGGCATGACGGCGACTGAGGCCCCCTCCACGACCCCCTCCGAAACAGAGGACGAGTTCCGCGCTCGATGCCAGGCCTTCCTCACCGAGCATGCAACCGGGCTGGTGTTCGACCAGCCCGATCCTCGGAGCGCCAACGAGCTGGCGGCCAACAAGGTGTTCCAGCAGAAGGCGGCCGAAGCCGGGCTCGCCGGCATCACGTACCCCGCCGAGTACGGCGGTCAAGGGCTGCCCAAAAGCTATGACCGGATCTGGCGGGAGGAGTACGCCAAGCACTCCGACATGACGTCGCAGCTCACGATCAGCCACGGCATGTGCGTGCCGATGCTCGTCGAGTACGGGACCCATGAACAGAAGGCCACCTACCTGCCCGACGCCATCGCCGCTCGCACCGTGTGGTGCCAGATGTTCTCCGAGCCCGGGGCCGGCTCCGACGTGGCCAGCCTCCAGACAAGAGCGGTGCTCGACGGCGAGGAGTGGACGCTCAACGGCCAGAAGGTGTGGACGACGCTGGCCCATGTGTCCGACTACGGCATCATCATCGCCCGCACCGACCCCGATGTGCCCAAGCACGCCGGCATCTCGATGTTCATCGTCGACATGAACGCCCCCGGTGTCGAGAAGCGAGCCATCAACCAGATCGACGGTGGCGTGCACTTCAATGAGGTGTTCTTCACCGACGTGCGGCTCCCAGCCAACGCCCTCATCGGCGAGCTGAACGCCGGGTGGCGGCTCGCCACGGCAATGCTCATGTACGAGCGGGTGGCAATCGGCACCGGCTCCAGCTCTGGCATCAAGACGCCCACCTCCGACTTCCTGGTGAAGACCGCTCGGGCCAACGGCTGCCTCGACGATCCGGTGGTGCGCCAGGAGCTGGTGAAGATCCACATGGAGGAGACCACCAAGAGCCTCGTGTCGATGCGCACGAGGGCCGAGATGAAAGCTGGCAAGACGCCGGGCCCTGGCGGCTCGCTCGGCAAGCTCCACGGCGCCAAGATCGCCCGGATGTCACGGTCGCTCATGATGAACCTGGCGGGCCCAGCCGGCGCCGCGTGGAGCGCCGGCGATGACGATGCTCAACGGCTCTCCCAGTCCACGCTGCGGAGCTTCAGCGCCAACATCGCGGGCGGCACCGACGAGATCCAGAAGAACATCATCGGCGACCGGGTGCTGGGCCTCCCCCGCGACATCGCCGTCGACCGCGATCTCCCGTTTCGAGAGCTGAGGGTGGGCACCCAGTCGGACTGACGGCGCTGTCGACGGTGAGTAGCCCGGTACCCGGGCCATCGAGCCCCACACGCGGCGAAGCCGCCCCGAAGGGCGGCCCCGCACCGTGCTGTGTTCAGTTTCTGTCTTCAGGTTCAGGTGACCGGGATCAGCCGATCTCGTCTGGAGCGGCCGTGGGCAGCGGCGTGACGTCGGCGCCCACCATCTGCTCACTTCCGATCGACGCCAGCCACTGGGCCGGATCCTGCTCCTCGCCGTCTTCGGCGGAGTAGAACGGCATCGGCTGATAGTCGGGAGCCATGGTCTCCAGCTCCCGGTGCCGAAGCAAGCCGGTGCCGGCCGGGATCAGCTTGCCGATGATGATGTTCTCCTTGAGGCCGATCATCGAGTCGGAACGACCCTCGATCGCTGCCTCGGTGAGCACCCGGGTGGTCTCCTGGAACGACGCCGCCGACAGCCACGAGTCGGTGGCCAGCGACGCCTTGGTGATGCCCATGATCTCGGGCCGGCCCTCGGCGGGTCGGTTGCCCTCGGTCACCAGGCGACGGTTCACGTCGGCGAACTGCCACTGGTCGCAGCGCTCGCCGGGGAGGAACTCCGAGTCGCCCGGCTCCTGGATGGCAACCCGCCGGGTCATCTGACGCACGATCAGCTCGATGTGCTTGTCGTGGATCGACACACCCTGGTCGCGGTACACCTTCTGGACCTCTTCCACCAGGTACTGCTGGGTTTCCCGGATACCCCGGATCTCCAGCAGCTCCTTCGGGTCGCGAGGACCGTCGACGATGGCGTCACCAGCGGTGATCTCCTGTCCGTCCACCACCTCGAGGCGGGCGGCGAGAGGGATGACGTAGTCGTCTTCCTCACCGTCTTCACCCACGATGGTGATGACCTTGCCCTTGCCCTCGTCCTCGGCGATCCGCACGGTGCCGGAGATGCGAGCCAGGGTGGCCTTGCCCTTCGGGCTGCGAGCCTCGAACAGCTCGACCACACGAGGCAGACCGCCGGCGATGTCGGCGCCACCGGCCACACCGCCGGTGTGGAAGGTACGCATGGTGAGCTGAGTGCCAGGCTCACCGATCGACTGGGCGGCGATCACACCCACGGCCTCTCCGACCTCGATGTCCACGCCGGTGGCCAGCGACATGCCGTAGCTGGCGCCGGTGATCCCGACCGGGGAGTCGTCGGTGAGCGGCGAGAGCACTCGAACCCGAGTGACCCCGGGATCGTCGCGCAGCGCACGCATCTCGTCTTCACGCACCATGGTTCCTCGGGGAATCACGGTGCCGTCGACGAGCGTGGTGTCGTCGGCCAGCACTCGGCTGTACAGACGGGTCTCCAGGTAGGTCCGAACCATCCGAGCATCAGGGTCGGTGGGATCGGACGCTTCGCCGGTGAACCGGTTGTAGTAGCCGTCGGGCTTGACGTCTTCGAGCATCAGGCCACGAACTGGACGGCCAGCCTCGAACGGGTCGCGATCGTTGATGATCACTTCCTGGGCCACGTCGACGAGGCGACGGGTGAGGTAGCCCGAGTCGGCGGTACGCAGCGCCGTGTCGACGAGGCCCTTGCGGGCGCCCGGCGTGGCGATGAAGTACTCCAGCATCGAGAGGCCTTCACGGAAGTTCGACTTGATCGGACGGGGGATCATGTCGCCACGAGGGTTGGCCACGAGCCCGCGCATGCCGGCGATCTGGCGGACCTGCATCATGTTTCCGCGAGCACCCGAACCGACCATCATGTCGATCGGGTTGAACTGCTTCGACTTGAGCGAGACCTCCATGGCCTCCCGCACCTCGTCGGTGGCGGCGGTCCAGATCTCCACTTCCTTCTGGCGTCGCTCACCGTCGGTGATGATGCCCTTGCGGAACTGGCTCTCGATCTTCTCGGCCTCTTCCTCGTGCATGTCGAGGATCTGCTTCTTCTCGGCCGGGGTCTGCACGTCGTCGATAGACACCGTGAGGCCCGACTTGGCCGCGAAGTGGAAGGCCACCGACTTGATCCGGTCGAGCGATGCGGCGACCTCGGCCTTGGGATAGCTCGTGGCGAGACTGTCGACGATGGCGGTGATGTCCCGCTTCTTGACGACCTCGTTTACGTAGGGGAAGTCGCTGGGAAGCGCCTCGTTGAAGAACACGCGACCAGCGGTGGTCTTGGTGTAAACCGCTCCGGTGCCGTTGGCCGGCGTCTCGAGCAGGTCGGGATGACGGAACTCGATCGGCCCGTGCAGGTTGATCGCGCCCGACTCATACGCCCGCTCCACCTCGTCAACCCGGCGGTAGACGCCGCCACCCTTGGCGGTGTCAACTGCCTCGGAGAGGTAGAACACGCCGATGACCATGTCCTGGGTGGGGGTGACGAGCGGACGACCGTGCGCCGGTGACAGCACGTTGTTGGCCGACAGCATCAGCACCCGAGCCTCGGCCTGAGCCTCAGCCGACAGGGGCAGGTGCACGGCCATCTGGTCGCCGTCGAAGTCGGCGTTGAAGGCGGTGCAGACGAGCGGGTGGATCTGGACAGCCTTGCCCTCGACCAGCACCGGCTCGAAGGCCTGGATGCCGAGACGGTGCAGGGTGGGCGCCCGGTTGAGCATCACCGGGTGCTCCTGGATCACGTCCTCGAGCACCTCCCACACCTGCGGGCGGCGCCGCTCGACCATGCGCTTGGCCGACTTGATGTTCTGGGCCAGTTCCTGGTCGACGAGCCGCTTCATGACGAAGGGCTGGAACAGCTCCAGCGCCATGATCTACGGCAGACCGCACTGGTGGAACTTCAGCGTCGGGCCGACCACGTTCACGGAACGCCCGGAGTAGTCGACGCGCTTGCCGTGCAGGTTCTGACGGAACCGGCCCTGCTTGCCCTTGAGCATGTCGGACAGCGACTTGAGGGGCCGGTTACCGGGACCGGTCACCGGGCGACCGCGACGGCCGTTGTCGAACAGGGCGTCGACGGCCTCCTGCAGCATGCGCTTCTCGTTGTTCACGATGATCTCGGGGGCACCGAGATCGAGCAGGCGCTTCAGGCGGTTGTTCCGGTTGATCACCCGGCGGTACAGGTCGTTCAGGTCCGAGGTTGCGAAGCGGCCACCGTCGAGCTGCACCATCGGGCGCAGCTCCGGCGGGATCACCGGCACAACGTCGAGGATCATCGCCCGAGGGTCGTTGATCCGACGCTCGTTCTCGTCACGACGGTTGAAGGCCGCCACGATCTTGAGCCGCTTGATGGCCTTCTGCTTGCGCTGGGCCGACAGCGGCTTCGAGCCGTCCTCGGGCTCGATGGCGTGGCGGAGCTTGATCTCTTCCTCGTCGAAGTCGATCCGCTCGATGAGCTGGGCGATGGCGTCAGCGCCCATGCCGCCCTCGAAGTAGTCGCCGAAGCGGTCGACCATCTCCCGCCACAGCATCTCGTCTTCCAGGATCTTGCGGGGGAACAGGTCCTTGAACTCCTCCCACGCCCGATCGAGAACGTCGAGCTCCATCTCGTACTGCTCGCGGGTGGCGGCCAGTTCCTTGTCGAAGGCCCGCTGGCGAGCCCGGATCTCGGTGTCCTTGGCGCCGTCGGACTCCATCTGGGCCAGCTCGCCCTCGAGTTCCTCGTGCTGCTCGGCGAGGCGGAGCTCCATCTCCTTGGTGATCTGCTCGCGCTCGCCGATCACCTCGGCCTCGAGGCTCGGCAGATCCTCCTGGCGACGATCCTCGTCCACCCAGGTGACCAGGTTGGCGGCGAAGTAGATGACCTTCTCCAGCTGCTTGGCCTTCAGCTCCTCGCGAGGCTCGGTGCCCATGAGGAGGTAGGCCAGCCACGAGCGGGTGCCCCGGAGGTACCAGATGTGCACGCAGGGGGCGGCCAGCTCGATGTGGCCCATGCGCTCGCGCCGGACCTTCGAGCGGGTGACCTCAACGCCGCAGCGCTCGCAGATGATGCCCTTGAAGCGCACGCGCTTGTACTTGCCGCACGCGCACTCCCAGTCCTTGGTGGGGCCGAAGATCTTCTCGCAGAAGAGGCCGTCCTTCTCCGGCTTGAGGGTCCGGTAGTTGATGGTCTCCGGCTTCTTCACCTCACCGTTCGACCACATGCGGATGGAGTCCGCAGTGGCCAGACCGATCTTGAGCTGATCGAAATCGTTTACGTCAAGCATGAATATGCGTTCCTTTCGATCGGTCGGATGTCAGCGACGGGTGCCCGCAGCACGGGCGGCGTCGTCTTCGTCGGAGCCACGCTCCGGGCGGCTCAGATCGATGCCCAGTTCCTCCGCGGTGCGGAAGAGCTCGTCGTCGATCTCTCGCATCTCGATCTCAGCGCCGTCCTCGGCGAGCACCTCGACGTTGAGACACAGGGCCTGCATCTCCTTGATGAGCACCTTGAAGCTCTCGGGGATGCCGGGCTCGGGGATGTTCTCACCCTTGACGATGGCCTCGTAGACCTTGACGCGACCCAGCACGTCGTCGGACTTGATGGTGAGCAGCTCCTGCAGGCAGTAGGCGGCGCCATAGGCCTCGAGGGCCCACACCTCCATCTCACCGAAGCGCTGGCCACCGAACTGGGCCTTACCACCGAGCGGCTGCTGGGTGATCATCGAGTAGGGGCCGGTCGACCGGGCGTGGATCTTGTCGTCCACGAGGTGGCTCAGCTTCAGGATGTACATGATGCCGACCATGACCGGGTTGTCGAACGGCTCGCCGGTCTGCCCGTCGAAGAGCTGGGCCTTGCCGTCGCGACCGATGAGACGCTCACCGTCCACCGACTCGGGATTCAGGTTCTCGAAGATCGACTGGATGGTGGGCTTGGCCCCGGCCATCTCTTTTTCGTCCCACTTCGCACCGTCGAACACCGGGGTGGCAACGAGGGTGGAGGGGGTGGTGAAGGGACGGGTCTTGGTCTCGGTGCCACGCACGGGCGGCTCGCCGACCGTCTCACCCTCGACCTCCCAACCCCAGCGGGCGGCGTAGCCGAGGTGCGATTCGAGCACCTGGCCCACGTTCATCCGGCTCGGCACGCCGAGCGGGTTGAGGATGATGTCGACGGGCTGGCCATCGGCGGTGAACGGCATGTCTTCCACGGGGAGGATCTTGGAGATCACACCCTTGTTGCCGTGGCGTCCGGCGAGCTTGTCGCCGACGGAGGCGCCGAATACGCGCAGGAAGTAGTTTCCAGTCGTCGGCAGCGTGAAGTCGATCATCGGATCTCCTTGTGCGAGTGCTGCGTCGTTGTCGAACAGCACAGTAACGCCGTCGCTGGCCAGCAACTGAATACGCGCATCGAACTGCGGCACAGGCTCACCTTGGAGCTGCGCGAGTCGATGTGCGAACACGGCGACCTGGAGTCGCTCACCCGCCACACCGGAAAACGAGAAGAAGTCGACATCACCGGGAGCCGAAACCGCTCCCGTTGCGCGAACGACCGCATCCTGGGAGAGAGCCGTCGCCGTAGCCGAGGTTTCGTTCGGCTCCGTCTCCGCCGTCTCCGAGTCCGGCGACACGGCAAACGTACGGACGTGCTGGAATGCCAGCGCTTGCTCCGTTGTGGAAGCGAGCGTGGTCCGCGCAACGAGGCGTACGCGCGCGCCGGCCGGCCAGTTCGCGGTCGGGGTGAAAGTGACCTTCTTGCCGTCCGTCGCATACGTTCCGGCAACGGGCAAGCCATCGACCTCGAAGACCAAGCCCGTGCTCGCGGTGGCCGCATCGATGTCCTGAGTGAACACCGCCGTGATGGCCTGCGTACCGGACACGAAACTCGCGCTGGCGAACAGGTCGATCATGGGATCCACGCCGACGAGAAGAAGCGGACACGGCGTGTCTTTGCTCTCCAAGGGACCGAGCGTCCCGGCACCGGGTCCTCCGAACGCACCCATATCGTTGCGCGACCCATCCGGGTCGTTGTAGTCCGGCGACGGATCCCCGGCATCGAACGTCGGGCTGTCGGCACGCAGGGCCGTAAAGGTCAGCGGGGCGCCCGCATCGCCGTTGAGCGTGAAGAGCGGGTTTCCGAGGATCGAACCCATGCCGGCACTCGCGCCCGGCTCCTCGAGTATGGAGTAGGTTGCGAACGACGACGGGTTGATGTCGAACGAGGCGTTCCCGTGGCTGATGCTGTTGTGAATGAAGTTCGGCGAGTGAACACCGAACTGCAGCTCATCCAGGGCTCCCGATGCGACCGTCAAGTCGTTGCGGGTTCCCAGCACCATGTCGAAGGGGCCCTGCCCGACGAACGCCACGGTGTTGTTGACGAACTGACCAACCGGCATACCACTCGAGTTGTGCCCCATTCCATCACCGGCGAACGCGACGAGGTTGTTCCGCACCCGTGCGTCAAGTCCACGGCTGAATGCACCGTCCACAGAGACGTTGACGGCCGGCTCCGTGTCGTCTCCACCTGCCAGGAACAGGTTGCGCGCAACCAGTAGGCTCCACGTCCCGTTGGGCCGGAAATCGAAACCGTCGCCCTCCGTCGGTCCCACGACCGAGTTGTAGGCAACGACGGCGTAGCCGCGCAGATTGTTCCCGGCTTCGAATCCTCCTCCGATCTCAATGTTGTCGCGCGCGGAGTGGAAGTCGTTGTTGCAGATTCGGAGAAACACCTCACCGGAGGACGTGCCTTCTGCTCCGGACTCGTTGAACGTGATGTCGACACAGCCGTCGTCATCGGAAGTCCGAACGAAGTTCCCGTCAACGTAGTTCGAGAAGCGAACGCTCGCACCAAGGTCGAAGTTTCCATCAAGGAGTTCGTCGGTCCGGCGTGCTTCGTTGCCGCGGAGGGTCACCACTCCGTTGGGCGAGTTCGAGAGCAGCCGCAGTCGACAGAACTCGTTGCTCGACTCGTCGGAGTTGGCCCCCACGTTGTCGACGACGGAGAAGAGCTCTTGGACCGTCGCATCGCTCAACGAGGTGACATTCGTTCCG
>JBCCFL010000030.1:0-73034 GCA_039029735.1 Actinomycetota bacterium | reverse complement strand
GGCGGCCCTACTCGGGCCCCCCGGGCCCCCCGCGCCCGGGCTTCCTTGTGGGGGGTGGGGGGGGGGGGGGGCGCGCGCGCCCCCCACCCCGAGTTCTGCCGGCGGCAGAACATCGCCCGCTGCAATCACTCAGCGCTTCCGCTTCTTCCGTGGTCGGGCGGCCACGCCGGCGGCGGAGGACTCCTGGGAGAAGTCGGTGGAACCGAACTGCTCGGTGGCCCGCTGCTGACGGCGGCGGGTCTCGTCATCCACCGGCTGGCGTTCCTTCAGCCATGCCAGCACCGGCGCCGCAACGAAGATCGACGAGTAGGTGCCGAGCAGTAGCCCGATGAACAGCGCCAAGGCGAAGTCGCGCAGGGTGGCCCCACCGAGGAACAGCCCACCGATCACCAGCATCGAACCCACCGGCAACACGGTGGTGATCGTGGTGTTGATGGACCGCATCAGCACCTGGTTCATGGAGCGGTTGATCAGCTCGGTCTGGCTCACGCCGTCGGCCACCGAGGTGTTGCGGTTCTCCAGCACCTTGTCGAACACCACCACGGTGTCGTAGAGCGAGTAACCCAGGATCGTCAGCAAGGCGATCACTGTTGCGGGGCTCACCTGGAACGCGAACAGCGAATACACCCCAGCCGTGAGCACGAGGTCGTGCACCACTGCGATCAGGGCGCCGACAGCCATTCGCCATTCGAGACGCCAGGCCAGATAGGCGGCAACGGCCACGAAGAACAACAGCAGGGCCCGCAGGGCGGAGTTGGTGATCTGCGACCCCCAGGTTGGGCCGACGGTCGACACGGTGACCTCGTCGCCGCTCACCTCGCCCAACTCGGCAAGAGCCTCGACGATCTCCGAGCTGCGATCGACATCGGCCGTGCCGGACTGCACCCGGATGAACGTGCCGCGCTCGGCATCTTCCACCCGCTGGATGCGGGCGTCGGCCAGGCCCGGCAGGGCGTCACGAGCCTCGGCCACGGTCACCGACTCGGCAACCGGCACCTCCCAGACGCCGCCACCCTGAAAGTCGATGCTCAGATCGAGCCAGCGGGTGGCGAGCAGGATCAGCGACAGTACGAGGAGCGCGGCCGAGATCGGGATCGACAGCCGCCACTTCGGGCGGAAGTCGACGTTGGTCTCGCCCCGGTAGAGGGCTCCGAGCATGCTCATTCGCCGTCTCCTCCGTTGGCGGGCAGACCCAGCAGTCGGGGGTCGTCGATCACGGCCTGACGCTGGGCCAGGAAGTTCAGCGCGGGCCGCATGAACAGCCACGAGATGAACAGGTCGAGCAGTGTGGCCAGCCCGAGATAGAAGGCGAAGCCTCGCACGGCGCCGACGGTGAGGAAGTAGAGCAGCACGGCGGCGATGAGGCTCACCACGTCGGCCTTCACGATCGTGGAGATCGCGCTCTGGTAGGCCCGCTCGACCGAGGTGGACACCCGTTTGCCCTGGCGATAGGCGTCTTTCACGTTCTCGAAGTAGACGATGTTCGAATCGGCCGACACACCGACCGACACGATGAGGCCCACCACCCCGGCCAACGTCAGCGCCAGGCCCAGATTGCTCCCGAACCAGGCAATGATCGCCCAGAGCAGAACGGCCGAGATCACGAGACCACCGAGGGCAACCAGTCCGGCGAGCTTGTAGTAGGCGAGGAGGTAGACGGCCACGAGGGCGAGACCGATGAGGCCGGCGATCACGCCGGCCCGGAGCACGTCGTCGCCGATCGTGGCCGACACCGTGCGGGCCTGCTGGGTCTCCAACTCGACCGGGAGGGCACCGAAGCGGAGCACAGCGGCCAGGTCACGGGCCTCCTCCTCTTCGAAGGCACCCGAGATCACGATCTGGTCGCGACCGAAGGTGGGGACCTGGATCGCCGGCGCCGACACCACCACGTGGTCGAGCACGATGGCCAGACGGCCCGAGGGGCACACATTGGGATCGGGGGCGGCGATGTAGCAGCTCTGCGCGGCCTGGTTGAAGCGGTCGATGCCGTCGGCGCCAGAGCGGAACACCGGATTCACCGTCCACTGCCCGGCGAGGTCGAGGTCAACCCGGGCCGTTTCGAGCGAGTCGCCCGTGAGCAGGGTTGGGCCGAGGCACAGGCGACTGCCGGCCCGATCGACGAGTAGCACGGGCTGATCGGCAAGATCCTCCTCGGCCGGTGTGACCTCACCCGCGCTGCATGCGGTGAGCACGGCAAGCTGATCGGGGTCGAGCGTGCTCGACTCCTCCGGCGGGAGCAGGTCCTCGATGCTGTCTCCCACCCCATCGCCGGTGTCGGCGCCGACGGTGGTGTCGGTGGTGTCGGCGTCAGCCTCGGCATCGTCAGCCACTGTCGTGTCGGTCGTCTCAGCATCGGCATCAGCATCGGCATCGGCGTCCGCATCGCTGTCGTCCTGCTGGGCCAACGCAGCGCCCGAACGGCCGGCGATCACACCGAGGGACTCCTCGTCACCGTCGCCTGTGCCCTCCGCGTCGTCGACCACCGTTGTGTCGGTTGTGTCGGCCTCAACGTCGTCGGTGGACTCGCCGTCGGTGGACTCGCCGTCGATCGCATCGGGATCGAGTTCCGGGTCGAAGGTCGCTGGGGGGCCGAGCTCGAACAACACGGGCCGGAACCGCAGCTCGGCAGTCTGCCCCACGAGCTCGAGCGCACGCTGCTGCTGCTCCACACCGGGCAGATCGACCACGATCGTCTGGTCCTGGCGGGAGATCTCCGGCTCGGCCACGCCGAGCGAGTCGACCCGGGTGCGGATGATCTCCAGGGTCTGGTCGAGCGCCTCGTCGTCTGCCTCGCTCGTGGGCTGCAGCACCACCGACACGCCGCCCTGCAGATCGAGCCCGAGCAGCGGCTGGTTTCCGGAGGCCACGGTGGCGATCGCCGCCAACGCCGTGATCGCCAGCACGAAAACCGCTGAGTACGCCCCCCGGCCCATCAGTCCTCCGAATCGTCGGGATCGACGACCTTGCCGGCCACGGCCGAACGCGAAACCTTCAGCTCCACCTTCTCGGCCACTTCGATCCAGATGATGTCGTCGCCAACGGCGGTGAGAAAGCCGTGGATGCCGGAGTTCAACAGCACCTCATCGCCGACCTCGAGGCTGGCGAGGAGTTGCTTGTGCTCCCGATTTCGCCGCTGCTGGGGCAGGATCAGCACGGCATACATCAGGCCGAAGATCAGAACCAGCGGGGCTATGTTGATTAGTACGTCCATTGGTGCGCCTCCAGCCACGTGACGGTAGCGGTTGGGCCCACGATTCGGGCGTAGGGCGGCCACTTCTCGCCCAGATCACCCAGGGTTGTCACCTTCGGTCGTGCCGAGGTGCACAGAGGCCCGAATCACCGCCCGTCGGGATCCTCGCCGGGTGCCCACGTGGCCCACACCGATCGACGCAGCTCGTCGAACGTGCCCGCCACGATCGCTGTGCGCATCCGGCCCACGAGATCGGCGAGCCAGGCGAGATTGTGGAGGGTGATGATCCGCCCCGCCGTCGGCTCGTTGGTCACCAGGAGATGGCGAATGTAGGCCCGGGAGTAGCGCGCCGACAGGGGATGCTCGAACCCGGGATCAATCGGGCCGTCGTTGCGGGCGTTGACGAGATTGCGGAGGTTCACCCGCCCCTGCGAGGTGAGCGCAGTGCCGTGGCGAGCCAGCCGGGTCGGCAGCACACAGTCGAACATGTCGATGCCGTTGTGCACCGCCTCCACGAGACCAACCGGGTCGCCGAGCCCCATCACGTAGCGGGGCCGGTTGGCTGGAAGCTCGGCCACGGCGGCCGCCATCGCCGGCACCATCTCCGACCGCTCCTCTCCCACCGACAGGCCGCCAACGGCGTATCCGTCGAACCCGATCTCCACTGTGCGTCGGGCCGAATCGGCCCGCAGGTCGGTTTCAACGCCCCCCTGCACGATGCCGAACTGGGCCTGATCGGCCCGGGTGTGGGCCGCCTTCGATCGCTCGGCCCACCGAAGGGTGCGCTCCACCACGTCGGCCAGAGCAGGGCGATCGGCCGGAAGGGCCGGGCAGACGTCGAGCACCATGGCGATGTCGGAGCCGAGCTCCTCCTGCACCTGCACCGATCGCTCGGGGGTGAGGTCGACGTAGGCGCCGTCGTACACCGAACGGAACCGGGCCCCTTCCTCGGTGATCTTCGGCTCCAACGAGAAGATCTGGTACCCACCGGAGTCGGTGAGGAGATGGCCGCTCCAGTCCATGAAGGCATGCAGGCCACCGAGATCGGCGATCAGGTCGGAGCCTGGACGCTCCATCAGGTGGTAGGTGTTGCCGAGCACGATCGGCGGGTCGAGCGCTTCGAGATCGAGCGTGTCGAGCGTCTTCACCGCAGCCCGGGTGCCAACGGGCATGAACACCGGCGTCGGGAAGCTCCCGCGCCCGGTGCGGATCCGTCCGGCCCGGGCGGCGCCGTCAGTGGCCTCGATGTCGATGGACAGGTAGCTCATGGTGCAGGGGCGTCGCGGTCGACGAGCATGGCGTCGCCGAAGGAGAGAAAACGGTAGCCCTCGGCCAGCGCAGTGGCATACAGGTCGCGCCACCGCGGCCCCACGAAGGCATCCACGAGCACCAACAGCGACGACCTGGGTACGTGGAAGTTGGTGAGGAGCGTGTTGACCACCTGCCAGTCGAAACCGCGGCGGATGAACAGCTCAGTCGATGCGGTGAGTTCGCCGGATCGTGCCGCCGACTCCAAGGTGCGCACCACGGTGGTACCCACCGCCACCACCCGTTCGGCGGCCTGGATGCGGGCCCACGTGGCTGGCTCGATCACATACGTTTCGGCGTGCATGGCGTGGTCGGCGATGCGATCGGCCGTGATCGGCCGGAACGTACCGAGGCCGACTCGGAGCTCCACGGTGGCCACCTCGACGCCGTTGGCCCGAAGTGCATCGAGCAGCTCGTCGGTGAGATGGAGCCCGGCTGTCGGGGCTGCCACCGATCCCGGTTGGCGGGCGAACACGGTCTGATAGCGCTCGGCGTCAGCCAGCGGAGCGGTGATGTAGGGCGGCAGGGGCACCACGCCCACCCGGTCGATCACGTCGTCGGCGAGAAGCTCCACCTCGCGTACACCGTCGCCGACGTCGGCTCCCACCACCACCAGTGGCTCAGCAGCCGCTGGATCCGGCGCGTCCACGGCCACGAGCGGTGAGCCCGGCGCAAGGCGGCGGCTGCCCCGCACG
The DNA here is from genome assembly GCA_039029735.1 of Actinomycetota bacterium. GTDB lineage: Bacteria > Actinomycetota > Acidimicrobiia > Acidimicrobiales > SZUA-35 > CADEDH01. Next base: position 67,841 of record JBCCFL010000030.1, on the reverse strand, counting down.
AGTGCCTGCCACTGCCGGTGCCGGCCGGTGGGATGCAGCAGCAGCACCTCGACTGCGCCCCCGGTTGTCTTGCGGAGGCCGAGGCGGGCGGCGAGCACCCGGGTGTCGTTGACCACGAGCAGGTCGCCGGGCTGGAGCAGGTCGGGAAGGTCGGCCACCCGGCGGTGGCGTGCGCCGAGGCCCTGCGGGGCCACGAGCAGCCGGGCCGCGTCGCGGGGTTCCACGGGATGCTGGGCGATCCGGTCCGGGGGCAGCTCGTAGTCGAAGTAGTCGGCGTGGCCGGCATCGTCGGCCGACGCAGTGGGCTCGGGGGCCATTGCGCTCAGTCGAACAGGCCGGGGGTGTCCGGCGGCGGCGGGGCTTCCGCCGGAGGCGCCAAGCCCAGGTGGCGCCATGCGGTTGGCGTGGCCACCCGACCCCGTGGGGTGCGGATCAGCAGGCCCTGCTGGATGAGGAACGGCTCGATCACGTCTTCGACGGTCTCGGTGGGTTCACCGACGCTGATCGCGAGGTTCGACAGGCCCACCGGGCCACCCTCGAAGTGGCGGCACAGGTTGGTGAGCAGGAGCTGGTCGATCTTGTCGAGCCCACGCTCGTCGATACCGAATAGGGCCAGGCCGTCGGCGGCGGCCTCCGCATCGACGATGCCGTCGGCCCGCACCTCCGCGTAGTCGCGCACCCGCTTGAGCAGGCGGTTGGCGATGCGGGGCGTGCCCCGGCTGCGGGTGGAGATCTCCTTGGCCCCCGCTGGCTCCAGGCGAACGTCGAGCAGCGTGGCGGCCCGCATCACGATGCGTTCGAGATCGGCGGGCGTGTAGTAGTCCAGCCGGAACGCGAAGCCGAAGCGGTCCCGCAGGGGGCCGGTGATCAGGCCCGTGCGGGTGGTGGCACCGATCATGGTGAACGGCTCCAGCTCGAAACGGATCGACCGGGCCGCCGGACCCTTGCCCAGGAGCACGTCGATCTGACGGTCCTCCATGGCCGGATAGAGAACCTCTTCCACCACCCGGGGCAACCGATGGATCTCGTCGATGAACAGCACGTCGCCGGGTTGCAGGTTGGTGAGGATCGACGCGAGATCCCCAGCCCGCTCGATGGCGGGGCCAGACGTGATATGGAGATGTGCGCCCAGCTCGGTTGCGACGATGCTGGCCAGCGTGGTCTTGCCGAGCCCGGGAGGCCCGGCGAAGAGCAGGTGGTCGGCGGCGGTGCCGCGGCCCCGGGCCGCTTCGAGCATGATCCCGAGCCGTTCCTTCAGCTCGGCCTGGCCAACGAAATCGTCGAGTGTCTTGGGCCGCAGCCCTGCCTCTTCGCCGGTGGGGCCGGTCGGCTCCTCGGGCTCGTTGGGCAACGGGTTCGGATCGAGGAGCTCGTCGCGCCCCATCAGGTGCCTGCCAGTGTGCGGAGCGCCCGCTTCAGCAGAGCGCCGGAATCGAGCTCGGGCTCCGCAGTGACGTCGGCCTGCACCCGCGCCATCACGGCCTTGATCTCGTCGTTGGAGTATCCGAGGTTGGTGAGCGCCTCCCGCACGTCGTCGAGCGCGGTGGGGGCCGGCGCATCGCTGGCGTCGAGCACGATCGGCTGCCCGTCGGCGGTGTCGAGCTCGGGCAGCACGAGGCTGGAGCGCAGCTCCACCAGCAACCGTTGCGCCGTTTTCTTGCCGACGCCAGGCACCTCGCAGAGGGCGTTGAGATCGTCTTCGGCCAGGATCCGAGCGAGCCTGGGGGCGGGGTGGGTGGCGAGCACGGCCAGCGCCAGGGCTGGACCGACGCCGTGGGCTGCGAGCAGGCCCTCGAAGGCCACTCGTTCCTGCTTCGTGAGGAATCCGAACAGCTTCTGGTCGGCCTCGCGAATGTGGTGGTGGATGTGGAGCAGCACCTCGTCGTGGGGCGATGAGCCGTTGGTGGCCTCAGCCGCCCCCAGCCGGTCGAGGGTGGCGGCCGTGACCGACACCCGGTAGCCAACACCGGCGACTTCGAGGATGACCTCGGCTGCGGCCGAGCGTTCCATCGGGGCCGTGCGGTCGATCACCACGCCACGCAGCGAGCCGATCATGCCGTGATCCCTGCGATCTGTGTGCGCGTACCTCGCAGCAACGGGTCGTGAGCGAGGTGGCACAGTGCCAGCGCGGCGGCATCGGCGGCATCGGCCGGACGGGGCGGAGCCGGCAGATCGAGCAGCCGCTGCACCATCGACTGCACCTGGTGCTTCTCGGCCCGACCGTCGCCCGTCACCACCGACTTGACGGCGGACGGGGTGTACTCGGCCACGGTCATCCGCCGCCCCGCCGCCTCGGCCAACACGAGGCCCGACGCCTGCGCCACACCGACTGCGGTGCGCACGTTGTTCTGGAAGAAGATGCGTTCGACCGCCACCACCGTGGGACGGTACTCGTCGAGCAGGCTCTGCACGTCGGCCTGGAGTTCGGCGAGGCGTTCAGGGATCGGAGCCGACGCCGCGGTGCGGATCACGCCGAGAGCCCTGGCCCGCGCCTTGCCGCGGCCTGCTGGTTCCAGCACGGCGTAGCCGCAGCGCGACAGACCTGGATCGATCCCGAGCACGAACACGTGTACGACGGTAGTGGCGCAAGACGCGCTTGAGGTCGACCCCGATCAGACCGATACCTCCCGTCGTGGATGCCAGCCCCGTCGACCTTCGTGCCGTCAGCCGATCCTTCGGCCGCGTTCCCGCCCTCCAGGGGGTGTCGATCCTCGCCCCGGCGGGCGAGATCACGGTTCTGCTCGGCCCGAACGGCGCCGGCAAGACCACAGCGATCCGCATCATCACCGGGGCCCTCACTGCCGATGCAGGCTCGGTGACCGTGCTCGGTGTTGACCCGAGCGGGCCCGACGGCGAGGACGTGCGCCGTCGCTGCGGCGTGGTGTCGGCCAAGCCGTCGCTGTATGACCGGCTCAGCGGCTGGGACAACCTGCGCTACGCCGCCCAGCTCTACGGGCTCGGCCGAGGGCCGGCCACGGACCAACGCCTTGCCAGCGCCGCGGAGCGGTTCGGGATTGCGCCGGCTCTCGATCAGGCGGTGGGTGGGTACTCGACCGGGATGAAGACACGCCTCGCGCTGGCCCGCTCGATCCTGCACGAGCCGGACCTGTTGCTGCTCGACGAGCCGACCTCGGGGCTCGACCCCGAATCGGCGGCGGCCGTGCTCGACCTCGTGCGCACGATGGCCACCGAGGGCCGCACCGTGTTGTTGTGCACCCATCTTCTGTTGGAGGCCGAGGGCCTCGCCGACCAGGTGGTGATGATGGAGCAGGGCTCCACGGTGCTGTCGGGCCGCCCGGCCGAGCTGGCGCAGCGGTTCTGGCCCGAACAGACCCTGTCGATCCGGGTGACCGACGGCCACCATCTCGACCGTCTCGCCACCGAGCCCGGCGTTGGTGACTACACCCGCACCGGCACCGTGGCCCGCCTCACGCTCACCGATCCGTCGGTGGTGCCGGAGCTGGTACGCCAGCTCGTGATCGACGGCGCCGCCATCGAGGCGGTGGAACCGTTCACGCCCAGCCTCGAAGACCTCTACTTCGCTATCCGTCGCCGTGAGGAGCACCCCATGACGGCTCCGCCGCCTCCTGCGGCCGTGGACCGAGTGGCCCCAGAGCCGGTCGGAGCGGGGCAATGACGGCCATGGCTGCCCCGGGTGGGGCCCGAACGAAAGCCGACGGCACCGATTGGAACCGGGTGGCAACCGTGGCCCGAACCGATCTCAAGCAGCTCATCGGTGCTCGCGACTTCTGGGTGCCGATGGTGGTGCTCGGGTCGCTGTTCTACGCGGTGATCCCGTTCGTGCTGCTCGTGTCGATCACCCAGATCGGCAGCGTCGAGGTGGTGAGCCGCATGTCGGAGACGCTGGCCGTGCTGCCCGACGCCGCTCGCGACCAGGTGCAGGGCGACAGCCCCGAGGGCCAGACCGGCTACGCCTTGGCCGTGTTCCTGTTCGCTCCCGTGGCCGTGATCGTGCCCCTCACGATCTCCACCGCCGTCGGCGCTGCCACCATCGTCGGGGAGCGGGAGCGGGGCACGGGCGAGTTCCTGGCCCACTCCCCCGCCTCGGCCCGCGAGATCTACCTCGGCAAGCTGATCGCCAGCCTCGTGCCCGGCTACGCCACGGTGGTGGTGGGCTTCGGCGTCTACTCGCTGATCGTGAACCTTGTGGTGGGCCCATCGGTGGGCGGCTGGTTCTTCCCGACTGCCCAGTGGTGGTTGATGATCCTCTGGGTGCTGCCGCCATTCCTGGCGATCTGCCTGTCGTTGGTGCTGCGGTTGTCGGCTCGGGTGAGTTCCACCGCCGCGGCTCAGCAGGCGTCGGGCCTGGTGAGCCTCCCGCTGATCGGTATCGCCTACAGCCAGGCCACCGGGGTGCTCTTCGGCGCCGGCTATCTGCCCCTCGTGCTGGGCGCGGTGGCCTGGGCCATTGCGCTGCTCAGCCTCCGCAAGGGCATGCAGGGTGTGACCCGCTCCCGCCTCCTCGGCGTCGGGCCGGGCATCTAGGTGGACGCCTGACGCTGAGCGGCGCCTAGAGCGAGACGCTCTCCATCACATCGTCTGACAGCTCGATGTTCGAGTAGATGTCCTGCACGTCGTCGTGGTCGTCGAGCAGATCGATCAGCTTCAGCACCGAGCCCACTTCAGACGGCTCGGTGAGAGGCACCGTGTTGGTCGGCATCATCGTCGAGTCTGACTCGGCCACGGTGATGCCTGCCTCCTCGATCGCCGAGCGCAGGCTCAGCACCTCGCCCGGCTCGCAGGTGACCTGCCACACCTCGCCGTGATCCTCGAGGTCCTCGGCGCCGTGGTCGAGGGCCACCATCATCAGCTCGTCCTCGTCCACGCTGCGATCGACCTTCACCACCCCCTTGCGCTCGAACTGCCATGCGACGGCGCCGGGCTCGGCCAGCGTGCCGCCGTTCTTCGACAGCAACGACCGGATCTCGGATCCGGTGCGGTTGCGGTTGTCGCTGAGCGCATCGATCAGCAGGGCCACACCACCGGGGGCGTAGCCCTCGTAGGTGATCGACTCGTAGTTGACACCCTCCAGCTCGCCGGTGCCTCGCTTGACGGCCCGCTCGATCGTGTCGAGCGGCACCGAGTTGTCGCGGGCCTTCTGAAACATCGTGCGCAGGGTGGGGTTCGAGTCGGGATCCCCGCCGCCCTGCCGGGCTGCGACCTCGACCTGCTTGATGAGCTTGGCGAAGAGCTTGCCGCGCTTGGCGTCGGCCGCGCCCTTCTTGTGCTTGATCGTGGCCCACTTGGAGTGACCGGACATGAGGCGCCTCCTCGTACGAGATGTGCTCCGTCGGCATAGATCCGCCGGGACGAGCGTCAGTCGAGTGTACTGACGAAGAGCTGGTGCAGACGCGAGTCGTCGGTGAGCTCGGGATGGAACGACGAGACCAACACCGGCCCCTGTCGACACAGCACTGGTACGTCGTCGATCGCGGCCAGCACCTCGACGTCATGCCCGGCCTTCTCCACCACCGGAGCCCGGATGAACACAGCTCGCAGGGGATCATCGACGGCACCGGCGGCCTCGATCACGAGATCGGCCTCGAACGAGTTGATCTGACGGCCATAGCCATTGCGGCGCACGGCGATATCGATTGCGTCGAAGCAGAACTGGCCGGGATGCCCGTCGGTCACCGAGCGCGCGAGCAGGATCATCCCGGCGCACGTCCCGAACGTGGGCAGCCCGCCAGCCAGAAGCTCCCCGATCGGTTCAGCCAGCTCGAAGGTGTGCAGCAGCTTGACCATCGTGGTGGACTCGCCGCCCGGCATCACGAGCGCGTGAATGCCGTCGAGATGGCGGGGCTGGCGGATCTCGACGGTGTCGACCCCGCACTCGCGGAGCATGTCGGCGTGACGGGCGAAGGCGCCCTGGAGGGCGAGCACCCCCACCACGGGGCGACCCGCAGACGGGGCCGTGGAGGGGGCTACCAACCGCGGTCGGCCAGGCGGACGTCGATCTCGTCCATCCCGATGCCGGTCATCGGCGCACCGAGGCCGCGGCTCACCTTGGCCAGGATCTCGGCGTCGTTGTAGTTGGTGGTGGCCTCCACGATCGCCTTGGCCCGAGGGGCCGGGTCGTCGCTCTTGAAGATGCCCGAGCCGACGAACACGGCTTCGGCACCGAGTTGCATGGCCAGCGCGGCATCAGCCGGAGTGGCCAGCCCGCCGGCGCAGAACAGCGGAACGGGGAGCTGCCCGGTCTCGGCGATCTCCTGAATGAGGGGCAGCGGAGCCTGGAGCTGCTTGGCCCAGTCGAACAACTCGGCCTCGTCGGCCTGGGTGATCTTGCGGATGTCACCGGTGATCGACCGAAGGTGCCGCACCGCCTCCACCACGTTCCCGGTACCGGCCTCGCCCTTGGAGCGGATCATGCACGCACCCTCGCTGATGCGCCGCAGCGCTTCCCCGAGGTTCGTCGCCCCACACACGAACGGCACCGTGAAGGCGAACTTGTCGATGTGGTGCGCCTCGTCGGCCGGGGTGAGCACCTCCGACTCGTCGATGTAGTCGACGCCGAGCGCCTGGAGGATCTGGGCCTCGACAAAGTGCCCGATGCGGGCCTTGGCCATCACCGGGATGGTGGTGATGTCCTTGATGCCCTCGATCATCTCGGGGTCGCTCATGCGGGCCACCCCGCCGTCGGCCCGGATGTCGGCCGGCACGCGCTCGAGTGCCATGACGGCAGACGCCCCAGCCTCCTCGGCGATGCGGGCCTGCTCGGGGGTGACCACGTCCATGATCACGCCACCCTTCAGCATCTCGGCCAAGCCTCGCTTGACCCGGACGGTGCCGTCGGTGCGGTTCTGCGTGCCGGGGGTGGCAGCGTTCGTATCAGCCATGCGGATCAGTCTAGGGCTGGCACCCACCCGGAGGCCGAGCCGTTCCGCAAGATTGGACTATTTCTGTCCAGCGTTTGCCCTAGTACAAAAGAACCCCTGGCCCTACGCCTCGACTGCGAGGAGTCAAGGACTCCGACAGCCAATACAACGCGACAAACCGACGCTTCAGCCTGAAAATATCGAAGAAAAGTGAGGGGATTATCCGTATGTGGGCCAGCCAGGAGTCACTCAAACGTGCTCGAACCCAACCCGGGCGTCCGCCCCTCGAGAGACAGTGCCGGCGAGTGGCCGACAGCCAGGGCCCCATCCCGCCGCCCTCGTCCGTGGACGACAGGTCGATGACGGGCCCATGCCCGCAGACAGAGGGGCGAACACCCAGGTCAGAGGACCATCCGAGAAGAACGAGGCACAGGCAAAAGGGGGTCTACGCGCCATCCGCCTCGGGTGGCCCAGAGCATGAGTGTGGACACACATTCAGTCAGCCGATGAGACCACCGCCCAACCAATGGCGGCCCCATCGACCACTCCATCATCCCATGATCGAGCGGCATCGCATCCGAAGGCATTTGACTCGAAAGTCGAGCTACCTCCCAGCTGTTTCTGCCGCATATCTGCAGCATGACATGGATCACAACTGACGGCAAGGGGAAATGGAGCGCTCCAACCGGGCGTCGGCCCCAACCCGTCAGATCGACGCCGAAACCCCTGGTCAGTCGAAGATCGTCACCTGTCCGGGCTGAGGGAACAGCACCCACGTCTGACCCGGCGCAAGCACGATCTGCTCGTCGTCCAGATCCGTCAGGGTCGGCGTATCGGCCGGCGACAGGCGCGACCACGTACCTTCGATCACACGCCCGTCGACCAGCGCATAGGCGGCCCCCGAACCCACCGACACCAACTCGGGCGAGGCCGCGTCGGCCGAACTCGTCCGGTAGTCGGTGACCATGATCACCACGTTGCGAGGCGCCAGAGGCTCGCCCGACTCTGCGGCCACATGGAGCTGGCCATCCTGGAGCCGGATCCAGCCCGTCTGGGCCGCGTCCCATTCGAAGCGCACCGTTGGCGACCCGGTGAAGTCGATCTCCACCTCGGCGGTCGACACCGCAGCCCCGCGTGCCACCTCGGCTGAGGCCCCCTCGGCGTTGCGGAACTCGAACCACGCAGGCGGCGGCGCCCCCTGGTGACCGTCGCCGGTGGCCGCAGCGTAGAGATCGCGTGGATCGACCACCAGGTTGTGCGGGGCGGGGCGGCCGCTGGTTCGGTAGTAGGCCGACTCGGTCTGATCGGTGACGGCCACGGCGTCCACCGAGCGCAGGCGCGACATGACGATGTCGTTGCCTCCGGACGAGGCATAGAGCGGCGTACCGAGCGCGGTCAGCAGGTCGAAGTCCGAGGTACGGCTCGACCGCACCGGCCCGATCGTTTCGGGGAGCTGCGAGTGATACACGGCCATGAAGCGGGTGACGCCCTCGGCCCGGTAGTCGAACACGATGTCGGCATCGAGGAGGCCCCACTGCGGTCGCGCCGACACGTGATTGTCGATCTTGATGGCCAACGCCGACCGGGAGGCCAGCGCCGGGTCGTCGACTGGCTGGCCGGTCAGTGGTGCAGTTGGCCCCGTGGGCACCGGCGGGGCGGCCCCCAACTCGTCGGAGCCACCAGCCTCGTCCTCGGGCCCGAGCTCTGGCTCGGAGGTCGCGGTGGATGCGTCATCGTCCGCCCCGGAGGCGTCACCCTCCACGAGATCAGGCGTCTCGACGACAGAACCACTCTCGTCCGGATCGTTGAAGGCAAGTGGGTCGCTCTCGAGCCCACAGCCGGCGATGACGAGGGTGAGCGCCACGCCAACCACGCTGGCGGCCCGACGGAGACAGCGGTGCTGGACCATGCCGGTCCATTCGGCCCGACGGCCCAGGACCTGAGGATCAGAGTTCGCCCAGGACGTCCATGCGAAGCTCGAGGGGGGCGCCAGGCACGATGGCGGACGCCACATGGTCGGCCGTGCCCGGTGGCACCAACCACAAGTGGTCGGTGGCCTCGGAGTTGACGGCCGTGGCTGGAGTGCCGGCCCGGATCGCGTCGAGGGCCGCCAACAACCCGGGAGGGTACCGAGTGAGCGACACTGCAGCCTGGTCGGCGAGCAGATCACGGTCGGACTGGAGCAGGTTCTGGACGCCGAACGAGACCACCGGGCGGGCCACCGACGCCGCCGGGCCAACCATCAGGGGGCCGAAGAGTGCGGTGGCCTTCGTCGCCGCCTCGGCATCACCGCTCTCGATCCGTACGAGTGCCTCGGCCACGATGCCCTCCAGGCCAATGCGATCAACGGCCGACAGAAGGCCGGTGGTGGCCACGATGGCGTTGACCTCGCCTCCAACCACGGCTGCGGCGTTGCGGCCGGCATCGTCGATCACGTAGATGTCGGGCTCATCGGTGGCCCCCGACAGGGCGAGCCCTTGTACGAGGTTTGCGAATCGGGCCTGCTCCTCCGGCTCGATCAGCTGAGCCCCGAGGGTGCGGAGGATTGCCGTGCCGGCGTTGCGCAGCCGCCACCACAACACCGCAGCAGCAACGATGAGGGCTACGAGCACACCGATCCACCAGGTGAGCACCGGGAGCACAAGGCCCACAATGCCGAGCACCACCGCCAGCGGCACAGCCAGGGCGGCGAACGCAACCGCGATGGCAACGGATGCTCCGCTGGAGGAGCGGGTCGGGCGAGGAGTCGATTCGGTGGCCATGAGACCCATCGAGTCTAGGCGAGCAACCGCTGGTACCGGGCCAGATAGGCATCGGCGAGCGCATCCATCGAGAACGAGGCGGCCCGTTCCCGCCCGGATTCGAGCTGTCGTTCGACCCTCGGGCCGCCTTCCAATGCCTCCAGCAGCGCCTTCGCCAGCGCATGGGAGTCGCCGGTCGGAAACAGCGAGGCGTCCAGCCCGTCGCGGGCCACCACCCGGTAGGCGAGCAGGTCGCTGGCCACCACGGGAACCCCGGCTGCCATGCCCTCCAGCAACACGATGCCGAAACTCTCGCCACCGAGCGACGGAATGCAGAACGCATCGGCGGCGGCGAGGTGCGAGCGCTTCTGGGCCTCGCTGAGCGATCCGAGCCACACGATCCGCTCGTCGTGGCGATACCGGGCCTTCAACGCGTCGGTTTCGGGCCCGTCACCGGCGATCCAGAACGTCACGTCTGGAGGGAGCATTCGAGTTGCGTCGAGTAACACCCGCAGCCCCTTGCGTGGCTCGTGCCGCCCGAGGAACATCACGGTGGGGCCCGTTTTCGGGGCCGGCTCAGCCAGCGCGAACCGGTCGATCTCGATGCCGTTGAACAAGATGTCGTAGTCACCACCGAGGTGACGGGCGGCCATCCCGGCCGCCTCGGCCGACACGGCCACCTTCACGTCGATTCGACGCACCAGGCGCTTCAGCACCGGCCGGCCCCAGCGGTAGATCCCGATCGAGCCTGCGGCATGGAATGTGGCGAGCAATGGAACCGGCTTCACCACGGTAGCGGTGAGCGTCGGCCCGGGAGCGAGCGGTTCGTGCAGGTGGAGGGCGTCGAACCGTTGGTCCCACACCGCTCCGAGCACTCGCAACTGGGCGGCTGGATCAGGGGCGAGAGGGGCAAGCGATCCGTTCTGGGCGTAGGGAATCGAGTTCCCGAGGGGCGTCACCCAAGGCTCGGGCGGGTGCCCGTCGCAGGGGGCCAGCACCTGGGTGTCGATGCCACGGGCGCGCAGTGCTCGGGACAGGCCGAGGACCTGCGCTTGCACCCCTCCCCAGACCGCCAGGCTGTAGGGACAGATCATCCCGATGCGCACGAAGCAAAGGGTACTACGCCCGCTCCAGCGCCCCGGTCGGCTCCGGGCTGTGATCCTGGTCATGATCCGACGGCCAGTTCGGGCCGAGCATGTGCCACTGTTCGGGCGCCGCTTCGATGAGCCGCTCCATCGCGTGGGCGAGGGCCTGTGTGGTGGCCTTCACGTCGGCCCGGAGTCGACGATCGGGGTCGGACCGGATCGCCGGGTCCACGTATCCCAGCCGGCTGCGACCCCGGAAGTACACAGCGGTTGGTAGCAGCGGCGCCCCGGTGCGCCGGGCCAGCAGCGCCGGCCCTGCCGGCAGGGTGGTGTTCTCGCCGAAGAACGACACCTCCACCCCGGTGCCGTCGATGTCACGATCGCTGAGCAGACACACGATGTTGCGCTCATGTACGGCCGTGGCCAGGCGACCGATGGCGTCGGGCCCCAGTGGGATCACGTCGATCCCATAGGCCGATCGCAGATCGACGAACCACTCGAACACGTCGTCGGGCTCGAGCCGCTCCACGACGGCGGACACTCGGACGCCGACCACCTTGCCGAGCCAGGCCGCCGCCCACTCCCAGCCACCGAGGTGCGGCAGCACCAGTATCGGGCCGAGGCCGGAGGTGAGCGACGCCTCGACGTGCTCGTAGCCGATCACGGAGAACCCGCGGTCGACCACGGTGGTCGACGCATGGGGCAGCTTGAACGACTCCACCCAGTAGCGGGCGTAGGACCCAAGGCCACGGGCGGCGGCAGCCCGGGCCGTCGCCTCATCGAGGCCGGGGTTCACCCGTTGGATGTGGCGGGCGAGCTGGTCAACCTTGTCCGGCATGATCCGAGGCCCCAGCTGGCGGGCCAGGCCCGACGCGGTGAGCGACAACGCATCGAGCGGCACCACGCGGGTCACCGCAGAGGCAGCCTGGAAGATGCGCAGCGGGCGGCTGGCCACGAGCGTGATCTCAGCGGGCGGACGGCGGGCGGCGAGCCCCGACCCGGTACCGACCACGACGGCGCTCACCGGAAGCTCGGGCGGCGCGTCGGCGACGGGCCGGAGAGCGGCGCACGGCAGGAGGCAGCGCATCGGTTGCCTGGCGCCACACCTTCACGAACCTCGTGATCACCGTGATCACGGTGAGCGCGAACATCACCCAGAGAACGATCTCGAAGATGGGGGCCCACAGCGGTTGGAGGGCGAGCCCGATCCCGAGGGCGATGAACCGCTCGGCCCGCTCCATGAGCCCGCCTTTGGCCTGGTACCCAAGCGACTCGGCCTTGGCCCGCTGATACGACACCAGCGAGGCGGCGATGTACAGCCCGAACGGCAGCAGCGCCATCTCGGGCCGATCCACGCGCACGAAGTACCAGGCGGCGCCGAAGAACAACAGGGCGTCGCTCAGCCGGTCGGACACCGAGTCGAGGTATGCGCCTCTCGGCCCGGCCCGGCCGCCGGCCTTGGCCACGGCGCCATCCAGCGCATCGGGGATGCCGGTGGCGCACAAGAGAAGGAACGCCAGCGGGAACTGCCCGAAGGCGATGGCAACCGCGCACCCTGCGGCCATCGCCACGCCAGTGGCTGTCACCGCGTCGGGAGACACCCCGATTGCGTGGAGGCCTCGGCCCATCGGCGCCACGGCCCGCTCGAAGCCGGCCCGGAAGTTCCCGTCGAACATTGGCCGCAGTCTAGGTGGCTGCGTCGCGCTCGGCGGGTTCGCTCGCCTCAGCGGTTGCATCGGCGGCATCCGACTCGGTGCTCGCGGAGGCAGATTCGCCGGTGGGAGCGGTATCCGAGGGTGGCTCTTCGTCGTCGTAGATCGACCAGTCCTCGGGGTTGTCCTCGACGAACGAGTCGACGACGGCGCCGTCCACACCGTCCACCATCACGAATCCCCGCTTCGCTGGAGGCTCGTCGGCTGAATAGAGCAGGATGCGCCACGTCGGCCGGCTGAGCAGGCCCCGCCAGCCCATCTGGGCCGACGCGTGACCGACAGGGAAACCAACCTCAGCCACCGCGGCCACCAGGGCGTCGCGCTCGTCGATGTTGAGATTCCAGCCAGTCACGATGCTGTAGACGCCGACCACGCCGAGGATGGCAGCGGCGCCGAGCAGCCCCCGGTTGACGAACACCGAGCCGTCAACGGTGATGACGAGCACGGTGAGGGCGATGGCAATCCCGAGGTACAGGTACCCCGGGATGCGGCGCCGGTTGTTGTTCGGGAAGACGTAGTCCTCGGGATCGACGAGGTGGGGCTGCAGATCCTCGGGGAGGACGTCGCCCGCCGCCGACGACGCGCCGTCGGCTTCGCTTGGCTCGACCACGGCGTCGGCCGTGGCCTCGGCCGCCTGGTCGTCACTCACGCCGTTCTCGCTCACGGCCCTCACGGTAGCGGGCCGTCGTCGCCGCTGGCGGGCCCGGCCCACACGGCTCTGAGGGCCTCCCACGTGTCGGTCAGGGTCATTGGCACGATCCGCGCCTCTGCGATCGTGGTCATGAAGTTCGTGTCGGCCGACCACCGGGGCACGATGTGCACGTGTAGGTGGTCCGGCACGCTGCCGCCGCCGGCGGTGCCCTCGTTCAGACCGATGTTGAGCCCCTGGGGTCGAAAGGCCGTCTTGACCGCCCGAGCCGCGTCACGAACGTGGAGCCACAGTTCGGTGAGTGTGGGGTCGTCGAGTTCGTCCATGGTGGTCACGGCCCGGCGCGGCAGCACCATCACGTGGCCGCTCGTGTAGGGATACACGTTCAGGATCGAGAACGTGGTGGCTCGGCGCTCCAGGATGTAGGTCTCGGCGTCGGGCAACCCGGACCGTTCGAGGGTTTCGAACAGGCTCTGGCCCGGCACCGGATCCAGATCGGCGTGGGGCCGGCCGTCACCGGCCAGGCCAGACCCGTGAACGGCTCGCCAGCCCGAGAAGATCCGCTCCATCGACGTACGTCCTGAGCCGAAGCCGCTGGAATCCGTACCGCTCAGCGGTGCTCGGCCGAATCGGTGACAGCCCGGGCAACGAAGGCGTCGAGGGCCACGTCGCGCTCCACGTCGCCCCCACGGGGGTTGACGCCCACGGTGCGGGAGGCCACGTCATCGTCGCCGACTACGAGTACGTACGGGAGTTTCTGCTTCTTGGCGTTGCGGATCCGCTTGCCGAGTGGGTCGGTGGCCGCCGTCATTTCAGCTCGGAGACCGGCCGTAACGAGGGCGTCGATCACCTCGTTGGCGTAGGCCTCGTGGTCGGCGGCCACGGGAAGCACCTCGACCTGCACCGGGGCCAGCCACAGCGGCAGGTTGCCGGCGAAGTGTTCGAGGAGCACACCGAAGAAGCGCTCGACCGAGCCGAACAGGGCGCGATGCAGCATCACCGGCTGGCGACGTTCGCCATCGGAGGCCACATACTCGAGCTTGAACCGCTCGGGCAGGTTGAAGTCGGCCTGCACGGTGGACAGCTGCCACGAACGGCCGATCGCATCACGCACGTCGATGTCGATCTTCGGGCCGTAGAAGGCGCCGCCCCCCTCGTCCACCACGTAATCGAGCTCTGCGGCCTCCAGCGCCGTCCGGAGACAGTCAGTGGCGTGGTCCCAGATGGCGTCGGAGCCGACAGCCTTGCCCTCGGGCTTGGTCGAGAGCTTGGCCTGGAACTCGCTGAACCCGAATGCCCGGAGGATGTCGAGCACGAAGGCGACCACATTGTTCAACTCGTCGGCGAGGCCCTCCTCGGTGACGAACAGGTGGGAGTCGTCCTGGGTGAAGCCTCGGATACGCATGAGCCCGTGCAGGGTGCCGGCCCGCTCGTAGCGGTAGACGGTGCCCAGCTCGTAGAGCCGGAGCGGGAGCTCACGGTACGACCGCTGCCGGCTGCGGTAGATCAGCACGTGCATCGGGCAGTTCATCGGCTTCGGGTAGTAGGTGCCGTTGTCCATCTCCATCGGCGGGTACATCCCGTCGGCGTAGAAGTCGAGATGGCCCGACGTCTCGAAGAGGTCCGACTTGGCGAGATGGGGCGTGAAGGCGAACTGATACCCGCCCTTCTCGTGGCGATCGCGGGAGTAGTCCTCCATCAGCTTGCGCACGATCGCACCGCGCGGATGCCACACGGCCAGGCCGCCCCCGATCTCGGAGGGGAACGACAACAGGTCGAGCTCGTTGGCCAGCTTTCGATGGTCGCGCTTGGCTGCCTCCTCCAGGCGGTGGAGGTGAGCCTTGAGCTGCTTCTCGTCGGCCCAGGCCGTGCCATAGATGCGCTGGAGCATCGGTCCGTGCTCATCGCCTCGCCAGTAGGCGCCGGCCACCGACATCAGTTTGAAGTGGCCGAGGCGGCCGGTGGTGGGCACGTGGGGCCCAACGCACATGTCGACGAAGGCGTCGCTGTTGCGGTAGAAGCTGATCGTGGCAGCCTCACCACCATCGGCCACCTCACCGGCGAGGTCCGACCCGCCGTCACCGCTCGTGACGCGCTCGATGATCTCTCGCTTGTACCGGTGGGCCTCCATCAACTCGATCGCGTCGGCCGGAGCCAGCTCGGAGCGAACGAACGGCTGGTCGGCGGCCACGATGTCGCGCATCTTGGCCTCGATGCGCTCCAGGTCATCGTCGGTGAAGGTCTGCGCCTTGCCGTCGGAGCCAGCCGGAAGCTCGAAGTCGTAGTAGAACCCGTTCTCGATCGGTGGGCCGATGGCGAACGTGGCCCCCGGCCACATCTCGAGCACGGCCTGGGCCAGCACGTGGGCCGTGGAATGGCGCAGCGTTTCGAGACCAATGTCGGACTCCGCGGTCACGATCTCGACGACCTGGCCGTCCTTCAGCTCGGTAGTCAGGTCGACCTGGGTGCCATCGACCACGGCAATGACCGCAGCCTTGGCCAGACGCTTGCCGATCGAGCCGGCGAGGTCGGCCGCAGTGGAACCGGCGGGTACCTCACGCGAGGAACCGTCGGGCAATGAGAGCGCAATGTCGACCACATCCCCACTCTACGGCCGCGACACTCAGCCAACGTGGGAGTTTCGCCACTTCGCCTCCGGGGCCGAGGAGGCAGCTAGACGGCCGTGATGGGGCGGGGCTGGAGTGATACGACGGCCGGCTCGGGTGAGGGCACCACGGCCTCATTCGCCTTGGCCTTGGCCTTGGCCGCCGCGGCCAGCTCCGCGTTGGCCTCCTTGGCGTAGCGATGCTCGTAGTCCTGGCCGGTGAGGCCCTGGATCTCGTACATCACCTCGTCGATCAGCTGCCGGTACACGGCCCGATCGCCTTGACGATCCAGGTAACGATCGACGGCAATCGGTTCACCGAACCGCACGGTGACCGTCTTGAAGAAGTTGGGAACGGTTCGATCGACGGGCTGCACGTCGGGCGTGCCCAAGATCCCCACGGGAACAATGGGGGCACCGGTCTCGATGGCGAGACGGGCTGCCCCGGTGTGGCCCTTGTAGAGCTTGCCCGACCGGCTTCGGGTGCCTTCGGGATAGATGCCGAACAGGCCGCCGCCCTTGAGCACCATCCGGGCAACGTCGAGGGCAGCCTGGGCGTGGTCGCCGCCCCGACGATCGATCGGAATCATCCCGATGGCCGGGAACAGCCAGCTCGTCTTCCAGTCGTCGAGGTACTCCGCCTTGCCCACGTACATGATCGAGCGGCGCAACACCGCTGGAACCATGAACGAGTCGATGGCGGCGAGGTGATTCGGGCACAACACCGCTGGCCCATCCGTCGGGACGTTGTCGAGCCCATCCGCGTCGATCGTCCACAGCAGGTTGAACAGTGGAGACACCAGGCGCTTGGCCAGGGCCTGGTGGCGTCCGTACCCGTCGCCAACACCTGCCATCGTCGTACCTCCAGGATTCCGGTTGCGGCCTACCGTTGCCGCCGACGAACGGCCGGCTCGTGACGGTCAGCCACGATTCCGTCCGTACTCCGACGGGTTGAGCGTTGGCGGACCGCTCTCCAGGTCGACCCCGAGAAGAAGTGCCGCCTCTGACACACCGTGACCGGCTTCGGCGGCCTCGTCAATCGCAGCGACCGCAGCCGTGGTGTTCAGATCGTCGTCGAGGGCCGCTCGCACCTCGCCGAGGGCACCCGTGCCCGTACCCGCGGCCAGCCATCGTTCGAGCCTGGCGGCCGCATCGGGCATCAACTGGTCGTTCCACTCCCATTCGGTGCGGTAGTGGTTCGCCACGATCCCGAGGCGGATGGTCCGGGTGTCGTAGGTGTTGCGCAGATCGCTCACGAACACGAGATTGCCGAGCGACTTCGACATCTTCTCACCGTCCATCCGCACCATCGCCTGATGCATCCAGTGGCGGACGAACACCTGACCGGTCGCGGCTTGTGACTGGGCCGACTCGCACTCGTGGTGAGGGAAGATCAGATCAGAGCCGCCGCCGTGCAGGTCGATCGTCGTGTCGAGCTCACGCAAGGCAAGTGCGGAGCACTCGATGTGCCAGCCGGGCCGCCCGGGGCCCCACTTGGTTTCCCAGGAGGGCTCGCCTTCGGCCGAGGGCTGCCACAGAATGAAGTCGAGGGGGTCGCGCTTGTTGGGATCGTCGGGGTAGCCGCCCCGCTCGGCCGCCAGGCGCAGCATGGTCTCGCGGTCATAGCCCGACAGCTCGCCGAACTGGGGCCAGGAGTTCACGTCGAAGTAGATGGCACCGCCCGACTGGTAGGCGTGGCCGTTCTCCAGCACCAAACCGATGAAGCTGCGGATCTCGGCGATGGCGCTCGTGGCGCGGGGCTCGCTCCAGCTCGGGATCATGCCCAGGGCAGCCATGTCGTCGTCGAAGCGGGCCGTCTCCGCCGCGGCCAGATCGAGGTAGTGGATGTTCAGTTCACGGGCCTTGCGAAGGATGTCGTCGTCCACGTCGGTCACGTTCCGCACACAGCGGGTGTCGTGGCCGAGATCCCGGAGCCGACGCTGGAGCACGTCGTAGCCGACATAGGCCGCTGCGTGGCCGAGATGGGTGGCGTCGTAGGGGGTGATCCCGCAGGTGTACATCGTGACCACTGGCCCAGGTTCGAACGGGACCACGGCCTGGCGAGCAGTGTCGTACAGCTTGATCACAACGCTCGACACTAGTGCGCTCGGCTCCGGCGCCCCACAAGCGACCCGTCCGGGTAACCACGATGACGTGGCCGTAGTCTGACCAGTCGTGGCAATCCTCCAAGGAAAGAACCTGTTGATCACCGGTGTGCTCACCGACGACTCGCTGGCCTTCGGCGTGGCGCAACGAGCGCAGCGCGAAGGGGCCACCGTTGCCCTGACGGGCTTCGGCCGGGGCATGCGGCTCACCCAGCGCACCGCCAAGAAGCTCGACGAGATGCCGGAGGTCTACGAGCTCGACATCAACGATCCCGAGCACTGCGCTGCGCTGCGCGACACGCTGTCGGAGAATTGGGGCCGCGTGGACGGTGCCCTCCACGCCATCGGGTTCGCCCCTGAGACGTGCCTCGGAGACGACTTCTGGGCCCCGGATTGGAACGACGTGTCGGTGGCGGTCCAGACCTCCGCCTACTCGTTGCGGGCGCTGGCCGACGTGGTCACGCCGCTGATGACCGACGGCGGCTCGCTCGTGGGTCTCACCTTCGATGCCACGGTCTCATGGCCGGCCTACAACTGGATGGGCGTGGCGAAGGCAGCGATGGAGTCACTGAACCGCTATCTCGCCCGCGAACTCGGGCCTCAGGGAATCCGGTCGAACCTCGTGGCGGCCGGGCCGATGAAGACGATCGCCGCCAAGTCGATCCCCGGTTTCGCCGCCTTCGAGGACGAATGGGTGAAGCGGGCTCCACTGGGCTGGGACGTGACCAACGCCGAGGGCGTGTCGAAGGCGTGCGTGGCCCTGCTGTCGGATTGGTTCGACCAGACCACCGGCTCGATCATCCACGTCGACGGCGGGTACCACTCGATCGGGGCCTGAGCGAGGCGCCCAGCAGCGTCGACCCGATCACCAGCGCGGCGCACACCACCGCACTGACCAAGGCAATCATGCACCCCGCATCGAGCCCGCAGCCACCACAGCCATCGCCCACGGCGGCGCTGCAGCCGCTGGCGGCGGCGTCACCGGCGACTTCGACCGAGGACACGGCGCCCTCGGTCAGCGCCTGCTCGCTTGCTTGGCCAGCGAGGTCCTTCGCCCACCCGAACCGTTCGTCGATCTCGTCGTCGGCCACGCTCACGGTGTAGTCGACAGCCCAGCCGAAGGCCGGCCACCACGGTGGGCGTTTGGTGGACGACGTCGGGGCGTCGGAGCCGCCCCTTCCCGAGTTCGCGGCGGCGAACTCTCCGGCGTCGCGCTCGGTGAAGGAGCAGGCGGCGGGGCGCCGGAAGCACCCCTTCCCGGGTTCGCCAACGGCGAACTCTCCGGCGTCGCGCCCGGTGAAGGAGCAGCCGGCGGGGCGTCGGAGCCGCCCCTTCCCGAGTTCGCCAACGGCGAACTCTCCGGCGTCGCGCTCGGTGAAGGAGTGGGGGCGACAGCTAGGTGTAGATCTCGCCTGAGCAGACGGCGGCTGAGTCGATGAACGGGTTGATCGGGTTGCCCCGGCCGCCGGGGTGGATCTCGAAGTGAAGGTGGGGGATACCGGCGGCGTTGCCGTCGTCGCCCACGTAGCCGATCACCTCGCCGGCCCGCACGTCGCCGTCCTTGGCGAAGCCGGAGAGGTGGGTGCCGTAGTAGTAGTTGCCGTTCAGGTCGAAGAGCCGGAACGAGCGACCACCGACCGAGTTCGAGAAGTGCTCCACCCGACCGGCCACCGGCGCCACCACGGGCGTGCCGGTCACGGCGAGGATGTCGACGCCCTTGTGTCGGCGGCCACCAGAGCGGGCGAAGCCCCACGAGTCGATGAATTCATGTGGCCCGTTCACCGGGCACGTGTCGAGGTAGAACCCCTGCTTGCGCCCTCGGGCCTGGGCCCGGTTGGCCGCCTGCACGGTGACCTGGGCGGCCTGGCGCTGCAGCCGCTGCTCCTCCAACTCAGCGAAGCGGTCGAGCTGAGCAGCGAGCCGTGATTCGAGGCTGACCCGGGCGGCAGCCGCCTGCTGCGACTGCGCTCGCCGCTGTTCGAGCTCGGCCTGCTCGATCTCGAGATCCTTGCGGAGGTCGCGGTACACGTCGAAGCTCTCGGTGTCGGCGCTGACAGCGGCGCCGCCCAGGGCCGTGGCCCGCATGCTGGCGGTGAGATCGGCCGACGACAAGATGCCCTGGGGCGTCTCGCCGTGGCGGTAGCCCTCGATGGCATTCTTCAGGGTCTCGGTGGCCACCACCCCCGTCTCGGCCTCGAGTTCTTCGGTGGCCACCGCAGCCAACTCGACGCCGCGAGCCAGGCGCTCGTCGAGATCAGTGGCGGCCCGCAGCTCCTTGGTGGTCACCTCGATCTGGAGCTGGATCTCCTCGACGTTCATCTCGGCCGAGCCGAGGCTCTGCCGTTCCACGACTTGCGCCACCGAGGCGCGACCGCGCAGCGACACGGTTGTGGATTCGGCAACCGGAAGGTCTGATCCGAGCCAGGTGATGGTGGCTACGAGGGCGACCGCGATGGTTCGTCGTGCTGGGAGCACAGCGGGCAATGTTAACAAACGATGACGAACACCCGCACTCAGCCGGGGTTGGCGTCGACCTCCGGCCGCGTTGTCGGGGCGAGGAGCGCCCCGATCAGATCCTCCACCGAGATGATGCCGACGGCGTTGCCGTCGTCAACCACCACGGCGAGCTGACGCTTCACCCGGCGCATCGTGCGCAACACATCACCCAGGGAGCGGTCGCTGCGCACAATGGCCATGTTGCGGATGAGCTGGAGGGGAAGCGGTGACAGGCGCCGCTCCGGGTCGACGCCGAGGAGGTCGCGGGCGTGGATGTAGCCGACGAGTGGCCGATCCTGCTCCGATCCGACGATCGGGATGCGCTCGATGCCCGAGGCAGCCACGATTCGCTCCGCCTGGGCCGTGGTCGAGCCGATCCGCAGGGTTGGTACCTCAGCGAGCGGTATCGCCACCTCGCCCACACGACGCTCGGCGAACTGGAGCGCCCCCGACAGTCGCTCGGCATCGTCGTGTTCGATCGACCCTTCCTCGCGGGAGTGGCGGATCATCGCCGCCAGCTCGGAGGCGGAGTGCACGGTGACCAACTCGTCGCGGGGCTCGACGCCCACCAGCCGGCAACCGAGGTTGGCCAACCCGTTCAGCACCCTGATGAAGGGCCGGAACACCGTGAGGTAGCCGCGATAGGGCAGCACCAAGCCTCGCAGCGTGCCCTCGGGCGCGGCCAGCGCCAGGTTCTTGGGCACCATCTCCCCGAACACGAGGTGGATGAACCCGATCACGGCCAGGGCAGAGGAGATCCCGATCGCCCGGGTTATCTCGGGCGAGAACGAGCTGCCGAGGATGTTCTCCACGACCGCCTCGAAGGCCGGCTCGCCGACGAACCCGGCGATGAGCGACGTCATCGTGATACCCAGTTGGGCACCGGCCAGCTGGGTCGATAGATCCGACATGGCGGCCAGCGCGGCGGCCGAGGTGCGCCGCTCGGCCTGGTCGGGGCCCAGGAACGACGACCGGCGAGCTGCGACGATGGCGAACTCGTAGGCAACGAAGAAGGCGTTGAAACCGATCATCACCGCCGCGGCCACGAAGTACCACACGATCGTGGTGGTGGCGAGCGGCTCGTCGGTGGCGAGGATGCCGAGTGAGACGCCACCGGCGAAGGCGACCCAGCGGGTGCTCATCGGTCCGGAGCCTCAAGCTGGAGCGAGGCGATACGCAGCCCGTCCATCTCGGCCACCTCGATCGTCCAGCCCCTGAACACGATGGCGTCGCCGACGGTGGGGATACGCCCCATCTCGGCCAACACGAACCCGGCGATGGTCTCGTAGTCCCCGTGGGGGATCGTCAGGTCGACGAGGTCGTCCACCTCGTCGATGTGGAGGGTGCCGGCCACGACCACCACCCCCTCCCCCACCCCGGCGGTAAGGGTCTGGGTGTCGTCGTGCTCGTCGTCGACGTCGCCGACGAGCTCCTCGAGCACGTCCTCCAGCGTGAGGATGCCGGCGGTGCCGCCGTGTTCGTCGATCACGACCGCCATCTGCACCGAGGCGGCCCGGAAGTCGTCCAGCAGGTCGGCGAGATCGCGGGTCTCGGGCACGACGAGCGGCTGGTGCATCACCGTGGTGACAGGCACATCGGCCCGCATCCCGACCGGGGTGTCGAACACCGACGCGAGGGTCACGATGCCGCGAATGTGGTCGAGGTCGCCGTTGATCACCGGGTAGCGGCTGTGGCGGGTGCGGGCGATCTCGGCGGCGAGATCGGCCACCGTGGCCGTCGATTCCACAGCCGCCACGTGAACCCGCGGTGTGAGGGCGTCGGCCACCGTCTTGCGGCCGAAGCGCAGTGTGCGCGTCAACAGCGAGTGCGATTCGGGGTCGAGGGCGCCCGAGTCGCCGCTGCTGTGGATCAGGTAGCTGATCTCGTCGAGCGAACGGTGGGCATCCATCTCCTCCTTGGGCTCCACGCCAACACGGCGCAGGAACCAGTTGGCGGCGCCGTTGAAGAGGAAGATCACCGGGCTGAACACGGCGTCGACGACGAGCGCAGCGGGAGCGAGCGTGCGGGCGGTGACGTCGGGGTGGGTGATGGCGATGTTCTTCGGGATCAGCTCGCCGACCACCATCTGGAAGGTGGTGGCCAGCAGTAGCGAGATCACCACCGAGGCGGTGGACCCCGGCTCGATCAGGTCGCCGAGCACGGGCTGGAGGAGTCCGGCCCCGATCACGGGTTCGGCCACGAACCCGATCACGAGACTCACCAGCGTGATACCGAGCTGCGCGCCCGACAGATGGAACGACAGCTTCCGCAGGGCCCGAACCGCAGACCGGGCTGTCACGCTGCCGCCGGCTGCCGCAGCGTCGAGGCGCTGGCGGTCGGCGGCGATCAGCGAAAATTCGACGGCGACGAAGAACGCCGTGGCGAGCACCAGCGCAACAATGATGAGAGAACCGACGAGGATTGACATAGGCGCTGAACCGGGCTCCACTCTACTCCTCGTGACAGGTACCGAATTGACCTCGACACCGGTGCTGGCGCTCGACTCCGTTGGGGTCACGATCGACGGCCGGGACATCCTGGAGGGTGTCGACTGGACGATTCAGCGAGGCGAACACTGGGTGCTCCTCGGCCCCAACGGCGGCGGCAAGTCCACCACGCTGCGGGTGGCGAGCCTGCACCTGCACCCCAGCCGGGGACGGGTCACCGTGCTCGGCCACGAGCTGGGCCGGGTCGACATCCGCCCCCTCAAGGCCAGGATCGGCCTGTCATCGGCTGCGCTCGCCGCCCAGCTGCGGGAGCGGCTCACGGCAGCAGAGATCGTGCAGTGCGGCCGCTACGGAGCGCTGGAGCCGTGGTGGCACACCTATACCGACGCCGACCGCGCCCGGGCCAACGATCTGCTCAGCCAGGTACGGCTGGCGGGCTACGGTCCGCGTACCTTCGCCACGCTGTCGAGCGGGGAGCGCCAGCGTGTGCTTCTGGCCCGGGCGCTCATGCCGCACCCGGAGCTGGTGCTGCTCGACGAACCGACCGCCGGGCTCGACTTCGGCGGGCGCGAGGAACTGGTCGGAGTGCTCGACGCCCTGGCGGCTGACCAGACATCGCCGCCGTCAGTGCTGGTGACCCACCGGGTGGAAGACATCCCGTCGTCGGCCACCCATCTCATGGCGATCGCCGATGGCCGCTCACTCGCCGCTGGCCCCATCGAGGCCACCCTCACCTCCGAGCTGATGACGAAGCTGTTCGGGCTCTCCGTCACGGTCGAGCGTCGTCACCGTCGGTGGGCGGCCTTCACCGACTAGGCCGGCCTCGGTGGCACCGATCCGGGCCTCACCACCAGCCACCATCATCAGCTCGTCGGGCCCGGTTGCCTGCGGCGGACTTTCGATCGCGAGGCGGCTCCGCTCCTCGGCCACCGCCATCACGGGAAACGGATTGACCGGCGGCCCACCACCGGGGTGGAGCTGGAGATGCAGGTGCGGTGGCGTGAAGATGGCGTTGCCGGTGTTGCCGACGTAGCCGACCACCTGGCCCGCCTCGACCACCTGCCCGACCTGGAGGCCCTCGGCGTAGGCCAGCAGGTGGGCGTAGTACCAGTCGGCCCCGGACTCGCCTCGGAGCCAGAAGGTGAGGCCGCCGAGACGTCCGGTGTTGATCCGCGTGATCACGCCACGTTCGGCGGCGACCAGCGGAGCGCCCGACGGCGCGAACAGGTCGATGCCCTCGTGCCAGTGCTCGTCGGGCGTGCCCGGCATGCGGGGGAATCCCCACGAATCGATGAGAGGCGTGTCGTAGGGCGGGAGGATCGGGAAGACCATGTTCGGGATGTGCACCACGCTGCCGGCCCGGAACACCTCGGCCTCGGCCTCGGCAACGGCTCGGCGCTCCTCAGCCTCGTCCGAGCGTTCGTTGGCCGCGGCCAAGCGCCGCTCCACGAGGCGGGTGTCGTCCACCACGGTGAGTACTTCACCCTCCAGTTGGCTTCGGATCTCGCGGTAGCGGTTCAGCGCGGCGTCGTCGGCGTCGAGGGCTGCGTCGACGAGACGGGCCCGAGTCTGGGCCTCGAGGATCCCGTCCTGACTGGCCACGTGCACGTTGCGGAGCACCTGCAACTCCACCTCGTCGTTGGCGACGAATGCCGACACCGCTCGCTCGGTGAGGTCGACCGCCGCTTGATCGAGCGCCGCCAGGGTCTCGGCGTTGCGCTCGTCGAGCTCGGCTCGCCGGAAGGTAAGCGCCTTGAGGCGACGGCGGGCACCGCGTACCTCACCGATCGCCGTGGCCAGCTCCGCTTCGGCTGCCTCCACTTTGGCCTCGGCTGCCCGCACGTTGCTCCAGAGGATCTCGGTCACGAGGAATTCGGGCTGATTGTTGTATCCGCCGCGGGGCGGCACGGTGGCGTCGGTTTCCGGTGGCGGTTCGGCTGGGCCCTCATCGACGAGCGGGTCGACGAGCGTGGATCCGCCGTCGACCCCCACAGGGGCGCCGTCAGGGGTGGTTCCGCCCTCGGCGGTCGGTGTCGTGGTGACCACAACGGTGGTTGAGGAAACCGGCGTTGACGTGCTGCTCGATGTCGGCGCCGACGTCGAGCTCGGCGACGACGTGGACGTGGACGGTGCGGACGTGCTCGATGAGCCACTGGAGCTCGTGGTGGAGCCGGTGGTGGTCGTGGTGCTGCTCGGCAGCGACGAACCCGACTGGAGCCCCTCCGCTGATGCGTCCGGCTCGGTGAGCGTTGAGGCGGATGGCGCCGGCCATGCCACCACCGCCAAGGCCACCAGTGCCACCACGAGCGCCGCCGGGGCGGCCGCCGCCGACAACCGGTACGCCAGCGAGGCCCCGCCCGCCTGGGCGCGGCCACAGTCGAGAGATCCGCCCATGACCCTCTGGCCATCGGCGCCTCACCAGGCCCGTTGATGGTCGCTTCGACCCGATCGATGGTCCAGCCGGCTCAGCTGGGCGCCGAGCGGCGGCTCACACGTGGTGGGCGTCGCCAGCCACGAGGGTGGCGGTGCCGTGCTCCCCCACCACCACCAGGCCCCCGTCGTCGGCCACCGCCTCGGCCACGCCCTCCACCGTCGACGTCGCCGTCGCGAACCGGACCGACCGACCGATCGTGATGCAGCGGCGGCGGTACTCGCCGAGCACGCCGGCGGCGCTGGAGCTGAGCCAGCGGTCCATGGCCCGGAGGAGCGCGTCGACCATCGTCCAGCGCTCGGTTGGTGCGCCGAGCTCGGCCATCGTGACCGCCTTGGCCGTGACCTCGGCCGGTACTCCCTGCTGAGGCCGCAGGTTGAGCCCGATCCCGGCGACCACCGCGACCGATCCTGCACCAGGTGTGGTGGTGGCCTCGCACAGGATGCCGCAGAGCTTGCGGTTGCCGTGGTCGGGAACGAGCACGTCGTTGGGCCACTTCAGCATCGCCGCCCCAGCTCGGCCGCTCGCCTCCGCCACGGCGTCGGTCACCGACAGCCCGGCGATGAAGGGCATCAGCGGTACGAGCGGCTCGCGCGGCCTGGTGAGGATCGAGATCAACATGGCCGTACCGGGCTCATCGTGCCAGGTTCGCTGCTGGCGGCCCCGGCCCGCCGTTTGGTGGTCAGTCACCAGCACGAGGCCCTCCGCTGCCCCGTTCCGGGCCTCATCGAGCAGCAATGCGTTGGTCGAGCCCACCTCGTGTCGATGGTGGATCTGAGGAAATCGAGTTCCCTGTGGCCCTGGTACTACCCTGTCGGCGTCCATCTCGGCTAACGATATGCGGGTGTCTATGGAACCCTTGTTCTCGAAAGTCCTGATCGCCAACCGCGGCGAGATCGCGGTGCGAGTCATCCGGGCCTGTCAGGAGCTCGGCATCGCCACGGTTGCGGTGTACTCAGATCTGGACCGCGACGCCCTCCACGTGCGCCTCGCCGACGAGGCCTATGCCCTGGGCGGCCAGACCGCAGCCGAGAGCTATCTCAACACCGACGCCATCCTCGACGTGATCGAGCGCTCGGGGGCCCAGGCCGTCCACCCCGGTTACGGGTTCTTCTCCGAGAACGCCGATTTCGCCAGGGCGATCACCGATCGTGGCGTGACCTTCGTTGGCCCCCCGCCCGGCGCGATCGAGGTAATGGGCGACAAGATCAGCGCCCGGGCCGCCGCCGACAAGGTGGGCGTGGCCGGCGTGCCTGGCAACACCGACTTCATCACCGACCCGTCGCAGGTGGTGGACTTCGGCTCGCAGCACGGCTGGCCGGTGGCGATCAAGGCCGCGTTCGGCGGCGGTGGCCGCGGGATGAAGGTGGTGCGCAGCGCCGACGAGGCGGCCGACGCCTTCGAGTCGGCCCAGCGCGAGGCAATCGCCTACTTCGGGCGGGGCGAGTGCTACCTGGAGAAGTACCTCACCAAGCCGCGCCACATCGAGATCCAGGTGCTGTGCGACACCCACGGCAACGCCGTGTATCTCGGCCAGCGAGACTGCTCGGCCCAGCGGCGGCATCAGAAGCTGATCGAGGAGGCCCCCGCCCCCGGGCTGCCGCCAGAGATCGCCACCGCGATGGGCGAGGCTGCGGTGGCCGTGGCCAAGGGGTGCGACTACACCAACGCCGGCACCGTCGAGTTCCTCTACGAGGACGGCGCCTTCTACTACCTCGAAATGAACACCCGGCTGCAGGTCGAGCACCCGGTGACCGAGATGGTGACAGGGCTCGATCTCGTCGCGTTGCAGCTTGCCGTGGCCGCCGGCCACCCGCTGCCGTTCTCTCAAGAGGATGTTGCGATCACCGGTCACGCCATCGAGGTGCGCATCAACGCCGAGGATCCGGCCGGAGGTGCCTTCCTCCCATCGCCAGGCCCGATCACGGCCCTACGTCCGGCGTCGGGCTACGGCACCCGCTGGGACGGCGGCTACGAAGCAGGCGACGAGATCAGCCAGTTCTACGACAACCTGGTCGGCAAGCTCGTGTGCTGGGGCTCCGACCGCGACGTGGCGATCGCCCGCACCCTGCGGGCGTTGCACGAGATGCAGATCGAAGGCGTGGCCACCACCATCCCGGCCGACATCGCCATCCTCGAACATCCCGACTTCGCAGCCGTCGAGCACTCCACCAAGTGGGTGGAGGAGGTGCTCGACCTCTCGTCAACGGTGGCCGACAAGGGCAACACCGAGGCTGACGAGGCCGAGCCCAAGGTGGAACGCAAGGTCGACGTCGAGGTCAACGGCAAGAAGTTCGCCGTCACCTACTGGGTGCCCGAGTCCGAGGCCGCCACTGGCGGCGGAGGAGGAGGCGGTGGCGCTCGCAAGGCGAAGCGGCGCTCGGCGGCCAAGAGTGGCGGCGGTGGTTCTGGCTCGGGTGATGTGGTCGTGCCGATGCAGGGCACCGTGGTGAAGGTGCTGGTGTCTGAGGGGCAGAGCGTCGACGCCGGTGACACGGTGATCGTGCTCGAGGCCATGAAGATGGAGAACAACGTCACCGCTGAGAAGGCCGGCACCGTGAAAGAGGTGCGGGTGGCCGAGGGCGACTCGGTCGGCGGCGGCGACGTGGTGGTCGTCATCGAATAGCGGTACCCACCAACATGGGTGGCGCTGGCGTCACCCGGCGGTGCCCTCGATCACGATCACGAACTCACCGCGGGGTTCGCCGCCGATGGCGACGGCAACGTCGCCCGGCGGGCCGAACCAGCGTGCCTCGAACCGCTTGGTGAGGTCGTTGCTCACGCTCACCCGCCGGCCATCGCCGATCACGGCGGCCAGGTCGGCGAGAGTGCGCGTCACGCGGTGGGGGCTCTCGAACACCACGGTGGTTTCCGGGGCGGCGCCGATCTCGGCCAGCGCGTCGCGGCGAGCGCGGCCCTTGCGGGGCAGGAATCCGTCGAACACGTACCTCGCCGACGCGAACCCGCTGACGACCAGTGCGCTGGTCACCGCGTCGGGGCCGCCCACCACCTCCACCACGTGACCGGCGGCGGCCACCGCAGCCACGAGCTTGCGACCAGGGTCCGACACCGTTGGCATCCCGGCGTCGGTGGCGTAGGCCACCGACGTTCCGCTCGCCAGCGTGTCCACCACCGCGGTGGCGGCGGCCACCTCGTTGTGCTCCCGGGCCGAGAGCAGACGCACACCCGTGATTCCGCAGTGGGTCAGCAGCCGCCTCGTGCGGCGGGTGTCTTCGGCGGCCACCAGGCCAACCGCGCCCAGTACCGCCTCGGCTCGGGGCGTGAGATCGGCAAGGTTGCCGATCGGGGTGCCCACCACGTAGAGCCGCGGCTCGCTCATCGGCCTGGGAATTCGGTTGGCGCATCGCCCTCGCTGCGTCGGAGCAACACCAGCTCCTCGCCACCCACCACGGCCTGGTCGGCCACCACATAGCGCGACCCATCGGCCGCCGCTCGGAACAGGGCCTCGTTGTCGCGCTGATAGGTCCGTCGTCCCGACAGGGTGGCCAGGGGCATTGAGGCCACCACCACCGGCGCATCGACGGCTCGCAGCAAGGCGCCCGTTGCCCCTGGGCGTTGGGCGTCGATCGTGGGCGCCAGCAGCAGAGCCAACACCAGATCGGCCGGCTGCAGAGGCTGCGGTCGGGCGGCGTCGTACACGAAGCCTTCGATGGTCACGCCGAACGCCGGCCCAAGGCGCTGGATCGCCGCCACTGCCTCCCCGTCGATGTCGCACGCCCGGTAGTGGGCCTCGGGCCGGAGCTGCATCCACGGGATGGCGAGCGGGTTGAGGCCGCAGCCAATATCCAGCACCGACGAGGGACGGCCGCACCACTGGGCGATCTGGTCGTAGACGTCGGGCAGGGAGTCGAGACGGAGCTGGGTGGAGCGATGCCGGGCCATGGCAGCGCGGCACGCCTCCTTCACGTCGCTGCCATCATCGATGGCGGCCACGCATTGATCGACCGTGCGGGCGAGCGTGCTGGCCACGAAGGCGCCGTACACCTGGTGCAGCCGTCGTTTGGCCTCTTTCACGGCGGTTTTGCGGGTGAGGCCCTGTCGGTGCAGATCAGTAGCGGTGGCGAGCACGAAGTCGGCGTCGATATTGCGATATTTGGCCGAGGCCGTGACCTCGGCCGCCACCTCGGCGATGACGTGATCGACACCGGCCCCGCCACCCTCCAAGGGGTCAGTGTCAGCCACGGCGGCCCTTGTGGACAGCGACGAGCGCCTCGTCGTCAATGGTTGACCGGCACGATGTCCAGCGCTGCCCACGAGCGTTTCGCTCGAGCTCGACCATGTGCCGTTCCACCGTCCGCAAGGGCCGCCCCCCAAAACTCGTTTGGGGGAACGACACCACCACGCATCGAGCATCGATACCGGCCACCACCTTCCACCCCAAGCCGGTCTGACGGTTCTCCAGGCAGTGGTAGGTCTTCATCAGCACAGCGACGTCGGTGACCACTCGTTCGGGCTCGGCAACAACGTCGACATGCTCCACCGGCGGCGCAGCGGCGCCCAGTACCTTCGCCGGTAGCTCCACGTAGAACGTGTTGAGATCGAAGCCTCGGTAGCGGAACGGATCACCGGTGAACAGGGGCACCGAGAACGGGCCCATGGCGCAGGCCACGTCGGCCACCTCGTCGGCCCCGTCGGCCAGGTCGAGAATCGCTTGGTAGTAGTCGTCGACCGAGGCCGTGCGCTCCGACCACGACCGGTGCAGCTCCAGGGCGGCCCGGCAGCGGGTGGCAACGCTCTCACCGGCGGCGGCTCGGCGCACGAGCTGGGCCTCCACTCGCGAGGGCTTGGCGTTGAGCAGGTAGTCGGCCTTGATCTGGTGCAGTACCTCACGAGCCCACTTCTCGGCGGCCTTGGTGGTGCCGTGATTGGCTGCAGCGTGTGCCACCACATCGGTGACGGTGGCGCCATGCACGGTGCGGTACTTGGGGCCGGCGCTGATCCGGGCCACCAGGGCGGTCTGCTCGTCACTCGACAACATGGTGGGCTCTCGCGCCGAGGGCCTCCATCAGTCGGGCGTAGAAGCGCAGGTTGTGGAGGGTGAACAGGGTGGCGGCCGCTGAATCCTCGATGCGGAACAGATGGGCGAGGTAGGCGGCGTGATACGAGGTGCACATCACACAATCGCAGTCGGGGTCGACGGGGCCGGTGGCCCGGAACCACGAGTCGTCGCCCATGCGGGCCGTCTTGTAGGTGATCTCGGTTCCGGTCGCGTCGAGGTCAAGCCGGGTGTAAAGCACGCCCCGGCGGGCGTTACGGGTGGGTAAGACGCAGTCGAACACGTCGTAGCCGGCCCCGTGCCCGGCCACCACGTTCTCCGGGGTGCCAACGCCGAGGCCGTGCAGGCTCACCCCGGCCGGGACGAGAGCCGGCATCTCGGCGAAGGCGTCCACGAGGGCGCCGTTGTCGATCGGATAGCCCCCGAACCCGTATCCGTCGAAGCCGACCTCGGCGAGCGCCTCGGCGCACTGGCGCCGCAGGTCGGGGAACGGGCCGCCCTGCACCACGGCGAACAGCTTGGGCCGGGTGTCGGGGTCGCGGTCGGCAGTGGCGGCGTCGAAGCGCTGCCGGCAGCGGCGGGCCCAGTCGATGGTGAGGCGAACGCTCAGCTCCTGCTCGGCCCGAGGAGCCGTCGGCGAGGTGCAGTAGTCGAGGCAGTAGGCCACGTCGGAACCGATGGCGAGCTGGGTGTCGATCGAGCTCTCGGGGGTGAGCGTGCGGAACTTCGCCTTGGCCGAGAAGCGGAACTTCATGCCGCTGTCGTCGATCGAGGCGAGCTTGTTGCCACTCTTGGACAGGCTGTAGATCTGATAGCCGCCTGAGTCTGATACGAGGCGACCTGGCCAGCTCATGAGAGCCTTCACGCCACCTGCGGCCTTCAGCACCGATGCACCAGGGCTCACCATCACGTGGGGCGCGCTGCACAGCATGGCGCGATGGCCGGTGGCGGCCACGGCAAGGGGGTCGGCAGCGCGGATCGCGGCCCGGGTGGCGTCGGGAAGGAACAGGGGTCGCGGCAGGTCGGCGAACGTCGGGCCGTCCGGCCCGTTCGGGGCCTCGGCGCCGTCGGTGAACACGGGAGCGAGCCTAGCGGTGGGCTCTTCCTCGCTCGGCCTGGCCTCGCCACCACGGCGCCTTCTGACCTCTTTCTGAGGGTGAGCGTTGTACGTTCGCCCTCGTGGCGGACGGCGAGTGGGTGGTGTGGCTGACCTGTGGGCTCGCCGGCGCGATCGCCCTCGTGGCTGCCGTTGTCGACGCCCGCACGAACCTGTTGCGCAACGTCTACACGAGCCGGATTGCCATCGTGTTCGCGGTCGGCATCGTGGCGGCAGCGATCTGGCCCGAGCCGGGTGGGCTCCCGATCGTCGACGCGGCCCTCGGCGTGCTGGTGTTCTCCGGCCCGTGGTTCGTGCTGCATGTGATCAAGGCGTCGACCCTGGGCTTCGGCGACGTGAAGTACACCGCCGCGCTGGGGCTCGGCCTCGGCTGGCTCGGCTCCCCCACGGCGCTGCGAGCCCTGATGCTCGTGTTGGTGTTCGGCGGGCTCCACGCGCTCGTGCTCGCGGTCGTCCGCCGGTCGCTCAAGGAGACCTTCCCCCTCGGCCCGTCGATCTTCGCCGGCTGGCTGGTGGCCACAGTGACGGCGCTGGGTCTTTGACGCTGACCGGTGGGGATACGAACACTACGTCCGCCTCGGTCTGAGGCCCCACGGGTCGTACGGACGGTTGTACCACTCCTTCCCCAGCGAGAACTGCTTGGGGTTCTCGATCCATGCGGCGAACAGGCCAGGCTGATCGCCGCCGCGACCTGGTGAAAATGGATTGGTCGAGAAGAGGCCAAACGAACCAATCGAGAAGTCGGCCTCCTTCCACCACTTGCGCAGCGTGTTGTCGAGCTTGCTCGACTCACCACCTCGACCCACCTTGAGGTAGAGCGCCTTGATATCGACGATGAACTGAGGCATGGCGATCCCCCAGGCACCGGCCAGCCACTCCAGCTTCGCCAGCCAAGCACCCAGCTCGATACGGAGCACGCTCCACTCGAAGGAGTCGAACTTTGCCGTTGTCGCAAGACGGCTGAGCTTCTGCATTCGATTGTTGAACTTGTACAGGAGATTCTTCGTGAAGCCAGCGACGAAGTTGGGGTCGTCAAGGAACTTCTTGGGGTCGAAGTCGTCCGGGTCCTTGTCCCAACCCTCCGGCACCTTCCAGGTGAAGTCGAACTCAGTTCCGACGTGCGCCCAACCCCCGGCGCTGTAGCTCCCCTCCCCAGGATCGATCGGGATCTTCTCGCCGTCGTCGTCAAGAACGAAGTCTCCGTTGTCGTCAGTCTGGAAGTCCGTATTGTCACAGCCTTCTCGGGACGACTTGGCACACCACTGCTTGCCTATGCGGATCTGAACGATGATGTTCGTGTCGCCGCCGTCGGTACCGCCCTGATTCTTCACCCTGATGAATCGAATCTGGGCCAGATCGATCACGCCGCCAGTGAACAGCTTCGTGTAGCGACCGAAGTCAAGGCCGAAGATTCCACCGCGCTCCCAGTACGGATCTTTCTCCTTCTTCCACTCACCGTGCTTGTCGCGAACCCATTTCTCGACGGTGCCGCCAGGGTGTCGGATCTCCTTTTCGATCTTGGTGCCGTCGATGTCGTACTTGTAGAACAGGTCGGGCCGACCTTGTTTGGTGATCAGCACCGTCATCGAGCCGTCTGGGTTGATGCGCAGCACGCGCTTGGTCCCGTCCGGGTGTTCGTACGT
Organism: Actinomycetota bacterium; assembly: GCA_039029735.1. Lineage (GTDB taxonomy): Bacteria > Actinomycetota > Acidimicrobiia > Acidimicrobiales > SZUA-35 > CADEDH01. Next base: position 34,954 of record JBCCFL010000030.1, on the reverse strand, counting down.
GATCTGCTTTCGGCCGTCCTCGAAGTTGACGTGGGTCTCCCGGGTGCCATCGGCGCGGGTCAGCGTGCTCGTTCGCCGGGTCCGATCCTCATTCCACACCCAGCTCGGATCGTCGGCTGGCGGCGCGTCGGGCCGCTGAGTCGGATCCCAGTCTCCGTCCCAGTCACCGTCGTCCGGGTCAGGGCCGGGGTCAGGATCGCCCCCGTCACCGTCCAGGTCGTTGCCGTCCTGATCGTTGCCGTCCTGATCGTTGCCGTCCGGGCGATCGTCGCCCCACTCGTCGTCATCTTCGGGCCGCGAGTTGTGGTCGTCCGGATGGGTGGTGGTGCCCTCCGAACCCTCGGGGAGGCGATCGCCGAGTTCGACCAACTCGCCGTCTTCGTTGCGGTACCAGAAGGTGGTGCCGCCGTCGGGGTTCTTCACCCAGCGGCGGAGGATGTTATTGGTGCCCGGCTCGTACCACGTGGTGCGAAGGATGCGGCCGGAGCCATCCCGCTCGATCACGTAGGTCTTGTCGTCGCCGTACTCGTACGTGGTCTTCTTCTTCAGGTTGCCGTCGGCGTCGTACTCCTCGACGAGGGTGGGCCGGCCATCGGCATCGCGGTGGATCTTCTTCTTGGAACCGTCGGCGTTGTAGATGTTCGTGATCGACGACTTATCCGCGCTGGTGATGATCTCGCGGGTGATCTTGCCGTCTTTGTCCTGGTAGAGGACGGTCCGAGATCCGTTCAGGTTCGTGACGACGGTGCGGGTCGAGCCGTCGGCCTTGGTCTCCAGCACCGTTTTCCTGCCGTCGGACCCGGTGCGCTCCACCCGATTGCGGATGCCGTCGGGGCCCGCCCCCTCAGGCCAATACGTCCGTGTGACGTCGTCGTTGCCCTCGCGCGTCGTCTTGGACTTCGAACCGTCGGGATTCGTGGTGTACCCCGGCAGGTCGTCTGGCGGGAACCAGTCGGGGTCACCAGGCTGCGGCGGACCGCGGGGATCGCCGGGTTCGGCGTCATCGTCGCCGTCGTCCTGGTCGTCCTGGTCCTGATCGTCGTCGTCCTGGTCGTCGCCGTTCTGATCGTCGTCGTCCTGATCCTGATCCTGATCGTCGTCCTGGTCGCGATCCGGGTCATCCGGTTCGTCCGGGTCCTCGTCGGGCTGAGGTCGCGTCGTCGGAGGGGAGCTGTCAGGGCAGCGCGTGGACGGATTGGCGCCCGCCACGAAGTAGCACCTCTTGGGGCCGTCGTCGTCCGAATCCGAATCCGAATCCGAATCCGAATCCGAATCCGAATCCGAATCCGAATCCGAATCCGAATCCGAGTCCGAGTCCGAGTCCGAGTCGGGATCGTCGGGATCCTTCTTCGGCGGGTCCTTCGGCCGCGTCGGCCGGTCAGCCTCCGGGCGGAACTTCTTGAACAAGCCCTTCAGCCGGGTGGCGAAGGCCTTGATCGTGGAACCGCCACCGGAGATGAGCGCAGCGGCAACACCACAGATCAGCTTGCCGACGCCCTTGACCTCGTCGCCGCTCTTGAAGTCCTCGCGGAAGTCGACACCGAGCGTGTCACCGATGAGGTCGAACAGCGGATCAACGTTTTGTTTGAACGTCAGCTGCGCGATCACGTACGGGATGTCGAGCAGGGCCTCCACCAACATCTTGATGGTGCCGATGGGATCGTCGAAGAAGTTCAGGAGTATGTCGATGATGCCGGTTATCAACTCGCCGGCGAAGTCGGCGCACCCCTCGAGCAGGCTGATCACCGGTTTCAAGAACCCCGGAAGCAGGCCCTTGAAGAACGAGAGGAAGTCGAACACCCCCTTGATCACGATGCCGGCGAGCTCGCCCAACGCCTTGATCAGCTTCTTGAACGGGTCGGTCAGCGCCCGCCACACCGCACAGAGCCACTCCCAGAACCCGCAGCTCGGTTTGCCCTTCTTGGAATCGATGTCCTCCTGATCTGTGCGGTAGTTCGTCGGGGTGCGGGCGGCGGGCCGGTACCGATCGAATCGATTCACCGCTCCTTGATCGTTCAGGTTCATCCCGACGGTCTGGATCTCGCCGATCGCCAGATCGAAGGTGTCGAGCGCAAGACCCTCGTGGACGAAGGTGCCGGAGTTGGCGACCTCGTCGTCCTTCCAGGCGTAGCAGACAACATCGCGCCCGTCTGGCGTGGACCGGGCATGGAGCGCGGTCCGCTCGCCGTTGTCCCTGGCCCAGACGTTGTAGTCGCCCATGAACGGGTCGATGCCCTGGTCCCACTGACTCTTGCAGAACTCCCATCGTGGGCCGCACGGCCGGCGACCGTTGGCCGTTGCCCCGCGGCCGTTGTTTCCACACGCCCGCCTCTCGCGACGTTCGGAGTTGGCCTTGTGGTCCCAGCTCACCTCGTACTCGATGGTGACCTTCATGGTCATCTCACTGAGGTCGGTCGACTCCGTCCAGTTGCGGGAGCATTCGGGCTCGCTGGTGTCGCCCGGCGTGTACTCCGAGCCGAGGCCGTCGCACCGGATCGTGGCATCGGAGAAGGTCCAGATGGTGCGCTTCGGCACCGCCGTGTACTCGTAGCTGCTGCCGTTCGGCCGCTTGCGAGTCCACGTGATCGTCTTCCAGGCATCGGGGTCGATCGCCAGCCACGTCTCGACCCCCACCACCTGGTGGGCCCCCACCGGAGGGAAGATCCGCGGGGCCGGGCGCCACAGATGCTTGTTGATGTTCGGGTCGAGATGATCGTTGTTCTCTGGCTCCGGCTTCGAGTCGTCGTCATCGTGGGTGTGGCCTGGGTTGCCACGGTTGACGTGCCTGGGCGCCTCACCCATGGATCCGGCCCGGAACGATGTGGCCACCTCGGGCGACTGGACGGCGACGGCTGCATCAGGCCACGAGGCGGCCGCCGCGTCAGACAGTTGCGCCGCAATCGCTGCGTCGGACGGAGCCACGACCGAGCTGGCCATTGCGTCGAAGCCGGGGTCACCCGGCATGAGCACCACGTGATCGATGAGCGATGCGAGCTGCGACTCCACCGCCATTCGCTGATTGCGCTGGAGCATGGCCTCCAGGTGCTCGGGCGCCGTCGCCGCCCCGGCCGGCGCCGACTCGACGACGGAGAACGTGGGCACGGCCACGATCCACACCACCAGGGCCACGACGGCCCGAAGTGCGCCGCGGTGGCGCGGGGCCACGATGCGACGAACGGGTGGTGTCGGCGTGCGTGCGTTGTCAGCGGTGGTGGAGGAGGCCATCGTCATCTACCCCTGCTGTGGCACGGTGCAGTCGGAATCGATCACCTGATCGTCGATGCCGACGACCTTGCCCCTGATGGTGTCGAACTCGTCGGTCTCGAGCAGCACGAGGAGTTCGCGGTACATGTTCCCCGCCGAGATGGCGTAGCCCCCCTCCTCGGGGGGCACGAGGGTGCCCGTGTCGCGATAGACGGGGGCAAGCCCTTGCGGGAGGTACGTGCACGTGGCGACCAGGAACCAGGTGGAGCCGTAGCCAGGGTGGGACCCGATGAGGTCGAGCCGGTGCTCCTGGGGTTGGGGTAGATGGACCCCAGACTCCCTCATGCGTTCGATCAGCTCGCCGACCTCCACGAACATCTCCAGGTCGGTGGCGACGTCGAGGCCCTGCAGGTTGGCCTCCGGCTCACGCATGAGCAGGTCGTTGTAGTAGAGGAAGTCGTCGGCGGCCTGGATGATCTGCCCCACGTACGACGGTGGCGTGCAGCCCGCCCGATCCTCCCAGAATCCCGAGTGCACCTGCTCCAGATCGGTGACGATCCACGTGCCGGTGGCGTCGGGCTGCAACACGACGAGCTGCTCCACGAAGTTGGTGGTGCCGAGCCCCGCCACCCGTGACGCCACCCGCTCCTCGAGACAGTCGTGGATCTCGATCTGCTCGCCGTCGCCCACGATCTCGATCGGGTGGGGCACGTTCACGTACTCGTCCAGCTCCAGCCCGATCTCACGGCTCGCCGTGAAGTCGGTGCGGGTGACCTCGACCTCGTCCAACACCACCGACGATGTGGTGAGGGCGAGCAGCTCGGACATCTCGGCCTCACCCCCGCGCCGTGCCGCGTCGCGGGCGGTGAGAAATGCTTCGTAGTCGGCGAAGACGGTGCTGAGCTGTGATTCCTCTACCTGAAGGAACTCCGTCGACGCCGCGGCGAGGCGAACCTCGAGCGGGGTGTCGGCCGCACTCAGCCCGATGTTGTCGATCACCGAGGCGAAGTCGAAGTCGGCCTCGTCGAAGTCGAACTCGTCGTCGAACTCCAGACCCGCCTCCTCGTCGGACTCGGCGGCGACAGCCTGCTCCGTTGCCGGGTCGTCGGCTCGCCGGAGATCACCGGCATCGGCGTCATCGCTTCCACCGCAGGCGGTGACGGCGAGCACGATGGCGATCAGCCCCAGCACATGTCGCCGCCACGGGATCAGCGCACGTGCGCCCTCACGATCGATCTTGCCGGTCATGCCGTCGTCCTCCCCTGATCAGCAGCAGCCTCATCGGGCTGCTGGTCGCCCACGTCGCCCACTTCAGCGATGGGCACCATCACGATCCATCCCGCGAGCACGGAGTCGCCGCGGGCGCACACCACCCCGGGAGACACCTCCCGGTGTTGATTCGCGTCGGCGATCTCACGCCAGCGCTCCCCGTCGCCGAAGTGGTGCTCGGCCAGCGACCACCACGTGTCGCCCCGCACCGCCCGATGTTCACGCCAGGACTCATCGAGCTCAGGCCGCGCTGGGCCCGAGCTCGACGAGCGACCTCCGCTGTCGACATCGCCGGGCGTCGCCATGTCGTGCGGATCAGGGCCGATCCACTCCGGGATCGGCAGCGGTACCGGCAGCGCAGCCTTGGTGCCATCCACGCCGGCCACGGTCCAGTTGGACATCTCCCCTACGCCCAGCCAACTCAGCTCCACGAGCCGCACGGCCGTCGACGGAATGGCGAACGGGTCCCAACGGGAGCGGTACATGCGATCGACTCGGAACACCGCTGCGCCGAACACGGCGGTGAATACCAGGCCCATGAGGATCGGAATCTCGGAATAGCGAACCCGCATCGAGTAGTCGAAGAACTCCGAACCAGCCCGGACGGCCAGCGCAACGGGTGGGAAGAGCAGCGCGGCGAGCACCACCATGGTGGCCAGCCAGCTCGACACGAATCGGGGCTGCATCGCAACGCGCTGCGGGAGATTCGGGGACCACAGTGGGGCCTGGCCGACGAGGAAGATGCTGTCGTCGGGTTCGGGACGGCGTGAGAACATCGGCATCACCAGTTCGCTTCGTCGGGATGAGAAGCGCGGGCTCGGCCGCTGCCCTCTACGGTCTGGGTGCCCATGAGGAAGTCCAGGAAGAAGAGGTCGACCTCGACCTGGACCTTCACCACCACGGTCTCAGCGTCCTGGAGCACGCCCCGCCCGCCGGCACCCGGGGCGACGTAGTCGGGAAACTCGACGATGGTGGCAACGGCCCGATCGGCGCCGGTGGTGGTGGCGAACTGCTCGGCAGTGGTCGTTGCCGACGGCTTCAGCCGGATGCGCTGGTTCCAGCGGTAGGCGCCCTCACGGACATCCGCGGCGCCAGCCCTGGCTGACGCCGCCGCGATCGTGTGGGCCTCACGCCGGGCGTTGAACATCTGGCCGCCGTCGTAGGCGAGCCCGGCCAGCCCGATGAAGACCGGCAGGAACACGAGGGTCGACGCCATCGTGGCGCCGCCCCGCTCGTCGAGGCGCCAGGCGTGGATCCACTCGATCAGGTGTCGGGGGTGGCTACGTCGAGTCACTGCCACCCACCGATCGGTAGAAGTCGATTGGTTCGACGTGGGAGCTGCTCAGCGTGACGGTGCCCGGCGCTGGGATCAGCGTCAGATCGGACATGTCGATCTGGCAGTAGACCTCGACCTCCACCCATCCCCCGGGTACGAAGTTCGTGTCGTCGCCGATCTTGGCCCAGAACTTCACGCACTCGATGTCGCGGTCCTCGAGCTCGTACTTCACCGCGATCTGCCCGCCGGCAGCGTCGAGGGTCTGGGAATTCGATGCATCACGCGCCGAATCGCGGGCGGCAGCCTTCAGATCGGCGGTCGTTGCCCCGATGCGGCCACCAAGGATGAGGAGGTTCAGGAACGCAACCACACCTATGAGCAGCACGAGGCCCCCGAGGAACGTGCCACGTTCGTCATCGACGCCGTGCCGAACGGCACGCCGGAAGACCGAGACAGTGTTCGTTCGCAGAACCGAGGTTCGCGCGATCAACTCCCTGGCCTTTCGCTTGCAGTGACGACCCGCTCTTTCGGGGCGTCGGCGTAACTGGCGAATGTCTGCGACCACCCAAGGAACGGAAGGTCGACTTGGGCGATCACCGCGACCTCGATCCGTTCCTCGGTCTCGTTGATCGTGATCGACTCGTTCGAGATGAACGGGGCGAAGTCGAGGGTGTGACCGGCTCGCCATCGGGCTGCGCCGGCGTCACCCCACTCGACGGCCCCCGCCCGGGCCCCGTCCTGGGCCGCGGCGGAGATGACCTGCTTGCCCCGGTAGAGCAGGGCGCCGTTGAAGCAGGCCAGGAGGAGCAGCCCGAACGCCGCCCACAGGGCGACGTCGCCGGTGATGCCGCCACGCTCGGAATCGTCACGGTCGACTGCCGTCCGACCGGATCGATTCCGAACGCGACACATCATCTGCTCCACCGAAGGGGCCTACGGCAGCTTGCCGGTCTCGGTGGTGATCCAGCCGCTGATGGCCGTCACGGCGGCGACACCAGCGATGGCGAGACCGACGAGGAGAACGACCTGACCGGTCAGCCCTTCCTCACCGTCCTCGACGCGATCGGCCACACCTGCAAGGCGGTCTTCGATGGCGAGCCAGCGCGAGTACACCTCGACGCCAGCGCGGTACTGAGCCTGCTCAATGCTGTTCATGTCAGTTTCCTTTGTGTTTGGGTACTGCTGGATGCAGAACGAGAGCCCGTGGTCCGGCCGACACTCACAACGAGACGAGCCGTACGACGAGCGGGTAGGTCATGAAGACGGTCAGAGCGAGCACGACGACGCCCATCATCGAGGCCATCTGGTCGGAGGCTTTCTCCGCAGCGGCGATGGCGGCGTTGAACTCCTGGTCGTTCACGGCGTCGAGCCGGCTTCGCAACGTCTCGGTGAGGCGAGCACCGGTTGCGGTCGACATCTCGACGGTCTGGCCGAGCTTCATGAGCTCGGGGACCCGCAGCTGCTCTCCGAGTTCGGTGAGCGCCTCGGAGTAGGGCGCGCCCCGCACGTCGGCCTGGCTGAGCGCCCGACGGATTCTCGTGTAGGAGGGCGAGTCGGCGATCCACGCCGCGCTCCGCAGTGCGGAGTTCAGCCCGCTACCGCCGGAGATTGCGACCGTGACGAGGCCGACGAGCTCGTTGGTCGCCAGACCGATCGACCGCCGTTTGACATCGGCTCGCGATCGGAGCTCCATGCCCACGTACAGGTAGACCCCGTAGAACACCACCATCACCACGAACACGAACAGCACCACCGAGCCAACCAGCCCGAAGGCGTTGCCGAACAGCGCCACCGAGATCGCAGCCAGCAGCGAGACGCTCATCCGTTCCACCGCATGGCTGGTGGTGTCCTGTTCCATGACGTCGAGGTCCGACACCAGTGCCTCGCTGCGCGGCCCGAGCAGGCGTCGCATCACCCACAGCGCGGCACGGCCCCACAAGGTGCTGGCATCGACGCCGATCGAGGTCACCCGGGCCCGCCCGAGCGTCTGATCGGCCATCAGCTTGTCGAGCGAGGGCCGAGGCCGGAACGTGGCCCGGGCCACGATGATCAGCCCGGCGGCGAAGGCCATCAGGGTGGCGCTGAGGAGCATCATGATCCGTCGCCGTTGCCATGGGACGACGCACCTCGCGCCGACGCCGGCTCGTCGCGCGACGCTGATCGAAGGCCGACGCCGGCCAGCGGCCGCTCGGCCACCGCCGGCGAGGCGAGTATGTGGAACGCCAACACGCCGCCCAGCAACAGGCCCATCACGATCAGGAGGGCGATCTGGCCGTTGAACGTGCCGTAGGCCTCCATGTCGGCGCGCCGGAAGAGCACCGAACCGATCACGACAACGGCCACGATTCCCGAAATCGTGTTGGCCTGGCTGTAGAGCTCGCCGCGGCCGCTGTCGATCGACCGCGCCGTCGCCGCTTCGCGCCTCGCTGAGCGTGAGACTTCCCCGAGCACGGGAACGAGCCGGCCTGCGCCACTCGAGATCGCCAGGAGGAGTGAACCCACGATGCGATCGGACGCCGGCAGCGCCAGGTCCTTGGCGAACTCCCGCAGGCATTCGGTGATCGGCCGGTGCCGGAGGTTCAACCGCAGCCGGTTCACCTCGTCCTCGATGGACTCGGGTGGGTGCTCTGTCGAGATGGTGAGCGCCTGTTCGAGCCCGCTGGAGGCCGCCAGGGCATCGCGCACCGACTCCACCCAGTCGGCGAGGCCGTCCAGCCGGGAGATGTAGCGCCGCCGTTTGCGCCTGATGGCCCACAACGACGGGGCGACGGTGGCGGTGATGCCGGCATACAGGGCCAGAACCGGCCAACCTGTGGACACCAGCACACCGAACGCCACGGCCAGCCCCACGAGCACCTGCACCAGGCGGGCGGCCGACACCTCGGCTGACATCGCCTCGCTCTGTCCGAGCTCGAAGCCGAGCGCGCCACCGAGGATCACGAGGAGTCCGAACATCCCGAGCATGGCGACGAGTGCGACGGTCAGCGCCATGACTGCCACCCATCCAGCCGCTGCACCAGCCGCGGGCTCGGCGACACCGTGAACTGGGCGATGTCGTCGGTGTCAGAGGTGAAGAGGTGGTTGAAGCGAACCCCATCGACGGAGTCGCGCTGCACCTCGACGATCGTCGAGATCACCCGGCGCCGATCGGGGCGGCGGGTCACGTGCACGATCAGGTCGACGGCGTTGCGGAAGAAGCCGTCCACGATGTTGGGCGGCAGACCGGTGACACCCTCGGCCACATAGCCTCGCACGCGGTCGATCACGCCCACGGCCGACTCGGAGTGGATCGTGCACATCGAGCCGTCGTTGCCCTGGCTCATGGCCTTGAGCATGTAGAGCGCCTCGGCGCCACGGACCTCGCCGATCACCACCCGGTCGGGTGACATTCGGAGGCACTCCCGGGTGAGATCCATCAGGTTGATCTCACCCTCACCCTCAACGTTCTCCTGGCGGGTCTCCATCTCAACGACGTTGGGGTGCTCCTGGGGGAACCGGGACAGACCGAGTTCGAGCGTGTCTTCGAGGGTGATGATGCGCTCGCTCGGCGGCACCTCGTAGAGGAGGCTCTTGAGCAGCGTGGTCTTCCCGGTTCCGGTACCGCCGGCCACGATGATGTTGAGGCGCCCCTTCACCGCCGCACGGAGGAACGACGCCATGGGGGCGTCGATCGTGCGGAGCTTGATCAGATCCTGGAGCGTGACCTTGCGGCTGTAGGGGCAGCGGATCGTGATGGTCGGCCGCTCGGTCACCGCCATGATCGCGTGTAGCCGGAAGCCACCCGGCAGCCGCATGTCGAGGCGTGGATTGGCGAAGTCGAAGCGACGTTCAGTGCGGCCCAGCCGGGTCGACCATCGATTCACCAGCTCGATCAGCGCGTGGTCGGTCTGCACGATCGGCGCCACCCGCTCCGGTTCAGATGCACCCGAGCGGTTGACGAACACGCGGTCGGCGCCGTTCACGAACACGTTCTCCACCGATGGATCGAACAGGTACTCCTCGAACCCGCTCAGGCCGAACAGATCAGCCCGAGCCCGTTTGAAGATGGCCTCCTCGTCGTCGATCGACAGCGTGTCGCTCCGATTGCGCAGTCGCTCCTCCACTGCTCGGTCGATCGCTGCCCAGATCAGCGGCTCGGCCCGTGCGGTCTCGGCCGGCATGTCGATCTCGCCTGTGTCGGGGTCGACGAGTGCCGGTAGATCGGACAGCTCGGCGGCCACCTCGGACGTGATGGTCGACACCAACGACAAGTCGATCGTCGAGACCGGGGCCTCGTCGGCCAGAAGCGCCTCGTCGACGTCGTGGCCCACCTCGTCCAGGCCTGGGGCCAGATCGGTCATCGCTCACCCCGCAGGTGCACGCCGAGTGAGGTCGTGGCTGGCGCCATTTGCGCGGCCGCAGGCGGAGCTGGTGGAGGCGGAGGGGGCGGAGCCGGTGGGGGCGGCGGGGCGGCCGAGTGCGGTTCGATCCCGCCCCCGAGCTGAGCCTTGATCGAATCGACGGTCAGATCGACGGCGAGGGCGCTGACGGTTCGCAGCAGCGTGGAGCGCCGGAACAGGCGCGAGGAGAAGCGGCCTCCGCTGAAGGCCGTGGCTGCTCGCGGGTCATGAGACAACACGGCTGCGACCGGCACAGCAGCCACTTCCGCGATCTCCTGGGCTTTGAATGGCCGATCGCCGACGACCACCAGATCGGTCGGAACTCCCCACGCCCGCACCATGCCGAGCACGTTCAGAAGTGCGTGCATCGACTCCACGTAGGGCCGCATGACCAGCAGGAGCCGGTCCACCTTCATCGCCAACGGGATCGCAGGGCTGTTGACGGTGAGACACCCGAGGTCGACCACCGAGGTCATGTCGTAGCGGGGCAGATTCTCCCCGAGGACACCGGCGGTGAGTTCGACGGCGCGTTGGGCCGATGGCGGGTTCGTGGGGGCGAGCAGGCAGTGCACCCGCCCCAGGGCCGTGGTGTTGGCGAACAATTTGTCGGGCTCGAAGCCCCGTCGCACGTCGACGCCGTAGGTGAGCAGATCACGGCGGTCGTCGAGACTGAAGCGAGGCCCAATCACCCCACCTTCCGGGTCGGCCTCGATCAAGGTGACTGGTGACGGCAGCGTCCACGAGAGTCCGACAGCCAACGACGTCGCGCCCGGGCTCAGCCGCACCGATGCAATGCCGAGCACGGTCACGACTCGTACTCCACGAGCCCGAGTCGAACCCGCGACTGGGCGAGGGCCCCGGAGATCACGGCCGCTTCGGAGGATCCGACCTCGAACGAGACGAAGACCTCACTGTTGGCGCCCGAGCCCAACGACGAGATGTCGACCACGACTGCCTCGGTGAACTGCTCAGCCCGAACCGAGAAGCTGTCGTCGTCGAGTGTCTCGAGGATGATGACCGCCACCCGATCGCCGCTGGTCAGCTGCGGAAGTGGGTACTGGCCAGGGGCAAGCCGTGCCCCGAGGATCATCGGCTCGTCTTCGACCTGCTCGGCGAACAGCGACGCTGGTTGGATGATCGCCCCGGACTCCACCCGGTGCTGGACTTCCTGGCCGAGCACCAGATCGGGGTCTTCGAGGTACTGATCAAGGCGAATCGCCGTTGCCGCAGTACCAGGCAGCACGTCGACCACCACCACGTTGGATCTGTCGAGCCGCTCGCCAACCTCGATGCTCCGGCCGGCGGCCAGCACCGACACCCGGTCGGTGGTGGTCGAGAACAACACGAACGACAGCACGCCCGTGATCAACACGATCAGAAGGCCGGTCACGAGCCAGAGGCGATTCGGGCTGCGCCGTGCTGGCGCAGTCACCCCAACCGGGTGCGAAGACACGTCGATCAGGCCCTCTGGCATCACCTGATCCGCCGAGTCCACTGCTCCGTTGAAGCCTGTCGCCTCCGCCCTGGTGACCATGGTCACGTGTTTAACGGAGGCCAGTTCAGAGACTGATAAGGCGCACGCAACGAACGGTCAGAGTCGCTCAGAGTCCGCGAAGAGAGGATCAGAAACCGGGCAGAAACGCAGCAAAGCAACCCGAGACTTGTGCCGCTCGATGCGGCATAGTGCCCCTATTGCCCCGGCCAGCATCGCTGAAGCCGCCGAGAGTGGCGGTATCACCCACTCTCCGTGTTGGAGCGCTCCAACCTAGGACGGAAAAAGTGGGATGACAACGTCGAAACGGCAGCCACCCAGATCGGATTGACCGAGCCTGACCACACCCCGTTGGATTCGCACGGCCTCGCGCACGATGCTCAGGCCCAGGCCCTCGCTGGGAAGATCGGTCAACCCACTCGCGTCGTCGGCCCGTCCGGCCCAGGACAGCACCCGGTCATAGTCGGACGGATCGATACCTTCCCCATTGTCCTCGACGCTGAGGTGAAGTGACCCCTCGCTCTCGGCGAGAGTGACGCGGATCCGATTCCGGCTGTACTTGGCGGCGTTCTCGAGGAGATTCGATGCAATGCTCTCGATCGCCTTGGGATTCAGCTGGCCCGTCACCGCGTCGAGATCGGTCTCGATTCGCACATCGCGGAAGCGGAGTCGGGTGGCGTCCACGGCGTGGATCACCACCTCGGTGACATCGAGGTCGACGAGGTGTTTGGCCTGGCTTCCGGTACGCGACATCAACAAGATGCCGTCGATCATGGTGCCGGCCCGTTTGATCTCCGCCGCACAGTCCGGCAACAGGTCCACCGACCCGTTCTTGACCGCCAGATCGACCAGCACACTGGCCGCCGACAGCGGCGAACGCAGGTCGTGCACCGTCTCGGCCAGAACCCTGGCGTCGCGCCCCAGGGCCAGCTCGTATCGACCGATCGCCTCGTTGGTCGATGCCACCAACTGCGCCACCTCGGGCGTCGAGTTGTCTCCGGCCTTGATCGTTCGTTCGTCGCCGGTACCGACCTGCGCCACCTGACGTTCGACGGCCTGCAGCGAGCCGCCGATACGGCGCCGAACGCGGTACTCGACAGCGAAGGCAACGATCGGCAAGAGCAACAGGAGCGCGATCGGCTCGGTGAGCTGGCTCCGCACGAACTGCAGATAGCTCTGACGCTGGCTCCCGGCCAGCAGGTACGTACAGCGGTTCTGCTGCGAGCAGGCCATCGCCCGTACCGACCATCCATCGCCGCTGAACTGCGGCGGCTGTGTGGCGAGCGTGTCGTTGAGCGTGAGAACGGCCTGGCGCTCGAAGTGGCGAACCACGCCGGCCGACGGCCTGAGGCCGAAGTTGATCGGAAGACCGCTCGGCGTGTGGATGGTTGCGTACTGGTGGGGCTCGATCGCAACGTCGTTGAGCGGCTCACCCATCATCAGTGCGAGGTGATACTCACGCACGAGGTCTCTTGCCTCTTCAGCGGCCCGCTCGTCGGATGGCCACCCGAACGCAGTTACCGCGAGAAACGCGGCGCAGAGGGCAGCGACCAGCACCACGTAGCGGGAGAGGTCGACGCGCGTCGCGACGGTCGCTGCGTGCGACCGGGGACGGTAGACCCTCCCCAGGTCAAACCGAACCACCATTACGGCGAAGGTACTTCCGCCCTGAGGATGGAGGCAAGCAGTCGTTTGAAAACGCAACAGTGGCCGGTGTGATGTGACAACAACCTTATTGTTTGATGTTTATCGGCTTTTGAGGTGACAGTTTTGGCGGCTGGTTTGTCTTTGACTCGTCGGGGGACAGAGCGCACGAATCCAGGGGCCGTGCACGGAGACGGGAAGGGGCAATCAGCGAATGCGGGTACTCGTGGTCGAAGATGATCCGGGGGTGGCACGCGCCATCACGGCGACGCTGGAGTCCGACGGCTACGTCGTCGACGCAACACGGTTCGGGGGCGACGCCATCCCGATGCTCGAACAGGGCGACTATGCCGTGCTCACCCTCGACCTGCTCCTTCCCGACACGAACGGATTTGTGGTGAGCGCCGAGATCCGCAACCGGGGCTTCACGGTGCCAGTGTTGATGCTCACGGGCAAGGACGGGGTCTGGGATGAGGTCGAGGGCCTCGATTCAGGAGCCGACGACTATCTCACCAAGCCGTTCGAGCCACCGGTGCTGCTCGCTCGCGTCCGGGCGCTCTCTCGCCGGTCGCACTCGAGTGCGGCTGGGGTCTCCCCCGTCGGCGACCTCCACCTCGACCCTGCGACGAAGTCATGCGTGCGCGGTGGGCAACGGATCGACCTCACGCAACGCGAATTCGCGCTCCTGCGGTACCTCATGCAGCGCGCTGGTCAGACCGTGTCGCGGTCGGAGATCCTCCATGCCGTGTGGGGTGACGAGCACAGCGATCCCCACGTGGTGCACGTGTACATCGGGTATCTCCGACGGAAGCTGAACGCAGGCTTCGATCACGATCTTATCCGCACCATTCGAGGCCACGGCTACAGCCTGGTACCCCAGATCGGGCACCAGCACCGATCGCTCGGAGGCCAGGCCGAGCCACCTCCCGCACCACCCGAGTAGCGGTTCGGAGGCCGTACTGGCCACCGAACGGCCCCTGGCCTGGCTCAGCGTTTGAGCAGGCTGGCGACGTAGAAGGCCTCGAAGCGGGCACCGGGCAGCACACGCCCCGTGCGCTGGATGCGGGCATCGAAGCGATGCCCATCCCAGCTCTTCAGCCCGGGGATCAGATCGGCATCGTTGGGGCTGGGAGGCAGCGCCTCGACGTCGAGATCGTCGTGACGGCCCAGGATGCGGTGGATGGGTGCCTCGTTCTCCTCGGGCGCGATCGTGCAGGTGGAATACACGATCCGGCCCCCCGGGCGGAGCAGACGGTAGGCCACCTCGAGCATCTTCGTCTGGAGGTGGGTGTAGGTCTCGATTCGTGACAGGTTCCAGTGCTGGAGGGCATTGCGGCGGCGCAGGTCGAAGCGACCTTCACCAGTGCATTGGGCATCCACCAGGATCCGGTCGAAGCGCGTGTCGGTGATCTCCTTGTCGAGGTACTGCGCCTTGTGTTCCAGGAACGCGTGCACCTCCACGTGGTAGGTCCCTGCGAGGCGCTGCATTTTCTCCAGCCGAGGCCGCGCAGCGTCGTTGAGCCAGAGCTCCCCCTCGTTGCCCATACGGGCGGCGATGTTGAACGCCTTGCCGCCAGGAGCAGCAGCCATGTCGAGGATCCGCTCCCCGGGCTGGGGATCGAGCGCCATCACGGGCAACAGGCTCGATGCGTTCTGGAGATAGACGAGGCCCTCGTCGGCGAGGTCGATCAGTTCGGTGTATGGCGCGGCGTCGGAGCAGAGGAACGAATCGGGGTCGCCGTGCACGGGCTCGAGCGCCGGCCATTCGCCCAGGAGCCGATCCACGATGGCGTCTCGACCGTCGGGGTGGAGCCGGTTGGCCCGGGCCGAGGACGCCCGAGCGCCTTGGAGTCGGTCGACGAGCTCCTCGGCTCGCAGGCCCGTGGCCGCGCTCGTTCGGTCGAGGAACTGCCGCCACTTGGCGGTTCGAGGCACCGACGAAGCCATCGTCGATGAACGCTAACGGCCTGAGCGCTCTGGTCAGCCAAACAGGCGACGATCCAGGTCGGCTCGGAGGTGCCAAACGTCGCGAACGAACCGGCGGCGACCCATCCCGGCGGCAGCGAGAGCTGGGCCGTGGTCGACGGCGATGAGCACACTCGTGGCCGTGACGAGGGCGTTCCACGCCAGGCGAACGACGTGGCGAATACCCGGCGGGAACCGCCGGAGGTGCCGGGGCAGCGTGGCGGCGTGGAACTCGACGTGGCGCAATTCGTCGGCGTGGATCCGGCCACAGACCTCGGTGAGGTCGGACGGCGGAAGGCCATCACGAAGGGCCGAGTAGTAGCGGAGTGCGATCACCTCGGCCACGAGGAGAGTGAGCACCTCGGTCCGCAGCGATTTGATCCGTCGGATGAGCACGAACACGTGGTCGGTCCAGTGAGCGGTGAGGCGAGGCGTGCCCATGGCGTCGAGGATGAGCCCGAGCAGCCGAGCGTGCTCCTGCTCCTCGACCACAAAGGCCCGCAGGGCCTCGATCTGGTCGTCGCCGACACCCGCCCCACGGGCTGCTGCGAGAAGGTGATCACCAGAGCCCGATTCACCGAGCTGGAACGTGGCGAGGGACGGTCCGACCGCATCGGCCACGGGCGCGGTGAGCCCGATGTCGCCAACCGTCAGCTCGGCGTGCTGGCCGGCCACGCCCTCGAACTCGCGGCGCCACCAGCGCTCGACCTCGGCGACCGAAGCACCGTCGGCTGGCCCAGTCTGGTCGACGTCGATCACGGCTGTTGCGTTGGTCCCACCCTCATCCATGGGCTCGATGGTGGCACCTCAGCCGGCCCCAGGGGCCGCGGGGCGACTCAGGGCACGTTCAACCATCGATGTCGATATCGGTATCAGGAGCGCCACAGCGGAGTCTTGTGAACGACGGGCCACGGAATTCTTCGCCGCCACCTGTAAGGGCCGGCTCAGCCGGCGGTCAGGACGGGTGAGAAGGCCGCACCAGGCCTCGCTGATCAGGGAGATCACGTCATGCACTGGATCATTCGCATCGCCGCCATCGCCGCCATCGCCATCATCGCCGCTGCCTCGATCTCGATCGAAGCGGTTGAGTCGAGGGCAACCCCGACCTCGGTGGACGTTCCGACGGAGTCGGCCGGAATGGCGGATCCGACCAACCGGTAGCGCCCAGATCTCAGATCGCAGCTTCGCCGAGCACCTCGGCCAGCGCCGGGTGCACGAACAGCGACTCCACGAGATCGGCCACAGTCAGACCCGCCGACACCGCCAACGCCAACACCGAGATGAGCTCGGCCGCGTGACGGCCCACGATCGAGCCGCCGATCACCACCCCGGTGGCCGGATCCGACACGATCTTCACGAAGCCTCGCGGGTCGTTGTTGATGAGCGCCTTGGCCGACATCGAGAACGGCACCTTCGTCACCCGGATCTTCCGGCCCTCGGCGAAGGCGTCGGCCTCGGCCACTCCGACGTCTGCGATCTCGGGGTCGGTGAAGATCGCGGACGCCGCCTTGTCGTAGTCGATGTGGCGATGGTGGGCGAACTGGTGCCGCCCCATCGCATGTTCGGCGATCTTGCGCCCCTGGGTGGACGCCACCGACGACAGCGGCAGTCGGCCCGACAGGTCACCAGCGGCGTAGATGTGAGGCACGTTCGACCGGCAGTTGTGGTCCACCTTGACGTATCCCCATTCGGCCTCCACACCGGCGGCGTCAAGCCCCAGGTTCTCGGAGTTCGGGACCGACCCGATGGCGAGCAGCACGTGCGACCCGGACGCCACCCGACCATCGTCGGTGTGTACGGCCACTCCATCATCGGCCACGTCGATCTTGGTGGCCCGCGCCCCCATCAGGAGCTTCACCCCACGCTCGACGAAGCTCTGCTCCAACACTGCGGCAACTTCGGGATCCTTGCCGGGGAGCACCTGCTGACGGCTCACGATCAGCGACACGTCCGAGCCGAACGACGAGAACATGTGCACGAACTCCACGCCGGTCACGCCGGAACCCACCACGATCAGATGGTCGGGCAGCTCGGGCGGTGGGTAGGCGTCGCGGGTCGTGAGCACCCGCACGCCGTCAACATTGGCCCAGTCCGGGATCCGGGGCCGTGAACCGGTGCTGAGCACGATCACGTCGGCGGCGAGCGTCTCGGTTCCGCCGTCGGCGCGCTCGACCTCCACCTCGTGAGGCCCAACGAGCCGGCCCGTTCCCTCGATCAGCTTCACACCCTGGCTGCGCAACAGATCGGCGGTCGACGCCTCCAGGCGGTCTTCGATGTCGGAGATGCGGGCACGGAGCGCCTCGAAATCGAGCTCCACGTCAACCCGGGCGAGGCCCATCTCGGCCGCGGTGTTCATGAGCGTCATCGCCCCGCCAGTGGCGATCATCGCCTTGGACGGGATGCAGTCGAGCAGATGGGCGGCGCCGCCGATGATGTCGCGCTCGATCAGCGTGACGTCGGCTCCGAACCGGGCGGCGTGGGTGGCACACGTGGTGCCCCCCGGGCCACCACCGATGATGACGAACCGCTTCTGCTCACCCTGCTCGTACATGACGTTGACCCTATCGACGGCGACCAGTGCCTATCGACGGCGGCACCGAGCGTTAGAGACGTTGATGCTGCTCGGCGAGGTGCCGGTAGAGCGACATGAAGCCCTCGGCGGTCACGTCCCAGGAGAAACGGGATGTCTGGACTCGACCCAGCCGCACGAGCTCTGCGGCCCGTTCCCGGTCGTCGATCACGGCTGTGATCGCCTTGGCGAGTGCGGCGGGCTCGCCCGGCGGCACCATCTCGGCGGCTCCGCCGCAGATCTCCGGCAACGAACCGGCAGTTGAGGCGACCACCGGCGTGCCAGCGGCCATTGCCTCGAGCGGAGGCAGCCCGAAGCCCTCGTAGCGCGATGCAAAGGACAGGCAGGCGGCACCAGCGAGCAGATCGGCCCGAGCCCGCTGGTCGACATAGCCGAGGCGTACCACCCGGTCGCCCACGGCGTGACGGGCGCACGCCGCGTCGAATGCTGGCGTTCCCCACCCATCGGGGCCGACCACGACGAGCCGGACGTCGGGATGCGTGGTCCACACCTCGGCCATCGCCGCCACCAGATTCGGATGGTCCTTGCGGGGCTCGATCGTGCCGAGTGCGAGCACGTAGTCACTGCCATCCACCATGGCCCGGCCCCGCACCGACGAGCCCTGGCTCTGAGGATCGAAGCCCAGCGCAATGTGGTGCACCCGCTCGGGCTCGACCCCGAGGATCTCGATCGCCTCGCGCCCCACGAACGCCGAGTCGACGTGCACGTGGGCGCCACGGTCGAGTGCACGAGCCACGAGCCGGGGGTAGGCCCGGGCCGAGCGGGTACACGATGCGGGATCGTGCCACGGCCCGAAATCGTGCACCGACACCAGTGACGCAGCCCCGGCAACTGGCGGCACCACGAAGTTGGGGCCGTGCACGACGTCGAACCCGTCGAGCCGGGGATGGTCGACTCGGGCCCAGAGCCAGTGGGCGAGGCGGGCGGGGAACTGCAATGGGTGCGATGCCATGCCGGCGGGCAGCTCATCGGCAACGGCGGCCCGACCACGCCAGCTGACAGCGAGCCCTGTCACCTCGATGCCCGGCACGGTGGCCAGCCGATCGACGAGGGCGCGAGTCATCGCCCCGATACCAGTGCGGGCGCCCAACAGCGATGTCGCTTCGAGCGCAAGACGGAGCGGCGGACCGTCGAACACGCCTCGGACTGTAGGCCTTGAACTCGCCCGGGGCGCGCTTGGCAGGTACTTCAGATCACCGGGTCCATCACCGAACCTGGGGTGTGGCCAGTGAGGCGCCCGTGCAGCTGAAACGCCTGAGGCTCGGTGAGGCTCGCTACGAAGTCGGCCGCCCTCCGGGCCGGTGGACAATCGGCGAAGAGGGCCCGGTCGAGGAACGGCGAGCGCAGCACCTCTCGGGCTGGTTTGGCCTTGCCGTCGACGTCGATCTCGCAGAACGCATCGAAGATCTCGGTGATCACCCGACGCTGGCCGTACTCCTGGGCGCTCAGATGTGGCGAGGTGATCACGTAGGTCCAGGTGAGCTGCTTGAGCACCTCGGCCACGATCATCTCGTCTCGCCGGACGAACTGATCTGATCCGGGCTCGGGAACCGCGAAGGCGGCGAGCAGGGTGTTGATGAGCTGGCTCCGCAACACCGACATCGCGCCCAACTGCTCGGCGGCACCGGTGAACGGGGTGGTCGGGAGCAGCAGCCGCATGCGCTCGAAGGCCTCTTCGGCCTCGGCCCATTCGAGCTGGCTCCGTTCACACGCCAAGGTGAGGAAGCGTTCGCGCTCGTCGAGATCCTGGGCCAGCGTCGGCAGCGGGATGAGCCCCGCCCGGTAGAAGTCCTCCAGGTCGTGCACGGCATACGTCACGTCGTCGGCCCAGTCCATGATCTCGGCCTCGAGGCTGCGCACCGCCCCCGCTGGTTCCATCGCCAATGCGAAGTCCAGGTCGGGAACCTCGCTGTCGTAGGCGCCCCACTTGCGGCTCCGCTTCTCCCCTGCGATCGGCTGCTGCGCCTCATCCAGCGCACGGAGCCACGGATACTTGAGGGACGCCCGCAGCGTGGCCCGACTCAGATCGAGCCCGGGCGGATCGTCGGGATCCACCTTGCGGAAGGCCAGCTTGGTGAGGATGCGGAAGCTCTGCGCGTTGCCTTCGAAGCCCTCGGTACACCCGCGGGCCCTCGTGAGCTCGTCGAGCACCACCTCGCCCGCGTGACCGAACGGCGGATGGCCGATGTCGTGGGCGAGGGCAGCCGCTTCGGCCACCTCGGGTTCCACCCCGCCGTGGGCATCGAGCAGAGCCATGGTGCCCGCTTCGGTGTGATCGTGGATCATCCGCTCAGCCAGCCGACGTGCGATCTGGCTCACCTTGATCGAGTGGGTGAGCCGGTTGTGGAACACGGTGCCCTCGTGGGCCCCCACCACCTGGGTCACCCCGAGCAGGCGGCGGAACGGCTCGGAGTAGAGGATGCGATCGCGGTCGCGGGCGCCAGGAGGGCGGGCGTCTCGACCTTCGAGGTCGTCGGACGCGTCATGACGGCGATCGGCACGCATGGAAACTGGAGACCTGCCGTTCGGTGGGAGTGCGGCGCTGGCGGGCGAAGCTGGAGGGGTCAGTCGACCCGGACTGGCACCAGGCCCGGCCCGAGGCGAACGCTGCCATCGCTCATCATGCGATAGAAGAGCCGCTGCACCGCCGGCAGGCCAACGTGGAACCGATCCTCGACCTGACCGAGCAGCTCAGTGGTGGTCCGCGCCCCATCGACGAGCGATCGGATGTACTGCTCGACTTGCCGCTGCTTCGCCTCGGTCAACGAGATCACCTCGGTTGGTCGGTGGCTCTCCATGGTACTCCACTTCGAGAGTCTCCATCACGCATAGTCGGCCAGGATCAGCACCGTCTTGAGGCGGGGTGGGGCGCGGGGTGGACCGCGAGGTGGGGATAGCCCCCCGAGAGGCACCCCGGCCAGCCACCGGGGGTGACCCCGGGGTTCTCAGGGTCACCTCAGGGGGACACCCGATGGATCTGGGGGCTGGCTCGTTCGAGACTGAGGATCATGTTCAGCCAGTTGCTCACCAACCCGCTCGTTCTCACCACTGGCCTCCTCGCCATCACCGCCACCTGGGCCACCGGCTGCAGCGGCTTCCCCTTCGCAGTCCAGCAGGGCTCGGGGACAGCCGAGACCCTCACGATCGAGGGCGAGAGCTTCACCCGCCTGGATATCTCACATGCCGTCGAGGTCGACGTCACGATCGCCGATGGGCCAGCCGAGGCCAGCTTCACCTTGGACGACAACTTCATCGACGACGCCATCTTCGAGGTGGTCGACGGCGAGCTCCGCATCAGCATGGAAGACGGCATGTACGACACCACCGTCGGGCTGAGGGCCGAGGTCACCATGGCGTCTCTCGAGGCGTTGGACGTGACCGGTGCATCGGATGTGACGGTGGAAGGCCTGGCGGCCGACGATCTCGACCTCGACGTGACCGGTGCCTCCGAGGTGCGTATCGACGGAACCGCTCAGGCGATCACCGCTCGGGTTTCCGGGGCCAGCGACGTCGACCTCGACGCACTGGCAGTGGAGGAGGCCGACCTGGACGTGTCCGGTGCCTCCGACCTCGACATCGCATCAGTCGGTACGGCAACTGTCGATGTGTCCGGCGCCGCCGACCTCACCATCGACGCCGCCGGCACCGTGGACGGGGACGCCAGCGGAGCATCGACGCTCCGCATCCCCGACGATGCCGTCGGCCAGATCTCGACCTCCGGCGCCGCCTCGCTGGAGACGAGCTGACGGGCTCGGTGCGGGTCCCGCTGGATGCCGGGACCCGCACCACCCGTCAGAAACCGTGAAGCGGGCGACGGGTGAACCGTTTGAGCCGCGGACGGCGTAGAGCAAGCATGGTCCACTCACCAGATTCGGCCGCGCTCCCCTCACCGGCCAGCTACCCCGGCCCAGCGCCCCGACGCTGGGCTCGCTCTCAGGTGAAGCGGATCGGCATGCCAGCCCCGCTGATCGTGATGCTCTTCCTCTTCGGCACCGGACCCTTGATCGTCGCCGCCGTCGCCCTCGCCCTCGCCCTCGAGGATGTGCAGCTCACCATCGCGATGACCGCCATCGGCCTCTTCTTTCTCACCAGCGGCGTGGTCAGCACCAGGATCGGTCGAGCGGCTACCAGCCGCATGCGAGACCTGGCCGAAGTCGGGCAGGTAACCACCGGCACGGTGCTGGCCACCGGCAAGATTCAGGTCACCCGCACCCCCCAGCACACAGCCACCTACCGCTACGAGGTGAACGGCGTGGTGCACGAAGGCTACGCCACGTGGTATGCCGGCCTCTTCGGCAGCGGTGCAGACCACGTTGGGGCGGGTCACTGGGTGTTGTACCGCCCGGAGCATCCAGCCGAATCGATGCTCTGGCCACCCCACTGAAGGCTCGCCAGGCCCTCCGACCGAGCCCAGACGGTCACGCCACCCGGCGGCGGATGCTGCCCGGCGTCTCGCCGAAGTGCTTGGCGAACGACCGAACGAAGCTCGCCGGCTCGGCGTAGCCCACTCGTCGGGCGACCGCCTCCACGCTCAGACCAGCCGTTTCGAGCAGTTCCCAGGCGATCGACAAGCGGGTGTCGGCATACAGTTCCCTGAAGCTCGTGCCCTCGTCGGCCAGGCGCCGCCGCAAGGTTCGCTCGTTGACCGCAAGCCGCTCGGCCGCCGAACCGATCTGGTGCTCCTGCGCGATGTCCTCGACGAGTACATCCCGGACCTTCGTCGACCACGGATGTGCCTCGTCACCAAGGCGGGCCGCCAGCAGCTCGCACTGTTCGAGGCAGTATCGAAGGGTGACCGGATCCGATCTCGGCACGTCGAGATCGAGTACCCGGGCCGGAAACACGAGCGCGTCGTGGTCGGCGTCAGCGGTGACGGCCAAGCCGATTCGATCCGCCAGCGCCTCGGCGTACGACGCAGACCGGGTGGTTTCGATGGTGAACTCTTGGAGCACTGCTCGATCCACCACCTCCCGGGCGAAGTGCATGGTGACCATCGACTGGCGCTCCAACACGAACGCCTGCACGCCGGGATCGAGCGCCGAGACGTCGAACACGAGCCGGCCCGCATCGGCGGTCTCGTGGAAGTGCACGTCGGCGAACACGTAGGAGAGTCGGATGTGATCGAGTGCGGTGTGGATGGCCGCCCGGAAGGTGGGGCTCGTCAGCACGGCGAAGCCCCAGATCCCGAAGGCGTTCACGTGCATTCGTTCCCCGACCGCAACACCGAGCCCGGCCTCGGACGGATACACCGCTGCGATGTTCCGCACAGCCATCAGTTCCTGCTCGGCGGTGATCTCTCGGGTGGCATCGACCATGTCGCGCTCGTCGAGGCCGGTGTCGGCGAGCGCGATGTCGAGCCCGATCCCCGCCTCGGCGGCCGTCTCGCAGAGGAGGCGGAGGCTCGTCGCCGGGCGAGCACTGCTGGCCGAGACCATCTGTACAGGGTAGATGGGCGGCACAGCCGATTGTCCGACTTGGTCAAGTGGTTGTCCGCACCGGACATGGCTCCTACCTGGGAACGAGCAGACGATGCAGGTGTCCGCAATCGTCGTCTGAAGGAGACGGACCGTGACCACCCAGGAGATGAACCCCACCGAACGAGAGCTGGCGGCGATCGCCGGCATCAACGAATCAGGCCGCCAGCCGGTCGTGCTCATCCACGGCCTCTGGCTGCTCGCCGGTAGCTGGGCCCGCTGGGAGCAGTTGCTGGAACAGCAGGGCTACGCCCCCATCGCCATTGACTGGCCCGGTGAACCCGAATCCGTGTCGGACGCCCGCGTCGACCCCCAAGCACTCGCCGGACCGAGCATCGACGAGGTGACCGAGCGAGCAGAGGGCATCATCGGTCGCCTCGCCCGCCGGCCCGTGGTGATCGGCCACTCCGTGGGTGGCCTCGTGGCCCAGAAGCTCGCCGGCCGCGGTGTGGCCAGCGCGGCGGTGGCGATCGACCCCGCACCGTTCAAGGGCCTCCGCGGCCTGCCGTGGTCGGTGGTGAAGTCGTCGTTCCCGGTACTCAAGAGCCCGGGGAACCGCAGTCGAGCCGTAACGCTCACGCTGGACCAGTTCACCTACGGGTTCGCCAACGCCGTTCCGGCGGCCGAAGCTGAGGCGCTCTACCAGGAGTTCCACGTCGCCGCCCCCGGACGGCCGCTCTTCGAGGTTGCGTTCGCCAACTTCTCGTCGTCTTCCGCAGCGAAGGTCCACACCGAGAGCCCCGAGCGAGGTCCGCTGCTCATCATCAGCGGTGGAGCCGACCACACCGTGCCGCCGTCGGTGGCGAAAGCCGCTCACTCCAAGCAGGCGAAGAACCAGTCGCCGACCGAGTTCATCGAGATCGAGAACGCCGGCCACTCGCTGGTGATCGACCACCGCTGGCAGGAGGTGGCCACCACCGCCATCGACTTCATGCAGCGCAGCGGCGTCGCTCCAGGCCGTACGGCTGATCGGCACCTGTCGTGACCGCCACCCCACCACGACTGCTCGTGCTCGGCGCTGGCTTCGCCGGCGTGTGGGCCGCCATCGCCGCCGCCGAAACGGCGGCGGCGGCCGGCCCGGTACGGATCGACCTCGTCGCTCCCACCGATCGATTCGTGCCCCGGCCCCGGCTCTACGAGCGCTCACCCGCTGAGACCACCGTCGCCCTGGCTGACGTGCTCACTCCTCGGGGCGTTGGCCACATCCGGGCCACGGCCACGGGCATCGACACCGGCGCCCGAACCGTGACCGTGACCGACGATGATGGCGACGAGCGCAGGCTCGACTACGACCGGTTGATCCTCGCCACCGGCAGCCAGCTCAATCGGCCCCCCATTGACGACACGCATCTGCACGACGTCGACACGCTGGCCGCAGCCGAGGCCCTCGACCAACGCCTCAGCGAGCTGGACTCCGGGGCCACGATCGCAGTGGTCGGAGCCGGCTTCACCGGGATCGAGCTGGCAACGGAGCTGCCGGCCCGAGTGCCGACGGCCAACGTGGTCTTGCTGGAGAAGTCCGACCAGATCGGACGGCCCCTCGGTGACGACGCCCGGCCCGCCATCGAGGCCGCCATCGACGAGCTCGGCGTGGACGTCCGAACCGGCGTGATGGTGAGGGCCTACGACGGCACCAGGGTGGAGTTGGCAGACGGGGCCTCGTTCCCTGCTGACGTCGTGGTGTGGACCACCGGCATGCGGGCCAGCCCACTCACGGCCGCGATCTCGGATGACCTCGATCCGCTGGGCCGGCTCAGCGTCGACCAGAACCTCCGGGTGCACGATGCGCCCGAGGTGTTTGCCGCAGGCGACACCGCAGCCCCGCTCGATGAGTCGGGCCACACCGTGGCCCAGAGCGCCCAGCACGCGATCCCCCAGGGGGCCTGCGCCGGCCGCAACGCCGTGGCCGACCTCGTGGGAGCGCCCCTCGCCGAGCTGCAAACGCTCCCCTACGGCACCTGCCTTGATCTGGGAGCCGCTGGCGCCGTGTTCACCGAGGGTTGGGACCGCAAGGTGGTGCTCGTCGGCGACGAAGCCAAGGCGCT
Organism: Actinomycetota bacterium; assembly: GCA_039029735.1. Lineage (GTDB taxonomy): Bacteria > Actinomycetota > Acidimicrobiia > Acidimicrobiales > SZUA-35 > CADEDH01. The sequence goes on along the minus strand of JBCCFL010000030.1, from coordinate 9,616 downwards.
CAAACGCGACATCAACACCGTCTGGATCTATCCCCCGGCCTGAGCCGGGCCAGCGACAGTCCCTTCAGCGGGAGTCGGTGGGGATGATGAGCGGCGTGTTGCTCATGGGATCGTCAATCACCACACAGTCCAACCCGAACACTCGCTCGACCAGGTCCGCATCGACCACCTCGCACGGTGGGCCGGCCGCCACGATCTGCCCATCGCGCATGGCCACGATGTGATCGGCATACCGGCAGGCCAGGTTCAGGTCATGGAGCACCACCACCACGGTTCGCCCCTGGTCGGTGTTCAGCCGATGCACCATGTTGAGCACGTCCACCTGGTGGCTGATGTCGAGGAAGGTGGTCGGCTCGTCGAGGAGGAGCAGTTCGGTCTCCTGAGCCAGCGCCATGGCGATCCACACCCGTTGTCGCTGCCCGCCGGACAGCTCATCGACGGGGCGATCGGCCAGATCGATCGTGCCGGTCGCCTCCAGCGCTCGCCGAACAGCCTGCTCGTCGGCTTCGGACCACTGCTGGAACAGGCTCTGATGCGGGGTCCGACCCCGGGCCACCAGATCGACCACGAGGATGCCCTCGGGAGAGATCGGTGACTGTGGCAGCAACCCGAGACGGCGGGCCACCTCTCGGGTCGGGAGCGAGCCGATCGCCTCGCCATCGAGGAGTACCGACCCACCGGTGGGTCGCAACAGGCGGGCCAACGCCCGCAGCAGTGTCGATTTGCCGCAGGCGTTCGGGCCGACGATCACGGTGATCTGGCCGTCGGGCACGTCGAGGTCGAGATCGTCGATGACGCGCAGGTCCTGGTATGCGAGGCTCACGCCCTGGGCGGCGAGGCGGGTCGATGATGCGTCGGGAGTCATAGGGCTCGATTCAGAGTGCTCCGGTGCGGGCCTGGCTGTGAAGCAGCCACAAGAGGTATGGCCCCCCGATGCCAGCGGTCATGATGCCAACGGGCACCTCGGTACCGGGGATGACGTTTCGGGCGGCGAGGTCGGCCAGCACCATCAAGAAGGCGCCGACGAACCCGGCTGGGACCACGCTGGCGCTCGGCGACGACACGAGCCGTCGGGCGATCGGGCCGGCCACGAAGGCAATGAACACCACCGGCCCGGCTGCGGCCACACCGAGCGACGCCAGCGCCACCCCCACCACCACCAGCCAGAACTTGGCGCTCGACACTCGCATACCCAGCGCTGTGGCGGTGTCGTCGCCCAGATCGAGGCGGTCGAGCCGGCGTTGCATCAGTACCGCCAACGGACCGAGCACCACCAGCGCAAGGGCAACCGTGCGGAAGTCGTCCCAGCTCCGGCCATTCAATGAACCGGTGAGCCAGACCGCAGCCTCTTGCACGTCGCGGACATCGGCCCGGGTGAGCGTGTAGTCCACCAGGGCGTCAACGGCGAACTTGGCCCCGATGCCAACCAACACCAGGCGATAGGCCTGGATGCCACGCCGCCACGCGAACACGTACACGAGGAGAGCGACGATGGATCCGCCGAGTACGGCTCCGATCGAGATCTGGGTGCGGGACCCGTCGATGAGGAAGATCACGATCACGGCACCAAGCGAAGCACCGGAGGTGAAGCCCATCAGATCGGGCGACCCCAGCGGGTTGCGGACGAGCGACTGGAAGATTGCGCCCGACATGCCAAAGGCCATGCCAACGCCAATGGCCACGAGCACACGAGGCAACCGCAGGGTGCCGACGATGAACTCGGTGTCCTCGGTGGGGTTGCCGAACAGATGACGGACGACATCGGCAATCGGGATATCGAACTCGCCGACGCTGATCGACACGAGCCCGAGAACGACGGTGGCGGCCACCAATGCCGTGCACACGACGATGGCCCGGGGGTCGAGACGCACCGAGAATCGTCGGTGGCGTACAACCCGCCCGCGCAGCGGGAGTGGTGGGGACACCGCGTCGCCAGTGGCGGTCGCGGTGGCTGTGGCGGGGGCCTCGATCGAGGTCACAGCTGAGCCATTCGAATCCGGCGGACGAGGAGGATGAATACTGGCCCACCGAGAACCGCAGTCATGATGCCGACCTGGATCTCGGCCGGGCGGGCGACGAGACGGCCTGCGGTGTCGCACAGCAGCACCAGGGCGACGCCGAGCAGCACCGACGTTGGGATCAACCAGCGCTGGTCGGGGCCGAAGGCGGCCCGGGCGGCGTGAGGCACCACCAGACCCACGAAGGCGATCGGGCCGGCCGCCGCCACCGCCGCCCCGCACAGCAACATGATGCCCACCACCGAGACGGCTCTGGTGACCCCGAGCCGGGTACCCAGGGCCCGGGCCGCATCGTCGCCGAGAGCGAGCGCGTTCAGCTGCCGGGCCACGCCAAAGGCGATGATGACTCCCACGACGATGAACGGTGCCACCTGACGGGCCAGATCCGGGTTCCGACCAGCCAGCGAACCCACGGCCCAGAACCGGAACTCATCGAGCGTCTGTTGATCGGTGAGGATGATCGTTCGGGTGAAGGCGAACAGCAGCGCACCGAGGGCGGCGCCAGCGAGGGCCAGACGAACCGGTGTGGCTCCGGCCCGGCCCGAGGTGCCGAGCACGTAGACCGCAATCGACGCGAGGGCCGCCCCGACCAATGCGAACCACACCTGGTCGAGCGTGTCGGTCACGTTGAACAGCCAGATTCCGAGCACCACCATGAACGAGGCACCGGCGTTCACTCCGAGCAGTCCAGGATCGGCGAGCGGGTTGCGGGTGACACCCTGCATGAGCGCGCCAGCCCCACCGAGCCCGGCGCCCACCACGATGCCGAGCATCGTGCGCGGTTGTCGAACGTCACGAACGATGAGGTGGTTCGTGTCGCTCGGATCTCGATCGACGTAGGCCGTGATGACCTCGATGATCGGGATGGACTTCGTTCCGAAGGCCAACGACGCCAGCACGGCGAAGACGACCAGGGCAACGAGAACGATGAGCCCGATCAGCCGCCGGGACCGGCTCGCCTGGCCGACCCGCAGCAGTGCGGAGCCGGCCGACGGCGGACCCGCGTCGGCTGATTCGGGCTCGATCGTCGTCGTCACGGTGTCAGTAGGCGTGACGAATCAGCCGGCCACGGTGCCGAACTGCTCGGCCGATGGCACGACCGTTGAGGGATCACCGTCGGTGGCCAGCTCCAGCTCAGCCACCAACTCATCGATGGCGAAGCCGAGGCTGAGCGGGCTGGAGTGCGAGAACGCTCCGGTCAACAGGGTGCTGGCGAAGATCTCACCGCCGTTCTCGTAGGCCTTGAGGCCGTTACGGGTGGGCAACGCAGTGATGAGCTCCTCGTACTCCTCCTCGGCACCGGCAACCCACACGATGACGTCAACGTCGATGTCCTCGGGCAGGGTCTCGATGCTCGACTCGAAGAAGAACGACTCGCCGGCGGCCTCGTCGAACTCACCGGGGATCTGGAACCCGAGATCGGCGAGCAGGCGGCTGCGAGGGTCCTCGGAGTTGTACGCACCGGGGTTGCCCTCGAACAGGAAGGCGACGGCGGCCGTCAGGTCGGCCCACTCGGGGTTGGCCTCTCGGGCGGCTGCGATCTTGGCGTCGACCTCGGCCACCGCTGCTTCGGCCTCAGCGGCCTTGTCGGTGACCTGGCCGAGAATCGTGGTCTGCTCTTGCCACGGCGTGCCGTAGTCGAGGTAGGCGTCGGGCTGGGCCACCACGGGTGCGATCGCACTCAGGAGTTCGTACTCCTCCTCGGTCATGCCGGACCAGATGCCGACGATCACGTCGGGATCCATCTCGGCGATCGCCTCGTAGTCCAGGCCATCCTCACCGGCCACCTGACCGGGGCTGGCGTCGCCGAGGGCGTCCTGGCCCCACGGCCAGACCGAGTTGGGCTGCTCGCCATACCAGTCGCGGAGGCCGACCGGCACCACACCGAGCGCAAGCAGGAAGTCATGCTCGTTGTACCCGACCGAGACAACGCGCTCGGGAACGGCGTCGATGGTGGTCGAACCGAACTTGTGCTCGATGGTGAGCGGGAACTCGACGGCGCCAGCACCGCCACTCTCGGCGGTCTCCGAGGACGATGACTCCTCCTCGTCCGACATCTCCGAAGCCGAGGCTGAGGCATCTTCTTCGTCGGCGGGTTCTGACGCCGACGCTGAGGCCGACTCCGACTCCGAGGCTGAGGCTGAGGCCGACTCAGACGAGTCGCTCGACTCGTCGTCGTCGCCGCACGCGGCGGCGATCAAGGCCAGTGCGAACAAGGGTGCGAGCCAACGCCACAACGACGTCGACCGCGTGCGAGAGGTGGTCATGAGATCTCCTGATGCCAGGGGACGCAAGTGAACTACATCCAGGTTGAATGACCGAGATACCGTACCTGACGGCATGAGTTAAGCAATGTTAATGTCCTGTGTCGGTTGCGACACAGTCGGGACGGGCGGGCCCCACGTCACAGATCGCGCCAGGTTCTCGGCAGCAATCTCGTGGTTCGCCCAGCCCTGCCCACCGGCGCACCGACGGGATGGCAAGGGCGCGTGGATTCCATGGCACCACGGCCACCTCGTACAATCGCCGCGTGAGCGAGAACACGTGGAACGAGCTGGCGGCCAAGGAGCTGCGGGGCGGCGACGTTGCCGACCTGCACGTCGAAACCCCAGAGGGGATCACGATCCGCCCGCTCTACGGGCCGGACGATCTCGACTCAGTCGAGCATCTCGGATCGCTTCCCGGCGTCGCTCCCTACGTGCGTGGGCCCCGGGCCACGATGTACACGAACCGGCCGTGGACGATCCGCCAGTACGCCGGGTTCTCCACGGCTGAGGAGTCGAACGCCTTCTACCGGGCCAACCTGGCCGCCGGTCAGATGGGGCTGTCGGTGGCGTTCGACCTCGCCACCCATCGGGGCTACGACTCCGACCACGAACGGGTGACGGGCGACGTCGGCAAGGCCGGTGTTGCCATTGACTCGGTGGAGGACATGAAGATCCTCTTCGACGGGATCCCGCTCGACAAGATGACCGTGTCGATGACGATGAACGGCGCCGTGCTGCCGATCATGGCCTGCTACATCGTGGCCGGCGAGGAACAAGGCGCCAGCACCGATCAGCTCGGTGGCACCATCCAGAACGACATCCTCAAAGAGTTCATGGTGCGCAACACCTACATCTATCCGCCGGAACCATCCATGCGGATCGTGGCCGACATCATCGAGTACACGGCCCAGAAGATGCCGAAGTTCAATTCGATCTCGATCTCCGGCTACCACATGCTCGAAGCCGGGGCCTCGGCCGACCTGGAGCTGGCGTTCACCCTCGCCGATGGCGTGGAATACGTGAAGGCCGCCCTGGCCAAGGGCATGGACGTCGACGCCTTCGCCGGCCGACTGAGCTTCTTCTTCGGAATCGGGATGAACTTCTTCATGGAGGTGGCGAAGCTCCGAGCTGCCCGCCTGCTGTGGAGCGAGCTGATGGCCCAGTTCGAGCCGAAGAACCCGCGGTCGTCGATGCTGCGCACCCACTGCCAGACCTCGGGCGTGTCGCTCACCGAGCAGGATCCCCACAACAACGTGATCCGCACCACGATCGAGGCCATGGCCGCCGTGCTCGGCGGGACCCAGAGCCTGCACACAAACAGCTTCGACGAGGCCCTCGGTCTGCCCACTGAGTTCAGCGCCCGGATCGCCCGCAATACCCAGCTCATCCTGGCCGAGGAGAGCGGCATTACCCAGACCGTCGACCCCCTCGCCGGCAGCTACTACGTGGAGACGCTCACCGCCGCGCTCGCCGATCGAGCGCGGGCGATCCTGGCCGAGGTCGAGGAACTCGGCGGCATGACCCGGGCCATCACCTCGGGGATGCCGAAGCTGCGGATCGAGGAGGCCGCCGCCCGCCGTCAGGCCCGCATCGACCGGGGCGAAGAGGTGGTGGTCGGCGTCAACAAGTACGAGCTCGACGAACGGGCCGACGTCGATGTTCTCGACATCGACAACACCGCCGTGCGGGCCGCCCAGATCGCTCGTCTCACCGAGGTGCGGGCGAGCCGCGACGAACACGCCTGCCAGCACGCCCTCACCGCCCTCACCGAGGCGGCCAAGGGCACCGGCAACCTGCTGGCAGCCTGCGTCGACGCCGCCCGCGCCCGGGCCACCGTCGGTGAGATGTCCGACGCAATGGAGGCGGTGTTCGGCCGCTACCAGGCCGAGACCCGTACGATCTCGGGTGTGTACGGTGCGGCCTACGAGGGCGACGAGGAGTTCGAGGCGATCGTCGGCAAGGTGACCGCCTTCGGCGACGAGGTGGGCCGCCGCCCCCGGATGCTCGTGGTGAAGATGGGCCAGGACGGCCACGACCGGGGGGCCAAGGTGATCGCCACTGCCTTCGCCGACCTCGGCTTCGACGTCGACATCGGGCCCCTGTTCCAGACGCCGGCCGAAGCGGCCCGCGATGCAGTGGACAACGACGTGCATGTGGTGGGTGTGTCGTCGCAGGCCGCAGGCCACAAGACGCTGGTGCCCGAACTCGTCACCGAACTGAAGGCGGCCGGCGCCGACGACGTTGTGGTCGTGGTCGGCGGCGTGATCCCACCCCAGGACTACGGCGAGCTCCTCGATGGCGGCGTGGGGGCCGTGTTCGGACCCGGCACCAATATCCCCGAGGCGGCGGCCGAGGTGCTGGAGCTGATCCCCCGCCCATGACCGCCACCGCCGAGATGGCGGCCGCGCTGGGCACAGGCGATCGGCGGACGCTCGCACGGGCCATCACCCTCATCGAATCGACCAGGAACAGCGACCGCGCTGCGGCCGATGCGCTGCTCGACGCCGTGCTCCCGACCACCGGCGGTGCGCTCCGGCTGGGGATCACGGGCACCCCCGGAGTCGGCAAGAGCACCTTCATCGACGCCTTCGGGATGATGCTGGCGAACCTCGGGCGCCGGGTGGCCGTGCTCGCCGTCGACCCCACCAGCAGTCGCAACGGCGGCTCGATCCTGGGCGACAAGACCCGCATGGCCACGCTCAGCCGCGAACCAACGGCGTTCATCCGACCGTCTCCGTCGGGAGGGCTCACCGGCGGCGTGGCCCGCCGCACCCACGAGACACTGCTGGCCTGCGAGGCGGCTGGGTTCGACGTGGTGATCGTGGAGACCATGGGTGTTGGCCAGGCCGAGACCGCCGTGGCCGACATCACCGACGTGTTCCTCCTCCTCGTCGCGCCGGGCGGGGGCGACGACCTCCAGGGCATCAAGCGCGGAATCATGGAGCTGGCCGACGTGGTGGCGGTGAACAAGGCCGACGGCGAGCTCGCCTCAGCCGCCCGCCACACCGCAGCCGACTACCGGTCTGCGCTCCACCTCGTCCGCCCCAAGTGGTCGGGCTCGCCCACTCCGGTGGTGCCGTGCTCCGCCCTCACCCGAGACGGGCTCGACGCGGTGTGGGCGACGATCGATGAGTTCCACGGCGCCCTGGCCGGCGATGGGCGCCTGGCCGCGCTGCGGGCCGATCAGGCCGAGGTGCACCTCCGCCAACAGCTCGACGGGCTTCTCGCCGATCAGCTCCGATCGGTGCCGGCCTTCGCCGCCCGCTGGCCCGAACTCGAAGCTGCAGTGCGAGCCAACGAACGCACACCGGGCTCAGCGGCCCGAGCCCTCATGGCCGAGGCGCTCCCCCACCTGCTCGATCCGCCGGCTCGGAGCTGACACTGCGAGCGAGATCAGCGTGGGTGCTGGTCTCCATCGCGGCCACCGCTTCGATCGTGGCCTGACGAAGCTCCTCGAGCTGCCGTGCCATTGGATCGAGCTCCCAGTTGAGCGCGCTGCGGATCAGCCGCTTCACCCGGCCCACGCCGCGCCGGGGCGACGAGGCCACGGGGCGTACGAATGGCCCGAGGGACAGAAGCGGATCGATCGCGCTCGACAATCCGCCGGAGCCGCCTGCACGGCCGTGCCCGGGGGCGGAGACGGCGCCGACACCGCTGAGCTGGCTCTGACGGGCCCGCTCGCTGATCTGAGCTTCGATGTCGCGCCGGTCGGGTGTGGCCTGGTCGACCGCCCACAACGCGGCGCGGCCCGGATCTCGCTCCTCGGCGAGCCCGCCGTCGGCGGTGATCGAGATCGTGTGGTCGCCACCAGTCGAACGGCGGGCGGCGGTGGTGCGAACCCGCGTCTCCATCGCCGCCGCCAGCTCATCGTCATTGGCCACCACGATGGAGTCGTCGGGAGCTTGGTCACCCAATCCACCCACGTCAGTGGCGATGACGGGACGGCCCCAGAGCTTGGCCCGCTCCATCACGCTCGACGACCAGATCTCGCGGTACGGCAGTACCACGGTGTCGGACGCAGCAATCCACTGGTCGAACTCGGTGTCGCTCACGTACGCCTCGTGGAGCTGCGCACCCGGCGTGGCTCCGGCCAGGCGGCGCAGCAGGGCGGCATGCGCCAGCAGATCGGGATGCTCGACGCGCACCGATCCCACGACGTGCAGCTCCGCCCGACCGGCCACACCCGCTCTGGCAAACGCGTTGACGGCCCGGTCGAAGCCCTTGTGGGCCTGGAGGAAGCCGATGGCCAGGAACAGGTGGGGCTCCGCAGCGAGGCCCAGTTCGCGCCGGGCCTCGATCCGGGTGAGTCGGGTGGTCGGTTCGAAGTTCCGGCCGTGATCGACAAGCGTCACGTCGCGGGGCCCAAGCCCGAGCACGGTACGCAGACGATCCGCCTCGGGCTGGGTGTGCACCGTCACGGCGTTGGTGGCTCGCAGGGCTCGGGCGGCGGCCATCCGCTCGGCCGGGTTGCGCTCCAACGGACCGAACTCGATCTCATGCAGGCGGATCTCCAGCCGTACTCGCCGGGCCAACACACCCAGGGCGGTCCACACGGCCACGCGCTGGAGTGGGCTACGGCAGGCGCCGAAGAACATCTCCGGTGAGAACTGCACCACCACCCGCCGGAACCGGCCGGCCCGCCGCACGAGCCGCATCACGCCGGCTGGGTCACCGAGGGGGAGATGGTGCTCGGCCGCCGACGGCAGCGGCGACAGCACTTCGACGGCCTCCCCGGCCGCTCGCATCCGGCGCACTTCCTGCACCGTGTACGAGCCGATGCCGTCCCGGTAGGGCGGATAGGGCGAGACCATCAGCGTGGTCATCGACTCGCTCCCGTGCCGGCACCGCGGTGTGACGTGAGGTCGGGCTCGGTGCCAGTGGGAACGGGCAGCCAATCGGTGAGCGTACGCTCCATCCGGTCGAGCACATCGGCCCAGGCGAAGCCGTCTTCCACATAGCGTCGCCCCGACCGTGCGAGGTTCGACACCACGACTGGTTCGTCGAGCGCGAAGCGCATCGCCTCCACCAGCTCAGCGTCGTTCTGGTAGAGCAGACCCGCACCGGAACGTTCCACGTGGTGGCGCACCACAGCGCTTCCTCCGTTGGCGATCACCGGCGTGCCGGCCACCCAGGCCTCGAGCACGGTGCGAGAGAAGCTCTCCAGCGCACTCGGCTGCACGTAGGCGAGCGCCGCCGCCATTGCGTTGTCGCGCTGGGTGTCGCTCAGGAACCCGACGTCGACCACCCGGCCCCGCAAGCTGGGCGGCACGTCCACGTCACCGGCGCCCGAGGTCACGAGCACCACGTTGTCGGGGTGGCCGGGCGCCACCT
>JBCCFL010000029.1:0-77011 GCA_039029735.1 Actinomycetota bacterium | reverse complement strand
GGGCATCACCTCTTCGTCCTCCTCCTCACGATCGACGGTCGCAGCTGGAGCGTTCGACGCCGCAACTGCGTCACCGACGCTGCGAGCCTCCCGTTCGTGTGCGTCATCGGGATGGCTCACCCTGGATTCGCCCGCCCCCACCCCATCGCGTTGTTGCACCACGTGGGTCAGCTCGTGGGCCAGGAGACGTCGCCCATCGGTCGATTCGGGGGCGTAGCGCCCCGAGCGGAAGAACACGTCCGAGCCGGTCGTGAACGCTTCTGCCTGAACCGCTCGATTGAGCGTGTCGGCCTTGGTGTCGGTGTGCACGCGCACGTTGGTGAGGTCGGCACCGAGATGCGACTCCATGTCTTCCCGAGTGGAATCGTCCAGTGGTCGCCCTCCGGAACGCGCTGCGGAGATGTCGTCGGCAATGTCCGGGTCCAGCGGCCCTGCACCCTGGCTCCGCTCCGCCGATCGTTGCACCATGGCGGCGAAGGCACGGTTGCCAACCTGGCCAGGAAGGTCGGCGTGGCTGTTGTCGCCGCTGGAGTGGGCCTCGTCTGCGGTGCGGGATGGAGGGCGAGTGCGGTCGGATTCGATCCGGTCGTGATCCATGGCGAGGTTCCTTTCTGGCGGCATCCAGTCGACGTCGCAGTCGCTGGCTCACACGGGTGCGGTTACAGGACGTCCTGGGGTCGGAGGTCCTTTGGGCTGTCGATCATCGGTGTCATCGAGGTAGGCGAGGTACGGTCCGAACTCGCTCTCCAGGCAGAGGCGGCCGAGCTTGCGATACTCCAGCTGCACGCCCCGGATCAGCATCGCCATGTCGACCGTGCGGTTGGCGTCGGCCGCGAGATAGGCGGCTGTGACTGCGATGTTGCGGATGTTGCCGCCACTCAGTACGAACCGCTCGGCCAAGAAGTCGAGGTCGACTTCAGCATCGAGGGGTGCTGCGCCGATCAGGACCGACCACAGCGCACGGCGCTGCGGGGGATCCGGTTCAGCGAAGTCGACCACGAGCGACAGCCGACGGGCGAAGGCCTCATCGAGGTTGCCGCGCAGATTGCTTGCAAGGATCGCGAGCCCGTCGTACTGCTCCATCCGCTGCAGCAGATAGGCGACCTCGACGTTCGCATAGCGGTCCTTCGCGTCGCTGATCTCGCTGCGCTTGCCGAAGAGCGCGTCGGCTTCGTCGAAGAACAGCACGCCGTTCACCCCCTCGGCCTCGCTGAACACACGATCGAGGTTCTTCTCGGTCTCGCCGATGTACTTGTCGACGACCGACGAGAGATCGATCACGTAGAGGTGGTGGCCGAGTGCATTGGCGATCACCTCGGCCGCCAGGGTCTTTCCCGTACCGGACTCGCCAGCGAAGAGCGCGGCGACCCCTTCCCCTCGACCTCCGCCTCGGCGCAACCCCCATTCGTCAAGCACCTGGTGGCGGTGGGCGATGCGCGTCACGAGATGGTGGAGCTGGTCGACCGTCTGGTCTGGCAACACAATGTCGGTCCACGTCGCCTTGGGGGCCACGCGCCGCGCGAGCCGCTCGAGACCGACCGAGTTCTGGGTGCGAGCGCCGGCCGCGAACGAACCCACGTCGGGCTCACCGCCGTTGAGGGCCGCCTGAGTACGGCCGGCCGCAGCGGCCCGTGCGATCTGACTCGGCCCGAGTCTGAAGGTGGTCGACAACGCCCCGACGTCGATGCTTGCGGGCGCAACCCTGCGCCACAGTTCTTGTTGCTCAGGTCCGTCGAGGGGGCTGAGGTCGACGGTCAGCACCGAGCGCAGCGCAATGCGGGGATCCCAGATCATCGAGCCGTGGAAGAGCGTTGTGACTGATCCCTCGGCGATGGCCCGCAGGACATCGGGATGCAGACCGTCGATCGGCCCCACGACGAGCCCCCCGCCTCGAAGCCGGGCCTCGCGAATGGCGAGCTCTGCGAGAGTTAGGCGGTCGTCTGGATGGGCCCGTTCGAGATCCACAGCCAACGCCGGCATCTCGACCTCGTGGAGGGCCCGCGTTGCCAACCCGATCGCTCCCGCATCGCTGCGCTGGCGGAGGTAGACGCACACGTCGCCTGAGGAGAGCGCCCGGGCAAGCCCTGCAACTGATCTCGATGTGTCGAGCTGCTGCGACACAGCCACCCGACGCAGGTCGGGGTCGAGACGATCATCGCCGAGGAGTGCAGCGACGACGCGGTCTGGCACTCGCAGCGCTCTGGTGAGCAACGGACGGTCGCCGTCTTCGATTCGGAGCAACCCGCCGTCAACGAGTGGCCCGTCTGATCCGAACCGACTGCGGAGTTCGCTGTCGAACGGAGATCCGCCCAAAAGGTCCATCACGAGTCCTGGACTGGCGCGCCGACGGGTCACGTCATCCTGGAGGTACCCGTAGAAACGCTCGAATCGGCGGTCGAGGTCCGGTGCCGCTGCTGTGACCAGGATGTCAGCATCGATGGGCGAGAGAGCGAACGCGGCACAGAGGTGCCCAAGGGGAGACGTGGGCGTGACCTCGACGGGTTCGGCGTCGACTGCGGGGACCACCAGCCCCGGATCGGCCAAGAGGCGATCGATGTGCTCGTCGGTGAGGTACAGCCCACGAAGCGCATCGTCTGCGGCATCGTCGACCTCGCGGAACCGGTGGGTTGCGATTGCGACCCGCCGTTCGAGGTCGTGCAGGCGGGCGCGCAGTGCGTCGTCAATCATCGTCGTTCAGTCGGGTGAAGGTGAACGTACGTCCCGGGTGTTCGTCGTCACCCACCTGGCGACGCTCGGCCCCCGCTCGCTCGGGCACGTCCTCAACGGCCACGACGTGACGGAGCGTCGCCCGCCGTCGGCGCTCGGCCTCGACGTCGTCAGGTTCCATGTCGACCTCGCCGAGGCGCACAGTCGGTCGTTCGGTGACGGGCGGGCCCGTCTCGTAGGTTCGACCCGGCTCGATCGGAGCCACCACGACGAGGTCGAGCGATGGCTTCAGCTCGCCTCCCAATGCCGACCAGATGTCGCTGAGCGATCGATCCTGGGGCGGGGGCAGAGCCAGGGTGACGATCGTCGGCACAGTGGAGGTGGCGAGGGAGCCGGCGAGGAACCCGTCGTCTCCCCCTGGCACCTGATCGAACCCCAGGAACGTGGAAAGCAGCGACGACAGCAATCGATGTTCGTCCTCGGGCCGCTGGGTCCAGGCAGTGAGCAGATAGGAAAGGCGAAAGCGGCGCGGCGGCGCCTCTCGCCCGATGATCCGACGGTTCTCGTCGTAGACCGCCCGAGGGGCGACGTCGCGCCGGCCGGTGTCTTCGCGAATGTCGTACAGAAAGGCGTTGATTGTTGGCCGGTTCTGCCGGGCCGCCCAGTCGCGGGTGGGCGCATCGAGTGACACCTCGACATCACCTCCGGCAACGACGAGACGTTCGATGAGGTCGCGCAGGGTCTGATCGACATCGTGGATCATCTCAGTGGTGATGTTCGACGTGACGGCCGTCCGAGTCCATCGCCATCGCCTGTCCGTGCGGGCAAGATGCAGTGCCCAATCGGGCACGTTCCGGCTCGGGCATGCGCAAGAACACCCGGTGAGCCCCGGGGGGCACCGCCCGTTGAGTCAGAAGCCGAGCTGGCGCGATGCGAGATCGCGCATGATCTCCTCGGAGCCGCCGCCGATGGCCTGCACCCGCACCTCGCGGTAGAGCCGCTCCACCGTGTCGCCGCGGAGGTAGCTGGCTCCGCCCAGGATCTGGGCTGCCTCACGAGCGCAGGTCTCGAACGTGGTGGTGGCCGCCACCTTCGCCTCGGCGATCTCGGCCACGGGGTCGTCACCCTGATTGAGGCGCCACGACAGCAGCTGGTTCCAGGCCTCGCTCGCGTTCACGAGCCGGTCCATCTCGACGAGCTTGTGGCGGATCACCTGGTGGTCGGCGAGGCGCTTGCCGAAGGTCTCGCGCTCACGGGCCCACGCCAACGCCTCGGTGAAACACAGTCGGGCGAAGGCGGTTGACTGCACGGTGAGGTCGAGCCGCTCGTCGTTGAAGTTGTTGACGATCGCGGAGAACCCAGCGTTCTCTTCGGTGATGAGGTTCGACACCGGCACCCGCACGTCGTCGAAGTAGAGGGTGGCCGTGTCTGAGGCCAGCCAGCCCATCTTGTCGAGCTTGGTGCGGGAGACACCTGGACGATCACCCTCGATCATGAGCAGCGACAGCCCAGCCGCCCCTTCGCCTCCGGTGCGTACTGCCGTGGTCAGGAAGTCGGCCCGCATGCCTGAGGTGATGAACGTCTTCTGGCCGTTCACCACGTAGTGGTCACCGTCGCGGCGGGCGGTGGTGGTGATCCGGGCCACGTCGGAGCCGCCGCCAGGTTCCGTGATCGCCAGCGCCGCGATCGCCTCCCCGCTCTGGCACGGCGTGATCACCCTGGCCTTGAGTTCATCGGGGGCGAAGCGCTGCACGGGCGGCAGGCCGATGTAGTTCGAGAACAACGCCGCGACCACGCCGCCCGAACCCGACTTGCACAGCTCCTCCATGAGCACGAGGCGCATCAGCGCGTCGCGCTGACCGTGGCCGCCGTACTCCTCGTCGAACCCATCGCCGAACAGCCCGATGGCGCCGGCCTGCTTGTAGAGGTCGCGTGGAACCTCACCGGCCACGTCCCACTCGTGGACGTAGGGGGTGATCTCGTTCTCCGTGAACTGGCGGACGACGTCGCGGTAGGCGTCGTGGTCCTCGGTGAAGAAAGGGCTCGATGCGGTCGTCACGACCCCGATCCTAGACCGGGGTCACCCCAGCTCTCGAAGCAACTCGGGAGCCATCGGCACGTCGCTGGCATCAAGCTCTGCTGGGAGGTGCACACCAGCGGAGTCCACCACCCGATCGACCAGGCCGAGGCTCACCACCTCGTACGGACTGAGCCACGGCAGTTCCTCTCGAGCCACCGTTCGCTCGACGATCGCCTGCCAGTAGGCCTCGGGGAGGTGGCGGCCGACTCCGACGGTAAGCCACGTCGGCGTTCCGGTGGCGCGTGCGGTGGCGGCGAGGGCGAGCGAGCCGACGTCGGTGAGTGCAGCGGCCGGGCCAACGACACCGGCCTCGATCAGCACCAGATCTGCCGCCTCCACCGCACCGGCGAGGCGGGCGGCGTCGACTTCTTCGGCCATGACCTCAGCCCGCTCCAGACGCCGGACCACCGGCGTGCCTTGCCCGTCCACATCGACCACGAGCGCGTGCACGTCGCCCCGGCGAGGCAGTGCCGCCACGATGGCGTCGGGCCAGCCTGCGAGCACCACGCGGGCGCCGTCGGGCAGGGCGTGGGCCAGCTCGCGGCTGGTGCGGTCGTCGCTGAGTTCGTCAGTGACGTTTCGGGCCTCCACCCAGATGTCGGGAGCGGTCGCCAGACGGGCGCACATCCACCACAACGGCCCGACGGCAGGCTGGCGGGTGAGAAGCCGTCTGGCTGCGGTGACCAGCCCTGGCGGGTCTCGACGGAACACTCCGAGGGCATTGGCCGCCTCGCTGGTGAGGAGGGCGGCGTCAGCGCCGGTGGCCCTGGCCACGTAGCGCAACTGCTCGATCGGGTGCACCGCATGGAGGCTACCGGCTGCGCCGCCGGCGTGACCGATCGAAGGTTCGCGCCAACCCGGAACGCGACGGCTACCGTGACCTCTCCGGCCGTCGCCGCTGCGCACGGGAGCCGGTTGACAAAGTTGTCTCGTTCACACCGCGGAGGTTCGGAGAATGGCTGCAGGTGCGCTAACCTCGCCCGCCGTGGCCGAAGCTCCTGCCGATCTCGTGCTCGACTCGATTCGAGGCGATGGGTACCCGCTCCGCGACTGGCTCACCTCGTATCCGCTGCTGCTTGTTGCGATCGATCCGTACACCCACGAGAGCGCGTGGATACTGGAGACGGCCGGCCGGTATCTCTCCCACTTCTCCCCGTCCGACATTCGCGTCGGCTGGATTGCCACCACCGACGAGGATGGGTGTCGGCAGTTCCTGGGCCCATGGGCGGAACGCTTCTTGACCTTCGCCGATCCCGAACGTGAAGCCGTGATGGCCCTCGGTGTCGAGCGTCTACCGTCGCTGATCCACATCCGGGCCGACGGCTTCGCCCAGACCGCCGATGGATGGGATCCGCTCGCCTGGCGCGAGATCGCCGCTGTGCTGGCCAAGATCCTGAAGTGGTCTCGGCCCGTGCTCCCCCAGCCGGGCGACCCCACTCCCTACCTGGGCACCCCGGTCAAGGGAACCTGATCTGCCCGATTGTTCGATGCGGCCGGCCGGCAGCCGGTGCGGTGTCGAACCCCGAGAGCTGCTAGGTATCGACCATGGCCGGCCCGCCGACCCGCCTGGAACGCATCGTCTCCTACGTCCGTCGTCTTCGCTCCTCGGAGGACGGCGCACTCGAGCTGAACCCGTCGCTGCCCGACGCCGACCTACGGCGTCTGCGGCGCATCGTCGACGACAGCATCAACGCTCGAGGGGGCGAAGTGGCCGCCCGCCGAACCGCTCGGGCAGTCGGTACGACGTTCTCCACCCTTGATGACGAAGGGCGGCACCGCTTCTTCCGCCTCCTGGCCCAGCACTACGACGGCGACGACGCCGCGGTCGACCGTGCGATCGACGCCGTGCGTGGCGCCTCTGATACCGCCGCGCGCCGCACCGCTGAACACGAGCTACGGGCCGCACTCGAACCGCCCCGTGAGCGACTGTTCCGCCGCTTCGCTGGGTTGGACGGCGGCCTCCCGTTCCTCATCGGCCTCCGCGAGGACCTCATGGGCCGCGTTCGGGGCGACCCCGAACTCGCAGACCTCGATGCCGACCTCAGGTCCCTCCTGGAGACGTGGTTCGATGTCGCCCTCCTTCGACTGGAGCGCCTGACCTGGAACTCGCCTGCGGCGCTCCTCGAGCGGCTCATCGAATACGAGGCGGTTCACGCCATCGAGTCGTGGGACGACCTGAAGAGCCGGTTGACGCCGGGCCGGCGGTGCTACGCCTTCCTCCACCCCGCGATGCCCGACGATCCCCTGATCTTCGTGGAGGTGGCTCTCACCACCGGCATCGCAACGTCGCTGCCGAACGTGCTTGATCCTTCGGCGGCCCGCCCGGCCCCCGACGAGGCCGACACCGCGATCTTCTACTCGATCTCGAACTGCCACCGTGGCCTCGCTGGGGTGAGCCTCGGCGACTTCCTGATCAAGTCGGTGGCCGAGCACCTCACCGAAGACCTTCCGAACATCAAGCGGTTCGCCACACTGTCGCCGCTCCCTGGATTCAGGCGGTGGCTGGCCAGTGGGCTCGACGACACCACGATCAGGCTCACCGCAGCCGATGCCGCCCAACTGGGCGAACCCGACCCGGTGACCGCCACCACAGCGCTGGCGGCGTCGATCGCCCGCCCGGTGCCGGCCACAGTGGACGAGTTGGCCCACGCCGGGCCTGTGTTGATGCGCCTCGCCGCCGACTATCTCGTGAACCAGCGCCGTGGCCACCGGGCCCTCGACCCGGTGGCCCACTTCCACCTGTCGAACGGTGCGTCGATCGAGCAGCTCAACTGGTGGGCCAACCCCAGGGCCGCCGGGTGGGAGCGGGGCCTCGGAATCATGGTCAACTACCGCTACCGGCTCCGCGACATCGAACGGAACCACGACGCCTACGTTGAGCGAAGCGAGATCACCGCAGCCGAGGGCGTGCGGCGCCTGCTGAACGAGGCCCGTCCCACCGACGACGACTGAGGGCGGAAAGCCGGAAGGCCGCCGGCGTGAGCCGACGGCCTTCCGGTTTGTTCTCGTACGTGCTCGGGCCTCCGAGGGGCCCGACGTGCCGGATCAGACGACCCGGACGTTCTTCGCCTCTTCCCCCTTACGGCCAGGAGCAACGTCGAATTCGACGTTCTGGCCCTCGTCCAACGTTCTGTAGCCTTCACCGACGATGTTCGAGAAGTGCACGAACACGTCGTCGGCGCCCTCACGGGAAATGAAGCCAAAGCCCTTCTCGGCGTTGAAGAACTTCACGGTACCTGTAGGCATGGAACTGCTTTCGTTTCTGTATGGACGGGCCCGTGTGGCCCCCCACGGTTCAGAGTCTAGATGGGAGAATGGGCAGCTTCCCCACGAATCTTGCGCAGGCATTTGGAGCGTGCTAAGCGCTCCCCCTTCCAGACCCGTCGATTGACGGCCAGCGACTAGGGTGCCAGCGGTGTCACTCGACCTCGACAACCTATCCGACGATGTCCTCTTGTTTGTGACAAACCGCCATCTCGCAACCCTCACCACGATGAGCCGCGATGGCGCCCTCCAGGTCACGCCGGTCGGCTTCACCTATGAGCCCGAGGCCCGGCTCGCCCGTGTGATCACCTGGGCCACGTCGGTCAAGGCTCGCAACGTTGCGGCCGCCGGAGCGCAGCAGGTGGCCGTGTGCCAGGTGGACGGTGGGCGCTGGCTCACCCTCTACGGCGAGGCGACTGTCCACGACGACCCTGAACGCGTAGCCGAGGCCGTCCGCCGCTACACCGAGCGCTACCGGCCTCCGAAGGAGCGCACCGATCGCGTCGTGATCGAGATCGCGGTCGAGCGCATGATCGGCCGCGCATGAGCCGCCTGGTGGTTGGGCTCACCGGCGGAATCGGGGCGGGGAAGAGCACCGCTTCTGCCCTGCTCGCAGACCTGGGGGCCGACGTCGTGGACTGCGATCTACTCGGCCGCCAGGTGGCCGAGCCGGGCGGTCGGGCCCACGATGCAGTGGTCGACCGGTTCGGCGCCGACGTGGTTGCGGTCGACGGCTCCCTCGACCGAGCGGCACTGGCATCGATCGTGTTCGCCGCCCCCGAGGCGCTCGCCGACCTGAACGCCATCACCCACCCGGCGATCGACGCCGAGATCGCCACCCGCATTGCGGGGGCCGCCGACGATGTGGTGGTGGTGCTCGACATGGCGATTCTGGTCGAGACCGACCTCGGACGGGGCCAGTACGACCACGTGCTCGTGATCGAAGCCTCCGAGGCAACCCGCCTGGAACGGCTGGCCTCCCAGCGGGGCATGGCGGCCACCGACGCCCGGGCCCGGATGGCGAACCAGGCAACCGACGCGCAGCGACGAGCCGTTGCCGACGCCGTGATCACGAACGACGGCGACATCGACGACCTGGCCGCTGCCATCGAGGACTGGTGGCGCCGACACGTCACCGCGAGCTGAGCGACTACGCGCTGGTTCCATGGAACCAGGGCCCACAGATCGACAAGACGAACGGCCCTCAGCGCTCAAGTCGGGGAGCCGATGTGACCGATAGCAGCCTGGTGCCTGGGACGGATGGCCCACCTGGCCGAACCGCCGCCGGCACGACTGCTACAGTGACGGCTGATGCTGCTCAACGGTGCGCAGCGTAGGAGTGAACAACATGCATACGACGACCGACCCGACGATGATGTTGGGACGCTACTCGCAGGTGATCACCTCGACTGGAGTGGTCAGCGGCACGATCCTCGCCGTGGGGGCCAAGGGCATCTCCATGTCGGTGAATCGCGAGGTGGTGCGTCTCGCCCCGACCGAGATTCACGAGATCAACGCCGCCCACTAATATCGGTCCCCGGGACGGCTCGCCCCGGGGAACAGAACTCAGCAGTTCATGCTGGTCGTTGCTTGTCGACGATGTACCGTAAGGGTGCTGGTTACCCGGTTCCCGGGACGCCGGACGTAATCCCGACGGAGTTGGCATGCACGACCTGGACATCACCTGGCCCGAAGGCGCTGCGACGTTTTCGGCCCACCAGTCCCCGATCGTCATCGGGCGGAGTGCCGACGCCGCAGTGATCCTCACTGAGCCGGCGGTCTCGCGGCGCCATCTGGTGCTGGAGTGGACCGGCGGCGGGTGGACCGCGAACGACACTTCGACCCACGGCTCCTACAGCGACCTCGGCGTACGCCTCGGCCCCACCTGGGCCATCGAGGGCAACGCGGTGCTCCGGCTCGGCGGGATCGAAGGCACCGAGGTGCGCATCCGCACCGTCGCCGTCGCCCCGGCGCCGGCGCCGGCGCCGGCGCCGGCCAGCGTGCTCGATGACACGGCCACTCTCTCCAGCGGCGGTCCCGATGGGCTGCGGTCGCTGCCGTCCCGGCTCGGTCGCCTCGGAGGCGGCCCGGCCGGAGACGATTCGGCCCCAGCCAGCCCATCCCCTCTCGACCGTCCCGGCGCGGCCGCTGCGGCCGCCGATGCGGCGCCGCCAGGCGCCGCCATCGTCGGCCCCGGACGCACTCGCAGCAGCAATCCCGATGAGCTGAAGCTGCCGGCCAACCCATCGCTGGGCCGCGCCGACGCCAAGGGCCCAACCGCACTCCCGGTCGCCGATGATCCCAACGGCCCGAGCGTGGTCGTACGCCAGATGGATGCCGAATCCGGTGCGAGCCCTGGGGGTGAAGCCCTCGCACCCGCTCCTGATGCTCCTGATCGGGTGGACGGAGACGGGCCCGGCAACGGCGGCTCGTGGCCATCGCTGCTGGCGGGCGGGGGCAAGATGCCGCCTGGCACCCGAGTGGCCAATCTCAGCCCGGAGCCGCCCGCCGCGCCAGCTCGGGCCCCGATCGACGAGCTCGACATCGATGGCGCGGCCACCGACGCTTACAACGCAGTGGGCGACGAGGTCGCAACGTCCGATCACGGTGACGAATCCCCGGACGGGCCGGACACCGACGCCCAGCAGCCTGGCCGCGCCAGCCTCCTCGAGGCTGGGACGGATTCCGACGAGGGCACCGATTCTCACGCCGACACCGCCGCCGACGATGAGTACGACTCTGCGGCGACCGCCGCCGCCGATGACGAGAACGGCTCCGCGGCGACCGCCGACGCCGACGCCGACGAGCAGCCTCTGACGATCGGGTCGATCCTCGCCGGGCTCGATGCCGACCCGGATTCGGATGGTCTCGACAGCCCCACGATCGACGCAACCGCGCTCATCAGCGGCCTGCGCGACGAGGCGGCACCCGCCAGCAAGCTCGACTCGATCCTCTCGGGGCTCGACGACATCGCCCCCACGGGCGACGCGGCGACACCCGAGATCGACGAGGACGACATCCCGTCGTCGATCGGATCGATCCTCAACGGCCTCGACGACGCCCCACCGGCTCCCGCGGAGCCGATCGACCCACCCGCGGTATCGAGACCGCCGTCGGTTCTCGAACAGCTCGGCCTCGACGCACTGTCCGATCCCGACGGCGACGTGGCTCCGAGTGATTCCTCGCCGCTGGACTCGCCATCGGTCCTCGACCGGATGGCCGGCCTCGCCGAGGACGAGCGAGCGCCGAGCGCGGCCAGTGCCGACAACTCGTCGAATGGCGTCGACGCCGACAACGACGGTGCTCGTTCGGCTGGCGCCGGCCTGTTGGACCGCCTCGACCGCCTCGACCCAGGAGAGGGCCCGGACGACGATCCGGTGGCACTCACCGACGACGCCACCCTCGCGCTGCGCGACGCCGCCGGCGTCCGCATCCAGCCGCCCACCGATGAGCCAACCGCAGCGGAACGCGCCCGGCTCGGCGAGCTGATCGGCAAGCTCGAACAGGAGCTGTCGCCGCTGCCGTCCGACGCCGAGCCGGCTGACGAGGCCACTCCCGGCGCTAGCGACACCAACCCGAACCCGCCCGCCCCAGCTGCTCCCGACGCCCCGGCCGCCGAGACGTCTGCGGACCGCAGGCAATGGGTGCCGCCCGCCCAGCCGATTCCGTCGATCCTCTCCCCCGCCTCCCCGCCCGCGGCCGAGGCGGGCCCCGGCCCGGCCCCTGGCCAGAAGAACGGGGCGGCACCAATCCCGGCCCCGTCGGCGCTTGCCGCCGCCCCCGGAGCGGCACCATCGGCGGACAACGCCAACGTCAACGGCGATGACAATGTCAACGGCGATGCCAACGTCAACGGCGACGGCAATGTCAACGGCGACGGCAATGTCAACAGCGATGCCAACGGCAACGGCAATGTCAACAGCGATGCCAACGGCAACGGGCTCAGTGAGCGGGCCCCCGACTTCTCCGACCATCCCTACCTGAGCCCGGGCGGCACGGTGGCCACTGCGGCCGCCCCGGCGGCGAAGGTGTCGAGCCCCGACGACGGTGCCGCATCGGCTCCTCAGGGCTGGCCAACGTCGCTCTGGAACGTCGAGTCCGACATCGACATCAGCCAGCCTCGCGACCTGGCAGCCGAGACCGTCATCGGCGACACGAGCCTCCAGCTCAGCGTGGACGGTGAGGACTACCTCTTCGTGCCCGGCATGGAGGTGACGGTCGGTCGCGACCCGTCGTGCGTGATCGTGCTCAACGAGAAGCACGTGCTCGTGTCTCGGCGCCACATGAAGATCACCTACTACGACGGCTCGTGGTGGATCGAGGACTACTCGAGCAAGGGCACCTTCATCGACGGCCGCCGGATCTCGGCGCCCTACAAGGCCCGGGGCGCATTCATCGCCAACCTCGGCGACGACGAGGCCGGCACGCAGCTTCGCGTGATCACCGCCGGCGAACACAAGGTGCAGCGCACCGGCAACCTCATCCTGCTGGCCACACTTGCGCTCCTGGCGTTCGGCGCGATCCTCGGCCTGGTGCTCGCCTACCAGCTCTTTTTCCAGGACGAACCGGCGGCCACCGTCACCACCGGCGATTCCGCGTCGATCAGCGAGGCCGAGCTCGCGCTGGCCAAGCAGTCGACCGTGCTGCTGCTCTCGGAGGAGGGCCTTGGATCGGGCTTTTTCGTCACCGACAACCTGATCGTCACCAACCAGCATGTGGCGGCGCTCGACGAGTCGCTGTTCGTTGCCGTGAGCCGGGAGCCCGACGACCCCGCCAAGGTCGAGTACGAGGCCGAAACAGTTGCCGTCCACCCCTACCTCGACATCGCCGTGATGCGCCTCACGGTCGACACCCAGGGGGCGCCCGTCGACGGGTCGGGTCTGCCGGCGGCCAAGGTGGGCGACTCGGCCGAATCACTCGTGCTGGGTGACCCTGTGGTGAACACGGGCTTCCCGGAAACGCTGTCGCTCATCAGCCGCAACGACATGGGCGACCTTCGTCTCCCACCAGTCAGCGCATCGCGGGGCCAGGCCGCCAACTTCTCGATCTGGCCCGGATGCTCGAACCCCGACCGTGAGAGCTTCATCCCCGAAGGCTCGCCCGCTGGTGTCGGATGCGCTCCTGAGGGCGACGTCGACAAGGGCATCGTGATCACCACCTTCTCGAGTGGCCAGGGCGCCTCCGGGAGCCCCGTGTTTCGGGGCGATGAAGTGGTGGCCGTGGTCTTCGCTGGCCCGGAAGACCGCCCCAACGCCGGGCGGAACATCTCTACCGGGCCCTTCCTGGGCTGGCTCGAGCAGGTCATCGCCGAGCAGGGCTGAGAGATCCGCCGACGTCGGCCTATAGCGCCTCAGCCGACGGTGAGCAACATCCCTTACAACCGTGTCGGCGCAGCGCGAGTAAGATAACGAGACCGTCTGCTAAACACTGTTTTGCACGTCGGCGGGGATTACGTGGTGGAAACTCTCAATCTCGGGATAGACGGCCTCGACGAGGTCGAACAGATCGGGCGAGGAGGGTCCTCCCGCGTCTATCGGGCCAAGCAGGTCGAACTCGACCGCACCGTGGCGCTCAAGGTGCTCAAGGCCGCCGATGATCCCAACGTGGCCCGCCGGTTCGACCGAGAGCGCAAGGCGATGGGCCGGCTCTCGCAGAATCCGGGGATCGTCCCCGTGTACTCGAGTGGCCTCACCGACCGGGGTGAGCCCTACCTGATCATGCCGTACTACGAGAACGGCTCCTTGCAGGACCGGCTCGATGAGGGCGCGGTGCCGTGGCGCCGTGCGGTCGACTACATCGCCGCGGCCGCCCGCACGATGACAGCCGCCCACGAGGCCGGCATCGTCCACCTTGATCTCAAGCCTGCCAACATCTTGCTCGCTGGCGACGACACGCCCCGCATTGCCGATTTCGGGATCGCCAAGCTCGTCAACGATGCGGCGGCTGCCAACACCACTACTGGCGCCGCCTTCACTCCCACCTACTCCTCACCGGAGATCCTTCTCGGCGGCTCGGCCACACCGGCCTCCGACGTGTACGGCCTCGCGGCAACGCTGTGGGCTCTGATTGCTGGTCGGCCCCCGTTCCGGTCCAAGAACGCCGACGACAACAGCCTCATGGCCGTGGTCGGCCGGGTGGTTCACCAGCCGATCGAGTCGTTGGGCGATGCGGCACCCGAATCGATCCGCAAGGTGATCGACCAGGCCACCGCCAAGGATCCGAAGGACCGGTACCCCTCCGCTGGTGCCTTCGCCCAGGCCTTGTCGTCGGCAACACGTGAGGCCGACGACAAGGCTTCGGCCGCACCGGCCGCAGGCGCCGCAGCGGCTGCTCCCATCGATGCACCCGCCGCTGATTCTGCGCCAACCGTCGTGGCCTCGGCCCCCGTGTCGGATTCCACTGTCGCCCTCGACGGGCCGTCGGGCAATCGGCTCGATTTCGGAGCTGCGCCGATCCGGCCCACGTTCGAACCGGCCGCCAACGTCGTGGACGACGCCCCCAATCGCACACCCGTGCTCCTGGCCGCTCTCGGTGTCGGCG
The DNA here is from genome assembly GCA_039029735.1 of Actinomycetota bacterium. Lineage (GTDB taxonomy): Bacteria > Actinomycetota > Acidimicrobiia > Acidimicrobiales > SZUA-35 > CADEDH01. The sequence goes on along the minus strand of JBCCFL010000029.1, from coordinate 62,460 downwards.
CCGCGCTGGTGATCGCCCTCATCGTCGGCCTCGTTGCCCTCGGCGGTGGTGGCGACGGCACGCTCGAAGCCACCGACGCCGACGAGGCCACCTCCACGACGAACACCACGCTCGACGATCTCACCGGCAATGTGATCGATCCGGAGCCGTCCGGGCCCACCACGTCGTCGTCGACAACGACCTCCACGACGACCACGACCACCACCGAGGCTCCCACCACCGCGTCGTCGCAGGTGGCCACCACCACCCCCACCACGACTCCGACGTCGGAGACGACGGAGACCACCGACACCACCACGCCGACGAGTGAGACCAGCGAGACCACCGACACCTCAACGTCGTCGAGTTCGTCAAGTTCGTCGAGCTCATCCAGCTCCTCCAGCTCGGTGCCTGCGCTCCAAGCCTTCCCTCCCCAGAACGTCGGGGCTGCCTTCGCTGGCGGACAGGTCACCGTCACCTGGGCTGCGCCTGCTCAGATCGAGAACCTCGTCAACTTCCGGGTGAACCGAGACGGGGATGCCCTGAGCGCGGCGCTACCGCCCGGGGCCACATCAGTCGCTGATCCGAACCCGGTGGCGGGTGAGACCCACACCTACACGGTGGTGGCGATCTTCGAACTCGGGGGTGAGACGGCGCGGGCCTCGGCGAGTGCCAGCGAGGACATTCCGCCGGCCGCCGACGAGAACGCAGCCGCCGGGAACAACGGCAACAATCCCAACCGCTAGCGCGCTACACCAGGAACACGTGGCTGTCACGTGACATTCGGATGGTGATTGTGCAGCCGTTGGATTGCCTTCTCCACCGGCGCAATTCAGTGGTCTACGATGCGGATGTCGTGGTGAGGTGCGCCCGATGAAAGTGGGGAAATCCTGCGGATGAGCAGCGAATCTGCGATCGAATACTGCGAGCACGACGAGATGAGGGCGGCCTGCCTCGAGTGCCTCGCAATGCCGAAGAAGGTCGCTCCGCAAGCACAGGCTGCTCCCCGGGCCACCAAGACGCCCACGTCGGAGAACGACAAGATCTCACCGCTCGGTGGAGATCTCGACATGTCGATGGCAGCAGACCTGGTGGAGCCCCTGGTGGGCGCCGAGTGGTTGGCGGTGAGGACGTTCCCCCACTATCTGCGTCGGGCCGGTTGGATCTATCTACGGGCCGAGGGCCGCCTGCAGGCCCGGGTGAAGGTGTCGAAGGTCGTGTGGCGGGCCGAGCGCAAGGTGCCCTCCGATGGCCCCTACGTCGACCTCGGGCCTGGCCTGGCGTTGCTGGTCGACGCCAGGACCTGGGAGGGCGGGATCGACATCGATCTCGGTCGCCACGCCACCAGCCAAGAGCACGGCTATCGCTACCTCATGACGAACGAGGACGGCTCGGTCACCCACTACAGCGGCGGCCGTCCGATCCCCGAACACGAGGAACTCTTCGACGACGAGGACTGACCAGAGTCAGTACGTCACGTCGCACACCATCGAAACGGGCCGGGGCCATCCAGCTTCACAGCTGGAGACCACCGGCCCGACGACGTTTTGGTGATCGGTCGGTCGCGACGTCAGGGACGCTCGCCGAACTCCGGTGACTCGGTACGGGTCCGCTTCACTTCCCAGAAGCCAGGCACCTGAGCCATCGCAACGAATCCGTCCCACATCTGCAGGGCGAGATCGGGCGGAGGTACGCGGGTGATCACCGGCCCGAACAGGGCAACACGATCGCCATTGGCGTCGTCCATGGCGATGATCGGAGTGCCAACGTCCTCGCCTGTGAGGCCCAGGCCCACACCCATGCGGGTCTTGATCTCGGCGTCCCACGCCTCGTCGTCGAACGCGGCGGCGTGCGACGTGTCGGCCCCGATGGCACTGAGCACATCGGCAGGATCGAACTCGTAGTCGCGGTCGTGGTGGATTCGGCGGCCGTACTCCCAATACAGGGGGAACACCGCTTTGTCGCCTTCGGCCTTGCGCAGCGACTCCATCACCCGAAGCAGGCGGTGGGTACGGGCCACGGGGGCGTAGTACGACGAATCGGGATCAGGCTTGTTCTTTTCGAGAAGGCTGATCGGCTGCCACGTGATCGACAGATCACGCTCCGGTGCAACAGTGTCGACGACCCAACGGGCCGTCACCCAGCACCACGGTCAAATGGGATCAACCCAGAAATCGATTTCCATGGGCGCACGCTAGCCGATACACGGTGCCGTTGATCGATCCGGGTTCCGGCCCTGGGCGGCCCCCGAGCCGGGCATACTCGACTCAGCTTCCCCCGAGCACCTCCTCACCCGGGAGAACCTCGGTGGATCACGACCTCGACGCCACATGGCGCCTCGCTCTTTGCCCTCGCCCCGCTCCGATTCCCCTGGCCGGACGCTCCCTGGGCCCGCACTGGGTCGCCGCACTCGTCGCCTGCGCGCCGCCGTGCGGCGGCCACCCGGGGGCAAACGAACCGGTTGCCCCCGATGTCGCCGCCCTCGTCCCTGGCGGGGTGGACGGTGCAGTGGCGAGGGCCGTGGCTCGTACGCTCGCCGATCCTCGGCAGGTCGGCGCCTGGCGGATCCGGGACGGGCCCGCATCAGGGGCGCTGGTCACGATCATTCGCATCGAACCGTTGGCCTCCGGCCTGGTGGCGGCCATGCCAACGGTGCTGGAGTCGATCTTCGGCACAGGAGGCGTGCCGCCCGTCAACGTCGATGGGCCCATCGCCGCCCTGATGCTCGACGTGGCCACCTTGCTGATTGCGGCCGAGCCCGCCACCCCGGGGCGGGAGGCCGTGTCGTATGAGGGTCGCGAGGCTGCGATCGTGGCCCGGCTCCGCGAGATCGCGGCCACTGCGCCCACCTCGGAATGGCCGCCGGGCCCGCGCCGTCCGATCGTTCGATTCCGCGCCAGGGCCAGGTTGGCTATCTTCGATGCCGAGGTGTCTCAGGGATGACAGACCAATCGACCGACCAACCAGCGGTCTCGCTCACCGTGTGGTTCGTGGGCGAGACGTTCCGACCGGGCACAGAGCTCGGCTTCGGCCGCCAGGCTGACCTGTCGCTCGACGAGAACTCGTACCTCCACCGACGTGCCGGTCGGTTCCGCCTGCGCGACGGCCGCTGGTGGCTGGAGAACCTCGGCACCCGTCTCCGCCTCACGATGGCCGCAGCCGATGGCTCCCTGATCGAGCTGCAGCCGGGCGCAGCGAGCCCACTCCTGGGATCACGAGGCGAGGTGTCACTCACTGCTGGACCCACCCGCTACGTCATGGAGTACGAACTCGCGGCGCCGGCCTCGCGGGAGACGACAGCGCAGTACGGGATCGGCGGTGCCGACACCAAGACCTTCGGGCCCGTACTCACTCCACGCGAGCTCGACTTCGTGGTGGTGCTGGCGCAGGGTCGCCTCAGCGGACGGCTGGGGCCGATGCCCTCACACAGCGAGATCGCCTCGATCTGGGGCGTGTCCCACAAAACGGTGGACAACACCCTCCAGCGCCTGAAGACCAAGCTCCGGACCCAGCGCATCAACTTCGTCGACTCGACCGAGACCTTGATCGAGTACCTCGTCACCCAGGGCCTCGTGACCCGCGACGACCTGGAATGGGCCAACCTCGACGGCCCCGACGGGCCGCGACCAGCCGCCACCCGCACCCCGTAGGAGCTCGCCATGACTGCCTTTCCGTCGACCGTCACCGACCTGCTGGCGTCGTACCGGCGGGGCGACATCACGCCGCCAGAGGCCGTCGATCTCACGCTGGCTCGGATCGACGCCCTCGAACCTCATCTCAACGCCGTCACCGAGATAGACCGCAAGGGGGCCAAGGCAGCAGCGACCGCAGCGCTCGAACGCTGGCACATGGGCGACGTCCGCCCTCTCGAGGGCGTGCCCATGACGGTCAAGGACCTCGTGGCGGCGGCCGGATTCACCACGGGCGAGGGTTCACTCACCTCGTCGCAGCTCGCCTCGCTGGTCGACTCGCCCCCGGCAGCTCGCCTCCGCGACGCCGGCGCCATCATCGTGGCGAAGACGACCACGCCCGAGTTCGGCTGGAAGGGAATGACCGACTCGCCGGCCCACGGCGTCACCCGATCACCGTGGAACCTCGACCACTCTCCTGGCGGCTCGTCGGGCGGTGCGGGCGCCACCCTGGCCGCCGGCATCGCCGCAGCCGCCCATGGCAACGACGGCGGCGGCTCGATCCGGATCCCGGCGAGCTACTGCGGGCTCGTCGGCCTGAAGCCCACGTTCGGCCGGGTGCCCCAGGCCGGCACCTCGCCGTACGTCACGCTCTCGGCCAACGGGGCACTCACCCGCTCGGTCGCCGACACGGCACTGCTGCTGAACGTGATGTCGAAACCCGACATACGCGACTGGCACGCCCTTCCCTACGACAGCCGCGACTGGCGAGTGGGGATCAACGATGGGCTGGCCGGGCTCAGGATCGGCTACACCGACACCCTCGGTGGGGCGAGCACCGACCCGGAGGTGGCCCGGATCTGCCGCGCCGTCATGGATCGGATCTCGCTCGACCACGTGCCGATCACCGAGCTGGGCACGGTGGTCGACCCCTTGCGGCCCCAGTTCGAGGACTACTGGAAGGCCGGGTTCGCCAATCGGCTGCGGACGATTCCCGTGGAGCGGCACGACGATCTCGACCCCGGATTCCGGGAGCTGGCCGAAGCAGGCCTGTCGGTCGGGGTCGAGGCGATCGACACGGCATACGCCGCCCGAGCCCAGCTCGCCATCGATCTGCGACGGGTGCATCACGACGTGGACCTGCTCGTCACGCCCACGATGCCCACCCTGGCCCCGAAGGCGTCGGTGGTGTACCACACCGCCGAGTTCGACCGGTGGGAGCACGCAGTGCCCTTCACGGTGCCGTTCAACCTGACGGGCCAACCGGCGGCGTCGATCCCGGTGGGCGTGAGCGCCAGCGGTCTGCCGGTGGGGCTTCAACTGATCGCCACCCACCAACGCGAGGATCTGATCCTGCGAGCGGCCAGGGCCATCCTCGACATCCTCGAGTGGCAGTGGCCTCACCCCGTGCTGGCGCCGCGCATCAACGACTTGATGGCCTCCACACCGGCGGAAGGCTAGATCACCTCGGCCGCTCTGAGGTCGGCGATGTCGGTGGCGGAGAGCCCGAGCAGGTCGTGCAGCACGTGGTCGGTGTCGGCCCCGATGCCCCGGCTCGGCTCCACTACCCGAAGATCGCTGTCGTGCCAGCGGATCGGACTGTGGGGTAGCGGCACGTCGCCCAGGTCGGGATGGTCGTGCCACTGCAGTGCCCGTCGTTCGATCTGGCGCCGATCACGCACGACCTCGTCCACCACCCGAACGGCCGCCGCCGGTACGTGGGCGCCTTGAAGTGTTGCCACCACCTCGTCGCGGGAGCGTTGCGACGTCCAGCCCTCAACGAGGTCGTCGATCTCGGCCATGACGGCGGCCCGGTCGGTCACGTGGCGAAACCGGGGCTCGTTCACGAGATCGACCCGACCGATCACGTTCAGCACCGAGCGCCAGTGCCGGTTGGTCACGGCAATCAGCGCCACGTGGCCGTCCGCACAGCGGTACACGTCGTAGGGAGCGACGCCGAGCGCCGCATGCTTGTTCCCGGTGCGACCCGCCCTGCCGGTCGAGGCCCACGAGCCGAGGTTCGACGCCAGCGTGATGTAGGCGGCGTCGGCCATCGTCACCTCGACCGACCGACCTCGCCCGGTTCGTTCCCGCTCGAACAGCGCCGTTGTGATCGCACCGTAGAGGTGGGTGCCGCCGAGGAAGTCGATCAGGGCCACGCCCGCCTTCACCGGTGGCCCGTCGGCAAAGCCGGTCACGCTCATCACACCCATGTGAGCCTGCACGGTGATGTCCATGGCCGGCACACCGGCATCGTCGTCGAGCCCGAATCCGCTGGCGTGGGCGTAGATCAGCCGCTGGTTGCCCGCCGCCAGCGTGTCGTAGTCGATGCCGAGGCGTTCTGGCACGCCGGGGGCGTAGTTGACCAGCACCACGTCGGCCTCGGTGGAGAGCTGCCGGAACAAGGCCAGCCCGTCGGGGGCCTTGAGGTCGATGGTCACCGTCTCCTTGCAGGAGTTGAGCATTGCGTAGGGCAAGGTCGGCCCCCGGGCCCGCAGGGCCTCGCCTCGCCGGGGCTCCACCTTGATCACCCGGGCGCCGGACATCGCCATGAGGAACCCGGCGTAGGGGCCTTGATAGATCTGCCCGAGGTCGAGCACCGTCACACCGTCAAGCGGCAGCGGCCGGTCGCCGCCGGGGGCGGTGGTGCTCACTTGTAGGAGCCTCCGAGGAGCTCGCGGGCCATGATCAGCCGCTGCACCTCGCTCGGACCCTCACCGACCCGCCGGATGCGCAGCTCCCGATACCACCGCTCCAGCGGTAGATCCTTTGTCATACCGACGCCGCCGTGGATCTGCATGGCCCGATCAACCACGCGCCCGGCGCCTTCGGTGGCAACCAGCTTCGCCATCGCCGCCTCGGTGCGGAACGGCTCCCCGCGGTCGGCCTTCTGGGCGGCGTCGAGCACGCACCATCGGGCGTGACGGATGTCGATCTCGTTGTCGACGATCATCCACTGCACCGCCTGCTTGGCCGCCAGTGGTTCGCCGAAGGCCTCACGACTACGGGCCCAGTCGATCGCCATGGCCTGGGCCCGGATCGCTGCCCCGAGGCAACCGGCGGCGTAGGGGATGCGCTGACGAGACAGCCGGTCGTTGGCGATGGCGAAGCCCCGGTTGACCTCCCCCAACACATTGGCCGCCGACACCCGCATGTCCTCGAACTGGAGCTCGGTTGCGTAGTGGGTGCTGCGCAGGGTGTGCACCACCCGTCGTACGGCGAAACCTGGTGTGTCGGTGTCAACGAGAAAGGCGGTGACCCCGTTGCGCCCGGCCGTGGGCCCGGAGTCGTCGGCGGTGCGGGCGAACACGAGGGCGAAATCGGCCTTGTCGGCGCCGCTGATGTAGAGCTTCGAGCCGTTGAGGATCCACTCGTCACCGTCGGGTTGGGCCTTGGTCTGGATGGCACGCGCCGGGTCGCTACCCCCGGACGGCTCGGTGAGGGCGAAGCACCCGCGACGCTCGCCCCGCAGCGTCGGGTAGAGGTAGCGCTCCTTCTGCTCCTCAGTGGCCTCGTAGAGCTGGGCCAGGCCGGCCCCGCCGAACGTGCCGTAGCAGGGGTTGTAGAGCCCGGCCCGATGCTGGCTCATCTCGATGGCCATCAGCGCGCGGGTGGTGACGTCCAGACCGGGTCCACCGAACTCGGCGGGGATGTCGATCCCGTAGAACCCCATCTGGCGCACGGTGGCGACGAGTCGATCGTGGTCGTCGGGGTGGAGGGCGCCAGCATCGGGATCGAGATCGGCCTCCAGCGGCACGATCTCGGTGGCCACGAAGCGGCGGACCGTGTCCACCACCAACTGCTGCTCTTCACTCAACGTCAGATCCACCGGTGCTCCTTTCCGCGAGCGGGTTCAGGCGGCCGCGAGGCCGGTCGATCGCCGGGTTGGCGACCGGCATGGCGCCGTGGTCGTGGACGTGGACCATGAGCAGCTCCTCCCACCGAGTGAGGTACCCGTGGGTGATCTCATAGCGGTAGTCCAACGGGGTGTGGCCTTCGGCCCAGCAGTGTTCGAGCCCTGCTGCCAGCGCGGTGCGCAGCCCGAACGGCTCACGGCCGCCGGCGTAGCCGATGTAGATCACGGCGCCGGCGATGTCGGCGAACTGGAACACACCGAGCTGTGCCGGCACGTGGTCGAAGCCGGCGGCACCAGCACCACGGATGAGCGGCACCCAGGCGCTGGTCGGGCGCACACTCACGAGTTCGTCTCCCCCGGGCGAGCCACCGTGGCTGGCGGCTCGAGCCGGGCCGTCCCGAACGCAACGCTGTCCACCGCTGGTCACGTTAGGGCGAGCCGTCCCCCTCGTCGAGACGGCGGGCGAAGCTCAGTTCATGCCCGTCGGGGTCAACCACGTGGAAGTACCGCTCTCCCCACGGCGCATCGCGGGGCTCGAAGGCCGGCTCGTAACCGGCATCGACCAGCGTGCGCCACACGGCGTCGGGATCCGGCACGTGGAACACCACCCGCCCCCAGAAGCCGGGAGCACCAGCGCCTTCGGTCGTGAGGTTCACGTAATTGGAGCCGATCTGGAGGGTGCTGAACGGCTCACCGCCCCCGCCGTAGACCACCGGCAGCCCCAGCGTCTCGTAGAAGCGAACGGCCCGAGCCATGTCGGCGGTGGAGAAGGTGATGGCGTTGATCTCTGGCTGGAACCCGTCGGCGGAAGCGACCATGACCCCATCATGACCGCGTGAGGTGACCGGCCACGACCGTTGGTGCGAACGGCTCTCGCTGCTGGGGTGTAGATTGGTGCAAGTCGTGTCGAACGAGAGCGGACGAAGGCCCAGATGAGTGCAGCGGTAGATCTCGGGATTCCGCAGCTCAGCGGCGTTGAGGTCGTCGACCCGGCCGGGTCGCCGGTGTACCGCGCCCATCATGGGGGCCTCGGCATGGCCGTCGCGGTCAAGGTCATGACCCCCCACACCGAGCCACTTGTCCCGCGGCGCTTCGATATCCGCCGCAAGTCGCTGGCCCGTTTCGCGGAGGCGGCCGGCGTGGTTTCGGTGCTCGAATCGGGCACGACCACCACCGGTCGGGCCTACGTGATGATGCCGTACTTCTCGCTCGGCTCCCTGCTCGACCGGTTCGACGGCGAACCTCGCCCCTGGCACGAGGCAGTGAGCCTCGCAGCCGAGGTGGCGACCGTGGTGGCCGACGGGCACGACCTCGGCGTGATCCTCGGCGACCTCAAGCCGAGCAGCGTGTTGTTGAGTGAGAGCGGCCGGGCAATGGTGTCGCTCTACGGGATGGCGACCCGTCGCTTCGACGACGGCAGCCCGAGCTTCTCGGCTCCGGAGCGTCAGCCCGGGGCGGCGCTCACGCCAGCGGCCGACGTCTACAGTCTGTCGGCCGTACTCGTCTCGCTGCTCGCCGGGCGGACTCACCGCCCGCCAGAGTCGCCACGAGCGCTGCTGGAGGCGCTGGACGGAGCCATTCCCGGATCGGTCGCGGCGGTGATCCGAAAGGGTCTCGACCCCGATCCGACCGATCGTTTCCAGCACGCCACCGAGTTGCGGGTCGCCCTGGAGACCTTGGCGGCGAACCTGCAGGACGCCTCCGGCACATCTGATGCGGCCCCCGCGGCCACGGCATCGCCCCCGCCAACCGAGGGGGCGACTGCGCTGCGGCCCCGTGCTGCCACCAGCGCCGAGACGAACGAGCTCGACGCCGCGCTGGAGTCGCCAGCACTCGGAGCCGAGCACTTCGACGCCGACCCGCTCGACGACACCGTTGACATCGAGACGCTGCTCGGCGCGGCCGCCGCCGCATCGTTTCAGGCCGACCTCCGAGCTCCGGAGCCGGTTGATGCGGAGCCCGATCCGACCGATCCTGCGCTGAGCCTCGCTCCCGCTGACGCCTCGCCGCCAGGCGAGCCCACTGACGAGGCGGCCGAGGCCGCCGCCGAGGCCGAGATCTCCGCCGAGGTGCAGCCTGTTGCCGAGGCCGAGATCGCCGCCGAGGAGCAGCCTGAGCCGGCGGCCGAATCCAAGCCCGATCCCGAGCCGACCGACGAGCACCCCGTCGTGCCCGATGCCGATGCCGCCGCCGCCGATGCCGACGCCGATGCCGATGCCGATGCCGGCATGAGCGCAGACGACTTCTCGGCCGCGCTGGCTGGGCTCATCGAGCCCGATGATCTCCCGGCCGGCCTCAGTGCCGCCCTTGACAACGAAGCATTCGATCTCGACTCGACCTTTACTCTCCCGGTGGGCCGCGTGCTGGACGTGCTGCCCCCCGCCGACCCACCACCTCCAGAGGAATCGGTGCCGTCGCCGCCAGCGGAGGTCGCACCGGCCACCAAACCCGTGTTGGAGGCTGCGCCGTCGGTGTGGGGCGAAGAACCTCCGCCCGACGTGTGGCTCCACCAGCCCCAGCAGCCAGCACCGGCCACCCAGGCCGGGCAGTGGGCGCCGCCAACGCTCGCAGCCCGCAGCCCGAACGACCCCCTCGCCCCGGCCCCTCGGTCGATCCACGGCGGCGACGATCTGTTCCCCCGTGCGACAGGTACCACCACCGGAGAGCATCCCGCGCTGCGCCTCGACCGCACGCTCACGCCGCCCCGCGGTCATATGCGCCGCACCGTGGACGGCATCCAGATGTTCTGGATCGACCGGTTCCGCTCCGTCGGTGGGCTGATCGCAGTGCTCGGATTCATCGCCATCGCCCTGATCGTTGGGGCGCTGTTCCTGCGGGATCTGCGCTCCACGCCGGCCACCACCACCTCGTCGCTGCAGATCACGACCACCATCGCCCCAGCTGCGCCGACAGTGTTGCTGCCAACCAGCATCCTGCCGGCCCTCAACGAGCCGGCGTCGACCCACGCCACGATCGAGCTCCGCAGCGGCCAGTCGGAGCGAGTCACCACCACGATCCCACCGACCACCACCACCGAGACCACGGTGGCGCCAACCACCACCGACGCGCCGGTCGCCACAACGGAAGCCCCGAGCGAGACCATCGACCCGGGGCTCGACACCGACGAGATTGCGCCAGAGGGCCCGTCGCGACCCCTCATCGCGGATGTGTCGGTGTCGGGCGTGACCGCCACGGCTGCTGAGGTGCGGTTTGCGAGCGACCGGTGTGTGCTGGCCACCTTCGCGTTCGGCCCCGAAGGCGGTCCGACCCAGAGCATCGACGGTGACGCCCGCTGCAGCGACGCCCACACCCTCCTCCTGGGTACGGTCACGCCAGCGCTCAGCCCCGGCACGCCCTACATCGTCGTGATCACGGCATTCGACGGCGCCCAGAGCCAACGTCGCTCGATCCGCTTCGTGACAGGCGAGTGACAGACGGCACGTCTGCCCTGGTCAGAGTTCACGATTCGGTATGAATGGTGCAATCGGTCTAGCGCCAAGCACCTAGCTGGGATACCATGTTGATAGTCCGGGTGAGCGTGGCAACTTGACCGGGCGAAACCGAAGAGGGATTCAAACCAGTTCTCGATTTTGACTGACTGCACGAACGCGGCACTCGAGCCGCTCGGTGCACTCGTCAACCAGTTCGGGGCGTGGCCGATGCGCGGCGGCACGGCCACGCCCCTCGCCGTTTCGGTCGAGCATCACCTGGGCGGGCTGGGTGAGACCGGCGGCGTGTCGGCGACGGCCTTCACCGTCGCATGAGCCCACTAGCGTGAGGTCGTGCCGAAATCGATCGCCTGCGGCCACTGCGGTGGCACCCACGCCTCTGTGGCCGAGGTGCGATCCTGCTCAGCGAGCCCTCATCCCCCGTCGGCGCCGGCAACGAACGGGCGGCCACCACCCGAACGGCAGCCAGCGGCTCGGCCAGGGTCTGAACGCCACTCCCCCACCCGGGCCGCTGCACGCCCGTCGGCCCCGAGCCCGGCCCCGGCGATCTCCGAACCGGCGATGCCGGCATCGGTGCCCCCGGAGTGGCAGGCCACGATCGATGAACTGGCCGGCCCCGATGCGCTCGGCCGCGGCCTGATTCTCGAACCGGGCCAGGCCGTTCCCTCGCGCTGGGCCACCGCCCCCGAGATCGATGCCACAGGAGCGGTTGACGACGAATTGGAGGCCGAGCTGCATGAAGCCTGGCGCCAACGTGAGCGCATCGTGGTGCGCTGGGCGGGCCCGCTCCCTGCCGGCGACGGTGTGCTCAGCCCACCGTTCCACGATCGGCGGCCCGACTCCCACGTGCCGGGCGACCGGCTCCATCTGGTACTCGCCCACTTGATCGACGCTCGTTCGCCTGAGGCGCCCGTGATGGAGCTCCGCCACCGCGCGCTGGCCCTCGGGGCCAAGCCGGGCCGGGGGGCCGGCGACGTCGAGCTGGAAAGCGGCGAGGTGGCCTGGGTGGACGGCGGCCCTCTCGACGCCGACGTCGCCGCCGCCGTTGCACCGGCCCGCCTGGTGCCTCGCATCCAGATCGAGGCCGGCCAGCTGAACCCCCTGCCGGCGAGCCGGCTCGCCCCCGATGCCGAACTCGCCCCCGATCAGCTCGCCGCTGTGGCCCATCGGGGAGGCCCCGCTCGGATCCTGGCTCCCGCCGGCTCGGGCAAAACACGGGTACTCAGCGAACGCACCCGTCATCTCGTGCGTGACTGGGGCCTCCACGCCTCGACGATCTCTCTGGTCGCCTACAACCGCCGGGCCCGCGGTGAGATGGCCGATCGCCTCAGCGACGTTCGCGGCCTCGAGATTCGGACGCTGAACAGCGTGGCACTCGCGATCGCCACCGGCCGGGAGCCCTTCGCCCCCACGGGCAACGGCGGCCGCCTGCAGACGATCAACGAACTCGACGCCCGGCGCCTTCTCGAACCACTGGTGCCTGGTCGCCGCCGGAGCCGCAACACCGATCCGCTCGAATCGTGGATCGACGCGCTGTCGGCGTGTCGGCTCGGGCTACGCGACCCACACGAGGTGGAGGCCGCCTACGGCAACGAGGTACCCGACTTTCCCGACGTGCTCGACCGGTATCGGCGGGCGCTGGCCGAGCGGAGCCTCGTCGACTATGACGAACAGATCCTCGCCGCGATCGAGGTGCTGGCCACCGACCCTGCGGCCCGGCGGGTGGCCCGTCGCACCTGTGGCGTGCTTCTCATCGACGAGTTCCAGGATCTCACCCCCGCCCACCTCCTCCTCGTGCGTCTGGCCTCGGGCCCGGCCTCGGAGGTGTTCGCTGTCGGCGACGACGACCAGACCATCTACGGCTACTCGGGCGCGTCGCCCCGATGGCTTGTCGATTTCGAACAGATCTTCCCCGGGGCTGCCGACCACCGGCTCACCGTGAACTACCGCTGCCCACCTGCCGTCGTGGCCGGGGCGTCGAACCTGTTGAGCCACAACCGGCATCGGGTGGCCAAGGAGATCACCGCCGGAACGGCCGACGCGTCGACGGATGGCCCGAAGCCAATGCGGATCGCCCGCAGCACCGATCCGCAGGCCGAGATCGTGCGCCACATCGAAGGGCTGATCGCCAACGGGGCCGACCCGAGCTCGATCGCTGTCCTGTGCCGGGTGCACGCAGGGTTGCTCCCCGCCACCATCCACCTCTCGGAATCCGGGGTTCCGATCACACGGCCCGTGGGCGTCGGCCCCCAGATGCTGGAGCGCTCGGGGGTGGCGGCCGCGCTCGCCTGGCTCAGGCTGGCTGCCGCTCCCGCCAAGCGACTGAGCGGCGACGACATCAGGGCCGCCATGCGCCGCCCGCCACGATCGCTGCATCCCCGCATCAGTGACTGGGCCTGTGAGCAGCGCTCTGTGGCCGAGCTGGAGTCACTCGCCGGGCGTCTCAACACCGAACGCGACGCCACCACGGTGACGGGCTTCGCCAACGACATCACCCGGCTGCGCGATGCCCACGCCGATGGTGTGGCGGCCAGCGGCCTGCTCGACATCGTGGCTGACGAGATCGGGCTGTTCGGCGCGGCGAGCCAGCTCGATCAGTCGCAGCGCAGCGCCCGCCGGGCCGCCCATGCCGACGAGTTGCACGCACTGCGGGCCGTGGCCGACCTCGCCCCCGGCCCCGCCGAACTGGGGCGATGGCTCCGAGAACGGCTCGATGCGTTGCCAGCCCCGACGGGCAGCCTCAGCGAACGCGATCCCGACCAGCCCCCCACCGTCACCCTGGCCACCGTGCACACCACGAAGGGCCTGGAATGGGATCACGTGGTGGTGCACGACGTGCGAGGCGACCTCTATCCCCATCCGCTGGCCGCCGACCTCGAAGAGGAGCGACGCATCTTCCATGTGGCCTGCACGAGGGCCCGGCGCTCGCTGCTCGTGAACGCCACCGGCGCAGCGGCTACCCACCCCGTATCGCCGTTCCTGGTCGAACTCGAACAGGGTCGTCCCGCCGACGAACCGTGGCCCGAACTGGTGGTGTCGTCGCGATCACGACCCACGGCGGGCCAACCAACGGCGAAGACGAAGGCCGAGCGGGCCGAGCCGGGCTCACCGGAGGCGGCCGCCCGCCGCGACGCGCTCGTCGACTGGCGGCGCAGCCGGGCCAAGGAGGACGACGTTCCCGCCTACATCGTGCTCGACAACGCCACGCTCGATGCCATCGCGGAGACCAATCCCGGTTCGCTGATCACCTTGGGCAACGTGAAGGGCATCGGCCCCACGAAGCTGGATCGCTACGGGGCCGACATCTTGGGTGTGCTGGCGTCCACCGGCGACTGAACACAGCCTCCACTACAGGCAGAGGCCGTCGCTCACCCCGCGGTTGCAGATGAACGTGCGCTCCAGGCCAACGAGGGTGAAGCCGCCGGGCCCCTCTTCGACCGTGATCGACAGCCGCTCGCCCGCGAGCGCATCGTCACCGAGGTCGAGCACGTCCACCACATAGCTGGTCTGCCCGCCGGCGAGGCCGGCCGGCTCCTGCACCTGCGTGATGCGGGGTTCGGGGCCACCGCCTCCACGACTTTCGGCCACGGCGGTGATCAGATCCTGGACATCCGCCGTCTCGAGCGAGGCGATGGCCGGATCGAGATCGGCGAGAAGGCTCTCAGTATTGCCGAGCACTCCGAGGAAGCGGAACGAGGCCCAGGCGTCGGCTCCGCCGACGGTCACCCGCCACCAGGCCGACTGGTCCAACAAGCGGCCCTCACCGGCGGACACGATCTCCGGCGTAGCGGCCAGCGACGGCACGTCGTCCACGATCGGGAAGTTGACGCCGGGGCCCTCCCGGAAGTTGAGCGAGTCGTCGAAGCGGACGCCCACCACGTCGAGCGGCTCGCCGGCGGGCGGGCCGATGTCGAACGGGGTACCGGGAAGCTCGGTCGTCGTGTCGCCATCTCCGTCGTCGTCAGCCGCTCCGCTGCCGTCGCCGTCGTCCCCGCCGGTGTCTCCGGCGTCGCCGTCGCCGTCGGCTGCACCGTCGTCATCGCCGTCGCCGCCATCGCCGCTGCCATCGTCAGCCGATCCAGCGCCGTCGTCGGCGCCACCGTCGGCGAGCGTGGTGTCGGAGGCGTCGCCACCCACAACCGCCGTGGCCTCACCGTTGCCACCGTCGTCGGTGCCACAGGACGCAAGCACCATGGCCATGGCCGCGGCCACCGCGATCCAGATCGGTCGACGTCGCATGGGGGACCCTCTCCAGCCGGGATTGCCCACCCGGCCCATTAGCGTTGAGGCATGGCCGAGTTCCACTACACCGACCTCCTCCCTCTGGGCGAAGACACTACTCCGTACCGGCTCGTGACGGGCGACGGGGTCGAGACCGTCGATCTGGGCGGCACCACCTTCCTCCGGGTGTCCGACGAGGCCCTGCGGCTGCTGTCGGCAGAGGCCATCCGCGACATCTCGCACCTGCTCCGCCCAGGCCACCTGGCCCAGCTGCGGGCGATCCTCGACGACCCCGAAGCCAGCGGCAACGACCGGTTCGTGGCCACCGAGCTGCTCCAGAACGCCAACATCGCGGCCGGATTCGTGCTCCCGGGCTGCCAGGACACCGGGACCGTGATCATCAAGGGCAAGAAGGGCCAGCACGTCCTCACCTCGGGTGACGACAAGAAGCCTCTGGCCCACGGGGCGTTCGACACGTTTCAGAACTCGAACCTGCGCTACTCCCAGATGGCGCCGTTGTCGATGTGGGACGAGAAGAACACCGGAACGAACCTGCCCGGCGAGATCAAGATCGAGGCCGTCCCGGGCGATGCCTACAAGTTCATGTTCATGACCAAGGGCGGTGGTTCGGCCAACAAGAGCTTCTTGTTCCAGGAGACCAAGGCGCTGCTCAACCCCACCAGCCTGCGGCGCTTCCTCGACGAGAAGCTCCGGCTGCTCGGCACCTCGGCCTGCCCGCCCTACCATCTCGGCCTCGTCATTGGCGGCACCTCGGCCGAGATGGCGGTCGAGACCGCCAAGCTGGCGTCCACCCGCTACCTCGATTCACTGCCAACGGAGGGCTCCCCGTCGGGGCACGCCTACCGGGATCTGGAGATGGAGGCCGAGGTGCTGGCCCTCACCCAGGAGTTCGGCATCGGGGCCCAGTTCGGGGGGAAGTACTTCTGCCACGACGTGCGTGTGATCCGCATGCCTCGCCACGGCGCGTCACTCCCCGTCGGGGTGGCCGTGAGCTGCTCGGCCGACCGTCAAGCGCTCGGCAAGATCACCGCCGAGGGTGTGTTCCTCGAACAGCTCGAAGCCGATCCGGCGAAGTATCTCCCTGAGATCGACGCCGGCGCACTGTCGACCGACGTGGTACCGGTCGACCTCAACCAGCCCATGGAGGCCATTCGGGCCGAACTCACGAAGTACCCGGTGAAGACCAGGCTCGCCCTCACCGGCACGCTCGTCGTTGGCCGCGACATCGCGCACGCCAAGATCAAGGACCGGCTCGATGCTGGCGAAGCGATGCCCGAGTACCTGCGTGAGAATCCCATCTACTACGCCGGTCCGGCGAAGACGCCCGAGGGGTACGCGTCCGGCTCGTTCGGCCCCACGACGGCCGGACGGATGGACTCCTACGTGGAGCAGTTCCAGGCGGCAGGAGGGTCGATGGTGATGCTGGCCAAGGGCAACCGGAGCCAGGCCGTCACCGATGCCTGCCGTCGCCATGGTGGCTTCTACCTGGGTTCGATCGGCGGTCCGGCCGCCCGCTTGGCCAAGGACTCGATCCGATCGGTGGAGGTGCTCGAGTACCCCGAGCTCGGCATGGAGGCCGTGTGGCGGATCGAGGTCGAGGACTTCCCCGCCTTTGTCGTGATTGACGACAAAGGCAACGACTTCTACGCCGAGACGGCCCGCCCGGTGGACCTGCGCCTGTAATCTCGATGTTCCAGTCCCCGACTCGCCCGCCGCTTCATGAGTCGCATTCGTTCCCGCCATCGCGCTGCGCGCCCCATTCCCGTCGCCATCGCCGTCACGGTGATGATGCTCAGCGCGCTCGGGTTCGGGGGCTCTGCGGCTGATGCCGGCCGCCTGGGCGCACTCGACGCACCCAGCGGTACCGCGGTCATCGACGGCATGGTCACCAGGGGACCCGACCGTGGCGTTGCCGGGCTGGTGATCGACGTGTTCAGCGCCGGTTCGGCCGGTGGGGGGCGTCGGCAGTATCTGGGCTCGGTCGAGACCGACGGCGCCGGCGCCTACCGCGTTGCGGTCGATCCAGGCTGCTACGTGATCACGATCGATGCTCCGCCCGGCGAACGGTTCGTCGGGTCGTCGAGTTCGGTCCAGCACACCGTGTGTGTGTCGTCGTCGGAGTCAACGCCGGAGCTCACGGCCAGGCTCCAACCGGTGGCGGCTCGGGCCTCGGGCGTGGTGGCCTTCGCCGACCAGCTGGCGTTCTCGGACGCCGGCGCGGACGACACGCTCGACCCCGCTCGATCAGGCGAGCCCACTGTTGGCGGCTCCGATGGCCGCGTCGTGATCGACCTCTTTCGAGCGACAGCGGCCGGCGTCCGCACCGGGTACGTCGCCACCACCTCGACCGACGCCAACGGCTCCTACACCGTGGCGCTGCCCGAGCCCGGCTGCTATCGCCTCGTGTTCGTGGCTCCTCGGGGCACCACGTTCGCCGCCAACAGCCCCCGCTATCAGACCAGCGTGTGTCTCGAACCGGACGAGGAGGCACGCGTGGTGGACGTTGCCTTGTTCGCCGATGGTCAGGGGCTGATCGAGGGCCAGGTGCTGCACGCAGATGCCGTGGGCGCCCCTGACGTGGTGGTCGACGTCTACGCCGCCGCCGGTGACGGGTCGCGCTCGGCGTTCCTCGGCGCCGTGACCACCGCCGACACCGGCCTGTTCCGCTTCCGGGCCGGATCCGGCTGCTATGTGCTGGTGTTGATCGCCGCCAACGGCGACCGCTTCAGCGAGGGTGAGATGGTCACCGAGCGCTCGGTGTGCCTGAGCCCGGACGAGTCGGTCACCGGGGTCGACGCCCGGCTCCAGGGTTCGTCGCCAGCGCCAGCGGCCTTCTCGGCTGTGGAGCAGGAGCTGTTCCGCCTCACCAACGCCTTGCGAGCCAACCCGTCCGGCCCGCTACGGCGCCAGTCGCCGTTGCCAGCCTGCGTGGATGACGAGTTCTACGAGATCGAAATCGACCCGTCCACGGCGCACCCGGTGCCCGCACCAGCGCTCGCCGCCGACATCCGCACCTCTGAGGCGCTCGCCACCGACTGGGCCCGGACCATGCACCAGACCGAGGTGTTCGAGCACAGGCCGAGTTCGGCCCAGGAGCAGGGCTACGCCGCACTCGGCATCGCCGCTGCCGCGTGGGGCGAGAACATCGCCTGGGCGAGCGGCTATGACCGCGCCGAGGTGGCACGGGTGCACTTCGAGGGGTGGCGGGAGTCGGACACCGGCCACTACTGCACGCTCATCACGCCTCGCTTCAACAACATCGGGCTCGGCGAGCTGGCCGTCGAGGGCGAGTCGTGGGCGGTGCAGAACTTCTACGAGGCACGCGGCGGGCCCTGACGCGTCAGTCGCCGTACCACTGGATGCCGCCTTCACCCTTCTGGCGTGAGATCTCGGCCTGGGCCATCGTGAGCTTGGCGAGCTGGTTCATGTGCACCTCGTCGGGGCCATCCGCGATGCGCATGAGCCGCCCGAGGGCGTACATCCCGGCGATTGGGGTGTCGCCGGAGACACCCTTGCCACCGAAGATCTGCATCGCCCGCTCGGCCACGTCGTGAGCGAGCTTCGGGCCGACGATCTTGACCATCGAGATGTAGTCGCGTGCCCCCTTGGCCCCGGCCCTGTCCATCTCGGCTGCGGCTTTGAGCACCAGCAACCGGGCCTGCTCGATGTCACAACGCATCCGGGCGATGTCTTGGCGCACGGAGCTGAACTCACTGATCTTTCGACCGAACGGCTGGCGCTGCTCGGCGCGAGCGCACACCAGATCGAGCATGCGTTGGGCCATGCCCACGTTGGTCATGGCGTATTGGAAGCGCCCCGGGCCGAGCCGCCCCTGGGCGATCTCGAACCCCCGGCCCTCGCCGAGGATGATGTTGTCGACCGGTACGCGGACATCGGTGTAGCTGAGCTCACCGTGGCCGTGGGGCGAGTCGTAGTTGCCGAACACCGACAAGGGGCGAACGATGTCGAGCCCGGGCGTGTCCTTCGGAACGATCACCATCGAGTGTCGCTGATGACGAGGATTGTCGGGGTTGGACACTCCCATCGTGATCACGAACTCGCACAGGGGGTGGTAGATGTTCGAACTCCACCACTTGCGACCGTTGAGCACCCAGTGGTCACCGTCGCGATCGATGCGCAGCTCCATGTTGGTGGCGTCCGACGATGCGACCTGCGGCTCGGTCATGCCGTAGGTGGATCGGATGCGTCCCTCCAGCAGAGGGCGCAGCCACTGGTCCTGCTGTTCTGGGGTGCCGTACTTGGCGAGCACCTCCATGTTCCCCCGGTCGGGAGCGGAGCAGTTGAACACCTCGAACGACCACGGCAGCCGGCCCATCACCTCGGCGATCGGGGCGAACTCGAGGTTGGTGAAGCCGGGCGACCACTGGCCGTACTCCGCCGGCAGGAACCAGTTCCAGATGCCAGCTTCCTGGGCCTTCACCTTCAGATCTTCGACGATCGGCGGCTGCACCCAGAGGTTCGCCGGATCGTTCACGAAGTCGTGATGCTCCTGCTCCACGGGGTAGACGTGCGCGTCCATGAAGGCGCTGATCTGCGCCAGATGCTCGTGCACCTTCGGTGAGTAGTCGAAGTCCATGTCCCCACTCCACAGTCGTTCGGTGGTCAGTCGTCGGTTGCGAAGCCGAGCGTACTGATCACCCTGGAACCGACGCCAGCGCCGGGCCCCCGGGCCCGACTGATCAGATCTCGGCGTAGATCTCGATCACGTTCTGCTCGGGGTCGGCGACGAAGAGCACCCGGTGCCCGAAGTCAGTCAGATCGTGGACCGGTTCGAGCAGCTCGACGCCTCGCTCGACGAGCTGCGATGCAGCGGCGTCGACGTCGGCGGGCGGAACACGAAACGCGAGTTGGACGGCCGCCCCCGGCTCGGTGCGAGCTGGGCCGTCGTAGGGCCGGCTCCTGAGCCGCAGTGCGAGGGTGGCTGCGCCCACCCGTAGCTCGAGATAGCGGCCGGAGATCTCCCGCTGCACCGGGAGGCCGAGCACGTCGACGTAGAACGCCCGCATTGCCGCCAGGTCGACGCAGAGCAGCATCGTGTAGTCGAGGGAGCGCAGGGCTCCGAGGCCACGTTCTGGGTCCATCACGCCATCGTGACCGCTCCCCCGACCCTGCTGCACGATCGTCGGGCCCGGGATCGGCACCTACTCCGCGTAGTCACCCGGCTGGTAGTAGTTGGCCTGCGTGATCGGGAGCGCCCCGGCGTCGGACAGGCGGATGAGTTCCCGCCTCGCCACGACCGTCCATCCCTGGTCGTCCCGGGGGTAGGTCATCGTCGAAGAGTGCCCAAAGCCGAGCTGATGGCCGAACTCGTGGGTGTAGGTGCCGTCAGACCACGGCATGTCGCGCATGTGGGCGCGGAGTACATAGTTGTGGACCCCGAGCACCGATCCGCCGCCGAGGCCGGAGACGTTCTGACTGATCACACCGAGGTTCGTCCGTCCGAACCCACGCATTCGATCGTGGAGCGCAGCCTTCTCCTGGGCGGTGAGCAACGTGGTGCCGTCGTTGTCAATGATCGGCTCGGCGATGAAGGCCGACCGGAGGCCAGGATCGTTCACCACCGTTGCCCAGTTGATGACGATGGCGGTGTAGAGGCGGGCATGAACCGGCTCGGGATCGAGCGCCCAACTGCTCTCGGGGTCGTTGTCCGGGTTGTAGTCGTGGAGGGCCAGTTCCCAGTTCATGCCATCCAGGGCCGCCAGCCGAGCGGCGAGGCCCGTGGGCGACGTGAAATCAAAGGTCACCGTGGCGGGATCGATGCCCGTCCGGTGGGCTGACATGTCAACGACCTGCCCAGAGGTGGTGCGCGCCTCGTGGGGGGCCTGGAGGAACGGGTAGTCGATCTCGGTGATGCCGTGGGGGGCGAACACGTCGATCGTTGCCACCTCCACGTTGGTCGGCCCACCGTCGATGGACATCAGCAGCGTCACGTCACGGAGCTCGGCTGGAGCGAAGTTGGCGATCTCGATCCGGGTTTCGGACACCGGCCGAACCCGGACGAGCCTGTCGATCCTGAACAGTCGATCCGCTGAGGTGAGCACCGACAGCGGCTCACTGTCGGTGTACATCTGGCCGACATTGGCAAACGAGTAGGTGGGAGTACCGGGCGCCTCAGTGGTCGAGGTGGTGGTGGGTCGCGTGGTCGGTGGGGTTGTCGGAGTGGTGGGCGGCGCCGTCGTCGAGGTGGTGGTCGGCCGCGAGGTTGGCGTGGTCGGCGAGGTCGTCGGAGTAGTCGTCGGCGCCGCCGTCGATGTGGTGGCCAGCGTCGTCGGAGTAGTCGTCGATGTGGTGGCCAGCGTCGTCGGCGGAGTGGTCGGCGCGGTCGTCGGCGGGGCCACGGGCGAGGTGGTCGACCGCGAGTCCGGAGGCGCCACCGACGGGCGGGGGCGCTCCCCCTCCGTCGCCGCCGACGCCGTGGTGGTGGGCTCCGACGTGAGCGACGATGAGGTGGTCGACGGGATGATCGTCGAGGCGGAGGTCGAGGTCGGGGTCGCCACGGATGTCGTGGTGCTTTCAGGCTCTGCGTCGGCCTCGTCGTCCGCCGGCAGTGTGGTGGTCGGCTCCGACGACGTGGTGGTGGAGGGTCGCTGGAGATCACCCGCCACCGTGCTCTCAGCCGTCGGCAACGAGAGTTCGGGTGGCAGCGTGGACAGCACCGCTTCCGCCTCGCGCAGGGCCTCGGTTCTGTGTTGTGGCTCCAGCGAACCCGCCGGCTGGGGCAACTCGGAGGTGGTCGATGTCGAGAGCGTTTCCAGGCGGTTCGACGACGAGCTGGGCATCAGCACCGTCGCGGTGACGGCCACGACCACGGCCACCAGAGCTGAGCCGATGGCCCAAACGCCGCGCGCCCTGGCGGGGGCCGTCCGCCTTGTTGCATTTCTCTCCACGTAGATAGAGACGTACCGAACCGACCGAGTGTCACTCCAGATCGAACGTTGGGCCGATCACATTCGCCGGGGGCGCGAGTTCGAGCGCCACTCAGCGCACCATCACACGAGATTCCACGCCTGGTGACGCGCATCATCGCAGGCGGCCACCACCAGCCTGGTGCCGGGTGCAGGCGACCCGCCAGACGGCTGTAGACAGATGTCGAGGCCTGCGTTGCGAAGCGTGATACCACCCGCCGGGGCCACGGCGAGCCGCCACTGCTGGTGTGTGTACCCGTGACACGGGTACACGATCACGTTCGTGTCATCCGCAGTCGATGCCACGCTCCGGTCCAGGCACATGTTGCGTTCGGTTGCCACGACGAGATGGCTCGGCGCCAGCGGATCGGCCGCTGGCTCTGCGTCGTCGGTCTCGTGCAGCTCGGCTGCGAACACGAGCGCATTCGCCGCATCGCAGGGTTGGAGTTCGAGATTGGTGCTCGGCAGCACAGACACGCACAGGCCCGATGCCTCGTTCCTGAGCATTCCCGAACTCGCGGCAAACGCAGGAGCGACGGTCGACGGCGTGATGACATCGCCATCGGCGGTCGAGTCGCCGTCGGTGATCGAGTCCGCGACGGTGGGGGCGGGCTGTCGATCGGGCTCGGGCACACTCGTCGGGGTCGGGCCGTCGGCCGACTGCCGGGGCAGCGGCGGTGCGTCGTCGGTGGTCACCTGCTCATCCGGCGTCGGCTGACCCTGCTCGTCGCTCTCGATGTCCACCGGCCCAGGTGGCACGTCAACGATCTCGACCCGCTCCAGCGGCTGCCGCCCCGCGATGACCCCAGCCACGATCAGCAGGATCACCACCACACCAGCGAGCAGGAGGCGCAGCCGTTTGAGACCTTGGGCCTGGAGTTGGCGCACCGCACCCGGTGACCGTCCCATCTCCGACGCGATCTCGCGAGTGGAGAGACCATCCCGGAATCGGTAGGCGATCACGTCGCGTTGAGGCGGCGACAGCAACGCCAGCAGCTCCTCGAACCCCGCGTCGGAGACGAGTGCCTCCTCGGCTGACGGTGCCGGCTCCATCCGCTCGAGCGTTGGCGTCGACCGCGCCTGACGCCGGGCGTCGTCGATCAGCTGGTTGCGTATCGACCGGAAGAGGTACGCCCGCACCGTCGCCGCCGACGCCACCCGGAGGTTCGGCACGACCCGAACCGTGGACAGCACGGCGGCGTTCGCAATGGCCTCCGCATCGCGGGCTCCCCGGCGCTCGGCGTACTGGGTGCCAATCGGGAGCAGCGCGCGGCAGACCTCGACGACCGCCGCCTCGTCTCCGAGCGCAGCCAACGCGAGCAACTCATCGAGATCGTCGCCAGTCGCGACTGCACCCGCTCCGCCTCGATTCCGCCGCACGCCGCCTCCCGCAGTCGCCCCTCGCACTGGTACCCAGAGCCCGACAGTAGTTGCGGTGATCGTACGCCTTACGGGCAGATCTACCCAGGGGCGATGGCGCGATCTGCTGATCCAGCATGCGGCCAGGGAGCCACGACGCTCGCGTTCCTGCCCTGATCCTTGACCGTGTAGAGCGCCGCATCGGCCCTGGCCAATACGGCCGTGAGCGACTCGCCGTCGCGGTACTCGGTCGCGCCGATCGAGCACGTCACGAGGATCGATCCGGCACTCGTGGTCACCGGCTCGACGAGCCGGTGGACGAGCCGGTCGACGATCCGTGTCGCGTCTTCTGATGAGCTGGGGGGCAAGGCGACGATGAACTCGTCGCCACCGGCCCGTGCGAGCGTGACCCCAGGTTCGAGTGAGGCCGACCATCGGCGCGCCACCGCCACCAGCACCTCGTCACCGGCGCGATGGCCGTAGGTGTCGTTCACGGCCTTGAAGTGGTCCACGTCAACGAACCCGATCCAACCGGATCCCACCAGTGTCTCGGTTCCGGACCCGCCCGTCAGCGCTTCGGTCAGCGCCCGGCGGTTCAACAGCCCCGTCAGATTGTCGTGGGCTGCGAGATGCGCCAGCACGTCGTTGGCGGCCTCGAGTTCGGCCTGGCGTTCGGCGAGCGACCCGGCAAGGCGACTGGCGTCCCATCGAGCTGTGATCGACGCTTCCACCGTTCGATGGAACGTCGCAAAGATCGCCACCGAGTAGGCGCCACCCAAGAGAAGGAGCGCGGCAAGGGCGAGGCCGAACTGCCCTCCCCCGATCCCGATCGCCGCGGCTCCGACAAGGGTGACGGATCCGATCGCGGCCAAGAAGACCGATCGGGCCGGGGAGGTTACGGCCGTGACGACCGCTTGGTTGCCGAAGAGCCAGAGAACGACGACTGCACGCCACTCCGGAGCCTCCGGACGGACAAAGGCCGGGATTGCCCCCCACACCACACCGCTCACCCCCATCAATGCGGCCAGCCAGCGGGTGGTGTCTGTCGACGATATGGCGGCGCGACGCGCCACGTGAGCCAGCGCAGCCACGCAGCCTGCCGAGGTGATCGCTCGCAACCCAAGCCATAGGCCGAGCCCGATCGGGTTGAAGCGGGCGAGGAGCACCGAGAACACAACCACCGACAACACGCTGGTGACCATCGAGCGCCGGACCGCGGGAATCAATGCGTCGACCCGGCCGCGAGCGATGGCATCAGCCAGGTCCACCGACTCGGCGGGATCTGCTGGGGGTGGTGTCATCGGCGATCACTCGGGCGGCGTAGGTGAACACGGGCCCGACTCCATTCGGCTCCAGCCTCGCCGTCGTTACCCGTTTCACTCCCGTCCGCGGTGCCGAACCCTCGGCGGCCAGTGCCTGATGGGAGCGTTCACCATTGAGCACCCGCTGAGGCGGACTGTCGCTACCGCACTTGGGTGGTGCCCCCGTCGACCACGAGCACATGGCCCGTGGTGTAGCGCATCCGCATCAGGGCCAGCACCGCGTCGGCACAGTCCTCGGGTGTGGCGGAGCGGCCCAGCGGGGCCGCGGCCGCAACGGCAGCGTGCTGGGCATCCCAGGTCTCGGTCCAGGGGGTGGCGACCAGACCAGGAGCCACGGCGTTGAACCGCACTGGCCCATGCGACTTGGCCAGAAGCAACGTCATCTGATTCAACGCCGCCTTCGTCATCGAGTAGGCGATCGACGATCCGACGGGCCGCACGCCGGCGATCGACGTCACCGTGATCACATGCCCGTCGTCCGACTGGCGGAGGTGGGGCATGGCGGCCTTGGTGAGCCACCACGTGCCGAACACGTTCACATCGAAGGTCTTCGTGAAGATCTCGTCGGTGAGCGCGTCGAGGTCGTCGTGGGGCACCACGGTGGTCCACCCGGCGTTGTTCACGAGAACATCGAGCTGGCCGAACCTGCCGATCGTCTCGTCGATGAGTCGCTGCCCGGCCGCCTGATCGGAGATGTCGGCCTGCACGTAGTGGACGTTCGGGCCGAGCGCGTCGGCCACGGCCTGCCCGGCCTCGACCGACGACGCAGAGTTCACCACAACGTTGGCGCCGCGCTCGGCCAAGAATCGGGCGGTGGCCTCGCCGATCCCGCTCGACGATCCGGTGACGATCGCCACCTTCCCGTCGAACTCAGCGGGGTCGGCCACGGCAGTGCTCACGAGGTGGTTTCCTGCAGGAACTCCACCCAGTTGCCGTCGGGATCCTCCACCATCGAGATCGACACGCCAGGCCGGATCTCGGCGTTACCGATCCGCACCTTGTAGCCGCCGTCCTCACACGCCTGGGTGAGTTCGGCCAGGTTCGACACCGAGAGCGTGAAGTAGCGGTAGCCGGTGGCGCCGGCGAGCCCGCCAGGCGCCGGGCGGGCGTCAGGCACCGTGTCGAGCTTGACGAGCTTCACGAGGGTGGTGCCGCACATCAGCCGATGCATCGTGCCGTTCATGCCCGCCGGCATTGGCGTGTCGGCCACGTGTTCGAAGCCGAGCACGTCGCGGTAGAAGGCAAGCGACGCCTCCGAGTCGGTGATCACGATGCCGAGATCGATCGAGTCCTTGGTCAGGTCGACACCCATGCTGGTTCTCCTTGGTGGTGGTCTGTGAGAGATCGAGAGTGGCTGCTCGTTGTGGTCAGCGACGACCGTGGTGGTCGAGCACCACGGCGATGGCCCGCGTGAGCTTCTCGGCGTACGCCACGTCGAGGAACTCGTTCGGACCGTGCGCATTGGACCCCGGGCCGAGCACGCCCGTGATCACGAACTGGGCCTCGGGAAACTCGGCGCCGAGCATGCCCATGAACGGGATCGAGCCCCCCTCCCCCATCAGCTGGGCTGGAGCGCCGAAGGCCTCGGTCGACGCGGCGTCGAGCGCGGTGCGCAGCCACGGGGCCAGCTCCGGGGCGTTCCAGCCGGGCCCCACCTCGTTGCCGTCGAAGGTGACCGTGGCGCCATAGGGCGGATCGGCCTCCAGAACTGCGGTGAGCTCGTCGCGCACCTGGTCGGGCTCGGCGGTGGGAGGCAGCCGCAACGACAACTTCACCGCAGTACCAGGCCGCAACACGTTGCCGGCCATGGCCGTTGACGGGAGCCCGTCGATTCCGGTGTAGCTCACCGTCGGCTTCCAGGTACGGGCCAGTTCGGCCTCGACGGCGTCGAGGATGGCTGGCTCGGAGCCGGCCACCATCGGGAATTCGGCCGCCCGGCCGGCACCCAGGGCCGACACCATGGCTTCAACCTCACCCCGCCGGTGGTCGGGGATCTCGACGTTGGCCGACGACACGAGTACCGCCCCGGTGGCCGCGTCCTCGATCCGATCGAGCAGGAGTCGCATGATCCGAAACGACGACGGCACGACACCAGACGCCGAACCGGAGTGCACGCCCTCGGTGAGGATCTCGATGCTGAGCGTGCCGCCGACGAGGCCCCGCAGCGACGTGGTGACCCACATGGTGGAGTAGTCGCCGCAGCCCGAGTCGAGACAGACGATCAGATCGACGTCGCCGAGCCGGGAGCGGAGGGCGTCGACGTGGGCGGGGAGGTCGGGGCTTCCCGACTCCTCTGACGCTTCGATCAGTACCAGGCAACGACCGTGAGCGCCCCCACTGCGCCGCACGGCTTCGATCGCGGCCAGCGAGGCGTAGGCGGCATACCCGTCGTCGGCGCCGCCGCGCCCGTAGAGCCGGTCGCCCTCACGCACCGGCGTCCAGGGGCCGAGATCGGCGCGCCACCCCTCCATCTCGGGCTGCTTGTCGAGGTGCCCGTAGAGCAGCACCGTGGGTGCTGCGGCCGCATCGACACCGTGGGCCGGGATCTCGGCCAGGATCACTGGCGTACGACCGTCGAGTTCGTGCACCTCGACCGTCATGCCTTCGATCGGGCGGGCCGCCATCCAGGCCCGTATGTGCTCCACCGCAGTGGCGAGATGACCGTTGGCGGCCCACTCGTCGTCGAACGCCGGCGAAAGCGCCGGGATGGCGATGTAGTCGTGCAACTCGGGTTCGATCTCGGCCGACCACAGATCGGTGATGACGGCACCGGCCGCCTGGATGTCGAGGCTCATCAGCTGTTCAGTGCTCCACAACTCTCTGCTGCTTCGAGGTAGCGACCCCCGAAGGTCTCTGCCGCCGGTCCACCCGTCAGGGCATCCAGCTCATCGTCGGTGATCGTGGCCACCAACTCGGTGGCCACGCACTCGGCGTGCTCGTCGGCCACGCCCGAGGCCACGACCTGGGGGACGAGCTGCTCGATCACTGGCTCGGTCATCCCACAGTCGAACGAGGCTCGGAACTGGGCGTTGGTGAACGATGGGAACGGCGGCTCGTTGGCCAGTTCCTGCTCCAGTTCCTCGAGGCCGTACTGGGCGACCAGCGCGTCGACCACGCACTCGGCCTCCGCCGAGGTGGCATCAGGGTTGGCCGTGGCGAAGCTCTCCACGGCGGCCTCCTGGGTGAACCCCTCGGCGCACGCGGCGAGGCCGAGGGCAGTGGCGATCACGACCGCCACCGAACAACAGCGCCCCACAGCTCAGTTGACCATCTTCTCCCGGCCCTCCCAGTAGGGGGCCCGGAGCTTGAACTTCTGCAGTTTGCCGGTGGCCGTACGAGCCAGCTCCTCGCGGGTTTCCACCGTCGTGGGGCACTTGTAGTGGGCCAGCCGCTCGCGGCAGTAATCGATCAGCTCTCGCTCATCGGCGGTGGAGCCGGGCGCCAGTACCACGAGGGCCTTCACCGTTTCCCCCCACTTCTCGTGGGGCACACCGATCACGGCCACCTCGTTGACGTCGGGGTGGGAGAAGAGGGTGTCCTCCACCTCGATCGACGACACGTTCTCGCCGCCGGAGATGATCACGTCCTTCTTGCGGTCGGTGATCGAGTAGTAGCCTTCGTTGTCCAACACGCCGCCGTCGCCGGTGTGGAACCAGCCGCCTTCGAGGGCCTGAGCTGATGCGTCGGGGTTCTCCCAGTAGCCCTCCAGCACGTGATTGCCTCGGGCCAGCAGCTCGCCCGACTGGCTCGTCTTCATCGTGATGCCGATGGCCGGTGCACCGGCCCGGCCGAGGCGCTGGGCCCGCTCGTTGGGCGTCAGGCCATCCCACTCCGAACGCGTCCGGTTCACAGTGAGGAGCGGCGCCGTTTCGGTGAGGCCGTAGATCTGGATGAACTCCCAGCCGAGTTCGATCTCCATCCGCTCGATCGTCTTGGTGGGGGGCGGCGCACCGGCCACCACCATGCGCACCTTGTCGCGCCCGGGGATCTCGCCCTCCCAGGTCTCGGCGGCATCGAGCACCGCCGCACACACCGCAGGGGCCCCGCACAACAAGGTCACCCCGTGTTCGTCGACCCGACGCAGGATCTCGGCCCCGTCCACCTTGCGCAGCACGACGTGCTTCACGCCCATCCCGGTGGTGGTGTAGAGCATCCCCCACCCGTCGCAGTGGAACATCGGCAGGGTGTGCAGGTACACGTCGCGGTCAGACACCCCGACGTGCCAACCGAAGGTCACGGCATTCGTCCAGCGGGCCCGGTGGGTCTGCTCGACGCCCTTGGGTCGGGCCGTGGTGCCGGAGGTGTAGTTGATCGATGCCGTCGCGTCCTCGTCGGGCTCCCACGGCTCGGGCTCCCCCTCGGCGCCGTACCACACGGCGTCGGACTCGGGGCCCATCACCCACTTCATCTTGGCGTCGACCCCGGAGAGGCTGTCGGCCAGCTCAGGATCGACGAGCAAGGCGTCGGCTCCGCAGTGGTCCACGATGTAGGCGACTTCGTCGGCGCTCAGCCGGAAGTTGATCGGCACGAAGATTCGGCCATTGCCCGACACCCCGTAGAACGACTCGAGCAGCCGCGACGAGTTGTGCGACACCATCGCCACCCGCGATCCGAACGGCAGTCCGAGGTTGTCCATGGCCACCCCCATCTGCCGGCGGACGTCGCCGAGCTCGGCGTAGGTGAGCGACGACCGAGGCGGGGCCACCTGATCCGGCTCATCGACGATCGCCACACGATCGGGATACACGGCGATCGCCCGATCGAGGAAGTCGTTGATCGTCATGGGGACCTTCATGGCCCGCTCCGTTCTTCCGGGGTCCTGGGGAGGCACAACTTAGCCGAGCCACCTGCAACGGCCCAGCTTGTGGGTGCCTCCCAGACGGCCGGCCCTCAACCAGGCGACGGGCGGACCGATGGGGTGGGGTGTATCCCGTGGCCCCCGTCGTCGAAGGGAGTGAGTGGCTCAACGTCGACCCGATCACCTGGAGCGATCTCCGGGGTCGGGCAGTCGTCGTGCTGTTCTGGTCCTTTGGGTGTGAGGCGTCGTTGTTGCGCGTCCGCCAGCTCGAAATCCTCGCCGACCGGTGGGATGGCGAACTGGTCGTACTGGCCGTCCACACGCCCCGGTTCCCCTATGAGGAGGACGCCGACGAGGTGCGGCTCGCGCTCTCTCGCTACCGAATCCGGGTGCCGGTTCTGCACGACCCCGAGTACATCACGTGGAACCGATACAACCCCGACGGATGGCCGGCCACGGTGACCGTCGATCCCCGGGGCCGGGTGCTCGGCACTCAGGCCGGCACGTCCGACGTGGCCCTCCTCGCCGACAGCGTGACGCTGGCCCTCGAGACGTCACCCCACCCAGTGGAGGCTGCGGCGCCTCAGGCCCGCCTGCTCCTCGAACCCGTGGGCCCGGTGGCCTTCCCCACCTCGGTCACGGTGCGGTCCAGCGGCGAGCTCGTGGTGGCCGACACCGGCAACGATCGTCTGCTCCTCTTCGAGTTCGCCGACGACCTGCGACGGGCGATCGCCGTGGCCGAGATCGATGGGTTCGAGCATCCCTCTGCCGTGGCCGCCGATGCGCACGACGGGCTGTTCGTCGCCGAGACCGCAACCGGGGCCATCAGCTACCTCGACCTCGAACGCTCGCAGCGGCAGCTACTCACCAACGAACTCGTCGCCCCCACCGGGCTCGAGGTCGACGTCGACGGGTCACTCGTGGTGACCGACGCAGGGGCCGAGCGCCTCTACCGGCTCATCGTCGCCTCGTCCGGCGCCATCACTATGGGGCTGATCGCCGGATCGGGCACGACCGGTTCCACCGATGGCACCGCCGCCGAGGCCGCACTGGCCCAGCCAGTGGGGGTGGCCCGCACCGAAGTCGGCCTCGTCTTCTGTGACGCCGCCTCCAGCAACGTACGCCTCCTCACCGACCGGGGTCGGGTGGCTACCATCACAGGTAACGGGTTCTTCGAGTGGGGCCTCGTCGACGGGCCCGCCCACCGAGCCATGTTCCAGCGGCCGTCCGACCTCACGGTGCTCCCCGACGGTTCGATCGTGATCGTGGACACCGGCAACAACCGGCTACGGCGCCTGGCCAACCGACGGATCCGCACACTGGGGCTCAGCGGCCTCCGCCAGCCCGCAGGCGTGTGCGCCCTCGCCGACGGGCACCTCCTCGTGGCTGACACCGGGAACCACCGCATCGTGGTGGTCGACACCGACCTCCAAACCGCATGGCCTCTCGAACTGGTTGGCGTGCCGGTACCCGGGGAACGCCGTCGCCTCAGTTCTCCAACGGCTTGACGAGCGCGGCCACCTCGTCGAGCTCGGTGTCCCAGTCATCTGGCTCGACGGTTGGGATCAGGACGAACTTGGTGAACCCAACGTCGACGAAGCGGCTGACCGCCTTCGGGAGCTGCTCGATGGTGGGCACCACCTCATCGGGATCGGCATCGGGATTGCGGACCGACAGGATCCGGCTCATCGTCTCGGGCATGTCGGTGCCGTTCGCCCGGTAGGGAATCAGCGCCCCATAGTGGCCCTGATCCATCTCGCGGTCGTGCTCGGCCGCAACCTGCTCGATGACGGTGCGGGCCTCGTCGACCTGGGCGGGAGTGCAGAACGATGGGAGCCAACCGTCAGCGTGACGGCCCACCCGCTTCAGTTCGAGCGGGGCGATACCGCCGAGCCAGACCTCGAGCGGATCCTGGATCGGGCGCGGCCTGATCGTGACGTCGGAAATGGTGAACCGCTTCCCGTCATGACTCACGTTCTCTTCGCTCCAGAGCCGCTTCATCAGTGGGAGCGCCTCGTTGAACCAGCCGCCGCGATCCTTGCGATCCACCCCGAAGGCCTGATGCTCGGCCGAATCGGCGACCCCCAGTCCGAACGCGGGCAGCACCCGCCCGCCCGACAGCCGGTCGAGGCTGGCGATGGACTTGGCCAGCACCACAGGGTTGCGCCCCGGCAGCACCATCACCGACATCCCCACCTTCAGCTTGGTGGTGCGGCCGACGGCGTAGGCCATCCCAACGAGCGGGTCGGGGCAGTCACCGGTGATGCGTTCGGACAGCCACAGCGAGTCGAACCGCAGCCGTTCCAGGGCGTCGACGAGCTGGGCGAAGCGGTCCTGGTCGTTCGTGGCGTTGCGGGTGCCGAGGCCGTAGCCGATCCGGATCTTCATCGACCCAGCCTGCCCCATCGCATCGTCACCGCTCAACACGAGGCGCCCACGCCAAGAAAATCGACTCGCCGTGCATCCAATCCGGCGTCTGGCGACGAAGGAGCGAAGTCAGGGGGCGTGCGGACGCCACCGCGGGAGGATTCATCGTGACGGTGGTGTTGAGTATCGGTGACGTGGCGGACGTGGTCCGTCAGGTGGGGCCGGATGCGCTTATGGACGAGCTGATCGAGCGCTTCGACAGCCGCATGGGTGCATTCGACACCAACGCCGTCACCACGATGGACCGCACCGGCTTCGACTACGACGATCCCTATCTCGGCCTCGTGGAATGGATGCCCACGCTCGTCCACGGGCGCCGGGTCGGTATCAAGACGGTGGCCTACCATCCCCGCAACCCTGGCGAACATGCCCTGCCCAGCGTGCTGGCCACCACAACCATCCACGACACCCACACCGGGCGCCTCGAGGCGCTCACCGAGGCCACACTGCTGACCGCGTTGCGCACCGGGGCGGCGTCGGCCATCGCGACCGACAAGCTCGCGCCAGCCGACGCATCAACCCTCGGCGTCGTCGGCGCCGGAGCCCAGGCCGTCACCCAGATCCACGCCATCAGCCGCATCCGCCCGATCACCCGGCTCCTCGTGTGCGACGCGGACCCCGAGGTGGCGAAGAGCCTCCCCAGTCGCATCGGCGCCGTCGGCATCAGCGTCTCTGTCGAGATCCTCGACGTCGACGAACTCCACCTGATGCTGCGCGAGGCCGACATCATCTGCACCTGCACCAGCGTCGACCCCAATGCCGGCCCGGTACTGCCCCACGGGGAGCACAAGCCAGCGCTGCATCTGAACGCCGTCGGTGCCGACTTCCCCGGCAAGACCGAACTCCCAGCTGCCACCCTCAAGGCGGCCCTCGTGTGCCCCGACGTGGCCACCCAATGCCTCGCCGAGGGTGAGGCCCAGCAGCTGGAGGCCGACGATCTCGGCCCGGAGTTGCCCACTCTGGTGCGCAACGCACGCGAGTACGACGGCCATCGCCAGCAGCTCACCGTGTTCGACTCGACGGGCTGGGCCTTCGAAGATCTGATCGTGGCGGAGCTGGTTCTGGAACACGCCGCCCGCCTTGGCATCGGCTCGTACGTGGACCTGGTGCCCGAGGCCACCGACCCCTACGACCCCTACGCGCTCGTCACCGACCCCCAGCACCCCTGACCGGTATCGCCCCGCGGGCGATCGGGGCGATACCGGTCACCGGTGGTTGCAGCGCGTGGTGCCCCTGCCCTAAGACGGTGAGGTCGTCGAGGGTGAGGTGTGTCCCATGAAGTTCGGTCTGATGTTCGCCAATACCGGCCCGTTTGCGTCCGCCGCAGGAGTGGTGGAGGTGGCCAAGGTCGCAGAGGAGGTCGGCTTCGAGTCGTTGTGGACCGTCGAGCACGTGATCTGGCCCGAGCAGTACAACTCGGAGTACCCCTACGATCCGAGCGGCAAGATGCCGGGCGATGCGAGTGCGCCGCTGCCCGACCCCCTCATCTGGCTGAGCTTCGCCGCGGCCAACACCTCCACCATCCGCCTCGCCACCGGGATCCTGATCCTGCCTGAGCGCAACCCGCTGGTGCTCGCCAAGTCGGTGTCGACGCTCGACGTGCTGTCGAACGGTCGCCTCGATCTCGGTATCGGCGTGGGCTGGCTGGAGGAGGAGTTCGACGCCCTCGGCATCCCGTTCGCCGACCGCGGTCGCCGCACCGACGACTACGTGGCCGCGATGCGGGCCCTGTGGGCGGGCGACAACGCCAGCCACCACGGCGAGTTCGCCTCGTTCGAGGGCGTGTCGTCGAATCCCAAACCGGTGAACGGGTCGGTCCCGATCGTGATCGGTGGCCACTCCAAGGCTGCGGCCCGCCGGGCCGGGCGGATCG
Organism: Actinomycetota bacterium; assembly: GCA_039029735.1. Classification (GTDB taxonomy): domain Bacteria; phylum Actinomycetota; class Acidimicrobiia; order Acidimicrobiales; family SZUA-35; genus CADEDH01. Next base: position 28,600 of record JBCCFL010000029.1, on the reverse strand, counting down.
GCCAAGGCTTCTTCCCCGGCCGTGGCTCAGTCGAGGAGCTGACCGAGCTGATCGACGTGGTGCATCAGACCGCAGCCGACAACGGCCGCGATCCAGGATCCATCGAGATCACGGCTCCGCACCCCGGCATCTTGTCCGACCCGGTCGGGGCAGCCCAGGAACTCGCCTCGATCGGCGTGGCCAGGGCACCGCTCCCCGCCTTCCTGCTGCTGCGGGGCGACGCCAGGGAGGCAGCGGCCAAGCTGGCCGAGACGGTGATCGCCCCCTGCGCCGACATCTGAGCACGGCCGCCGCCGCCACGATTGGCGGGCGGCAGCCTCAGCTGGTGACGCAGCCGCTGATTCGTACCAGGTCCCCGAACTCGCTTTGGATCGTCTCCACCGTCCGAGCGTCGGGGGCCTGGAGGGTCCACACCTGGGCTGCGGTGGCCACGTCGGTGTTGTCGGCTGGGGTATCGCCGATCACGTCGACGACAACGCACACCTGGCCGCCGGCACGGGTCAGCTGGTACCGGTCGCCACCCCACCCGTCGCCGGCAACACGGCCCAACCAGGAGCGGATCATCAGCTCGCCCAGCCGCCCCTCCTCGATCACCTCGCCGGTGGCCGGCGGTGCCGGCACGTCGCGCTCGGGATCGAGCTGGCGATCAGTACCGGGGTGCAGGATCTCCTCGCTGGAGGTCGGCGGCGCCTCGAGGGCAGCGTCGACTCCCGCCTCGCCGCCGACGGCGGCGAGATCCTCCACGTAGCGGTTGCCATCGGTGTAGGGCGACGCCTGGAGGTCGAGCACGATTGAGGGCAGGGCGATGAGGCGAGAGATGTCTTCCGGGCTCAGTGCCCCCAGCTCCTCGGCCGTGAACTGGGCGGCCTCGTCGGGCGTGAGTGTCTCCATCCACAGCGCCTCCACTCGGCGGGCGTTGCCCTCCACCACGGCCACGAAGCCGTACTCGGCGTCGTCGTCGGCGAAGTCGTCGCGGTCGAGGTCGAACCACTGGTCGTCGAACGCGTGGACGAGCTCGTGGACGAGCACCGACTGCTCGTACAGGTTCAGCGATTCGCCGCGCACCACGAGCCTCTCGGTCTCGGGGTCGTAGAAGCCGACCACCGCCACCTCGAAGGCGTCGCGGAGAAGTGCGGACAGCGACTGATCGGCGTCGAGCAGGCCGAGCGCCCGTAGCAGGTCACCATCGACGTCGAGTTCCGCCCGGTAGGAGTCGAAGTCGGTGAGGAGCTCGGAGTCGAACTGCTCGTCGGGCAGGAACTCCACTGCGGGGAAGGTCTGGAACGGCCGGCCCCGCACCTGTTGCACGAACTCCGCAGCCTCGCACACCACCGGATCGGTGCCGGCCGGGCATGGCGCCGTCTCGACGTCGATGTCGGGTTCGGGCTCCGCCTCCGGCTCGGTACTGGGCGGTGTGGTCGACGGGGGCACGCTCTGCGGCGGTTGCGTGTCGGGCGCCTGTTCGGCGTCTGCATCGGGTTGGGCCGGTTCGTCGTCGGCCTCGGCGGCCGCCTCGAGCCGCTCGGCAACGGCGTCGTAGCCCCGAACACCGAGGATGATCGCCGCCACCACGACCACCGCCCCGAACACTGCCGCGGCCACGAGCGTGAGACCGCCGCCCATCGCCCCGCGATGGGGGCGACGCCCGGGTTCGGACTCTGGCGGTGGAGCGATCGGTGGAGACTGTGGATCAGGGAGTGAGGTCATGATTCGGGAGTTCAAACGGTCTGAACCGTGTAACCCCAAGGTAGGGCTGATCAGTCCGGTCCGGGTCGCGCTCCCACCCGCTAGGTTGCTGGCTCAGGGACCGCAGTGGAGGCGACCAGTATGACGAGTAGCAATCTGGGCGAGCTGAGTGATCGGCTACGGCAGCTGGCCCGGGTTCCGAACCTGGTGATCGCGTGTGACTACGACGGCACGCTCGCACCGCTGGTTGATGACCCAATGGAGGCCCGCCCCAACCGCGATGCGGTGGCGGCGATGCGGTCGTTGGCCGAGCAGGCCAACACCCACGTGGCCGTTGTCTCGGGGCGTTCACTGCGAGACCTTGCCCTCCTCTCACGGTTCCCTGAAGAGATCCGCCTCGTGGGCAGCCATGGCAGCGAGTTCGACCTCGGCTTCGCCGCCCAACTCAGCTCCGATCTCATTGGATTGCGCACCGAGCTCACCCAGGCCGTGCAGGCGCTCGGGGCCAAGTACGACGCCCGTATCGAAGAGAAGCCCACGGGCGTCACCTTCCACTTCCGAGGCATGGATCCCGAGGTGCAGCGGCGGGCTCGCGACGAGCTGGTTCGGGGCCCAGCGGGCCGCGACGGTGTGTACACCCGCAACGGCCACGACATCATCGAGATGTCGGTGATCGACACCAACAAGGGCACGGCGCTCGAGACCATCCGTCATCAGGTCGGCGCGTCGGCCGTGGTCTTCTTCGGTGACGACGTCACCGACGAGGACGGGTTCCGCACGCTCACCGGGCCCGACGTGGGGGTGAAGGTGGGCGATGGTCCCACCGCCGCCCAGTACCGGGTGTCCGACACCGACGTGGTGGCCCAGCTCCTGGCCCTCCTGGCCGAGTTCCGTAGCAAGTGGCTGCGTGGCGCCGGTCTGGTGCCGATCGAGGATCACTCGGTGCTGTCCGACCTTCGCACCGCAGCCATCGTGTCGCCGACAGCTCGCATCACCTGGCTCTGCGCCCCCCGCATCGACTCCGCCGCCGTGTTCGCCGAGCTTCTCGGCGGCCCGGGCGCCGGCCACTTCTCGGTGTTCGACCCCCAGGGTCGCGAGCCGGTGAGCCAGCGGTACCTGGCCAACACCCTCGTGCTCACCACCCAGTTCCCCGACTTCACTGTCACCGACTACTTCGACACCTCCAGCGGCCGCACGAGGCGCCTCGCCGGGCGCTCCGATCTGATCCGGGTGATCGAGGGATTGGGCCCCGCCACGATCGAGTTCGCCCCTCGCCTCGATTTCGGGCGTGTGCCGACCCGTCTCGAAGTGCGCGAGGACGGCATCGCCGTGCAGGGAACCTCCGACCTGATGGTGCTCCGCTCCCCAGGGGTCAACTGGGAGATCACCGCCGATGGCGCCCACCAAACCGCCATCGCCACGGTGGATCTCGACGGTCCGCTGGCCCTCGAACTGCGAGCCGGCACCGGCACCGTCCGGCCCGATCCGCGCCCGGAGCAGGATCGCCGCGCCGACAGCGAGCACTTCTGGTCGAACTGGGTCTCCAAGCTCGAACTGCCGCCGCTCGAACGCGAACTGGTGGTCCGCAGCGCCGTCGTACTGAAGTCGCTCTGCCACGGCCCGACTGGCGCCATCCTCGCCGCGGTCACCACCAGCCTTCCCGAGCATCTCGGCGGCGTCCGCAACTGGGACTACCGCTACTGCTGGCTCCGCGACGCCGCGCTCACCGCCACCTCGCTGGTGCGTCTCGGCTCTCGGGGCGAGGCCATGGCCTACCTCGACTGGGTGATGCAGCTCCTCGAGACTCGCACCGATCCAGAGCGTCTGGCTCCGCTCTACAACGTGACCGGCCGGCACCTCCCGCCCGAGGCCGAGATCGCCGACCTGCCCGGCTACGGCGGCTCCCGCCCGGTCCGCGTTGGCAACGGTGCCGACGGCCAGGTGCAGCTCGACGTGTTCGGTCCGGTGGTCGACCTGGTGCACACCTTGCTCGAACAGGGTGAGGCGTTGTCGGCCGAGCACTGGCGGCTCGTCGAGGCGATGGTGCTCGCCGTGTCGCGCCGGTGGCACGAGCCAGACCACGGCATCTGGGAGATCCGCAAGCCTCCGAGGCACCATGTGTATTCGAAGGTCATGTGCTGGGTCACCGTGGACCGGGCGATCTCGATCGCCGATCAGTTCCTCGACCGTGAACCCGAGGCCTGGGTGGACCTGCGCGACCGGATCGCCGAGGACGTGCTCACCAACGGATGGAAGCCGGAGATCGGCTCCTTCACCGCCGCGTATGAGGGCGAGGACCTCGACTCCTCCGTGCTCGCCGTTGGCCTCTGGGGCCTGCTGCCGGCCAACGACGAGCGCTTCGTGTCCACCGTGGCCAAAGTGGAACAGGAACTCCGCACCGGCGCCACGGTGTATCGCTACCTCGACGACGACGGCCTCCCTGGCCGCGAGGGTGGCTTCAACCTGATGACGTCGTGGCTGATCGACGCAATGGCCATGACGGGCCGCCGCGACGACGCCGACGCCCTGTTCAAGGACCTGTGCGGCCTCGTCGGCAAGACCGGCATCATGGCTGAGCAGTACGACCCGGAGAACGGTCGGGCGCTCGGCAACATCCCTCAGGCGTACTCCCACCTCGGCCTCATCAACAACGCCCTGCGCCTCAGCTCCTGACCGTTGGCGGCGACGGCCAATCCAAGGACGGGCCGGCTCCGAACGAACCCTGTGCATCGAACGGTGCCCGGCGTGCGATCATGACCGGGATGGATCCCGCTCGGCGGCTGCGCCCCGTGCCCGACGCCCTGGGAGGCGAGGACCTCAACATCTTGTTGGCCCTCGTCGCCCGCGGTGACGAGGCCGCGTTCGCCCAGTTCTACGACCTGACCGGTCGGATGCTGTTCGGCGTGGTGCTGCGGGTGGTGCGCAATCCGGCGCTGGCCGAGGAAGTCACTCAGGAGGCCTACCTCGACATCTGGCGGCTCGCCCCCCGGTTCGACCGCCGTCGTGGCAGTGCCAGGAGCTGGGCCTCCACCATCGCTCATCGCCGCGCTGTCGACCGCGTGCGGGCCGAACAGGCGCGCTCGGCCCGCGAGGAGGACGACGCCCAGCGCTCGCCGCAGCGCTATCAGCCTCTGGTCGACATGGCCGACAGTCGCATCGACGCAACCCTGGTGCGGGAGGCCCTCGACGAGCTGAGCCCGGCCCAACGCGACGCCGTTGTGCTCGCCTACTTCGGCGGTCATACCTATCGCGAGGTCGCCGTGCTGCTCGACGTGCCCGAGGGCACGATCAAGACCCGCATCCGTGACGGGCTCATCCGCCTGCGAGATCGGCTGGGGGTCACGCCATGAGCGACGCAACCGAGCTGCACCTCCTCGCCGGGGCCTACGCCTTGAATGCACTCGACCCCGATGAGCGCGAGCTCTTCGAGGCCCATCTGCAGGACTCGCGATCCTCCCAGCAAGACGTGGCGGAGTTCCAGGAGACGGCGGCCGTGCTGGCCACGGCGGCGGCTGCGACTCCGCCATCGTCGTTGCGGGCCGATGTGCTCGACGAGATCCGCCGCACGCGGCAGCAGTCACCGTTGCCGGCCGTGGCGAGCGCGGCTGCCACCACCGGCCCGACACCGAACGCAGGCGGCTCGTCCCGTGACCGCTGGCGTTCGCTGGCCGCTGCTGCCGGCACCACTCTGGTCACGGCCGCCGCAGTTGTGCTGGTGGCCGTGGGCGCCTGGTACGTGACCCGGCCCGACCCCAGCGACATCGACGACAGCATCAAGGAAGCCGAGAACGTCGAGAACGTCGATGCGTTGTTGACCGCCCCCGATGCGGTGGTGACCACCCTGCACGCCTCCGATGCCGGCGATGCGTCTGACGTCCCAACGACCACCATCAAGGTCGTGTTCTCGTCGGAGCGAGGCCAGGTGGGTGTGGTAGCTGGTGATCTCGACGCCGTGGACGACGGCGTCACCTATGCGCTGTGGCTGATCGACGACTCCGACGCTGCCACGGCCGTTGGCCGCTTCGTACCCCATAACGGCGATGTGTCAGTCATCCTCGACGTCAACGACGCACCCGACCACGCCGCCGGCTGGGGTGTCACCGTGGAACCCCACGGCGAGCTCGGCCCGCCGACGCCACCGGTGCACTTCACGGGTACGTCGTAGCCGAAAACGACGGGACGCCGACCCCCGGAAGGGTCGGCGTCCCGATTGCTTTCCTGTGGCGGGAAATCAGTAGATGATCACACCACGGATGTTGGTGCCGGCGTGCATGTCGGCATATCCCTGGTTGACCTCGTCGAGAGAGTAGGTCTTCGACACCAGCTCATCGAGCTTGAGCTGGCCGTTGCGGTACAGGTTCAGCATCCACGGGATGTCGCGGCTCGGGCTGCTGGCGCCGAACAGCGAACCCTGGATGCGCTTCTGGAACAACGTGAGCTCGCCGGCGGGAACCTCGACCTTGGAGTCCACCAGGTTGCCGAGACCCGTCACCACCACCGTGCCGGCCTTGCGGATGGAGGTGAAGGCCTCCTGGATGTGCTCGGAGTTGATCACGCCGGTGGTCACGATTGCGGAGTCGGCGCCCTGACCGTCGGTGACCGACTGGGCGAACTCGGTCGCGTCGGCCATGTTGTCGAACGTGTGAGTGGCCCCCATCTCCTGGGCCTTCTCCCGCTTGAACTGCACGGGATCCACTGCGATGACGTGGCTGGCGCCGGCATGGGCCGCACCCTGCACGGCATTGATGCCGATACCGCCGATGCCCATGATCACAACGGTCTGGCCCGGCTTGACCTCGGCGGAGTTGACCGCCGAGCCCCACCCGGTACCAACGCCGCAGCCCACCAGGCAGGCCTTGTCGAGCGGCAGATCCTTCTCCACCTTCACAGCGGAGTCGACGGCGAGCACGCTCGTCTCACAGAAGGTGGAGATGCCACACATCTGCCCGATGGGGGTGCCATCGCTGGTGCGAGCACGCAGCGTGCCGTCGGCGCGGCTGCCCACCAGGAGGGTGGCACCCAGGTCGCACAGGTTCTGCATTCCCGAGGCGCACCATCGGCAGCGACCACAGCCGGGAAGGAACGACATCACCACGTGATCGCCGACCTCGTACCCGGGGGTGTTGGGACCGACGGCGGTCACGACCCCGGCCCCCTCGTGGCCACCGGCCATCGGGTAGGTGGCAACGGGAATGTCGCCCGTGGCGAGGTGGTCATCGGAGTGGCACATCCCCGACGCCACCATCTGGACCGCGATCTCGCCCTGGATGGGGTCGTCGAACTCGATGTCGACGATCTCCCACGGTGTTCCGGGCTCGCGAATGATGGCCCCTCGGGTTTGGATAGGCATGGCTGGTCCCCTTTGTTTCAACAGAGAATGTTGGCTGGTAGGGGCAAAGTACAGCAGACAGGGCTCATCGGTGGCCAGCCCTTCGGATCAGCCGACCCGTTCGAGTTCTTCGCTGGCGTCTTCCCACTCTCGTAGGAGGCGGGCGGCCTTCGATTGCGCCGTCTCGTGTTCGTTGATCAGATCGTTCATGAGGGCCTTGTCGGCGTACACGTCGGGGTCGGCGAGGCGAACCTCGAGGTCGCGCACGGACTCCTCGGCCTTGGTGGCCTGGCGCTCGAGCCGCTCCACCCGCTTGCGCAACTCCCGGGTGTCGCGGCTCTTGGCGTTGCGGGCCTCGGCTTGAGACCGCTTGGTCGCCTGACGATCCCGGCGATTGACGCCGCCGCCTGCGTTCGACGAGCGGGAGGCGGGGCTCGGTGCCCGACCTCCCGTGGTGGTGGACTGCGACAGCTTGCCCCCGCCCGGGCGCAGCACCGCGTCGTCGACGTCGCGGTGATGGGTCACCGTGCCGTCGCGCACCTCGACCACCTCCTTCACCGTGTTGCGCACCAGGTAGCGGTCATGGCTCACGAGCAGCACGGTGCCCGGGTAGGCCGCCAGGGCATCCTCCAGGATGTCGCAGCTGGCGAGATCGAGGTGATTGGTCGGCTCGTCGAGGATCAGCAGGTTCACCGGGTTGCACATGGTCTCGGCCAGCGCGAGCCGGGTGCGCTCGCCGCCGGACAGGTCGCCAACCAGGCGTTCGGTGGCCTCACCGCTGAAGCCGAACGATCCGAGCACCGTGCGGATGTTGCGATTCTTGGGCTGCTCCCCCACCGCCTTGCGGAACTCCTGCTCCACGGTTCGATCCATGTCGAGCGAGTCCACCTGATGCTGGGCGAAGGAGGCCACGTCCACGTTGGCGCCGAGCTTCACCTCGCCGGCGATCGGGGCGAGATCGCCGAGGATCGCCTTCAACAGCGTGGTCTTGCCGGCGCCGTTGGGGCCGATCAGCGCGAGCTTGTCACCCCGTTCCACCACGAGGTTCACGCCGGTGATGATCGGGGTGCCGTCATAGCCGAGGGCGGCGTCGTCCACCTCGATCACGAGTCGCGACGATCGGGGCGGATCGGGGAAGGCGAAGCGCAGCTTCAGGTCCTCGACCTTGGGCACCTCGATCCGATCGAGCTTCTCGAGTGTCTTGATGCGCGACTGCACCTGGCGGGCCTTCGTGGCCTTGTAACGGAACCGTTCGATGAACCGCTCCACCCGAGCGATCTCGGCCGCTTGACGGCCTGCGGCCGCTTCGAGCGCAGCCAGGCGTTCTTCGCGAGCCACGATGAATTCGGCGAAGCCACCGATGTACTCGGTGGCGGTATTCCAGGCGATCTCGATGCAGCGCTCGGCCACGGCGTCGATGAAGTCGCGGTCGTGCGACACGAACAGAATGGCCCCGGGCCAGGTGGCAAGTTGTTGTTCGAGCCAGGCCACCGAGTCGACGTCGAGGTGGTTGGTCGGTTCGTCGAGCACCAGGAGGTCGGGCTTGTGCAGCAGGAGCCGGGCGAGCACGGCCCGCATCTGCCATCCGCCCGACATCTCGGTGAGGGGCCGATCCATGTCGGCCGTGCTGAACCCGAGCCCACCCAGAATCCGGCGGGCGTCGGCTTCGAGCTGGTACCCGCCCATTGCCTCGAAACGGCTCTGGGCGTCGCCGTAGGCCTCGAGCGCAGCTTCGGCCTCGGGGCCGTCGCTCTCGCCGATCACCGTTTCAAGCCGTCGCAGCTCGGCTTCGAGGGCGAGCACCTCACCGGACCCTCGCATCACCTCGTCGAGCACGGTTCCGGTCCACGCCTCCATCAGCTCCTGGGGGAGATACCCGATGCGATGGTCGTTCGGCTTCGACACCGATCCGGCATCGGGGTCCTGTAGGCCGACGATGATCTCGCAGATGGTGCTCTTGCCAACACCGTTGCCCCCGATCAGGGCGATGCGGCGCCCAGGAGACAACTGGAAGGTCACGTCGCGGAACAGCGTGCGCGACCCGTGTGATTTGGCCAGCCCGGATACGGTCAACACCGGATCGAGGCTAGCGACGCAGCCACCTCACCCAGGAGCGGTTTTTGCCACTCTCGGCGCTCGTGGGCGGTGCGAGCGAGGCCAGAGGTCGATCGAGGCAGAGCGTGACGGCCCCGACGACCGCAGTGGGGTCGACGAGGCCCCAATGGCGGCTGTCGGTTCCGGCGTCGGGGTTGTCGCTCGCCAGGTGCCACCCGGCAGTCTCGATGCGGATCACGCGCTTCACCACGGAGACGGCCGGGCGATCGGGGTGGCGGGCGAGCGCGAGCGAGCCGACGGTCGGTTGGACGCCGGGGGCGACCAACACGTACTCGTCGGCTCGGAGCGTCGGCTCCATCGAGATGCCCTCGACACGGAACCGAGTTCGCCGACCCCTCGACCATGCTGCGAACTCTCGTGCTGCATGCACGGCGGACGGGGCGGCGAGCATGACTACCGGCGGGGCCAGCCGGATCGGCCGGGCCCCGCCGTCGTGATCACGGGGCGGCGAGCACCCACTCGACCTCACGGCCCTTGGTGGCCCAGAAGAGGTGGTGCACGGCCTCGACCTTGGCCAGGAGATCAGCCGACGCGTCCTCGCTCAGCTCCTGCTTGGCCCGCGATGCGGCCTTGGCCGCCATCCAGAAGGTCTCGTGGAGCTCGGGGTAGGCCTCGAGGTGCTCGGGCTTGAAGTAGTCGTGCCAGAGGATGTTGAGCTCCTTCTTGGTGAGCTCAGCCTGCTCCTCCTTGATGGCCACGAAGCGGGAGTAGGTGTTGTGGGCACCCGCAGCACTCATGTCGAGGCCCAGCAGCTTCTTGGTCATCGAGTGCACGGCCTCGGCGGCCACGCGGGCACTGGCGGGGTCGTACACGCCGCAGGGCCCGTCGCAGTGGGCTGAGGCGACCGGAGCCGGGCGGCTGCGGTCGAGCAGGTGGAGCAAGCGGGTCGTGAGCGTCATACGGGACCTCCTGGACTGACGTGCCGGGGCCGGCGAAGGTGGCCGGACCGGTCTCAACACCGCAGACGATAGGCGACCAGGCTCGGGACGCAACTCATCGACGCACCGTTTTGCGGGCATTCACCGAGGCTGACGCCGATGGGCCTCAGCAGTAGCCTCTGGCGATGACCGAAGCGACCGAGCCGTCGACCGATGCCCAGGCCCTCGCCACGGCGGCGATCGATGCGATGTACGCCCGCGACGAAGCGTCCCGGGCGCTCGGTATCGAGGTGGTGTCGGTGGAGCCGGGCCGGGCTGTCACCCGCATGACGGTGCGGCCCGACATGGTGAACGGGCTCGACGTGTGCCACGGCGGGCTCATCTTCACCCTGGCCGACTCGGCGATGGCGTTCGCGTCGAACTCCTACAACCACTACGACATCTCCACCCACGCCGACATCGACTGGCTCCAGCCGGCTCACCGCGGCGACGTGTTGACTGCCACCGCCACCAACGCCGCCCGTCAGGGCCGCAACGCAGTGCACGACGTGGCGGTGGTGAATGCCGCTGGCGGGCTCGTGGCCACTTTCCGCGGCCGCACCCGCCGCATCGAGGGCACCCACGTGGCCCGGTAGCGCTTCCTCGATCCTCGACGATGCCCGGCCCGCCGCGCGCTCGACGTTCGTTCGATCTAGGCCGTCGACCGCGAGCGGGCGCGGGTGCCGATGCGAAGGAGCCGTTCGAGGGGGCCGGCGCCGAGCCAGCGGTGCCAGGCGATGGCGAAGATCCAGAACCCGAACCAGATTGCCGCCCATGTGACCGCCTGCTGGGTGAGCGACTGCGTCCACGGTTCTGAGAGCCAGTTCGTGGCGAGTACCTGGATGACGTAGAACGTGAGCGCCAGGCGGCCCACGATCTCGAGCGGCCGGGTCACGGCGGGCCATCGGGCGCCGGCCAGGATGCCCAGGCCGATGATGAGCAGTGAGCTACCGGCGGCGCTCAGCACCCAGACGGGCATCTCGCTGTGGCCTGACGCATCGAGTAGGCGCGCCCAGTCGAATGCCTCCGGGTTGAACGGGGGCGACCACCCGCCAGTTGATTCGCGGAACCCCCTGGGCCCCTCCGGGACGAACACGTCGAACACCTGCTGGGCCACCCACGAGGCCACGAGCGGCACCACCGTGAGCACCGCACCGACGCTGGCGAGCGCCGTGGCCACCCGGGCCGAGCGCAGCGGCAGGCGGCCGAGCACCATGCCGAGCAGGAAGAACGAGGCCACCGGGAACAGCGGGTAGTAACCAGTGAATACCAGCACCCATAGCGACCGGAACGGCTCGTCGTAGGAGTCGATCGTGATCTCGCTCGGGAAGTCGGTGAGCGTCTGAAAACTCCAGGCCCCGAAGACCGCGACCACACCCGTGAGTACCGACAGCCAGACGGTTGGCACCCGCCGTAGCAGCGGGGTGAGCGCGAAGAACAGCCCGTAGCTCTGCAGCACCACGGCGATCCAGGTGTCGATCTCCAGCAGGGCCACACCCATGGCGAAGAGGATCCCGGCCCGGATCAGCAAGTTCAGATCGGGTTGGGTGCGTCGCGAGGCCACGATGGTGGCCCCGATCCCGCCGAGCACCATGAACAAGGGCATGGCCCGACCGCTGAAGCTCTCAAGCACCGTGTCGGCGAGGGACCCCGAGCGGTCGGGGATCATGTAGTGCACCACCAGCATCCCGGCCATCGCAATGGCCCGGGCGAGGTCGAGCCCGCCGATCCGGGGCAGGAGCGTCGACGGCGCGTCGGGCGCAGGCCCGGCGGGCGGGGCGGGTGCCCGCTCAGGGGCGGCGGTGGCAGTGGTCATGATCTCGACAGTAGAGATCGTGACATAAGAGTTCGCTGTGGAGGGATCACTCCCCCTGAGCGGGCCGGTTCAGTACCCAGCGTCCACGTCGACGATGCCGTCGAGGGGGGCGCCGGCCACGAACTGGGCCACGTTGGCCTCGATGTGGGCGGCCAGAAGGGGCACGCCCATCTCGGGCGTGTTGCCGACATGGGGCGTGATCAACACGTTCGGCTCCGACCAGAGCGGGTGCCCGTCGGGCAGCGGCTCTGGGTCGGTCACGTCGAGGCAGGCGCCGCCGATCTCACCGGCCCGCAACGCGGTGAGCAGCGCATCGTGATCCACGTGCGGACCCCGGGCCACGTTCACCAGCCAGGCATGCGGCGCCATGGCGGCGAGTTCCGGCGTGCTGATGACCCCGGTGGTCTCGGGCGTCAGGGCCAACGCCAGCACTACGAGGTCGGCGTCGCCCAGAACATCCAGGCGGTCGGTCATGGCCACGGTACGGGCAGCTCCGGCAACGGGATCGGCCTGGCGACGCACCACCGTCACCTCACAGCCCCAGCCCTCCAGGAGCCCGAGCAGCTCGGCCGTGATCCCGCCGGCACCGAAGATCACCACCTTGCCGTCCACGAGGTTGCGGCCGTACTGGGCCGGCCAGCTCGACGCTCGGGCATAGCTCACGAGCCCCCTGAGCCCGGCGAGGCCCATCGCCACCACATGCTCCGCCACCGGGCGGGCGTACACACCCCGGGCGCAGGTCCACACCCGCTCGTGGTCGAGGTATGGCACGTAGGGCTCGATGCCGGCGAAGGGCAGCGCCACCCACCGCACACCAGGCCCATCGGCCAAGACCGATGGGAGCGCCTCCGGCACATGCGGGTCGGCCCATACGAGCGCATCGGCCTCCGCGATCGAGCCGAGCCGGGCGCCGCCGGCCTTCACCGACGCTTCGAGCGATTCGTAGCGGCCCGTCTTCGGTTCGACGGCGATGACCGGCGCGTCGCTGCTCATCGAACCCGGTCGAGCGCCTGGGTGAGATCGGTCACCAGATCCGCAGCATCCTCGATGCCGACCGAGAGCCGGATGAGATCGTCTGGCACCTCCAGCGGCGACCCCGCTGCGGAGGCGTGCGTCATGATCCCGGGGTGCTCGATGAGCGACTCGACGGCGCCGAGCGACTCGGCGAGGGTGAAGATCTCGGTACCCTCGATCACCCGCTTCGCCACCTCGGCGTCGGCCACCCGGAAGCTGATCATCCCGCCGTAGCCCTCCATCTGGCGGGCGGCCACGGCGTGGCCAGGATGGGTCTCCAGGCCGGGGTACAGCACGGAGTTCACCACGGGGTGAGCCCGAAGCGCCTCCACGATCACGGCCGCATTGTGGTTGTGGCGATCCATCCGAATGGCGAGCGTCTTCACTCCGCGCAATGTGAGGTAGCAGTCCCACGGAGCGGGTACGGCCCCGACGGCGTTCTGGATGAAGGTGAGGTGGTCGTGCAGCTCGGCGTCGTTCGTGGCCACGAAGCCGCCAACCACGTCGGAGTGGCCGCCGACGTACTTGGTGGTGGAGTGGATCACCGCGTCGGCGCCGTGAGCCAACGGCTGCTGCAGGTACGGCGTGGCGAAGGTGTTGTCGACGACGAGCTTGGCCCCGATGCCGTGGGCGAGCTCGGCAACGGCGGCGATGTCGACCACCGTGAGCAGTGGGTTGGTCGGCGTTTCCACCCACACGAGCCTGGTCGCGCTCGGCCACTCGGCCGCAGCCGCCGCAGGATCCGTGAGGTCATGAGCCGACCAGGTGATCCCCATCTGGGCCACCACCTGGGCGATGAGCCGGAACGTGCCGCCGTAGGCGTCGTTCCCCATCACGATGTGGTCGCCGGGCCGAAGCATGCGCAGGATCGCGTCCTCAGCGGCGAGGCCGCTGGCGAACGACACGCCGAACGAGGCCCCCTCGAGGGCAGCGAGCGCCGACTGGAGGGCCGTGCGCGTGGGGTTGCCGGTGCGGGCGTACTCGTAGCCGGTGTGCTTGCCCACCTCGGGCTGGGCGAACGTCGAGGTCTGGAACACCGGAACCGTCACGGCACCGGTGGTGGCCTCCGGATCCTGGCCGACGTGGATGGCCTTGGTCGCAAAGCCCCAGGCGCTGTGGTCGGCGTCGCTGCCGGTGGTGTCGGTCGGTTCAGCGGTCATCGGGAAACTCCGGAGGTGGTGTCGAGCGAGAGGAACGAGAGCACGTCGGCCCGAGCGACCACGGTGCGAGGACGTCCGCCGTCCAGAACGAGCAGGGCCGGAGCAAGATCGAGCAGGCTCACAGCCATCTCGACAGGCTGGCCGATGCCGATCGTCGGGAGCTTGGCGCTCATGACATCGGCCACCGAGCCGTCGAGCACGGAGGGGTCGGAAAAGGCCGCTTCCATGATGCGCAGCTCGTCGATCGAGCCCATCACCTCCGCGGCGGCGAGCGGCATCTCGCCCTTGGCCACGGGCAGCTGCGACACGTCGTGGGTGTGCATGAGGCTCACCACTTCGCGCAGCTTGTCGGCCGGTTGCACGTAGAGCAATGGCGGCAGCTCCCCGCCCTTGGCCGCCAGCACGTCGGCGACGACCGCACCCTCGTTGCGGAGGAAGCCGAAGCCGGCCATCCACTCGTCGTTGAACACCCGGCTCAGGTAGCCCCGACCAGAGTCGGGAACGAGCACCACCACGAGGTCGTCGGGGCCGAGCTCGCTGGCGAGCTCCAGCCCAGCAGCAACTGCCGTGCCCCCGGAGCCGCCGATCAGCAGACCCTCCCGCTGGGTGACGCGGCGAGCGGTCTCGAACGAGTTGGCATCAGAGATGGCGATCACCCGATCCACGAGCTGGGCGTGGTAGGTGGTGGGCCAGAAGTCCTCGCCGACGCCCTCAACGAGATAGGGCCGACCTGAGCCGCCCGAGTAAACCGAGCCCTCCGGGTCGGCGGCCACGACCTGCACGTTCGGGTTCTGCGACTTCAGGTACTCGCCAACCCCAGACAACGTGCCGCCAGTGCCGGCGCCGGCCACGAAGTGGGTGATGCGTCCGTCGGTCTGGCGCCAGATCTCAGGGCCCGTCGTGGCAACGTGGGCGGCGGGATTGGCTGGGTTGCCGTACTGGTTCGGGCGGAACGCGTCGGGAATCTCACGGCTCAGGCGATCGGCGGTCGAGTAGTAGGACCGCGGATCGTCGGGCTCCACCGCGCCCGGGCACACCACCACGTCGGCGCCATAGGCCTTGAGCAGGTCGATCTTCTCCGGCGCGACCTTGTCGGTGAGCACGAACACGCACTTGTAGCCCCGCTGGGCGGCCACGATGGCCAGGCCGACACCGGTGTTCCCCGACGTCGGCTCCACGATGGTGCCTCCAGGTTTGAGAAGCCCTTCTCGCTCGGCGGCGTCGATCATGCTCAGGGCCGGCCGGTCCTTGGCGCTCCCTCCGGGATTGGTGGTTTCGAGCTTGGCCACCACCGGGCACGAGATGCCCTCCGTCACCTGTCGCAGGCGCACCATCGGCGTGTTGCCGATCAGATCCAATACCGAATCTGCGATCTCCATGCTCCGGTCCTTCCTTCGCCGGGCCTGGGGGTGCCCGTCTGCGCTCGAGTCTCCGGATTCGGAACCGGGCGCACGTCCCGGAGAATCCCCTGTGAATCTATCCGGGTTGGGCTGGCCGACGGTCGGCTGTCATCAGGCCGACGGAACCGCTCCCGCTGCCATGTCGGGCGCCGGGGGTGGGGTGCCGGCCGGCGTGATCGGCAGACCGCCCAGCTCGACCGAGTCGTGAATCCGGTACACACCGTCGGCGCCCTCGTCGAGCCACACCATCACCGAGCGGCGTTCGGGTTGCCGTACCCCCACCACGCGGCTGTCCACGTCGACGAGATCGCGGTCGGGGTGGTCCACGGTCACCACGAAGGTGGGGCGTGGGCTGAGCGTCACCACCCGAAGTTCGCTGAGCTGCGGATCTCGACCCTGGATCCGCAGACCCGCCCCGGCCAGGTTCTGGTGATGGGCCTGGGCCTGCACGAACAGATCGGTGCCGGTCTCGAACACCGATCCGATGTCGGCGTGGGCCGGGCTGGCCTGGAGCCGGAACTCGTTGCGGAGCAGCGCGTCGACCACGGGAACCCAGTGGCCATGGGTCTGCTCGGGATTCTCCTCGTCCTCGCCCGACAGCACCCGCAGGGCTCCGCGCACCGATCCGGCGGCGAGCCGGCTGATCGCGCGGCTTCCCAGCGCGGCGGCCCGCAGCATCGACAGACCGATCACGATCTCGATTGCGAGCGCCACGAGCAGAACGATGCCGACACGGTTGGCCACGCCGAGGCCCGAGCCCAACAAGCCGAGCGACGCCACCGCCACGACGGCGAGCGATGCGGCGGCCGCCCACCCCTCCCGTAGCAGTGCCGCCTCGACGATGCGATCGGTGTCGCTGAGTTTCGTGGCTCCGATCACGCTCTTGACCAGACCCAGCTCGAACAGACCCATCCCGACCGTGCTCACGAACACAACGACCAGCAGCTCCGCCGCTGACACGTCGCCGACCACGAGGTGGTAGAGGCCAACCAGTGCCGTCGAGTCGAGCAGCCGCAGGCCGCCGGCCAGAACCGCCGTGATCACGTCACCCACGAGGCCATACACCGCGAGGCCGCCGACCACCGCCAAGGCGAGCATCGCCAGCCACACGTCGCCCCGGTTTCGCTCACCGGCCTCGGTGGCATCGATCGGGGCCCCGCTCAGCTCTACGCCGTCAGGCACCTCGGAGCCGAGCACCTGCTCGACCAGGGCTCGCCCGTCGTCGCCGCGGGCATCGACCAGCGGCACGAGGAGGGCCACCGTCGGTGCCTCCGTGCCGCCGTCGAGTTCGGCCAGCGCGGCCACCGTCTGATCCTCGGCGTCGAGCGGGTCACCGTCCACCCAGCGTTGGCCGGCGGCATCGACGCGGCCGATATCGGCGATCGCCGACACCCGGGCGAGCCACGCCGCCTTGGCCTGCTGACCGACACCGGGAGCGAACGACGCCACGATCGACGCCGTGGGATCACCGCCCGACTCGACGAGGTCGGACACGAACGCGGCCGACGCGCCATCGTCGGTCTCGGCCAGATCGCTGCGATCGAGCAGACCGGGCACAGTCGGGCCGAACAAGGCCAGCAACCCGAGCAGGCCCAGGAAGAAGCCGAATCCCACCACGACCAGCATTGGGAGGTCCCGACCGTTCGGCGGCGTTGACAAGTACTCCCGGACGTTCTGCCACCGTTCCTCGGCAGCCGAACCAACAGCGAACACCGACAGCCCCGAACCATGCAGTGCGGCCAGCACCGGCGCGACCAGGGCGAGGGTGGTGACGCCAGCCACGATGGTGGCGACGAGAACCGATGCAGCCACCGCACCGCCACTGGCGATCGACGCCAGGAACAGCGCCACGAGTACGAGGCCGGCCACGAGGAGACCGAACTCGACCGCCAGGCTCATCGCCGCCCGGCGGATCATCTCTGCCAGGTCCTCGCCCTCGGGTTGGCGGAACCAGAGCACCAGGCGGAACCACAAGAAGGCGCCGACCAGTATCGACACGAGTACCGCCGGCACGGCGGTTGTCACGAGCGATCCGTCGAACTCGCCGACCACCCGTCCACCGAGGAGACCGCCGAGCCACGCCGCCACAGCGACCGCGAGGCCGCCGAGGGCACCGTGGTGGGGGCGCACGATCCACGCGCTGAACACGGCGATGGCGAGGCTCGCCAGGAGGACCGTGACGAACAGGGCGCGACCGATGCGACCGACCAGCGCGGCGTCGGTTACCGCCTGACCGCCGATCGCAGCCTCTGGGCCCAGTTCGTGGTTTGCCACGATGGCCTCGACCGACTGGAGCCCCACCGACTCACGGTCGTCATCGAATCCGACGAGGATGCGCGAGCCCGGCCCGGTCGTGCCGTCGAGCGAGGCCCAGGCCACGCTGCCGGCCGCGGCGAGCTGTTCGACGAGATCGTTGCGGGCGTCGGCGTCGGTTGCCGATCCATCCAGCTGCACGATCACGTCGGGCAGTACCACACTGGCGACAGGGGGTGGAATGGCCTCGGGCTCGTCGTCCTGGGCTGCGGCGACGCCGGCCGCGCCGAAGAGGGCGATCACTACCGAGGCCAGCGCCACGACAATCGTCAGCGCAGCTCGCCGTCCGGCTCTCGTCGTCGCCCGCCGGTCGATGGTTGATGGGAATGGGGAAGCGATCAACGGCTCTCCCGTTCGAGTGGTACCGCCCCAGACCCTAGCGGTCGAGTGGGGCGGAGAGGGACCAGCGCATACACCCAATTGCGGGGTGCGTGCGGATCAGGCCGTGAGCCCCCGGCGCCACGAGGCGAGGGCCTCGCCGATCTCGTCGGGCGAGTCCTCCTGGACGAAGTGGTTGCCAACGACCGACACCTCGGTCTGATTGGCGAACGAACGACAGAAGTCGA
The DNA here is from genome assembly GCA_039029735.1 of Actinomycetota bacterium. Lineage (GTDB taxonomy): Bacteria > Actinomycetota > Acidimicrobiia > Acidimicrobiales > SZUA-35 > CADEDH01. The sequence continues at coordinate 10,284 of JBCCFL010000029.1, read as the reverse complement.
GCTGTTCGCCGGTCAGCAGCGCGCCGGGGTCGGCGTGAATGAAGAGTTTCGGCACCTCGCTCGTCGGGAGCCAGTCGGCGTAGTCACCAACGATGGCCGTCACGTCGGCGGGCTCACCCTCGATCGGGATCTGCCGTGGCCACGTGAGGGTGGGGCGCCTCGTCTCGCCGCCGTCAACGTAGGGCGCCCGGTACACATCGTGCTCCTCGTCGGACAGTGGGCGCACGATCGAACCCGGGAGCACCGCCTCGACGAACAGGTTCTTCTCGATGACCATGTCCTCCCCGGCGGCCGACCGGAACCCCTGGAAGATCCCCTGGGCCGCCTCGGGAAACAGGCTCCACGACCCGATCGGACGAATGATCGCCTCCATGTAGCAGATGCCGAGCACGGCATCGCGATGGCGATTGGCCCAGTCGAATCCAAGCGCGGAGCCCCAGTCGTGGAGCACGAGCGTGACCCGCTCGGACACGCCGAGCTGCTCGAGGAGGGCATCCAGGTACTCGCGGTGTTCGACGAAGGTGTACGAGTCGGGGCCTGGGTCGGGCAGCTTGTCGGAATCGCCCATCCCGATGAGGTCAGGGGCGATGATCCGACCCTGGTCGGCGACGTGGGGCATGATGTTGCGCCACAGATACGACGACGTCGGATTGCCGTGAAGGAAAACGATCGGGTCGCCTTCCCCCTCGTCGACGTAGGCCATCGTGAGGCCCTTCACGGTGGTGGTCTTCTTGGTGTAGGGGAACGCTGCGGAGATCGCCATCGGCGCATCCTTCCAAGCCGAGACCCTGTCGGGCAACTGCGCTGGTCAGAGGCCCGGCGCGGCTCAGGTCACCAACTTCCGCCGCCACCACCGCCGCCTCCACCACCACCGCCGCCCCCACCGCCGCCACTACTGCTGCGCGGCGCCGTGCTCGACCGCGAGGCAAGTGCCCCCAGGCCAACGGCAGAGGTGGCGATGCGAGCGCCGTGAGGATCATGACGAGATGCCGTTGCGGACTCCTTCACCAGCTCGCACCACGTGTGCGATTCACCCAAGGCCACGGCCCAGGCCGTGTACCGGCTGAGCAGCCCGTTCTCGGCTGCCCAGTCCACCTCGTTGAGCGTCGCGGTTTCGATGAACCGGCGGAACCCCTCCACGTGCATGTAGAGCGCCGATCCCGCTGGCGTGCGCACCCGCAGCTCATTCGCGGTGATCAGCGACGAGACCCCGCCCCCGAACAGGCCGCTACCGAGGATCAGCATGGGGAACCCGAAGGCCCCGCCGGAGCCGAACACGAACACGATCACTGCGCCGACGATCCCGGCGATCAGGCCGAAACAACCAGCACGGGAGCTGCGTCCGGTGCCCTCAGCCACCCAGAGCCGTTGGTCATCGAGCGACGTTGCCTGGAACGCGGCGATCTTCTTCCAGCCGGCAGAGAAGTCCTTGTCGTAGCGACCGAGCTCGACCTCGGTGCGACCGGCGAACATCGTGTCGAGCGCCTGATCAGCCACCGGCACCGAGCCGCGCACCATGGTGGTCGGCTTCTCGCCAACGAAGGCAACGTGTTCGTCAGCGGCGTGCTGCAGGAGCCAGGCCGTCTGGTGGTTCGACTCCACGGTCGAGGCCGCGAGCACTCCTCCGAACCAGGGCTGCATCCCGTCGGGTGGTTGGTACTCCACGGTGGCCATGGCCTTGAGCTCGTGCTCCGACTCGAGACGGACCGGCCGACCGCCGTCGTCGAGGTGCTCGATCTCCACGTCATCGGCCAGGCCAGCCGGCATCCCGTCCACCAGCGCGACCGGGGCCGACCCGTACCGGGCGTCGATGGCCGAACCGGCCCAGACCTGCTCGCGACCTGCTCGGTGCGACCGGTACCCGAGCAGCGATGCCGGCACGAGCGCGGCCACGCCGCCGGCGATCAGCCCCGAGAGGAAGCCGCGGTCGAGACCGGTCGGCATCTCGGCTGGCGCCGGTGCTGCCGCGAGTTCGACCGGGGCCCCGAACGACGCGGTCAGGCGCACGCCGTCACTCGGCGTGCGCGACTCGGCGTCGTAGGCGTCGAGGCCCGAGACCACGACCCGGACATGGCCGGGTGCGATCTGCTCCACATCGCACGGATCGTCGAAGAACGTCACGAGAGTGCAGGTGACGCCGGTGAGCTCGAACGGGGCCCGGAGGTGGATCTCAGCGTCGTCGATCCTCACCGTCCAACTGTCGCCGATGGCGTTCCAGTCAACGCCAGCCACGTTTGCAGTGGTCAGTGTCGAAAGGCGGTAGTCGATGGCGTAGCGGTGGCGGCCACCGATCGTGACGTCGGGGTCGCCGATGCAGATGCGATTGCGGGGCCGATCGTCGAATGCGGCAACGAACACCGCACACCGCTGGGGCCGGAACGGATCCTCAACGATGAACATGTCGGGCGCCGTCGGCGACGACACCGAGATCACCTGATCTGGCGCGAGGTCGGGCACATCGCGGAAGATCCCTCGGCGATCGAGGCTGCCGAAGTTGTAGTCGATCACCTCGGTGATCGTCGCCTCGCCGCTCGGCTCGATCACCGCCGAGACCCACATCTGATCGATGCGCTCGTTGTTCTTCGCGGTGACCATTGCCCCACCAACGAGGCCAGCGGCCACCACGAGGATGCCCACCACGATCGTTTGTGTCCATGCCCGCTTGCTCACGGAGCGAACCGTACTGCGTGGCGTCGACGCTGGTGATTTTGTTCGATCGCGGACGCGCTGCATACCGTGATCCCCATGACGATCGACCCTCGGACCCCGGTGGTGGTGGGTGTGGCCCAGGCCACGCAACGCCCTGAGAATCTCGCCGACGCCGTCGAGGCGGTGGCGCTCATGGAACAGGTGGTGCGGAGCGCAGCTGACGACGCCGGAGCGCCCGATCTGTCCCGCTCGCTCGACTACATCGGCGTGGTGCAGGGGGCCTGGCGCTACACCGACCCGGCCCGTCTGCTCGCCGACGCGCTCGGCGCCACCGGCGCCCGCACGGCGCTGTCGGCCAACGGAGGCAACACGCCACAGTCGTACGTCAACACCCTGGCCGCTCGCATCGCCGCCGGCGACCTCGACAGCGCGGCCATCGTCGGGGCCGAAACGATCTGGAGCCGTCGCCGGCAACGACGGGCGGGCATGGACGTGGCCGCAACCCGCCAAGACGGGGTGGAGCCCGACGAGCGCTTCGGGGCCGACGTGCCGATGACCACCCCGTTCGAGGAGCGGCGGGGAATGGAACAGCCGGTCAACTTCTACCCGGTGTTCGAATCCGCGATCCGGGCCGCCCGGGGCGAGACCATCGACGCCCACCGCGATCGGGTGGCGGAGCTGTGGTCGCGGTTCAACGCCGCCGCCGTGGCGAACGACCACGCCTGGCTCCGCACTCCAATGACTGCCGACGAGATCCGGAACCCGTCGCCGTCGAACCGCATGGTGGGCTTTCCATACACCAAGTCGATGAATTCGAACTGGGATCTCGACCAGGCGGCCGCCATCATCATCTGCTCAGCCGGCGCCGCCGAAGCCGCCGGCATCGCCCGCGACCGCTGGGTGTTCCCGTGGGCCGGCACCGACGCCCACGACACCTACGCCGTGTCGGCCCGCCGGGACCTGCACTCCTCCCCCGCCATCACCGAGGCCGGTCGGCGCCTGTTCGACCTCGCCGGGGTGGGCTCCGACGACGTGGCCCACATCGACCTCTACTCCTGCTTCCCTTCCGCGGTGCAGGTCGGGGCCGAGTCGCTCGGCTTCGGCGAGGACCGTCAGCTCACCCAGACCGGTGGGCTCACTTTCGCCGGCGGGCCGCTCAACAACTACGTGACGCATTCGATCGCGGCCATGACCAACGTGTTGCGGGCCGACCCAGGAGCAGTTGGCCTCGTGAGTGCCAACGGTGGCTTCTTGACCAAGCACGCCATTGGTCTCTACTCCACCGAGCCACCGTCGAACCCCTACCGGGCCGAGGACGTGCAGGCCGAGGTCGACCAGGTACCGACCACAGCCGTCGACGAGGGGTACCACGGAGCGGTGACGGTGGAGGCCTACACGGTGATGCACGACGCCGACGGGCCGACCGAGGGGCTGTGCGCGGTGCGCACACCCGACGGTGCTCGCACCTGGGGCCGGGTGGACGATGCCTCCGTGGCGGCCGACATGACCACTATCGAGGCCATCGGGCGGGCCGGTGACCTGACCGCCGACGGCGTGCTGAACCTCACCTGAACCCCATCAGAACGCGCCAACGCATGTGAGTCCATCGGGGTGCGGCGCATTAGCGTGGACGAATGACCCTGGATGCAACCGCCGCGCCGCCTGCGTCCGAGGGCACCTCTCACGATCTCGTCGTTGTGGCCAACCGGCTTCCGATCCGTCGCATCATCGACGGCGACGACGTTCGATGGACCACGAGCCCCGGCGGGCTCGTGTCGGCGCTGGCCCCGTCGCTCGCCGACTTCGACCAGATCACCTGGGTGGGCTGGACCGGCGACCAGCAGCAGGGCGATGGCCCTCCCCCCGCCACCGACGGCATCCGTCTCGCTGTCGTGCCGGTGTCGGAAGAGGAGAAGGAGCTCCACTACGACGGCATGTCGAACGGCACGCTGTGGCCGCTCTACCACGACAAGGTGGCCCCCGTTGAGTTCCACCGGAGCTGGTACGAGGGCTACCGAAAGGTGAACGAGCGCTTCGCCGAGACCACGGCGGCGGCAGCGGCGCCCGGCGCCACCGTGTGGGTACACGACTACCAGCTGCAACTCGTGCCAGCGATGCTGCGGGCCCGGCGGCCGGACCTGCGGATCGGCTACTTCCTCCACATCCCGTTCCCCGCAGAAGAGCTGTTCAGCCAGCTGCCATGGCGCACCGATCTCGCCGGCGGCATCCTCGGCAGCGACCTCGTCGGCTTCCAGACGCCCGACGCAGTCGACAACTTCATCCGGCTCGCGGTGCGGTTCGGCCTGGCGTCGCGCGACGGCCGGTCGGCCCTGATATGCGACGGTCGCCGGATCCTGGTTAAGTCGTTCCCGATCGGGATCGACAACGATCGCTACGAAGAGGCGGCGCAACAGTACGCCGTGGCCGACGCGGCCCGCGACCTGCGGGCCCGGCTCGGTCAGCCCCACGTGGTGCTGCTCGGTGTCGATCGGCTCGACTACACCAAGGGCATCGACGTTCGCCTCCGGGCATTCAAGGAGTTGCTGGCCGACGGGCGTCTGCACGCCTCACAGGTGTCGATGGTGCAGGTGGCCGAACCCAGCCGAGACGACGTGGACGCCTACATCTCGCTCCGAGCCCGAGTCGAGCAACTCGTCGGCGAGATCAACGGCGACTTCGGTCGCGTCGGCTTCCCGGTGGTGCACTACATCCACCAGACGCAGAACTTCGAGCAGCTCCTCTCGCTCTACCGCGCCGCCGACGTCATGTTGGTCACCCCGTTTCGCGACGGCATGAACCTGGTGGCCAAGGAGTACGTGGCCTGCCACTACGACGACACCGGGGTACTCGTGTTGTCGGAGTTCGCGGGCGCCGCCCACCAGCTCAAGAACGCGGTGCTGGTGAACCCGCACGACATCGTGGGCGTCAAGAACGCCATCATGCAGGCCATCGAGATGGACCCCGAGGAGAAGCGGGTGCGGATGCGGGCGATGCGCCGGGCCGTCAAACGCACCGATGCGTCGTCGTGGGCCAAGAGCTTCCTCGTCGAGATGCCGGTGTCACAGCACTCCTGAGGCGCACCGTCAGCGCCGGGGTGTCAACGCCTCAGCGCGACGAGAACGTGTCGAGGGCCCGGCCGCCCCTGTCGAGCTTCTCGGCGGTGTTGGCCAGCCCGTGCCCGGCCTTGTCAACTGCGATCCCGAGCTTGCGGAGCTGATCGGCCACATCGGCCAGGCGATCACCGACGGCGTCGAACCGCTCAGCAGCGTCGGCCACCTTCTCGCCGATCCCGCCGTCAGGGATCGGGAGCTTCTCGAATGCACCGCCAACGGTGTCGAGGAGACGCTTCGCCGAACCGAGTTCGCGCCGGCAGGCGTCGAGCGCCTCGCCGGCCACCTGGGCCAGGTTCTTGACGCCGTCGTCGGCATCGTCGCCACCGGTGAGGAAGGTGGCGGCGCTCGACACGTCGTTGCCAGCCTCGGTGAGGGCCTGGGCCGTCGACGCCAGCAGTTCGGGCAGACGGCCCACCAGATCGACGAGGTCATCGCCGTGCTCGGCCACGAACCGGACGGCGGCGGCGACGTCGTCGCTGGAGCCGACCATCGCACCCACCGCATCGCTCACATCGGACAGATCGAATCCCCCGAGGCCTTGGACCGACGGGGTGTCATCATTGCTCGCCATGGGCGTCAGCCTAGGTGGCGACCAAGGGCCTGACAGTCGGAGCACCAGCCGTAGAGATCGAGTGTGTGATGGGATGGCACGAAGTCGGCCTTGGCCGCAGCCTTGGCCAGCCCGGCATCCACCGCCCGCTCCAGTGCATCGTCGAGCTGCACGTCGAGGATCTTGCCGCACCCCAAGCAGATGAGGTGGTGGTGATGCACGACGAGAGGCTCAGCCAGCTCGAAGTGAGCGTGATCGCCGCTGGAGTTGATCCGGCGGATCACGCCGCTCTGCTCCAAGACGTCGAGGTTGCGGTAGGCCGAGCTCGGAGCGATGCCGGGATCGCTGGCCACGATGTCTGGCAGCGTCATCGGCCGCTCGGATCGAGCAAGTGTCTCCACGAGGCGACGGCGGCCGGCGGTGTAGCGACTCGTGCTCTCGGCCAATCGACCGGCCACCGCATCGTGGAGCTCGCTCATGGCGCTGCGCTCGTCGGCAACGGCCTTCGCATCGAGGCTCATGACCCGACCGCCGGCGCGAACATCACCTTGCGGGGCGCGCCTGGGTTGTTCGCCAGCTCGGTCAACACCGTGGCGAGGTCGGCGAAGCCAACCTCGCGGTCCACGATCCCATCGAGCCGGAGCCGATCGTCGGCCATCAATTCCAGCGCACGTCTCACGTCAGAAACGGTGTAGGCGAGAGACCCGCGCACCGTCAACTGTTTGACCACCACCTCCGACGGGTCGAGATTGGCCCCGTCGGCCATGGCTCCCACCACGACGAGCCGCCCCCCGGGCCGCGCTGCATCGGCGGCCACCGCCAGCGAGTCGGCTCGGCCGGCGCAGTCGTACACCACATCGGCCCCGAGGCCGTGCCCGTGCTCGTTGAGCCAGCGCCGTAGTTCGGGCCCAGGGGCAACGGCGGCGTCAGCGCCGAGATCGCAGGCCAGATCTCGTTGGGCGGGCTCAGGATCGACAGCCACCACGGGGCCCGCGCCCGCCAGCCGGGCAAGCGCCGTGGTGGCGAGACCGATCGTGCCGGCCCCGATCACCGCCACGAGGTCCCCCGGTTGGGGCTCGGCCTGGGTCACAGCATGCATTGCGACGGCGGCCGGCTCGGCCAGGGCGGCTCCGGTATCGTCGACCCCCTCGGGGGCGGGCTGCACCCGTCGGGCGTCCACCCGGATCACGTCGGCGAACGCCCCGTGGGGAGATGCGTGCTCGTCGGTGCCGAGAATCATCGCCAGCACGAGCGTGCAGTGGGCCGGGATGCCCGCCCGGCACGGTCGGCAGCGCCCACAGGGCGCCGACGTGGCCCCAACCACCCGCTCCCCTTCGTAGCGGTGCTCTGCGGCCTCACCAGCGGCCAGGACGCGGCCCACCCATTCGTGACCGAACCAGGCCCCCGACACTGCCTCGCCGCTGATCCAGGCGGCGACGTCGGAGCCACCGATCCCACATCGGTCGACGGCAACCAGCACCGTTCCCGGACGCAGGTCGAGGTCGACGTCGTGCCTGATGGACAGCGAGCGGGGCCCATCCAACACGGCGGCCCGCCGCAGTCGACCGCTCATCTCCGCAACCGGTCCAATACGGAGAAGTAGTCCGGGAAGGTCTTGGCCACGCAGTCGGGATCCTCGATCACGATCCCCGGATGGACGAGGCCGAGCAGGGCGAAGCTCATCGCCATTCGGTGATCGCGGTAGGTGGCCACGGCGCCGGGCGTCGGTACACCGGGGTGCACGGTGAAGCCGTCGGCGTCGCTCACGGCGGTGATGCCGAGCTTGGTCAGCTCGTCCACCACGGCGCTCACCCGATCGGTTTCCTTGTGACGGATGAAGCCGATACCGGTGATCGTGGTGGGTTCCGACGCAAAGGTGGCCACCATCGCCAGGGTCTGGGCCACATCGGAGCAGTCGCGCATGTCGACCGTGACACCGCGCAACTCCCGACCAACCACGGTCACCGCGTCGGGTTCGTAGGTCACCTCGGCCCCCATCTCGGCCAGGATGTCCACGAATCGGAGGTCACCCTGCACCGTGGCCGCGCTCAGTCCGGGAATGCGCACTCTGCCACCGGTGATGGCGGCCGCTGCGAAGAAGTAGGAGGCAGCCGATGCATCGGGCTCGATCGCAGCGTCAGTCGCCCGGTAGCGCTGCGCCGGCACCCGAAAACGCTGGTGGTCAGCACTGTGGTCCACGTCGACGCCGAAGGTTGCCATCGTGGCCAGCGTGAGGGCCACGTAGGGCACCGACACCAGCTCATCGGTGAGCTCGATCACCACATCGGCTCCGGCGGTGGCGGCGCACGGCGCGGCCATCAACAAGCCCGACAGGAACTGGCTCGACACCGAGCCACCGAGCTCCACCCGGCCGCCACCAGCCCCGCCGTTGACCGTGAGCGGCAGGCGATCACCGTCGATGCTTGCCCCCAGGGTGCGGAGGGCGTGTACCAGGGGGCCGAACGGCCGGGCCCGGAGCTGCTCGTCACCGTCGAGCACATAGGGCCCCTCACCAAGGGCGAGTGTTGCGAGCAGGAAACGCCCAGTGGTGCCGGACTGTGCCACGTCGAGCCGGCGAGGGCCGGCGGGCAGTGCACCACCGCAGCCATCGACGACGATCTCCACTCGATCCGGATTGGCATCGACATCGAGCCCGAGGTTGCCGAGCGCGTTGATCATCGCCCACGTGTCCTCGGCAAAGAGGGCTCCGTCCAGCTGCGAACGCCCGTCGGCCAACGCCGCACACGCCAGTGCACGGTTGGTGTGGCTCTTGGAGCCGGGCACCGCCACCGTGACGTCGGGGCGAGCGATCAGCGGCTCGATGGCAAGGGCGGAACCCATGACGCCCACGGTAGCCAGGGCGCTGGTCTCAGCCCCCTGGGTTCTCGCCGCCCGCAGGGCCAGCAGACCCCGCTGATCCAGCCTCGACGGCCGCCATCACCCGAGCCGCACTGGCCACCTGGGCGCTGCGGACTAGCACGCGGAACGGCCCACCATCTTGATCGGGCTCAAGGATCGACATCACCCGGATGCCGGCGTCACGCAACACAGCGGCGTACCGCAGCGCCTCCGCGCGAGTTGTTCCCGCGTCGAGCCCCTCGAACGACACGGGCCCCATCAGGCTCCGCCGTTCTTCACGATCAGGTGGATGAGGCTTCCTCGACCGACGTGTCAGCGGCGGCCCGTTCGCTGAACCGTTCGCCTTCGAGCTGCACTCGGATCTCGTGGATCGCCATGCGGGCTTCGCGCAGCGATCGGTCGCGCTCGGCCATCTGCTCCGCCGCCTGATCGAGCTCACCACGGAGCCGTGCCACCTCACCGTGGGCCTCGTCGCGCTCGGTGCGCAGCATCTCGGCGTCACCAGGGCGGTTCGTCGCCAGCTCGTGACGCAGGCGCCGATTCGTCTCACGGTCGTCAGCGAGTTCCGCTCTCAGCTCGGCGACCTGCTCCTCGTAGCCCACCAACTGGTTGCGATGCCGGGCGCGACGCTGCCGGTTGACCATCGGGATCGCGATCGCCACCAGCGCGAGACCGGCAGCGAGGCCGGCGACGAAGGCCAGAATCGTTTGGGTGTCCAGGTCCACGAGCCGTCTTCCTCTGCTACTAGGGCTGAAATGTACCTGACGGCGTGCAATGCCGCTAGCGACCCCTGCCCGTTCTCACAGAGCCCAAACGCGCTGGAGCCCGCCTACTCAGCGCGGTAAGCGGGATCCAACCCCGAACGCTGGAAGCTTCCACCCTTGTTCCAAGAGAGGACGTCGTCTGGTTCGGCCCGTCCGGTCTGCGGTCCGGCGGTCTGCGCTACAGCAAACATCCTTGGCCATTCGATGTCAAGCAAAAGCGCGTGTTCTGTTACGCAGCAGCCACATTCCAGCTTCGGCCTGACTCAATAGGAAGATCTCCACATCGACGTCGAGGGCGTCGGCCAGCGGCACGAGATCCCTAGCGGTGACCTCGGACCGGCCATTGCGC
>JBCCFL010000028.1:0-78576 GCA_039029735.1 Actinomycetota bacterium | reverse complement strand
GTGATCGGGGCCTGCCAGCCCGTGATCATGCTCCTCATTGCCGGTCGTGTGTTCGGCGAGCACCCCCGACGGCTCGACTGGGCGCTCGCCGGGGTCGCGCTCGGCGGCGTGGGGCTCGTGCTGTTCGGCTCCAGTGGGCTCCCGGCCTGGAGCCCACTCGGTGATGCGCTCTCAGTGCTCACGGTGATCGCATGGACGCTCTACTTCGTGTTCTCCAAGCTGACCCGTACCCGCATCGACGCCGCCCAGTACACGGGTGGCACGGCGATCGTGGCGGCCATGGTGGCCACGCCCTTCGCCTTGGTGTCGGGGCAGGTGTTCGAGTGGCCCACCCTCAACGCCTGGTTCTGGCTGATCCTGCTCTCGGTGGGCCCGGGCCTCACCTCGCACATGTTGATGAACTGGGCCCTTGGCTATGTGCCGGCGTGGTTCGGATCCACGCTCACGCTGGCGATCCCGGTCACGTCGACCTTGCTGGCGTGGGCGTTCCTGAACGAGGCCGTGGTACTGCTCCAGTTCCTCGGGATGGCCGTGGTGGTTGGTGCGCTCGGGGTGCTCGTCACTCAGCAGTCGCGTCAGCGAGCGTAATCACGACGCCGGCGTTCGACGAGGTGTTGGACCGGCCGAACAGGCCGGCGACGGTACCCATCAGGCCGATGAGCCGGAACTGCCAGCCGTACGCTCGCACGATCGCCGCCTTGACCGCCTCGAACTCGGCACCACTCACCATCACGGCGGTGGCCTCGGTTGGTGAGCTGCCGTCCTTCACGGTGCCTCTCGAGTTGCTCGGCTGGAGCACACACCGGGGGTCGTTGCGCAGGCGCTTGGCCTTCCACGAATCGTCCGCTGTCGTGAAGCCCAGTGTGCCGTCGCCGAGATCCGCGATCCAGACCGGTGAGGTGCGGCCCTCTCCACTGCGCTTGTAGGTCGTGAACGCCACGTAGGACTCGGCGGCGAGGGATGCGATGCGAGGATCGAGGTCGGCCATGAGCCGACGCTACCTCAGACGATTCGGCCCGACTCGATCTGCACCCGTCGATCGGCCTGGCTGGCCACGAGCTCGTCGTGGGTGGTCACGATGATCGTCACCCCTCGGTCGGCCACGAGCTCGCGGAGCAGGCCCATCACCTGACCGGAACGCTCCGAGTCGAGTGCCGCCGTTGGCTCGTCGGCCAGTACGAGGGAGGGCTGGGTGACGAGGGCGCGGGCCAGCGCCACCCGCTGTCGCTGCCCCCCTGACAGCTGCCGGGGGCGGTGGCGGAGATGCTCGGACAGCCCCAGAGCTGCGAGCACCTCGGCCGGTCGCACCCGGCGATGCCGGCGTGGCGCACCGGTGATGCGCATCGCCATCTCGACGTTCTCCTCGGCCGTGAGTGCCTCGACGAGCCCAGGGGTCTGGAACACGAGGCCGATGCTGGCAGCCCGCCACTCGGCGGCCGCCCGCGACCCGAGCCGATCAATGCGGGTGCCGGCCACAGTGATCTCCCCCTCATCAGGCCGATCGAGCGCCCCGAGCAGGTTGAGCATGGTGGTCTTGCCGCAGCCTGACGGCCCACAGATCGCCACCAGCTCGCCGGGGGCCACCTCGAGATCGACGTCCTGAACAGCCGACACCGGGCCGGCTGGGCTCCGATAGGTCCGGCTCACCCCTCGGGCGTCGACGATCAGCTCGTGCTCACTCACTCGTCGGGCTCCTCGATGGGGCGAAGCACGAGCCCGCCTCGGTGCAGATGGGCGGCCGCCCGACTGCCCGGCGGAAGCAGGTCGAGTGCGGCGTCGGGCAGTCGCACCCGCCCGGTGCGATCCACGAGGAGCGTGGCCGCCGCGCCCCCGTCGGGGCGATGCTCGGCCGCCGCCCGGCCATCGCGCAGCTCCACCACACGATCCACGTTGTCGACCAAGGCCCGATCGTGGCTCACGATCACCGTGGTCGCCCCCAGCTCGCGGGTCGTGTCGCGCAACAGGGTGTACACCCGGGCTGCGGCCTCGGAGTCGAGGGCTGCGGTCGGTTCGTCGGCGAGCACGAGATCGGGCTGATTGGCCAAGGCCACGGCCACGGCCACCCGCATCTGCTGGCCACCCGACAGCTGTGACGGGAGGCGGTCGGCCAGATCACCGATGTCGAGCCGGCCCAGTAGCTCCGTTGCCCGGGCCCGAGCAGTGCGCCTCCCGGCACCCGCCAGCGTCTGGGGGAGTTCCACGTTGCGTCGCGCACTCAGATACCCGACCAGCGAGGCACCGGGGTCTTGCCACACGAATCCCATCCGCGAGCGCCGCAGTTCGGCGAGGCCGCGGCCTCCGAGCCCGGCCAGCTCCTGGCCCCCTATTGCCACCGAGCCCGACGTCGGCGAGAGCAGGCCACCGATGACGTGCAACAGGGTGGTCTTGCCGCACCCGCTCGGCCCGATCACGCCAATGAGTTCTCCCGCCTCGATGTCCAGATCCAGGCCCGACAACGCTGGGGTGACCTCATCGCCCGAACGGAAGATCTTCACGAGCTGACGACAGCGAACCGGAACGCCAGTCATCTGATGTCTCCGAGGCGCAGGGCTTCGAAGAGCCGCACCCGACCCAAGGCGAGGGCCAGCGCCACCGCCGTGGCGACGACCGCAGCCACGATCGCGCCGACGAGCACCAGCGTGGCCCGTAGGTCGGAGTCGGGGATCACCGCCGGCTCGACGTCGCCTCCACCCAGCAGCTCAGGCACCATCCAGGCGCTGAGGGCGAGCCCGGCTCCCACGCCGATGGTCACCGCGAGCCCAGCCACCACCGCGAGCTCGCCGACCACGACGGCCGCGGCCTGCCGAGGCGAGGCACCGATCGCCTGGAGCGCACCGAGCTCTGGTGCCGATCGCCGGGCGGCGAAGAAGGCGGTGACGAAGAACCCGATCATCGCCACCGCGATCGAGGTGAGGAATCCCACCGTCAGCACCCCGAACACCCCTTGCCGCTCCGGCGCCCGGCGTTCTGCCGCGATCCCGGTCGCAGGAGTGGTGGCGGTGACCACGAGCGGCTGCGCCTCCAAGGCGGCGCCGACCTCGGCCGTTGTGGTGCCGCGTTCCTGGCGTAGCCACAGGCGGTAGGGGGGCACGGCTCCAGCCAGCTGCGAGAGGTGGTCCAATCGGGCGATTACGGCCGGTTGATCCGGTTCGAGCGTTGGGGCGTCGGCGAACGTGCCCACCACCACCAACTCCACGGGGAGATCCGTGCCGACACCGCCTCCAACCGCGACCGTGCCGGCCAACCGGGTGCCAACGTCGAGCCCCGCCGACTCCGACGCCAGCACCCCATCGGGCGTCGCCGCGAGGCGGGCCAACGCCGTGGCGAAGGACTCATCGGCCCCGTAGTCCGGCCGGTAGAAGGCAACCCGCCCGAAGCCGTCGGGCTCAACGGCGAGCACTCGGAACGACGAGCCGAAGAACGCCGAGTAGTCACCCACTCGGGTGGCCTCGTCGATCCCGTCGAGCGTTTCGTAGCTGTTCGGATCGAGCGCGGTGACGAGTCGACCCTGACGGCGGCCGTCGGCGGCGAGCAGGAACGGCGACTGCGCCGCCCCCGCCTCGAACACCTGCCAGTCGGCACCGATGGCGTGGTACTCGCGGTCGGCGAGGTGGCGATCCATGCTCGTGGCCAGCGATGTGGTGAACACCGCCAACACCACGGTGCTCACGAGAAGCACCAGCGGCGCATGGGCCGACTCGGGTTGGCGACCGAGCCGGCGGGCGACCAGCACCGGAACCACGCCGGGCACGGCCCGCAACGCCGCGGCAACAGCGAGGAACAAGCGGGGTAGCAGCCGGGTGCACAGCAGCCCGATCGCCAGCGCGGCAAGCGACGGGAGCCACACGGTGGTGGGATCGTCGAGCGGCTCGCTCGTCGGGCTTCGCTGACGAACGAGCTGGACCACGAGCACGAGGGCGACAGCGGCGAGTACGAGATCGACAGAGCCCCGCTGCCACCACGGTGGGGCCTCGGGCCCGTCGAGATCCACCACCGTGCGCCGTGACGCCCCGATCGCAGGCACCACACGGGCGACCACCACTGCCACTGCGGCGATCGCGGCAACGGCCCAGGTGGTGGTGTCGGGCCGCACGGTGAGCGCAGCCGGGCCGTCCAGGCGGAGGAACGACGTGACCCGCCCCAGGCTGGCGGCAACGGCGAGGGCGGCGCCGAGCCCGAGCACGAACGACGTACCGGCCAACACGATGCCCTCGGCCAGCACGTGGCCGATGAGCCGACCTCGTGAGGTGCCACGGCTTCGCAGCATCGCCAGCTCGCGTCGCTGGTCCCGGGCCGACAGGGCGACGATCAGTCCGAGGAAGATACCGACGAGCACGATGCCGGGAACGGCGAAGGCGGCGAGGGCCTGGCGCAACTCCCGGGCTCGGCTGCGGAATTCGAGCAGCCCGGGCCGCGGGCTCACGGCAACGTCGGCCGTCGCCAGCCGATCAGCCACCTCGGCTTCGACGTCGCCGGTGCTGGCGATCAGGCCATCGACGGCGTCGACGGTCAAACCGGAGTCGTCAAGCAAGGCGTACCAGTACGTGGTTCCGATCACGGTCGGGAACGCCGGATCGAGGGTGTCGACGATCGTCGCCCGGGTGGTGAGGAGCCGTTGCTCGAAGATCTCGGGCGCCAACACCCAGCGCCGGTCGCCACGGTCGCCCGTGGTCCACACGCCGGTGATCGTGGCGGTGATCGTGCGGCCCTCGCCGGCGCTCGCAGCCTGGGGATCGGCGAGGGTCACCGAGTCGCCGACGTCCAGGCCCCGCTCGTCGGCCAGCACGTCCGAGACGGCGACCTCCACGGCATCGGGGCCGGCCGCATCGTCGGGCAGCCGACCATCGATCAGCTCCACCCGAGCCTCCAGATCCTCCAGCCAGGTGAGGGCGATCGGCTCGGCGACGGCGGTGGCACCCGGTGCCGGTGCCGGTGCGACCACCGTGAACCGACGGGTGGAGATCGACGTGGTGCGATGGGTGAGGTCGACACCGACCGACTGCGGGCCGTCGGTCTGGAGATAGGCGTCGAGTGAGGCCAGCTGGCTCCATGTGCTGGGGCCGTTGCGGTCTCCGGAGTAGCTGAAGAGGTAGGCGAGCGGGGGCCGTCCCGTGGAGTCGGCGAGCTCCTGGTCGGCGAGCACCCGAGCGGTCGAGGCAGCCGCATAGGACGGGATCGCGGTGGGCAGCGCCACCACGAGCGTGCCGCCCAGCACGATCAGGGCCGACAGCGCCGGTCGAGCCAGAATCCGCCGAACGGCGAACACCAACGCACTCACGGCGCTCATGGCACCACCACCTGATCACCGGCGGCGAGTTCGCCCTCCACCACGGCCCGACCGTCGGTCTCCACCAGCACCTCGATGGCCACCCGGCGCAGATCACCGTCCGCGACCGTGAGCACACTCGTGTCGCCAGCGAAGCGGCGCACCGCATCCGCCGGCACGACGAGCACGTCGGTCCACGCTCGCCCCGGCAGGGCCAGCCGCACCCGCTCCCCCGCTCGCAGCCCGGCGTCGTCCACCGCCAGCCGCACCACTCCGCGATCGATCGACACGACCCGGCCTGGTTCCTCGGTCGTCGCCCCGCTCTGGCGCACGAGTGCGATCTCATCGCCAACGGCCACGGCCGGATCGGCGCCGCCGTCGACCTCCGCATCGTCGATCTCAGCCAGCACCGTGAGCCCGGCGCCGTCGCCGACGCGGGCGATCACGTCTCCCGCCTCAACGGCCTCGCCGATCGACGGTACGTCCACCACGATCCCGTCGATCGGAGCCACCACGGCCACCACGGCATCGACGCCAGCGCCGATGAGCTCGGGCGGCAGGTCCAGCTCGGCCGCTGTTCGCTCGGCCGCCTCGAGCCGGGAGGCCAACATCGCCAGCTCGGCGGCGTCCCCATCGTTGGCTGCGGCCTGGTCGACCGCGAGCCTCGCCGCCTCCAGTTCGAGAGCGGCGATGACCACACCCGGTGCCGGAGCGATCTCGGCCAGAACAGCGCCGGCTTCGATGGTGTCGCCCATCCGGGCCGACACGGCAACGATCTCGCCCGGCGTCGGCGCCGCGACCGGCTCCTGGTCGTCGATCTCGACCCGGCCGGTGGCCACCACGCGCTCGGTGACCGACCCCCGCTCGACGGCCACCACGGTGCGATCCACATCAATCGGGGCGATGCCGGCGGCCGGCGTTCGGTCGGCCTGATGAGGGCGCTGGTCGACGCCACACCCGGCCCCTGCCACTACCAGCGCCGACAACGCCAGGGCCCGGGTCAGCTGGAGGCGCATCGCCGGCGAGCCTACTGCAACCGCGTGGCCGGCCCGGTCTCCGCCAAACCTCCGCGACGCGTTCACACCCTCTTCACAACTGCCCCGCATCGTGGGTGTCACTCCCCCACACGACCCACAAGGAGACACCCCATGTTCCCGTCCCGGCGATCCCCCTTCGGCGCACTGTTGTTGGTCGGCCTCGGCTTCTTCCTCGCCACGGTGGTCGCCGGCTCGGCCGTATCGGCGGTAGCCGGCGTGTTGGGCTTCTTGTTCAACGTGCTCATCTTCTTCCTCGTGATCAAGCTCCTCTTCTTCGGCTTCGCCATGTTCGGATGGGGCCGACGAGGGCGACGGGGCCGAGGGCCGTGGGGCCGCCACCGTGGCTGGCACCACGGCGAACGCTGGTCGCCCGAGCGGGGCCGAGGCCGGCGAGGCGAGTGGTACGGCGCCGACGACCACGAGCGAGGCCGGCCCGGCAGCCCGCCCTGGAGTGCACCCCGTGATCGTGATGACGGTGCCGAGTGGCGCTACAAGGGCCGACCATTCCGACCCACTCCGCCCCGCCCCGCCTCGTCGAACGATCCGGAGTGGGAGCAGCACCTCGAAGACGCCCGCCGAGAGGTGGACGACATCGACGCTCCCTACAACAAGCTCGAGGACGACCTCGGCGAGCGGCGTTAGCCCCGGCCGAGAACCTCTCGCTCGTCTACTCCTCCCCCACCCGCCCCGGCGCGTGGAGGGCCCTACCGGCTCTCCACGTTGCCGGGGTCTCGATGCTCCAGGAGACTGAACCCGTGCAAACCGTACTCGTGGTCGATGACGAACCCCGGATCACCCGGGTGGTGCGCGACTACCTCGACCAGGCTGGCTTCGCTGTGCTGGAGGCATCAACGGGCGAGGAGGCGTTGGAGCAGTTCTCGGCTCGCCGCCCCGATCTCGTGGTTCTCGACCTCGGACTGCCCGGTATCGACGGGTTCGACGTTGTCCGGGAGCTGCGGAACCGGTCCGAGGTACCGATCGTGATCCTCACCGCCCGCTCGGACGAGACCGACCGTGTGGTCGGGCTCGAACTCGGCGCCGACGACTACGTGGTGAAACCGTTCGGGCCCAAAGAACTCGTCGCCCGGATCCGGGCCGTGTTGCGGCGGGTGGCGGCCGATGACGACGAGGTGTTCCGTGTCGGCGACGTGATCGTCGACGGCCCGAAGATGCGGGTGACCCGCGCTGGCGACGTGGTGGATCTCACCCCGACCGAGTTCCAGATCCTGGCGGCGATGGCGGCCCAGCCGGGCCGGGTGTTCACGCGAGGGCAGCTCCTCGACGCAGTCCACGGCGTGAGCTTCGAGTCCTACGAGCGTGCGGTGGACGCCCACGTGAAGAACATCCGACGCAAGCTCGAACCGGAGCCCAGTCGCCCGACCTACGTGATCACCGTGCACGGCATCGGCTACCGGTTCCGCGACGAATGAGCCGGACCAACGGGATGGGCAGCTGATGCGGCACGAGCATTGGTTCGACCACGGCAGTGGGCCGCAGCGAGGCTCCAGCGGCCGACGGCGGGCCGACGGCGGGCGGTGGGGGCCGCGGCGCTGGCCGCCCGGGCCTCCAGGCGGCCCGGGCGCCTGGAGGCCCGGGCGTGAAGGTGGCTGGCCCGACGCCGAGGTGTGGCGCGGGAAGGGCGACGGCGCGGCCTGGGCCCGCTTCGGACGCCGCATGGCCCGCTTGGGTGTGGCCCTGCTCCTCCTGCTGCTGTTCCTGCCACTGGCCCTCGGGGTGGTGTTGGCGGTAACGGTCGGGGGCTGGACCAGCGTGATCGTCGCCGCGGTGTCGTGGATCGGCATCGCCATGGTGATCACGCTGGTGGTACGCACCATGTTCCGCGTGTGGTGGCCCATCGGCTCGCTGATCCAAACCGCAGGCCGATTGGCCGACGGCGACTACACCGCCCGTGCCACCACGGCCCGATCGGCGCCGTTGCGCCCCGTGGTTCGTTCGTTCAACCGGATGGCCGAACGCCTGGAAGACGCCGAAGAGCAACGCCGCCGCCTACTCGCCGACGTGGGCCACGAGTTGCGCACCCCACTGACGATCGTGCGCGGTGAACTCGAGGCGATGGCCGACGGTGTGCACGAGCCGACTCCGGAGGAGCTGCATCGTCTGCTTGGTGATCTGGCCCTGATGGAACGGTTGCTCGATGACCTGGCCACTCTCAGTCGGGCGGAGGCCGGCGTGCTCAACATCGACCTCGAGCCGACCGACGTGGTGACACTGGTGCACGAGAGCGTCGAACGGCTCTCGTCCGATGCGGCCGCTGCCGGTGTCGACCTGACGGTGGTGTCGGCATCGCACCCAGCAGGCACCGACACGTCGTGGGCCGACGCCGATGTCGACCCGGGCCGCATCCGAGAAGTGGTGTCGAACCTCGTGGCCAACGCCATCCGGGCCTGCGTTCCGGGTGATCGCGTGACGGTGACAGTGGCCCCCGCGTTCTCACTCACCCGTCACGTATCCAGCGACGACGCATCTGACGATCACGCGTCCAGCGGTGCTGAATCCGACGACGAGACGGCGCCCGATGCGGTCGTGATCACCGTTGCCGACACCGGCGGCGGCATCGAGCCCGAACGCCTCGGCCAGGTCTTCGATCGGTTCCATCGCGGCACCGAGTCGGGCGGCAGCGGGCTCGGGCTCACCATCTCGCGGAACCTGGTCGAGGCCCACGGTGGCACGATCGGTATCGAGAGCGACGTCGGCGCTGGCACCACGGTGGAGGTGCGCCTCCCCCGTCAGCCCACCGGCTGACCGATCAGGCCATCCGCCAGCGCCAACGCCGGACCAGGCCCACGATCGCCAGCCAGGAGCCGACAGTGATGAGCAGTACCGGCACCGTGAGCGTGCGAACACTCTGGTTGAGCTGGCGCAGCGCCCAGCCGGCGACGAACTCGTCGCATTCTGCGGATGAGCCGCACGGCGCGTCGGGTTCGGGTACCGCCGTGTTGGGAGCGGGCGACGCGAGTTCCCCAGCGGCGAGCTGCCCCCACCACGGCGCGGCGGCCTCGGCCATCGCCTCGTGACCGATGGGGTTGGGGTGGAACGAGTTGTTCAGCCAGTTCCGGGGATCGAGCAGCACTCGAACCGAGCCCTCCTGGGGGTTCAGTTCCACGAGGTTGAGGCCGGCCTCACCGAACCCGGCGCCGCACACTCGAAGATCATTCTCCCCGGCGGAGAACGATCCCGGGATCGGCTCCAGGTACAACACGCCCGCCTCGGCCGCCGCCGTCTCTACGGCGAGGTTCAGCTCATCGATGAACTGCACCAGGGCCGCGTGCTCGGCGGCGGAGAAGAACGTCCACCAGCACCCTTCGGCGGTGAGGGCCGACGGGTAGGGCGAGGCCACCACTGGCACATCGGGCCCCACCACGGCGACCGCCTCCTGGAGCACGAGCTGCAACTCGAACGCAACCGTGGCCAGGTTCACTCGCCACACATCCAAGATCTCGGAGCAGTCGCCCGCCCCTACGCAGGCTCGGCCGATGTCGGAGAAGCCGGCATCGTTGCCGCCGACGCCGATCACCACGGCATCGAGGCGCGCCACGCCGACCGTGTCGACGATCCACTGGAGCTGATCCATCTGCTCGGTTCCGGGCGCGACGTCGGGCCAGTCGATCGGATCGCCGCTGCTGGAGGCCCGACCGGGATTGGTGTCGATCACGTCGTCGATCACCGACCCGGAGCAGGCGATGGTGATCACCGTGGGCGCGGGGGTGAGCGTGTCAGTGGTCTGGAGCAGGTCCACATGGGTGACGCTCGAGCGGCGGCACGTGTTCGATCCGGCCACGTTGGTGCCAACCTCGTAGCGGTCGGCCCCCTCGCCTGACAGGAACGAGTCGCCAAGGGCGACCACGATGCGATCCTGCGGCCCACCGGCGATCTCCAGACTGATCGGCTCCCGATCGACGGTGCGAGGCACCACCGCCCACAGCAACGCGGCGCCGATGAGGGCGAGGGCGAGCACCCCGTCGGCATCGGTCACGATCACCCACACCAACACCGCCAGCGCAGCCGCCAGGGCCCACACCCACGTTTCTGCTCCCGCCAGGGGGCCACGACGGGCCCAGAAGGTGGTGCCAACGGCAACGGCAATGCCGAGGCCGATCATGGGCCATCCGGTGAGCCGGCCGCGGCAGCGACCGATCCAGGGCTCGGTACCGAACGTCATCGAGAGGTAGGCCCCGATGGCGGCGCCGAGGTAGGCGTAGGTGCCGACCAGTGACTCCGGCTCCACGGCGGTCATCACCCACCCCAGCACCAGGAACCCGACGCTGGCCAGCACCAGGCCGATGGCGAGCGGCCCGTTGTTCCGATTCAGATGCCGCAGCAGGCCCTCGGCCGCCGCCACCCCAACGAGGGTGAAGGTGAGCCCGCTCAGGAACGTGACCGACGCCAGCAGCGTCGGATCGTCGAACATCACCACGTAGACGGCAAGCAGGGCAACGCCGAGCACGGTGATGGCCACGGCGGTGCCGATCACCAGCCCCGTGAAGGCCTCGGCCGTCGCCGCCCGCAAGCTGCGCCCGAGCATCCAGATGGTGAAGGCCGCCACCGCCACCAGCACCATCACCAGGATCCGGCTCGACGTCCACTCGATCGCCAACACCATCGCACTCAGCGACAGCACCACCCAGAACAACCGGTGGAGCGTGCGAGGTATGAACCGCGATCCGCTCAGGGGCGGGTCCTGTACCCGCACCGCCGCTCGAACCCGGTCTCTGCGTTCGGACGCCGGAACGTCGCCGTC
The DNA here is from genome assembly GCA_039029735.1 of Actinomycetota bacterium. Taxonomy (GTDB): domain Bacteria; phylum Actinomycetota; class Acidimicrobiia; order Acidimicrobiales; family SZUA-35; genus CADEDH01. The sequence goes on along the minus strand of JBCCFL010000028.1, from coordinate 67,514 downwards.
GATCACTGCTGCTCCGCCTCGACCCGCGGGCCCGGGCTACTCCTGAACGAGTTCGATCAGGGTGCCGTGGGCGCCCTTGGGATGGATGAAGGCGATGGTGGTGCCCCGAGAGCCCGGGCGTGGCTCGGTGTCGATCGGGGTGGCCCCGGCCTCCACCATTGCGTCGAGTGCCACGGCGCAGTCGTCGACGCGGTAGCCAACGTGATGCAGCCCCTCACCCTTCTTGGCCAGGTACTTCGACACCGGCGAGTCTTCCCGGTTGCCGGTGATCAGCTGCACGTAGCTCTCGGCGACCTTCAACAGCGCCTCGTCGACGCCGTCGCGCTCGACGCTCTCGCGATGCTCGACCGTGGCCCCGAACGCCCGCTGGTAGAAGTCGATCGCCTCGTCGAGATCGTGGACGGCGATGGCGACATGGTCGATTTCGGTGAGGATCATCAGGGCAACTCCCAGCTTCGAGTTCGGGCCGAGTCTACGGCATCACGCCGACCGCCTCCGAAGCGGTGCGCCGTGAACGCTCCCGTCACCAGATCGCGCCGTCGGCCCGAAGCTGCAGGATACGGTCGCTGTCGTAGCCGAGCTCTGACAGGATCTCGTCGGTGTGCTGGCTGTACTCGGCGGCGAGGCCTCGTGAGCCACGGAACTCGTCGATCTCGAACGGAGCCGGCGGGCCGACGAAGCCGTCGTCGAAGGTCACGAGGTACTCGTTGGCCAACACGTGCTCGTCGTGGGCCAGGTCCTCCAGGCGGTTGACCGGCGCTACCCAGGCCCCCGCTTCTCGGAGCAGGCCCCACCAGTGCCTCGTCGGTTGGGTGGCCAGCTGGGCCGCCAGCACGGGTCGAAAGGCGTCGGCGTTGGCGATGACGGCCGAGAACGAGGCGAAGCGATCGTCGTCGAGCAGGTGGCCGAGCCCGAGGCTGCGCGCCACGGGCGGCCACTGCGGGCTCTGGAGCACGGCGATCGCGATCCAGCCGTCGGCCGTCGGGTAGACGGTGAACAACGGGTTGCTGGTGGCATCAGGCCTGAACCGCTCCGGGCGCTGCCCGATGTTGGACGCCATGCCAACGCTCTGAGACTGCATCCACAGCATCGACTGGGTCTGCGAGGCCCCCACCACGCACCCCCGGCCAGTCCGGGCCCGCTTCACGAGCCCGGCCATCACCCCTGCCGCCATCGTGGTGCCAGTGAGGATGTCGCTCATCGAGCCGGGCGGATAGTTCGGGGTGTCGTCGGGGGCGGTCACGTCCATGAACCCCGAGAACGCCATGCCAACTGTGTCCTGGCAGGGATCGTCGGCGAGGGGGCCACGGGTACCGAAGCCTGCGCCCCGGCAGTAGATGAGCTGCGGGTTGAGCGCCAGCAGGGTGTCGGGGTCGGCGCCGCGGCCGGTGAGGGCGTCGGCTCGCATGTTCGTGACGAACACATCGGCGCCCCGGACGAGATCGGCGAACACCTCGGCCCCGTGCTCCGATGCGATGTCGAGTGCCAGCGCCCGCTTGTTTCGGTTGAGCGAGGCGTAGAGCCACTCACGTCCGGCGTCGTCGAAGGTCACGCCGAACACGCTGTGGAACGTACGCATGTGGTCGACCGTGCCCACCTGCTCGATCTTCACCACGTCGGCGCCGAGCGCCCCCAGCGTCAGGCCAGCGATCGGCCCCTGCACGTACATCGACAGCTCGACGACCTTCACGCCGGCCAGTGGGGCCTCGTCGTCGATCTCTACGCTCGCCGGACTGGTGTCGGTCATGGCCGAAGGCTGCCACTCGCCGGGCGCCGACGCCAGGTGGCGGCGCCCGGTGCCGACCCTCTAGGACGACCCGCACACCTCGGGTTCGAACGCCAGCGTGGTGGCGAGCGCCGACGGGACGTAGTTGAGCTCGTCGATCCGCTCGGCACCGTCGTCCGCCACGATCAGCTGAAGCGGTGCGCCGCTCGCCGAGGTGAACACCACCAGGCCGTCGTCATCGAGCTCCCACGCACCAATCGCCTCGCAGTCATCGAGCGCCATCACGATGTGCAACGCGGCCCGTTCGCCCGGCCCGAGAACGAAGGGGGCAAGGTCGGGTTCGCCCCGAGGGACCACGGGAAAGGCGGAGTCAACACCGTCGAGCTTGGTGATCTCCTGGACATCGAACGCCCCATCTGGGTGCACACCAAGCACAGACACCGCGTCGCCACCCTGGTTGGTAATCTCCAGCAACACCTCAACGGTCCCGTCGGCATGGGCTGCGAAGCTCACGCCGGGCTCCTCGCCGAGCACGATGTCGCCCGCGTTGGAGTCCAGCGAACACCCGCAGGCATACGTTGCGAGGAGCAGAACGCCGATCACGATCGTCCTCAGCTGCGGACCACCGAACACGGAACGAGTCTCGCGCTCACTCGGTGACCGACGCCACGATCGTCGCAGCGGTCACGGCCACTAGCGTTCAGTCATGGCTGCGCCGACCCTCGTGTTCGTCCACGCACATCCCGACGACGAGTGCATTCTCACCGGCGCCACGCTGGCCAAGGTCTCGGCCGCCGGCATCCGCACCATCGTGGTGTATGGCACCCGGGGCGACGCCGGTGAAACCAACGCCGAGCTCGGCGAGGAGACCCTCGGCGATCGCCGAGTGCGCGAGGCGACGGCCGCCTGTGCCGATCTCGGGGTGGACCGGATCGAGTGGCTGCCCTACGCCGACTCGGGCATGGCCGGCACCGAAACCACCGCCAATCCGGCCGCGTTCTCCAACGCCGATCCAGCGGCGGTGGCGGCGGAACTCGCCACCCTGCTGGTGGACGAGTCCATCACCGCCGTGGTCGGCTACGACGCAAACGGCACCTATGGCCACCCCGACCACAAGCAGGTCCACGCCGTGGCCCATGCGGCGGCGCCCGTGCTCCGCGCCCCATGGGTGATGGAGGCGACCTACAACCGCGAGTATCTGGCCACCCTGCCTGACGCCGACGGGTCGCTCGATCCCGACTTCGCCGCCGCCGAGGCCGATCTCACCCACTTCGTCGAGGGCGACGAGTGGTTGAACGCCAAGCTGAAGGCCCTGGCCAATCACCAGTCGCAGATTCCCGACGACTGGGACGAGGAGAACCCCGACGTCGAGGGCTTCCGAGCCCGGTTCGGCACCGAATGGTTCAGCTCCCACGCCATCATTCCCGGTGCAGACTTCACCTCGTTGCGCGAGGTGTTCGCGCCGAAGGAGTCCTGGCCCGGCTACCCGGCCGCGGGCTGAGACGAACGACCGGAGTCACATCGCCCGCACCATTGGCGTGCGTAGCATGGGCTCATGGTGACGCTCGGTCTTCGACACGCCGTTCTGTGGGTGACCGACCCCAAGGCATCGGCTCGCTTCTACTCCGAGGCCCTCGGGCTCGAGATCAAGCTGGAGTACGACGACGCGATCTTCATGGCGAGCGCGCTGTCGACCACGGATCACGACCTCGGTCTGTTCCGGGCCACGGGTACCCGCAGCGCCGCTCGTCACGTTGGCATGTACCACCTGGCCTGGGAGGTGGCCACGCTGGCCGACCTCGTGGAGGCCAAGGAACGGCTGGCCTCCCTCGGTGCGCTCGTTGGTGAGAACAACCATGGGGTGAGCCGCAGCATCTACTGCCACGACCCCGACGGTCTGGAGTTCGAGATCATGTGGGAGGTCCCGGAAGATCTCTACGACGAGGCCGATCCGTCCAACCAGCCCCTGGATCTCGAGGCCGACATCGCCCGATGGGGTGCCGACCACCCCGGTCGGGGCGCCGCCTCACCCAACGTCTGACGTCGCTGGCATCAACCGGACCTGACGCGGGCGCTGCTGGTCACCACGTCGCTGAGGTGGTCGGCCACGATGTCGAGCACGTCGTTGGTCGCGGCCGCCACGCTCACCCGTACCCCCGGGGCGGCCTTGATCCGGAACGGCGCGCCGGCCCGCACAGCGATTCCTCGTTGCTGAAGCGCGACCACCACGGCGGCCTCGTCGACGACGGGGATCCAGACGTTGAGGCCTGATGGCGTCGTGACCGCCACGCCGTGGCCGGCGAGCCGCTCGACAAAGCGGGTGCGCCTGTCGCGGTAGGTGGCCTCGGCTCGGGCGAGCCGCTCAGGCACCTCGGGGTCGGCCAGCATGGCCGCCGCCAGCTGTTGCAGGATGTGCGACACCCAGCCCGCTCCGAGCACCTGGCGACCGATCACCCGGCTGATGGTGCCCCGATCACCAGCCACAGCGGCGAGGCGAAGATCGGGGCCGAAGGCCTTGGCCAGCGACCGGACAGTGGCCCAGCGCGCCCGCTCCGGGGCGACCAGGTGCTCGAAGGGTTGGCCCGCCACCGGACCTGCGTGGTCGTCCTCCACGACGAGGACATCTGGGTGTTCGGCCAACACCGCCCGGAGCGCTGCGGCGCGGGTCGGATCGATGGCCGCCCCGGTCGGATTGTGGGCCCGAGACGTCACGATCACCGCCGCCACATCGCCGGCCAGCGCCACCGCCAAGGCCTCGGGATCCGGACCGGCGTGATCAACGGCCACTGGCACCACCTTCAACCCCAGAGCGAGAACCAACTCCCGCACCGAGGAGTAGCCAGGGTCCTCGATGGCCACCCGATCACCGGGCCTGAGCTGAGCCCCCAGCACCCGCTCGATCCCGTCGAGGGCGCCGCCGACCACGGCCAGGTGCTCGGCATCGATCCCGTCGGCCGCCAACGCAGCCCGGAGCAGCTCGGAGAGCAGCGGATCGATGTTGGGCGCGCCGTAGAGCGTCTCGTGGCCCCGTAGGCCCGAGAGGTAGGGATCGATGGGGGGCAGCAGGGCGGGATCAGGGTTGCCGCTGGCGAGGTCGAGGAGGCCGGCGGGCACCGCCGCCACCGCCGAACCTGCGAGTGCCGGACGGGCCGCCACGAACGTGCCGCGACGACCCTCGGAGATCACGGTGCCCCGGTCGCCGAGGGTGCGGTAGGCCGAGGCCACGGTGTTCGGGTTGAGGCCCAACTGGGCGCCGGCAGCACGAACGGGAGGGAGCCGGTCGCCGGGCCGCAGCGCGCCGTCGTCGACGAGCTGTTCGACGCGATCAACCAGCGCCTGCGCGCCCGCAATGGGGTTGCCGGTCTGGCTGAGGTCCACTACGTTCGACATGCACGCAATCCTAGTACATAACTTTGATTGCACTACTACAAACGTCGAAACTCCCATCCCCCCACCAGACGCCAGGCAACGGCGCCGGCTCGGAAAGGACCTGAATCAATGTCACCGTCACCGGTCATGACCATCGCCGCCGCCGACCGTTCGGCCACGCTGGCCCACTTCCAACATCTGCTCGCCGTCGAAACGGACTGCGCCGACGTGAACCGCGCCCAGTCCGAGGGAACGGTCGACTTCGTACTGCTCGACGTTCGCAGCGAGGCGGCCTTCGCCGCCGGCCACGTGGCCGGGGCAACCAACATCCCGACCGCATCGCTCAGCGCCGAGCGCCTCGCCGCCTACCCCGCTGACACCACCTTCGTCGTGTACTGCGCCGGCCCCCACTGCAATGGCGCCGACAAGGCTGCGCTCCGGCTGGCCGAGCTCGATCGGCCGGTCAAGAAAATGATCGGTGGTGTGACCGGCTGGCTCGACGAAGGCCTCTCCCTCACCGCCACGGAGTCCACCACTCGACAGGAGTCCCTCACATGACCGAGCCCACCGACCTCCAATCCGAACGCACCACGGTCAAGCGGATCCCGGCCCGAGGTCACTACGACGCCGACACCGTGCACGCAATCCTCGACGAGTCCTACATCTGCCACGTCGGCGTTGTTGTCGAGGACACACCGATCGTGGTGCCGACACTGCACGCCCGGATCGACGATCAGCTCCTGCTGCACGGTTCTCCTGCCAGCCGCATGCTGCGTACGGCCCGGTCGAACGAGATCAGCGTGACGGCCACGCTGGTCGACGGCTGGGTACTCGCCCGTTCGGCCTTCCACCACTCGATGAACTACCGATCCGTCACCATCTTCGGGCAGCCCGAGGAGGTACCGGCCGAGGAGAAGGCCGATGCCCTCGACGCACTGGTGGAGCGCCTCTGCCCCGGGCGCCTGCCGTTCTTGCGGCCGATGACCGAGAAGGAGGTGCGGGCCACCACCGTGCTGCGGCTGCCCATCACCGAGGCGTCGGCCAAGATCCGGACCGGCGGGCCCGGTGACGACGAAGAGGACTACGACCTCCCGATCTGGGCCGGGGTGGTGCCCGTGTCCGAGACGTACGGCGCGCCGGAGACCGATCCGGCCATGCGGATGGACGTGGCCGTGCCCGACCACGTCACGAACTTCCGGAGCTGACACGACCGGGCCTAGGGTTCGGCCCATGGAGCTCGCAGGAAAGACCACGATCATCACCGGCGCCGCCTCGGGAATCGGAGAAGCGTTGGCCGAATCGTTCGCCGCCGAGGGGGCCAGCGCCGTGATCGTTGCCGACCGCAACGAACGGGGCGCCAAGGCAGTGGCCGATCGCCTGGGCCCGGTCGCCACCGGCGTTGGCCTGGACGTGGCCGACGAGGCCGCAGTACAGGCGATGGTGGCCGACACCGAGGCCGCCCACGGCCCCGTTGACGTGTTCGTGTCGAACGCCGGGTACATCGTGCGGGGTGGGCTCGAACTCCCCGACGACGAGTGGACCCGGATGATGGACGTGCACGTGTGGTCGCATCTCTATGCCGCCCGGGCGGTTGTGCCGTCGATGGCCGAGCGGGGCGAGGGCTACATCCTCAACACGGCCTCGGCCGCAGGGCTGCTCACCCAGATCGACTCCGGCCCCTACGCCGTGTCGAAGCATGCTGCGGTCGCCTTCGCGGAGTGGCTCTTGATCAACTACGGCGACAAGGGCCTCAAGGTGTCGGTACTGTGCCCCCAGGCGGTGCGCACAAACATCGTCGGCGACCCGGACCTGATGGGCGACAACGCCGGCCAGGCGGGGATGGACGGCATCCTCGAACCATCCGAGGCCGCGCAGGCCTGCGTCGACGCCATACGCGATGAGCGGTTCCTCGTGCTTCCCCATCCCGATGTGGAGACCTACTTCCAGCGCAAGGCCAGTGACTACGACCGGTGGCTGAACGGCATGCGCCGCTTCCGGCGGCGCCTGTTCGGCGACGACTGAGCGCCGGGCCACCACGACCCCAAACCCTGACTGCCAACTCATGGCAGATCGTTGACAGGTTCGCGATGGGACGACAACTATGACGTGACGGCTGGTCGCGAGTGCCTTGCAAACCTTGCATGCCGTGCTCGAGCGAGAGGGGGCCGCCGCCCGTTGGTCGAAGACGAGATCGAGATCACCGCACGCCGTATCACAGGCTACGCAGCGTCGATCCTGGAGGCCCATGCGTTGGGTCACGGTCCGGGAACGGTCGACGAACCTTGGACGCAGCAGTACCAGGAGCGAGCGGTCGAGATCTACGAGATGACCCTGCCATGGTCGTACCTGCAGCCGCTCGGTGAGCGGTTCACCCACGTAGCCAGGAACATGACGGCCAATGGCGCGCCCGATGGGCTCACCGACGACTGGCTTATGGTCATCGACTACCTCCGCAACGCTGGCGACGTGCTGACACGCCGGGCGCCATCGACGTCGACCACCCCGATGGGCGCCATCGACCGGGCGACACCGGGAGTGATGAGCTTCCATCTCCTGGCCGAGATCGTGAGCGACGCTGGTGCCCGTCGACTCCAGCGGGCCGCTGAACAGGTGGCGGCGGCCGCGGCGGCCGCCAAGTCTGACAACCCGCTCACGCGCGAAGAGCTGGTTGTCCTACGGCACCTGGTGGCCGGCGACCGGGTGGCCGACGTGGCCACCAACAACGGGTACTCCGAGCGCTCCCTCTATCGGATGCTGAGCGACATCTGGAGCCGGATCGGGGCCAGCTCGCGGGCCGAGGGCATCGCGATCATCGTGGCCAACGGGTGGCTCAGCCAGGAGTGACCCAGCGGTGGGGTCACGGCAGTGTGGGCGACGGCACGTCGGCCGATGAGTGCTCCAGCCGGCGCAGCAAGAGCTCCAGGCCCAGGGGCGGCACACTGCGCACCGCTTTCGACGAGGAGTCCTGGGCGAGCAGTTCGTCGACCCGGTCGAGCAACTGCACGTCGCTCAGCTCCACCAGCAGGTCCTGATCGGCGCGGCGGGCGTCGCGAGCCGAGAGCAGGTTCGACCGGGTGGCCGATCGGCTCACCATGGACTGCGCCGCCTCACGCATGTGGGCATAGCTCGACTCAGCCAATCGATCGACGAAGTACTGGTAGGTCTCCGGGCCGTGGTGGAGCGCCGTGACCTCGAGGATTGCCTTGGCAGCATCGGACTTGTCGCGATCGCTCATCGACAACGCCCGCTCGAGGTACTGGCGAACGATGAAGGGCGCGAGGTCGAGGTGGGCGAGCCAGAGCCACAGGGTGGTGCGTTTGCGGAGTGCGCTCTGCACCAACAGCTCGCGGGCGGCATCGTCGAGGCGGACCGTGGCCCGATGCTGCCAGAGATAGTTGAGATCCTGCCCGGTGAGCAGACGCTCGGCCCGCACCCGGAACATATCGGCCGAGCGTGACAGGAAGTAGCTCGGCTCGTCGTGAACCTCGGTTTCGGTCACAACGCGCAGATGGGCGTCGGTCGGCGCCTCCACCACCATTGCGAGCCGCTCATAGATCGCCTGACGCACACCGTCGACCGCCTCGGACCGCCAACGGCGGAAGTCGTCGTGGCGTGCGGGGGCCACTCGCTGATGCCGGCGCACGAGCACGGCGTTGGCGTCGAACCACGCGCGGGACTTGGCCCCGCCGTCCTCGGGCGTGCCGGCCTTGGCCATCACGAGTGGCGGCTGTGGCCAGGGGTCGACCACCACGTCCACCCGCCACCGCCGTTCAGCGTCGGCCAGCGCTGGATCATCGTGACCATTGGCCGATTCGGCCGGCTCGGCCTCGTCGCCGCGCGCATCGGCCTCGTCACCCGTAGCCTCGTCACCCGCAGCGTCGACCGCGGGTTCCGGGGACCCGTCGCCAGCGGGGGCCGGGGTCGGCTCGGGGGGTGCCAGCGCCATCGTCTCCACGGTGACCTCCACCCGATCCGGCCGGGTGAACTCGAACACCATGTCGGCGATGTCGGCGGGATCGAGCTTGTTGCGCAGCTCGGTGCTGATGCCCAGCGCGCCGCCGTCGTCGGCGACGCCGATCGTGATGCGACCGCCGTGGGTGTTGGCCAGCGCCACGATCTCACGGATGAGCCGCAGCTGATGGCTGCGCTGACCCAGGTCGCAACTGAGCTGGGGCACCACGGCGCCCGTACCGTCGGACGACGGGGCGTGGGGCCGACCCGCCATCAGCGACGACCTCGTTGTGCGTGCTGAATTCGGTGATGCTGCTTCACGTTCGCGTTGCTCCCAGAGATGGTGGCCCGCTGCGACCCGCTCACGCCTGACGCCAGACAGTCTGGCCTCCGGGAGTGACATCGACGACCCGCGGCGGTAGGTCGACTGTAGTTGTGGTGAACGACGTGTGTTCAGGAGTCGACCGAAGCCAGGAGCGGCAGCGGTTCGAGGCCCAGTTCGTGTCGATACGTGTTGTGGTAGTGGTGGAGGGCCGGTTCGTTGCGACCGAACAGCACCTCGGGCAGTGCCCCGCTTGACGCCGATCGTTGTTGGCTGGCGGAGGCCTTGTAGTCCTCGTCCCGGATGATCTCGGCGAAGCCCTGAGACACGGCCCGGAACAACTCCACCGTGTCTTCCTCGTTCGCCCGGTGCGGATGGATGTAGAAGTCGATCTGGCTCACGTGGCGGCCCGGATCGTCAGGATGGGGGAAGGCCCGCACGATGTACATGCCGTTCTGGTTGGGCAGGAGCTGGACGTTGGGGAACAACCAGTAGACGGGCAGGGCGCCCACGGTAATCTGCCACTGGTCCTCGGGCCAGTGGCGCATCTCGTCGATCGCCCGCCGACACAGGATCATTCGGTGATTGCGCCCGAAGGTGTCGTAGCACTGCACGTTGCCGTGGAACACGCCGAACAGCGAGTCGCTGTGCAGCGCTGAGAAGTGGTACGTCTCGCCGAAGGTGTCCATGGCGAGCTTCCAGTTGCAGGCCACGTCGTAGCGATCGAAGCCGAGACGGAGCAGCGAACCGAAGCCCCACGATTCGAGCTCGGCCGACAGCTCGGGGCCGAGCGCCTCGTCGAGATCGATCGAGCCCTCGGGATCGAGCACGGCCCAGAGGATGCCGTGACGTTCCTCGGCCGGCAGCTCCACCAGGCCGAGGCAAGACTGGTCGACCGAACCGAAGTGCTCCTGCTTGGGCAGGCCGACGAGCGTGCCGGCGGTGTCGTAGGTCCAGTTGTGGAACTCGCACACGAACCGGCGTGCGCTCCCCCGCGGCCGCGACTCGAGCACCACCCCGCGGTGCCGGCACGAGTTGACGAAGGCCCGGAAGCGACCGTCGGCGTCGCGGGTGGCCAGCACCGGCACGTCGAGATCGTCGAAGGTGAGAAACGAGCCGGGCTCGGGCAGGTCGCCACTGAGCCCGAGTACCTGGGGCTCAGCGTGAAAGAACTGCCGCCGCTCGGCGGCCGCCAGGTCAGCGTCGACGTAACTGCTCGTCGGATTCCGTCGAAACCCCCCGGCGTCAACGTTCGTGTCGGTGTCGAGTCGCTTGATGAGCGACTGGAGGAGGCGGATCTGTTCTGGTCGCTCCATGTTCCGATGCTAGATACACATGCCCTCCCGGTTCCAGGCAGCACAGCTCAGCCGTGGGCCGTCCGGATCAATCGACATGCATCGACCGGAACCGGGCCCCAATCGTCGGTAGTCTCGATCTCGTTCGATCGACGAGGGCGGTAGGGATGACGAACAGCGACGAGGGCGGCCACTGGGCTCCACCGGCAGGCCCAGCTTCCGGCACGCCAACACCAGGGCCAGCGGCGCCCCATGACACCCCACAGGACCTACCGTCGGTGCCGCCGCCGGGCGGCTGGGACGCTGGCGGTTCTCCCGGCTACAGCTACGAGCCCCCCTCTCAGACGGCCCCGACAGCTCCCGGGTACACCCCGCCGGGCGGCCCGACGGTCGGTGCGCCTCCAGGGGCCATGCCCTCCGCCGACTTCCCGCCTGGCGGGTATGCGGCCGGTGGCTATCCCCCCGGCGGGTACGCCCCCGCCCCCCAGCAACCGTCCACGTCGGGCCTCGCCGTTGCGGCGTTCATCGTCGGTCTCCTCAGCTTCTTCTTGCCGTTCCTCGGTGGGCTGATCGCGATCATCTTGGGCATCATCGCCCTGGTTCGGATCGGCAGCTCGAACGGCCTGAAGACCGGCAAGGTGTTTGCGTGGCTCGGGATCGCCATCGGCGCCTTGAGCATCGTGGCCTGGGTGCTGATCGTCACCAGCGACTCGTTCCAGGAGGGATTCCAGGAAGGCCTGGAGGAGGGGCTGGAGGATCGGCTGACGTCGAACATCATCAGCGTCGGTGACTGCCTCGACATCTCCACCGCCGAGAGCACCGACTTCTCGGTGTCAGCGAGCGACGTTGTGCCCTGCGCCCAATCCCACACGGCGGAGTACATCGGCTTCTTCGATCTCTCCTACCCCGATGGTGCGGCGTATCCCGGCGTTGACGAGGTGTTCACCGAGGGCCTCGACCGGTGCGTCGAGATCTTCGACTCCTACACGGGCACCGACTACTACGAGAACCTCGAACTCGACGTGCTCGTCGAGTACCCGCAGAGCCGTGGGTGGTCACTGTTTGACGACCGTGAGGTGGGGTGCTTCGTCGTCAACATCAACGAGGACAGCCCGCTCACCGGCTCGGTGCGCGGCTGACCACAGTGCGAGACTGAGCCGTCACCACGGGAGGCTCGACATGATGAATCGCACCTGGTTGGACCGGCGGACCGAGCCGGTGCTCGAACCCGAGCTCGAAATCGTCGACGCCCACCACCACCTCTGGACCACCGAGACCCGCTACGGCGTGTACGACCTCGACGATCTCCACGTCGACACCGGGGCCGGCCACAACGTGGTGGCCACCGTGTTCATCGACTGCGGGGCCAGCTATCGCATCGACGGGCCTGAGGCGAAGCGCCCGGTTGGCGAAACCGAGTACGTGGCCGAGCGGGCCGACCGGGCCGACGAGGCGGGCCGCACCCCCATCGCCGCCATCGTGAGCCACGTTGACCTGACGCTCGGGACCGCAGCCGGCGAGGTGCTCGACGCCCACATCGCCGCCGCCGGCGGTCGCTTCCGGGGGATCCGCCATTCGGGAGCCCGAGGTGAGGACCCGGCCGTGCCCACGTCGCGCACCGAGCCCCCGGCCGACCTGTTCGGCCAGGCCTCGTTCCGCGCCGGCGCTGGCGAACTCGCCGCCCGGGGGCTGAGCTTCGAGGCCTGGCAGTACCACCATCAGCTCGACATGGTGGTGGAGCTCGCCCGTGCCGTGCCGGAGCTCACGATCGTGGTGAACCACCTGGGTGGCCCCATCGGTGTGGGCGGTTGGGCCTCCCGCCGAACCGAGGTGGAGGATGCCCTTCGGGCTGGGTGGGCGGCATTCCGGCCACTTCCGAACGTGGTGCTGAAGCTCGGGGGTATCGGCATGACGCGCTTCGGGATGACCTGGCACGAACGCCCCGATCCACCCAGTTCGGCCGAGGTGGTCGAACGGTGGGGTGCGCTGATTCGAGAAGCGATCGACACCCTCGGCCCCGAACGGTGTCTGTTCGAGTCGAACTTCCCCGTCGACGGCGAGACGACCGGCTACGGGGTGCTCTGGAACGCGTTCAAGACGATGACGACCGGCTACACCCCGGAGGAGCGAGCCCTGCTGTTCACCGGCACCGCTCGTCGCGTCTACCGCATCTGACGCCGCTGGCTCCGGCCCGGAGCCGAGTCATGACACCAGGCCAAGGGCGAGGCCCAGCTCCCACAGCGCAGCGTCAGCGACGACCCGGTCCTCGCTCGGCCGGTCGAGCTCGCCCTTGACGAGGCGCACCAGACGGTGCCGGTCCTGACCGGCCCCATCGGTGCAATCGACCACGACGTGGGCCCGGTGCTCGCCCCGCTTGGGGCGGTCGCTCACCAGAGCGGCGGTGACGGCCAGGCCCACCACCACCACGCCTGGCTCCAGCGCGGCGGCCCGCTGGCGGCAGGCGAGCGCCATCGCCCGGGCCATGCGCTCGCTCACGGCACCGACCCCCCGGGGCATCGGGCCCACGAGGTTGGCCATCGCCGATGAGGCGTAGGGGATCAGCACCTCCAGCACGGTGCGTGAGGCGCCGGGCACGTCCAGAAGATCGGTGATGAGGGCGTTGCCACCACCGGCGACTGCGAGCACCAACCGGGCCGGATGGTCGTGCAGGTCGGTGACGAGTTGAAGCCGCTCGTCAGGAGTCATGGCCGGTCACTGTACTGACCCTGGGCGATAGCGTCGGATGGTGAGTTCCCCAGAGTGGATCCCGGCCGACGCCAGTCGCATCTTCGAGCTCGAGACGCACGGCCCCGACGTGTGGGTCGGTGAGAGCCCTGCGTACCCGTGGGGCCGCATCTACGGCGGGCTCGTGATCGCCCAGGCGCTGTGGGCCGCCACCCAGACCGTCGACGACGCCCACGCCGTCCACTCGCTTCACGGCTACTTCATCCTGGGCGGCGATCCGGCGGAGCCGGTGCGCTACGAGGTGGATCGCATCCGCAACGGCCGGTCGTTCACCACGCGCCGAGTGGTGGCGCGCCAGAGTGGTGGGGCCATCTTCAACCTGTCGTGCTCCTTCCAGCGTCACGAGAGCGGCGTGGAAACCCAGACCGCAATCCGGCCCGGCGACGTGCCACTGCCCACCGAGGCCACGGCGTTCCGGGAGGGTTCGGGGATCGACCGGGTCGACGTGAACATCGGCACCGACCCACGCTCGCGCATCTGGGCCCGGTTCCCCAACGCCCTCGGTGACGATCCCCGACTCCAGGCGTGTGCCCTCGCCTACCTCAGCGACACCAACCCGATGGACGCCGTGGCCGCCTCGCATCCGAACGGCCGCCCGCCCGAAGACCAGTGGCACGAGACCTACATGACGGCGAGCCTCGACCATGCGATGTGGTTCCACCGGCCGGTGCGGGCTGACGACTGGGTGCTCCTCGACATGGACGGTCACGGCATCATCCGTACCAGGGGCCTCAGCACTGGGCACGTGTTCACCACGAGCGGCGACCATGTGGCCACGATCGCTCAGGAAGGCCTCATCCGCGATCTCACCACATCCCCGACGCGACTGAGCACAACGGGAGAGTGACTCGGGTCGTGGGCCGCGGCTAGCTTGCGCCCATGGATCTGGGAATCAGTGGCAAGCGTGCGGCCGTCGCCGCCAGTTCGGCCGGCCTCGGCCTCGGATCGGCGAAAGCGTTGGCCGAAGAAGGCGTGTCGGTGGCGATCTCCGGGCGGGACCCGGAGCGGCTGGCCGCCGCAGTGGCCGAGATCGGCGGCACCTGCATTGCCATCGAGGCCGACGTGTCAACGCCCGAGGGGGGCCGCGCCTTCGTGGAGGCCGCCGCCTCGCAACTCGGGGGAATCGACATCCTCGTACCGAACGCCGGCGGGCCGCCGCCCGGCACCTTCGCCAACACCGACCTCGACGCCTACCAGGCCGCCATCAACATGAACTGCCTGGCCATGATCGAGATGTGCCGCACCGCCATGCCGTCCATGCAGGACCAGGGCTGGGGCCGGGTGTGCGCGATCACCAGCATCGGGGTGAAGCAACCGGTGCCCTACCTGATGGCCAGCTCGGTGGCACGGGCCGGGCTCACGAGCTTCCTCAAGATCACGGCTCGGGAAGTCGCTGGCAACGGGGTGACCGTCAACTCGTGCCAGCCCGGCATCCACTGGACCGATCGGGTGAAGAAGCTCATGCCGACCGAGGCCGACGCGGCGAAGGGCATCCCGGCCCAGATCACCGGTGACCCGTACCACTTCGGGCAGACGGTGGCGTTCCTGTGCTCGGAACAGGCGAGGTTCATCACCGGCACCGGAGTCCTGGTCGATGGCGGCCAGGCGGTCGGCCTGCTCGACTGACTCACCGACGATGGACGCAACGACCACGATGACGGGCGGCGAGGCGGTCGCCCAGACCCTCGACCGACTCGGCGTCACCGCGGTGTTCAGCATCGTGAGTGTGCACAATCTGCCGATCTACCAGGCTCTCGCCTCGTCGGCCATCGAGGTGGTGGCGTGCCGCCATGAGCAGTTCGCCGTGCACGCCGCCGACGGCTATGCCCGGGCCACCGGCCGCCTCGGCGTGGCCCTGACCTCCACCGGCCCGGGCACGA
This sequence comes from Actinomycetota bacterium, assembly GCA_039029735.1. Taxonomy (GTDB): domain Bacteria; phylum Actinomycetota; class Acidimicrobiia; order Acidimicrobiales; family SZUA-35; genus CADEDH01. Next base: position 52,226 of record JBCCFL010000028.1, on the reverse strand, counting down.
CCAACGCCGTGAGCGGTCTCTACGAAGCGGGTTACGGATCGTCGCCCGTGCTGCTCATCACCGGTCAAGCCGAGTCGGCCTACTACGGCAAAGGGAAGGGCTTCATCCACGAACACGAAACGCAGCTGCCGATGCTGCGTACCGTCACCCGGCGGGCCGAGACGATCTGGCGCACCGAGGACATCAGCCGCACGATCGCAGCCGTGGCCGACGACTGTCGGCGGGGGCGCCCCCAACCCGGGGCCGTCGAGATACCGATCGACCAGCAGTACCGCCGGGCGCCGGTCGAGATCGTCGGTTCGGCGACCGTCGAACCCCTCGCTCCCGACGAGGCCGCCATCGCACAGGCGGGCGAGTTGCTCGACCGGGCCGACCGGCCGGTGATCTGGGCTGGCGGCGGCGTGGTGGCCAGCAACGCATCGGCTGAACTCGTCGCGCTGGCCGAGCGCATCGACGCGCCCGTCGTCACCACGATCGAAGGCCGCGGCGCGATTCCCGAGGATCACCGGCTTGCGCTGGGCCCCCGCACCGAGCGGCCCGACGTGGCCGAGATCATCGCCGAGGCCGACGTTGTACTGGCCGTCGGCACCAGGTTCCAGAACTACTCCACTCGCATGTGGCGCCTGGAGATCCCCGGCGAGATCATCCACCTCGACGCCGACCCGGCGGTGATCGGGCGCAACTACCCCGCGGCCGTCGCCGTGGTCGGCGATGCTCGGCGCGGCCTGGCCCGCCTCGCCGAGACCGTGGTGGCGCGAACAGCCGACGAGGGCTTCCTGGAGCGGTCGTCGAAGGCGGTGGAGGCCGACCTCGAACGCTCGTGGGGCGAGATCGGGCCCGATCATCGAGCGATCGCCGCTGCCATCCGTCGCATCCTTCCCGCTGATGGCCTCGTGGTGCGCGACAACACGGTGCCCACGTACCTGTGGGGCAACCGGGTGCTCCCGATCGTGCAGCCGCGCACGTCGATCCGAGCCTCGTCGGGCTCGATCGGCCCAGGGATCGGCCTGGCCGTCGGTGCGGCATCGGGCACGAGGCGCCCGACGCTGTTGATGGCGGGCGACGGCGGCTTCCAGCTCGGCCTCGGTGAGCTGGCCACCGCCGTGCAACACCAGCTGCGGATCATCACCTGTGTGTTCAACGACGGTGGCTACGGCGTGCTGCGGGTGATCCAGGACAACGTGGCCGGCGAACGCTTCGGCGTCGACCTCGCCACCCCCGATTTCGCCGCCCTGGGGCGCGCCATGGGGATGGAGGCCACGGCTGTGGCCGACGTGGCCGGGTTCGAAGCGGCGTTCGCCGCCGCAGTGGCGCGGAACGGGCCAACGCTGATCGAGGTGGATCTCACTGCGCTGGCGCCGATGTCGTTCCCGCTGCCACCCCACCAGCGGCGGCCCGACTAGCGCCGCAGACGAATCTCGATGCGCGCCCCGGAGGCCGTCTCGGCGACGGTGACCGACCCGCCGTGGGCCTCGGCGATCTGGCGGGCGACGCTCAGCCCGAGGCCGGTGCCGCCATCGCGCCGGGTCCAGAAGCGTTCGAACACTCGCTCGGTATCGGCGGGCTCGATACCCGGCCCCTGGTCGGAGACGGCCACGAGCACCAGGGCGCCATCCGCGGGGTCGGGGCGGGCCACGATGGTCACCGTCTGGCCCGGCTCCGAGTGCTCGACGGCGTTGGTCGCCACATTGAGCACCGCTCGGCTCACCATCGCCTCGTCGACGGCGGCTCTGGTGTCGCCGTCGACGGTGGCGGTGAGCGTCACGGATCGCCCGTCAGCGAGTGGCTGGAGCTCGGCCGCCACGGCCCTGGCGAGGTCGGCGACGTCGAGCGGCTGACGTTCGATCGATCGGGCCCGCCCGCGGGCGTCGACCAGGAGGGCGTCCACCGTGCCCCGCATGCGTTCGGCCGCCGTCTGGGCGCGGGCCAGCCCGGTGCGGAGGTCGTCGACGCCAGGCTCGGGCCGGCCGAGCAGCACCTCGGCCCCGTTGATGATCACCGCCAGGGGTGTGCGGAGTTCGTGGCTCACCTCCTCGATCAGGTCGTGCTGGATCTCGATCGCCCGCCGCACGGGCGCCACGGCTCGGCCCGCCAGCCACCACGCCAGGGCGGCGGCTGCGGGGGCCAGAAGAACGGCGGCGACGTACACCGCAGTGGGCGGGCCCGACCGCACCTCCGTCTCGGTGATCACCCGCTCGCCGGTGTCTTCCACTGTGGTCTGCTCCGACACCACGCTCACACTCAGCAGGACCAGCACCGGCAGATAGATGGCGGCGAAGGCCACCACGGCGAACCGCACCCGAACCGAACGGAGCTGCGATCTCATGGATCGATCCGATAGCCAGCGCCGGTCACGGTATGGATCACCGGGGGCGACCCCAGCTTCCGTCGTAGACGGCTCATCAGTACCCGGACCGACGAGGTGAACGGATCAGCGGTGCCGTCCCACACATGTTCGAGCAGGTCCTCGGCCGACACCACCCGGCCCGGCTCACGCATCAGATAGCGCAGGATCGAGAACTCCCGACTGGTCAGTTCGATCGTTCGGCCAGCTCGCGCCACTGTCATGGCGGTGGTGTCGAGCGCGATGTCGCCGCAGCGGAGCACCGGCTCGTGCTGATCAGCTCGTCGCGACACGGCACGGATGCGAGCGAGGAGTTCGGCGAAGGCGAACGGCTTCACGAGGTAGTCGTCAGCCCCGGCGTCGAGCCCCGCCACCCGCTGTTCCACCGCATCGCGAGCGGTGATCACGATCACGCGGTCCGGGCGATGATGATCGGAGCTCGTCGGGAGTCGCCGCACGAGGTCGACGCCGTCGCCGTCGGGGAGGCCGAGGTCAACGCAGGCCACGTCGTAGGCGGTGAGGCGGCAGGCATCGAAGGCGTCGGACACCCGCGACACGTGGTCCACGGCGTAGGCCGCGTGCCGCAGGCCGTCGGCCAGTACTGCGGCGAGATCGACGTCGTCTTCCACCAGCAGGATCCGCACCGGTGCCTCCTCTCTCGTGCGCGTGCTCGTTCGGGTACTGCCGTGATCCGGTGACGGGCGGTCAGCCCGCCACGTGCTCGGCTCGGTGTTCCACTCCATCGTTGCTGAACACGAGGCCGGTGTCGTCCACCCGGAGGTGAAGGTCGACCGCACCCGAGGCGACATCGATCGGAGCGAAGGTGCCGTCGTCGCGCAGGAGATAGCGGATCGAGGGTGGCGGCGTCTGGATCTCGGCGGCAGCCACACCTCCAGCGTCGTCCAGGGCGATCCACATGGCCAGGTTGGACCCGTCGGCGAAGGCGACGTCGAGGTAGGTGCGGTACTCGATGTCGGCGAACCAGGTGCCGGTCTCGGTGATGGCGACGATCGGTCCGTAGGCCTCCTCCAACAGCTCCCGCTCCCGGCGCCCCTCTTCGGTGGATCCCCCAGCGACGGCCAGCACGAGGTCGGCGTGAGCCCGGGCCGCGGCTCGGTCGGGGATCGGGAGCACGGCGTCGATGGCCCGTCCGTCCCAGGCGGTGACCACGAGGCCGTCCTCGCCGACCACGATCTCGACGAGCCCGACCGCCTCGCTCTCACTGTCGCTGTCGCTGTCGGCCAGATGCCAGGCGCCCGCCACCTGCTCGGCAACGTCGGCTGGCACCGCCCCGCCCACCTCCGGGGCGCTCGGGGCTCGGCCGGCCACGAGGTCGCCGATCAGGGCCTGGAGCAGCTGTTCTGCCGGCACGTCTGGCGCGTTGGACGCGATCACGAACACCCTCTCCGACTCCGGCAGCCACGCCACGGTCACCTCGTGGCCAACGGAGCTCCCGCCTCCGGTCGAACCGAGAAGCGGCTCGCCGAAGATCGCGGCATCGAGCCGTACCCACCCGGGGACTTCGGCGGTGCCGTCGCCCTGGTCGTATGCGCGCGCCATCAGCGCCTCGGCGCCCCCGGGCCCGCCGAGGTCGGTGGTGAACAGCGCCTGCGTCCACGCCGCCAACTCAGGTGCGGTCATGGCAACGCCCCCGGCACCATCGAGGGCCCAGTGGGGCCCGTCGAAGTCGCCGTCGAACCCCACGTCGCCGGCCGAATCGATGCCGACGGCGCGAGGCTCGGGCGCCGCCGGCTCGCCGGCCCAGAAGCCTCCTGTGCCCTGGAGCACCTCGTCCGCCACGAAGCGGCGATAGTCGCCGGTCACGGCGTCGACCACGAGGGCGAGCGTGGCGTAGCCGGCGTTGGAGTAGAGGAAGTCCTCGCCGGCAGGATGAGCGATGTCGAGGCCCGACAGCGCGGCGATCGCGTCGTTGCGAGCCAGGGGGTCGTGGTCGCGCCCGTGGCTCCCGGTCAGGCCGGCCGTGTACAGCAACAACTGCTCGATGGTGGCCTCACCGGCGGGGCCCCCGAGGCCTGGCACCACGTCACCAGCCCGGTCGTCGTAGGCGAGCTCTCCGTTGGCAACGAGGCGCCCGATGGCGGCGGCCGTGACCGACTTGGTCACTGAGCCAATACTGAACGTGGTCCCGACGGTCATGGGTTCTGCGGAGGCCGGGTCGGCCGATCCGTAGGCACCGATGCATTCGCGATCGCCCCCGAGGAAGGCCACCGTGCCGGAGAAGCCGATTGCCTCCCACCCTGAGAGGGCGGCGGCAATCGACGGGTCACAGGCACCCTGGTCGGATGGGGCCGCCGTGTCGATATCGGCGGTGCAGGCAGTAGCCACGAGAAGCAGCGCAACACCCACGGCGCCCAGGGCCCGGAACGATCGACGAGAAGCGGTCATGGTGCGGACCGTAGGGATCGCGGTGTGAACCAGATGTGAACCGCACCACCGGCACCAGTGGCCTCGCGGCGCTCGGCCGTGCCAGGCTGCATCCATGTCGGACGCACCGGTGATCAACGTCGATCCCGAGGAGTTCTGGATCGACCCCTACCCCACCTTGGCTCGAATGCGGGCCGAAACGCCGATCTGTTTCGTGCCGCAGTTCGGCGCCACGCTGCTCACCCGCCGCGACGACATCCACACCTGCGAGAAGAACGTGGCGGTGTTCTCCTCCGACCAGCCCGATGGGCTGATGAATGTGCTCATGGGCCAGAACATGATGCGCCGCGACGGCGACGACCACCGCCGGGAGCGGTTCGTCTACTACCCCGCCATCTCCCCGAAGGCCGTTCGCACCACCTGGGAGGCCGAGTTCGCGGCGCTCACCGATGCGGTGCTCGACGAGTTGGAGGGCCAACGCTCGGTCGATCTCGTGCCGGCCTACGCCACCGCCGTCAGCGGCGAGGCCATGAAGGTGATGACCGGCCTCACCCAGGTGCATCACCGCGACATCGACGCCTGGAGCCAGGCGATGATCGACGGCATCGCCAACTACGTCGGCGACCCAGAGATCGAAGGCCGATGCCGGGCGGCCACCGCCGCCATCGACGCTGCGATCGACGAGCGGCTTCCCGCCCTGCGAGCCGAGCCCGACCACAGCCTGTTGTCGGTGATGCTCGCCGCCGGCATGGACGACGACAAGATCCGGGCGAACATCAAGCTCACGATCTCGGGCGGCCAGAACGAACCCCGCGATGCAATTGCCGGCGCCATCTGGGCGCTGCTCTCCCATCCCGACCAACTGGCCCGAGTCCGATCCGGCGAGATCCCACCGGCGCAGGTGTTCGACGAGTACTGCCGGTGGATCGCCCCGATCGGGATGTCACCCCGGCGGATCGCCACCGAGCACACCGTTGGCGGTGTGACCTTCGAGCCCGAGGAGCGGGTCTTCCTCATGTTCTCGTCGGCCAACCACGACGAGGCCCACTTCACCGATCCCGAGCGGTTCGACCTCGACCGTGACACCAGCGGCAACCTCACCTTCGGCGCCGGCCCCCACGTCTGCGCCGGGGCGGCGGTATCGCGATCGCTCGTCGGCGATCTGGCCGTGCCCCGCATCTTCGACCGCTTCCCCGACCTCCGCCTCGATCCCGAGGCCGGACCCGTCCGGCTCGGTGGCTGGGCCTTCCGCGGCCCACTCGACCTCACCGTCCGACTCGACCCCAGAGAGCACTGAGCGATGGACATCGACCTGCTACCGGTGGCGAACTACGCCGGCTCCCAACCCCACGACCAGTTCGCCTGGCTCCGGGCGAACGACCCCGTGCATCGTCACGCCGAGCCCGACGGCCCCGGGTTCTGGGCCATCACCCGCTACGACGATGTGCGGGCCGTTGGCCGCGACCACGAACAGTTCTCGTCGTCGCCGACGATCATGCTGGCCGACCCGAGCCCGGACTCGCAGGCGATGTCCAGCGATCACGTGATGATGCTGATGGCAGACCCGCCCGTGCACACCCGGATGCGGCGACTCATCAGCAAACACTTCACACCTCGAGCTTCAGCCGCTCTGCGGCACCGAGTGGCCGAGTTGGCCACGGCGATCGTCGACGCCGTGATCGAACGGGGCGAGTGCGATCTCGTGACCGACCTGGCCGGCGAGATGCCGAGCTTCGTGATCGCCGATGTGCTCGGGATTCCCCTGGCCGACGGCCGTGAGCTCTATCACCACACCGAGATGCTGCACTCCAGTGAAGAGGTGGTGAGCCACGCCGACCGCCAGGCGGCACAACTGGCGATGTTCACCTACGCCCAGGAGGTGTACGCCGACAAGCGGGCCAATCCCGGCGACGATCTGGCCTCGCTGCTGGCATCGGGCGAACTCGATGGCCGCCCACTCGACGGAATCGACTTCTTCCTCTGGTTCCTTCTCCTGGTCGACGCCGGCGGCGACACCACGCGCAACCTGGTAGGTGGGGGGATGCAGGCCCTGTTCGAGCATCCCGACGAGCTGAACCGCCTCCGAGGCGACCTCGATGGCCTCCTCCCCTCGGCGATCGAGGAGCTACTGCGGTGGGTCAGCCCCGTGGTCTACATGCGGCGCACAGCCACGGTCGACACCGTGTTCGGCGACCAACCGATCGCGGCGGGAGACAAGGTGGTGATGTACTACGGCTCGGCCAACCGCGACTCGGCCTGCGTGGCCGAGCCCGACCGGTTCGACGTTGGCCGCACCCCCAACCCTCACGTGGCGTTCGGGGGCGGTGGCCCCCACTTCTGTCTCGGGGCTCACCTGGCCCGGATCGAGATCGAGGCCTTGCTCCGTGAGCTGCTCACCCGCCTCGACGACCTGGAACCCGCTGGTGAGGTGGGCTGGATGGGTTCCAACTTCATCTTCGGCCCCACGTCGATTCCGGTGCGCTTCCGGGCCGGTGCCCCTGCCGGCCCGGCGTTGGCCGTCTAGGGGTGCCCGGCTACCCGACCGGGGTGGCCGGCTGCTTCGTCGGTGACCAGCCGGGACGGTTCCACAACCGGGCGAGCCGGGTGCGCCAGGAACGGTCGGCCCGCAGGTCCCGGAGGAGCAACCGGATCTGGGAGAACTGGATGTCGATCGGGTTCGACGACTCGATCTGGGTGGTGAGGCCGTAGGTCGGCCGCTCGATCTCACGTTGGAACGTGCCGAACAGCCGATCCCAGATGATGAGGATGCCGCCGTAGTTCACGTCGAGATAGGGCCGATCGTTGCCGTGGTGAGCCCGGTGGTGGGACGGGGTGTTGAACACCGCCTCGAACCAGCGGGGCATTCGGCCCACCAGTTCGGTGTGGATCCAGCCCTGGTAGGCGATCACGATGCCGATGGACAAGAACACGAGCGTTGGTGAGAAGCCGAGTATCACGAGGGGGAGCGAGAAGCCCACGGTGAGCAGCGCGTCGAAGATGCCGAGGCGGAGCCCCGTGGTCTGGTCGTAGGCCTCGGAGCTGTGGTGCACCGAGTGGTACAGGTCCCACGGCAGACGATGCTCGTGCTCGAAGCGGTGCTCGACGTAGTACACGAGATCGGCGAGCACGATGGCCAGTACGGCGCTCCACCACGTGGTGGGAATCGACCACGGAACGAGCCCCTCGACTGCGGTGAAGATCGGGAACCACACGACGGCACCGATGACGGCAGCCACCACGAACAGCGCGAAGGTGACGCCGTTGGCGAGCATCTCCTTGATCCGGCTCCAGCCGAGGCGGCGAGCCCAGCCGAGCCAGATCAGCTCGACGATCAAGATGGGCACGAACACGCTCTCGAAGATGTCAGTGACGAGTTGCAGGGTGTCTTCCATATCCAGATAATAGGAGTGACTCCGAAAAAAGGAATCCTTCTCAAGTAGGATCTCAGTATGATTTTCTCATGGCATCGTTGCGCGAACGGAACCGACTGAACGCCATGCGGCTAACCCAACGCCGCGCCCTCGACCTGTTCGAGGAACGTGGCTTCGATCAGGTCACCGTGTCGGAACTGGCGGCCGAGGTGGGCATGGCGGCCTCGACGATCTACCGGCACTTCGAGACCAAGGAGGCCATCGTCATCTGGGACGAGCACGAGCCTGCACTGGTGGCGGCGCTCGAAGAGGCATTCGAACGCCTTCCACCGCTGGCAGCCATGCGATCGGCCTTCGTCACCGCACTCGGTGACCGCTACGAGGAGGACCTCGAGTTCCAGCTCCGCCGAGTGCGGTTCATCTACCGCGCCGAGGCGCTGCACGCCGCCGCCGTCGAAGCCGACTACCACGACCGGGAGGAGCTCACCGCCGCGCTCGCTGCGCTGCTGTCGACCAAGGATCGCGAGGCCGCTCCCCTGCTCGCCGGGGCCGCCCTGCTGGCCGTCGACGTGGCCATCGACCGGTGGCAGCAACTGGATGGTGTCGAGCCGCTCGGCCCCTTGATCGATGCCGCGTTCGATCGCATCGGCAACCTGGACGCGATCCGCTGATGCTCGGTCACCTGATCTGGCGGTTCCGGGGGCGGGTGGGCGCCACGGTTGCCCTCGTGATCGTCGAGGCGGTGATCATGCTGCTGTTGCCGCTGTTCATCGGCATCGCCATCAATGGCCTCCTCGACGACAACCGATCCGGTGTGATCGCGCTCGGGGCACTCGGCGTCGCTGCCCTCGTGATCGGCAGCGCTCGCCGTTTCATCGACACGCGGGCCTATTCGGGGATGTACCGCCACGTGGCCACCGAGGTGGTGGCAACCGAGCAGGCCAAGGGCACGTCGACGTCGACGATCGCGGCCCGCACCACGCTGTTGACCGAGTTCATCGAGTTCCTGGAGAACTCGATGCCCGAAGTGGTGAACACCGTGATCGGCGTCGTCGGCACGCTCGTGATCATCGCCAGCCTCGACATGGGCGTGTTCTGGGGCTGCCTCGGCCTGCTCGTGCTGATCGGTGTCACCTACTGGGCGACGGGCGGCCTGAACTACCGGCTCAACACCGGATATAACGACGAGCTGGAGCGACAGGTCGACGCGATCGACTCCCGCGACAACGAGCGCATCGCTGGCCACTTCGGCGCCCTCATGCGCTGGAACCGCCGCCTGTCCGATCTCGAGACCGGAAACTATGCCCTGGTGTGGCTCGGCATCATCGCCCTGATCGTGTACACGCCGATCGCGGTGGTCACCCCGGGCGAGACCGAGTACGGCTACGCCTTCTCAGCCCTCATCTACGTGTTCCAGTACGTGGAGGTACTCGCCGCCCTCCCCCTGTTCATCCAGGAGATCGTGCGCCTCCGCGAGATCTCGACCCGCCTTCCCGTCACGACCGCCCGAACGGGCTCGGCGGAGGTGGATGCGTAGTGTTGGCACCGGCCAGCATCGTGCCCTGACCGGGTGAGCGATGCCGGTCGACGGTTGGCTCGTCGGCGGCGTCACGGACCTGGACCAGCCAGGTGGTGCGGGCCTCGCTGCTGCGGTTCACGCCTGAGCCGTGCACCGTGAGGCACGTGAAGAACAGCACGTCACCAGCCGCAGCAGGCACCGGCGTGGCCGACGCGGGCGGGTGATCCGCCACCGGGAGGTACCAGTCGATGTCGCCCTCGTGGCGCAGGCGGCCACCGTGGTGCGAGCCCGGCACGACGCGCACACACCCCTTCTCCTCCGGGGCGGCGTCGAGATGCACGATGGCGGCCACGAGCGAGTCCTGAGCGTGGGGGAAGAAGGGCCAGTCCTGATGGAGGGGGAACGGCGAGCCCCGCTCGGCCGGCTTGATGAACAGCTTGTTGTGGTGAAGCTGCACGTTCGGCGTGCCCATGAGCGCCGCAAAGGTGGCACCGAGGCGCCCGCCGGCGAGCGCAGCGGTGAACGCCGCGGAGTGGAACTGCACGTCATGACAGTGCAGCAGGTGCGTCACCTCAGCATCGCCGGCGTCGGCTCCCTCCGCCGCGCTCTGCCATGTGCCATCGATCTCGTGGCGGGCCGAGAGCCGCTCGATCGTTGCATGACCTTCGGCCCTCAGCACCGCGGCCTCTTCAGCCGAGAACAGACTGGGCACGACCACGAAGCCATCGCGGCGAAAAGCAGCAACAACGGCGGGCGCGAGACCCGGCTGGGGCGAGCCCGGGATCATCGGCACCGTGCGGCTACGACCCCGCCGAGGCGTAGACGGCCGCCTCCAGCTCGTCGAACAGGCCGAGCGATCCGGCATCGGCGAAGGGCAAGATCTGGCTGAGGTAGGCGCCAGCCACATCGTTCTCGCGATCGATCCAGTAGTAGCTGTTGGCCAGGCCAGCCCACATGAGCGTGCCGGCGGGGCGGCCGCTCGGCCCCGGCTCCTCGTTGATCTGGAACGTGAGGCCCCAGCTCTTGGGCGCCCCCGGGAAGAACTCGGCGTCGTTCGAGAACGCCGGGTTGGTCGTGGGCAGCATCTGCACCCTGAGGTCACCGATGTGGTTCTGGCTCATCGTCTGGATCGTGTCGGCCCCGAGCACGCGGGTGCCGTCGAGCTCGCCCTCGTTCAGCAGCATCTGCAGGAACCGGCCGTAGTCGCCCATCGTGCCGTGGAGGCCACCACCACCCATCTCGAACTCGGGGTTCTCGGGTGGGGGCAGATCGATCGGGGTGAGCGAGCCGTCGGGACCGCGACCGTGAACCGCGGAGGCCCGTTCCAACATCGACGGGGTGTGGGCGAACGCAGTGTCACTCATGCCGAGCGGGCCGGTGAGGTGTTCGGCGAAGTAGGCGCCGAGTGTCTGCCCTGATGCCTGCTCCACCATCTGCCCGACCCAATCGATACCGATGCCGTACTCCCAGCGTGTTCCAGGATCGAACATGAGCGGCTCCATGAGCGACGCCTTCTCGAGCGTGAGGATGTTCGGCTCGCCGGTCACGTCGTGCCAGCGGAGGCTGTCGGCATTCCAGATGTCGTAGACGAAGCCCGAGGTGTGGGTGAGCAGGTGACGAAGCGTGACCGGCGTGGCCGGTGGCCGTGTGATCGGCTGGCCGTCACCGTCGAACCCGTCGAGCACCTGGATCTGTCCGAGCTCTGGGCAGACCTCCGACGCAGGCGCATCGAGGCTGAGCGTTCCCTCTTCGACGAGTTGCATCGCGGCGGCACCCGTGAGGGCCTTGGTGTTCGAGAAGAGGGCGCCGACGGTGTCTGGCGTCATTGTGATCCCTGAGCCAGCGGCGCGCTCACCAGCTGAGCCTTCGTAGCGCACGCCGTCACGGCCCACGACCACGAAGACGGCACCCGGCGCTGCCCCTCGTTCGACACCGGCCTGCAGGATCTCATCGAGTTGCTCGGTCATGCCCATGGTGGGCCCCCCTTCGAGTGCGTAAGCCGGAGGCTACGCCTTCGGCCGAGTGCCCCGCCATCGCGGTTCCCGTTGCCGTGGTGGTCCGACCGGTAGGGTGGCGGCGTGGATCGCTCGACTCTGGCCCGCCGAATCGTGGACGTCGCCCAGCTCACGGGAACGTTCACCCTCCGCAGCGGGCTCACCGCCGACACGTACTTCGACAAGTACCAGTTCGAGGCCGAACCGTCGCTGCTGGCCGCAATCGCCGATCTCATGGCTGATCGCATCCCGCCCGACACCGAGATCCTGGCCGGGCTCGAGCTGGGCGGCGTACCGATCGCCACGGCGTTGTCGCTCCGCACAGGGCTGCCAGTGGTGTTCGTTCGCAAGGAAGCCAAGGCCTACGGCACGGCCAAGCTGGCCGAGGGCCCCTCCATCGAGGGCAAGCGGGTCACCGTGGTGGAGGACGTCATCACCACCGGTGGTCAGGTGGTGCTGTCCACCCAGGATCTTCGCGAACTCGGGGCAAAGGTCGACGCGGTGTTGTGCGTGATCGACCGTGAGCAGGGTGGGGCGGAGAACATGACCGAGCTCGGGGTCGACTTCCTCCCCCTGTTCACCCGCTCAGAGCTGGAAGCCGCCTGACCCGGGGCGTCAGCCGCTGAAGGTGAACGTCTGCAGCTGGCGGGTCTCCACGGTGCCACCGGCATTGATGGACGTGACCACGAATCGCACCAGCGTCGGCTCGCCGTTCGATCCGAACTCGTAGGGGCCGGCGATGCCGTCGTAGTCGATGGCGAGACCCTCATCGAGCAGTGCCATGCACGCTGCGAACGCGGTGCACACCTCACCGCCATCGCCGGTGATCATCGGGATCGCAGCCGCCAGATCGGCCGGATCGGTCGAGTTCGTGGCTTCGGCGGCGAGGGCAGCGATGATCGTGGCGTCGTAGGCGTAGGCCGCCTCGGGGTCGAGGGAGGCCGCGGTCAACCTCTCCTCCAGCTCGTCGCCCAGGTCGAAGTCGAGCAGCACGCCCTGCACGCCGGCGAGCTGTCCCTCGTCGAGGCGGAACGACGAGCCCTGCGCCCCCGCCACGATGTAGGGCACGGCCTGCGGGCCGATGCCGGCGTCGATCAGGGGCCCGTACACGTCATCGGTCGTGATGAAGCCGTTGAGGATGATGGCGTCGGGGCTGGCCGCGAGCACGGCGTCGACCCCGGCCTGGGGCGCATCATCGTCGAAGGGCACCTCAACGGTGGTCACCCCGCGGGCCGCCAACGACTGCTCGATCCGACTCAGGACAGGGGCATCAGAGGTGAACGAGTTGTCAGGGCGGATCACCGCCACGGTGCGGGCGTCGACGGGCACGAGCTGAGTGGCGGCCTCACCGAGGGCGCTGTTCGGAGGGCGGGTGCGAAACGCATTGGTGCCGAGGGCGTCGCGATCGGAGAAGTCGGTCGGGGAGATCCGAACGATCCCGCTGGCGGCCATCTGCTGCTCGGCATCGTCGGCGAGGAAGAAGTCAACGGGACCGATGAGGGCCGAGGCGCCCGAGGCCACCACTGTCCGGAACCCATCGTCGGCCTCGAAGCCGTCGTAGGTGACCAGCCGATGGTCGATCGACCCGCCGAACACGCCGCCGCCGGCCGCGATCTCATCGAGGGCGAGATCGACTCCTGCCTGAACCTGCTCGTCGTCGCGGCCGAAGTCCACATCGCTCATGGTGGCCAGGATCAGCCGCTCCGGCGATGGGGCGTCGCCCGAGAGCGACTCGCGGCTCGGGCTGAGGCCGGCCGACTCGGAACTGTCGGCGGAGCCGGCGCCGTCATCGGCCGCTGATCCGCTGCCGTCAGCGGCAGCCGTGGTGGTGACACCGACAGCCGGGGTGTCGGTGGTGCCACCGTCGTCGCCACCGAAGGCCACCACGAGCGCGATCGGCACTGCGATCAGGGCGAGCACCGCAGCACCGATGATCACCGCGAGCCGGCCGCTCGATGCCCCCGAACCAGCTGCTGGCTCACCCGACGCAACTGCCTGGTGACCAGCCTGGTGAGCCTGAGCGGGGCCGGGCGAGGCGTACTGTGGGCCCGGCGCCGGGGTGGGCGTTGGCGGCGGTGACGCGTACTGCGGCACCGACGCCACTGCGGGCGACGCAGGCCCAGGCGACGCCTCGACCGGTGGCGACTGATGGAGTGGCGAGTGATGGAGTGGCGGTGGAGCGGGCGACGCCTCGACTGCCGGCGACAGGAACGCGGGGCCAGGCGATGCGGCAGGATCGGGGGTGGCGTTGCCCGGGCGGACGGGCGGCGCCGGACGGGCGATCTCACCATCGGGTGCACGTGGCGCCTGCACGGTGGGTGGCCCGGTGTGAGCCGAGCCCGCAGAGGGGAAGGGCGCCGTCCGCGAGGCCGGGTCGGCCTCGGTTGCGGCCACGATCTCCGGCGCGGCCAAGAGGGCATGGCCGCCCTTGCGGGCCCACCCCACCCCGAATGTGGCTGCGGACGCTTCACCGAGCGCCACGCCGAACTGCATCGCCGTGGCCCACCGGTCCTGGGGCGACTTGGCCAACGCCCGTTCCACCACCCATGTCACGGCCTCGGGCACGTGCGGCGCCGTCTCGGCGAGAGGCACCGGCGGCTCGAGCAGATGCTGACGGACGAGTGCCGCCACCGATGAGGTGTCGTTGAACGGTGACCGGCGGGCGAGGAGCTCGTAGAGCACCACGCCGAGGCTGTACACGTCGGAGGCGGGCGCCAGATCCGATGCACCGGCCTGCTCGGGCGACATGTACGCCGGGGTGCCGATCACCATGCCGGTGGCGGTGAGCCGCACGTTGCCGTCCACGGCCCGGGCGATCCCGAAGTCGCCGAGCTTCACCACGCCGTTGCGGTCGATCAGCAGGTTGGCGGGCTTGATGTCGCGGTGGAGCACACCCCGCTCGTGGGCGTAGGCCAACGCCGAGCAGGTGGCGAGCGCGGCGGCGATGGCCTCTTGCTCGTTCAGCCCACCGGAGCGATGCCGCTCGTGCACCGTGCTCGAGCATCGCTCCATCACGATCAGGCCGAGGCCGTCGTCCTCCACGTAGTCGTACACCGGCACGATGTGAGGGTGGTCGAGCGACGCCGCCATCTGCGCCTCTCGGAGAAAGCGGGCGGCCACCTCCTCGTCGGAGGCGTAGTTGGCTGGAAGCTGTTTGATGGCGACCTCTCGCCCCAGGCGGCGGTGTCGACCGGCGAGCACCACACCCCAGGCACCGCGACCCAGCTCCTCGCCGATCTCGTAGCCCGGTAGCGCCTGTTGGATCCGCTCGCGTTCGGTACTGGACACAGCTTCCGTCTTCCCGGCTCCGCTGCTACCTGACGCAGCAACCTCGTGCCGGTGTGCCCGCGCATCCCGACGGGTGAGAAGGGTACCGCTCGGCCCGATCCCGTGCGATGCAGGCCAATGGGGCCCTCAGCGGTGCCCGGGCACCATGTAGAACCACACCGGGAACGGTGCCTCCTGGTCCTTGATGGCCTGGCGGGCGGCGAGCACGAGGCGGCCGGCCTCGGTCTCCTCGAAGTACCAGGCCTCGATCGCCCGCCCCGCGGGAGGCGGCCCGTCGACGAGTTCGATCGCAGCCTCTTCGTAGTAGGTGCGAATGTCGTGGCACAGCGCCGTGGTGTTCTTCCCAGGGATCCCCGCGCCCTTCCAGTTCGCCCCGTCGGCGATGTCGGCAAGGATCCGCAGTGCGTCGGCCACGCCGTCGGCATCGATCGAGCGACCGACGCCCGTGATGCCTCGCCGCTGCCGCGTGCGGTCATACGCTTTGCGGAGCCCGTTCGCCTCGTCCACCGCAGGGTGGAGGTTCGGGTCGAAGCGTGGCGGAAGCGAGCAGGTCATCGGCACCTCGTCGGCTTCGATCACCACGGGGTGGTCATCCAGCACCGGCCCGGCCGGCGCGTCGAGCAGCGCGAAGGCGCGAGACAGCACTTCGTGCTGGAACGCCGCGTCGGCTGGCTTCCCCAAGGGACGTCCGAGGGGGAACTCGCAGTAGAGGGCCCGGGGTGGCCCCATCCGCTCGGCCACCGAGCGGGTGGAGGCGAGAACCACGGTGGCGATGCCGGCAGCTTCGAAGACGTGGGCGAGCGTACTCACGGTACGCGTGCACAGCGGTCAAACCGGGGTGAGCAACACCACGTCAACGCCGTCGGCCTTGAGATCGGCTGCTGCTCTCGGGCCGGAGTCGAGGCGAATCGTGGCCACGTCGTCGGGCTGGTTGCCGGCGAACGACGCGTGACGAGGGGCAACCGCTCCGATCTCCCCCCGGGCGGCGAGCTCCTCCAACCGGTCGATCGGGTAGACCACGTTGAGATCGATCGCCACGCCAGTGCGGTCGAAGTTCGGGCTCCAGTGGCCGAGCACGAGATCGCGGGCGTCGGCCGGGAGGAGGCGGTACTCGGTGTCCACGTTGGTGAACCCCTCGTCGCTCTCGCGATGCAACGCGGCCGATGTCACGATGGCGACAGTCGCGTCGGACAAGGGCGGTGGTGTCACCCAGGCAGTGGTCTCGAACTCGGGTACGGGGAGGCTGTCCCCCACCGATCGCATGTTGGCGTCACCGGACATCGGTTCCTCCTCGGGTGGTGACCGTCGCCGCCCAGCGTGGCCGCCAGTGCCGCCCAACACCAATCCGGATCGAGCCGGCGGCGACCACTAGGGTCATCGACCATGATCGACTTGCGTGATCGGGTGTTCGTGGTGACGGGGGGTAACGGCGGCATCGGCCTCGGCATGGCCGAGGGCATCGTGGACGCCGGTGGCACCGTCGCCATCTGGGGCCGCAACGAGGAGAAGAACGCTGCTGCGCTGGACGCCCTCTCCAACCGTGGTGGCGAGGCTGTCGCCTACGTGTGCGACGTTGGCGACGAAGCCCAGGTGATCGAGACGATGGAGCGCACGGTTGACGATCTCGGCCGGCTCGACGGCCTGTTCGCCAACGCCGGCCGAGGTGGCACGGGTACGCCGTTTCTCGATCTGACCCTCGACGAGTGGCGGGCAGTGATGGAGATCAACCTCGACGGCGTGTTCCTGTGCCTGCGGGAGGCGGCCCGGCGCTTGGTCGATCAAGGCGAGGGCGGGTCGCTGGTCGCAGTGTCGTCCACCTCCGCCGTCCACGGCGCTGCCGGCAACGAGGCCTACGGCACGGCCAAGACGGCTCTGAACGGCCTCGTGCGGGCGCTCGCTGTTGGCCTCGCCCGCCATCAGATCCGGGTCAACTCGCTGCTTCCGGGTTGGACGATCACCGACCTCGCCTCGGCGGGCTATGAGAACGAGAAGTTCCGCGAGGTGACCACCAGACGCACGCCAGCCCGGCGCTGGGCCGACCCCGCCGAGTTTCGGGCCGTCGGGGCGTTCCTCGCCGATCCGAGCCAAACGTTCCACACCGGTCAGGAAGTGACAGTCGACGGCGGCTACACCGTCTTCTGATCTGCGGCTACACCGTCTTCTGATCTCAGGCCTTCTGATCTCAGGCCTCCTGATCGCCGGCCGCTCTGATACTCACCCGAATTCGATCCCTCCGGAGTTTCCCATGCGCACGATCGCAGATGGCCTGCAGTTCCCCGAAGGCCCAGTTGCCCTCGCCGACGGGTCGGTGGTGCTCGTCGAGATCCGCCGCGGCACCCTCAGCCGGGTGGCCCCGGACGGTGCGGTGACCGTGGTGGCCCTGCTCGGCGGCGGCCCCAACGGTGCCGCGCTCGGGCCCGACGGCGCCGTGTACGTGTGCAACAACGGTGGGTTCACCTGGCGCTCGGTGCAGGGCATGACCCTGCCCGGCCACCAGGCCGAGGACTACAGCGGAGGCTCGATCCAGCGAGTCGACCTCGAGACCGGCTCGTTCGAGACGCTCTACACCGAGGTGGACGGGTGGCCCCTGGCCGGGCCGAACGACCTCGTGTTCGACCGTCACGGCGGCTTCTACTTCACCGACCTCGGCAAGGGCCGTCTACGCGAGATGGACCGCGGCGCGATCTACTATGCCCAGGCCGACGGCTCCGCCGCGACCGTGGTGGCCCGGCCGCTCAACACGCCAAACGGGGTGGGCCTGTCGCCAGACGAGGATCGCCTCTACTACGCCGAGACCATGACCGGTCGGGTGCGGTACTGGGACCTGGCTGGTCCGGGCGAGGTGGCCTCAGCAGGCTCGCAGCTCTCGTCGAGCGCCGGCACACCGTCACACCTGCTCGGCGTCGTGCCAGGCGACGGGCGGGTGGACTCGCTCGCTGTCGACTCCGAGGGCAACGTGTGCGTTGCCACCCTCGGCACCGGAGCGATCACCGCGTTCGCTCCTGACGGCTCACTGCGGGCGATCCTTCCGGTGCCGGGCGACCCGATGGTGACCAACATCTGCTTCGGTGGGCCCGAGCTGCGCACTGCCTACATCACCGCGTCCGGCTTCGGGTCGCTGCGTGCCCACGAATGGCACTGCCCCGGGCATCCGCTCAACTTCGGCTGAGGTCTTCGGTCAGCGGCGTACGGCCGAGGCCACCAGGATCACCGGGTGCCCGAGACGGGCGCCGGCGAACCGGTTGGCCTGAGATCGGCACGAGTAACCGGTGGCCACCACTGATGGTGCGGAGCTGGTCGTGCCGCGCTCGTCCGCGGCGGCGCGTATCACCGGAGCCCACGTCTGCTCGAAGAGCGCCTTCGACATCTCCTGGTTCTCCCGCTCGTGGCCGAAGATGCCGGCCATGCCGCAGCACCCCACTGACGGCGTTGCCACCTCGTGACCGACGGCGGTGAGCACCCGGCCCCAGGCGGCCAGTGAGTCGGGGGCAGTGGCCCGCTCTGTGCAGTGGCCGAGCAGCTGCACCCGTCGAGGTCGATCCGAAGGCGGCAACAGGTGCCGGCTCCGGTCGAGCACGTCGGCGAGGGAGGCTACGTCGTCGCACGGATAGTCCGCTGCGATGTTCGGATACTCGTGCTGGTGCAAGAGCGCGATGGCAGGTTCAACGACCACGGGCTGAGCCCCGGTGCTGCGGATCGCCTTCACCTCCTGCGCCTGGGCCTCGACGGCCCGGGCGAACGCCTGGCGTCGGCCCTTCACGTGATCGAACTTGCCGGACGGGACGAACGATCCGACCGACACCGTGTGGCCTGCGGCTTGCAACGAGGCGACGGCACCCACGAGCGTCGTGGGATCGAGCACCGAGGTGAACACGTCGGGCATCACCACCAGCTCGGTGGGATTGGCGGCATCGAAGCGTGGGAGGCGACGCACCAGGCCGGTCGCTGGCGACGGGGTTGGCAGATCGACCAGGCCGAGCATCGACCCTGCCGCCCTCGCCCCGATCCGGACTATCGGCTGAGGCATCCGCGCACCGAGGGTGGCCAGCCGTTCGAAGCGACTCAACACGTGGTGCGCGAGCGGCCTCCGATGACGCTGATGATGGCGGTCGAGGAACTGGGACTTGAGCTCGGGAATGTCGACCTCGATCGGGCAGCGACCGCTGCACGCAGAGCACGAGAGGCACTGATGGAGGTTCTGGGCCAGTTGCGCACCGAGTTCGTCCCGCTCGGCGTGATCGTCGGTGGCATCGGCCCTGAGCCACGCACGCAGCAGATCGGCCCGGCCCTTCGGCGACAGTGCCGGATCGCCGCTGGCCTTGTAGGACGGGCACATGACCTCAGCGCCGTCGTGGTGATGACAGAGGCCGTTGCCGTTGCAGGCGAACGCGTCGGAGAACTCCCGACGCAGTTCCACCGGCACCTGGCGGTTGGCCTGGCCCCGCAACGGCGCATCGTCGAGACGGATCAATGGCTCCTCTGACCCGATTGGGCGGTAGAGCTTTCCCGGGTTGAGCAGGTCGCCGGGATCGAACGCCGCTTTCACCCGGCGCATCACGTCGATCGTGTCGGGTGAGAGAAACGCCGACACCGGGTCGCCCCGCAGGCCACGGCCATGCTCACCCCAGAGCACGCCACCATGCCGGGCCACGAGGGCCACCACCTCGTCGGTGACCGATCGCACCATCGCCTCGTGTTCGGGGTCGGTGAGATCGAGCGCCGGCCGAACGTGCACGCAACCAACGTCGGCGTGCCCGAACATCCCGTAGGTCACTCCGGCCTGGTCGAGCACCTGGCGGAACTCGGCGATGAACGCCGGCATGGCCCGCACGGGAACGGCGCAGTCCTCGACGAAGGCGGTGGGACGAGCGTCGCGATCGGGACCGCCAGTGGCGACCTTGGCCAACAGCCCAACGGCGTCGGCCCGCACCTTCCATGCCGCGGCGCGCTCGGCCGGATCCCACAGCGCTGCGGTTGCCAGGCTTCGGCCTGTGCGCTGCAGCGTCTCGACGATCGGCACCACGTCGGTCTCGGTGTCGCTTGCGTACTCGATCAACAGCACCGAACCGGCGTGGTCACCAACCACTCGTCCGAGTGCCGGCCACGCTGGCGAGGATCGGCCGCGCTCGAGGGTGGTCTCGTCGAACGACTCGATGGCGGTCGGTTTCGTGACGGCCATGTCGACCGAGTCGTCCAAGGCGTCGGCGAAGCTGGCGTAGCTCGCCACGATCAACACCGTGTGACGGGGAATCGGGGTGAGGTCGAGGGTTGCCTCGGTGATCACACCGAGGGTGCCTTCAGCGCCACAGAGCAACGCGACCGGATCGATCAGATCGTGGCGGCGGAGGCGATCGATGCCATAGCCGCTGAAGCCACGGGCGAGTTCGGGCAGATCGAACGACTGGTGTTCGTCGATGGGGAGCGCCAACAGATCTCGCCACAGCTGCCCAACGCGATCGTCGATCCGGGCCCTGGCTTCGGCGTCGGCCACCGAGGTTGGTTCGGCCGTCCACTCCGTGCCGTCGTCGAGCACCACGTCGAGGCGCCTCACGTGACGATGAGTACGGCCGTGGACGAGCGACCCCTTGCCGGCGGCGTCGGTCGAGATCATCCCGCCGACGGTGCACCGGTTGAGGGTGGAAGTGTGCGGCGCCCAGAACAGCCCGTGCGATGCCAACTCTGCATTGAGCGCGCCAGCCACGACACCGGGCTGAACCACGGCCGTACGGGCATCGGGGTCGACCGACACCACCTCGTGAAGGTGGCGCTTCAGATCGAGGGCGAGGCCGTCGGTGAGGCTCTGGCCGTTCGTGCCGGTGCCAGCGCCGCGGGCGGCGACGGGGCGACGGTGACCTCTGGCGTTGGCGGCGAGCAGCACGGACACGTCGTGGGCTGTGCGGGGGAACGCAACGCCGCTGGGCCTGATCTGGTAGATCGAGTTGTCCGTGGCGTAGATGGTTCGGGTGGCGGCGTCGGTACGGACGAGATCCGACTCACCCATCGGGGCTCACATGGCGAGCGACGAACTCGTCGACGATGCGACGGGCCTTGGCGGTGTCGACCGGCTCACCGATCAGCACATGGCGGACGATCAAGGGGCCGGTGAGCTCGGCCACGAGGTCGTCGACCTCGACGCCAGGAGCGGGGGTGATGCGACCGTGTTCGATACCGGATCTGATTGCGAGGTGGAACGGGGCGAGGATGCCGTCGACGAAGGCACGAGCGGTGTCGCCGAGCCGCTCCGACCGATCGCCGTACTGCAGACAGGCGGCGAGGAACGGGCGAACGGGCCGGTGCTCGAATCGGAACAGGAGCAGATCGAGCGCCGCGTGCAGGTCGGCGGCGGGGTCTCCCTCGCAGCGCATCTCCTCGGGGATACCGGTGGCACGCTGCAGCATGATCTCGATCAGATCGGCCGGATCAGGCCAATTCCGGTAGATCGTGGCCCGGGCTACACCAGTTTCTCGATGGAGGCGAGTGGGCGTGAGCGCAGCGGCTCCCTCGGCCAGGAACAGCCTGAGGGCCGTGGGCAGCAGCTTGCCCAGCGTGTCGTCGTGGGGTCCGGGCGGCCGTCCGACGGGCCGCGTTCGGGGGGCGCCGCGGTTCACGGCCTCAACGTATCACCACCGTTGTCGCGGGGTAAGACGATGGTGCGTCTCGTCTGGCCAGAACGCAGGCTGCGCCGGACGTGGGTCCGACGCAGCCTGCGTATGGATGGGTTGGGACACTCCGCATGGGCCTACACCGGGCCCATCGCATGGGTCGAGTTCACAACCAGGCGATTCCCTTCGGGATCGGTGGCGATGAACTGGTCGTGCACGCCGCCTCGGGTGATTCGGCTGGGCTGGCCTCCGGCCGCATCGATCACGGAGCGGGTCTCGTCCAGGTCGTCGACGATCAGGTCGAGGCTGCCCTCACCGACCGGGCCGGCGCCGATCACGATGTGGGTGCCGCCCCTGAGTTCGACGATGGCCATGCGAGGCATGCGAGCCACGCTGCGCATCCCAATGGACACGTAGAAGTCGGCGACGGTCTCGACCTCGTCGGCACCGAGGAAGAGGTGACCGATGGCGAAGCGGGGCCGGTTGTCGACCTGGCCCGCCTGGGCACGGTCGGCGGTTGGAGCCGTTACAGAAGAGATGGATGACATGTGGTTCTCCTTGATGGGAATGGGAACACCCACATAAACACGTCAATATGTATCGCTATTCCCGGAGCTCCTGACACCCGGGATTGCCGAGCGTTCGTTGCGTCTCACCGCAGCCGTCGCGCTGGCGTGGCGTGAGCACGCCGCCCGGTGCTGCCGCTGGGCGCTTCGTTTTCACCGGCCTGACGCTGCAGCCAGAACAGACCGTTGTGGCGGCTGTGCGCTTCGAGAGGGCGTGAGGGTCAGGCGGATTCGCGTTCCTGGCGGCGGCCGCCGAGGCGACCACGGAAACGATCCACAACCTGCCGCAGGGACGACAACGGGCCGATCTCGCCATTGGCATCCCCGTCGTCGGCGTCGGCCATGGCGTGCCAGCCAGCTCCTCCGCGATGGCGGAACAGCCCGTCCCAGCGCCGATCGAGAAGCACGAGCGCCTCGGGGACCGGCTTCGGGCTGAGGTTGCGGTCGCCGTCGACGAGGCCGAGACGTCGGAGCTTGGCGATGGCGTCGGCTACCTCGAAGTCGACCTCCTGCCCGGATCCATCGTGGATCCAGGCCTCGACGGCGGCGTCGAGCTGACGGGCGCTCATCGGCTCGCCAGAAGCCAGCAGCATCCGGTAGGCCAACAGCACCTCGAAGACCTCCTGCTGCTCAGCCGTGGCGAGCAGGCTGTTCACCACCCCGGGCCCGTCGGCCAGGGTGCGGAAGTAGAGGTTCTCCGACAACGTCTTGAGGTAGGCCACCTTCTGGTTCTTGAGCTTGTTCCACTGACGAGCAGTGAACCCACCAACGGTCACCGCACCGCCAAACAACACCACCAGCGAGGTCTGGTCCAACGGCTCGGGCCGATCACGAAGCCCGAGCCACGCAGCAACCAGCGCCCCGATCAACACCAGGGTGGGGAGCAGCTTCGTGGCGAGCACCACCACACCCGAGGCCACGGCCGGCACGCCGACAATCAGAGAATCGATCCGGCGGAACTTCACCTGGGTGGAGGGCAGCAGCATCTCGATGTCGGCCCGGGGCACGTTCTGGAACTGCTTGAGTGAGACGTGCCCGGGGACGAGGTTGCGGTCCTCGGGATCGATACCTTGCTCGTCGAACCAGGCCTGCTGTTTCACCCGGGTGTGCACCACCACCCGCTCGTCGACCGTGATCACGCGCTCGGTGCGCCGCAGGCCCCGCCACGTCGGCACCTCGACGGTCTCGACGCTGGCGTTACGTCGGTAGATCAGCATCTCGTCGTAGTCGTCAAGATCGACGTCGAGGCGCAACGGGATGAGTGACTCGCGGGCCAGGGCCTCATCGAGCTCGGCCACGGTCACCGCGGTGTAGTTGGCGCCGTCGAGCAATCCGGAGAGCAACGACGTGAAGGCCTGATCCACCTCCGGGTCGGTACCCAGGCGATCCCACAGCCGGTTGATACGACGGGCCCGGCCGTGGAACTCGTAGTGGTAGAGGGCGGCGACAATGTCGCTGAAGGCGCGAAAGTCCTCGGCATCGATGCCGCTTGCCCCGTCCACCTCTCCGAGCTCGTCGATGAGCTGATCGAGCCGGTAGGCGAGGAACCGTTCACGGTCCGTCACCGAGACCACGATAGCGGTGTGCCCCATAGCGATTGGCGGCGTGATCGGAGACTCCGTCAACGGGAATCTGCTGCGGGCCCCGAGCCCTGACTCGACTGGGCGTCGAAGTCCTCCACGAGGCTCCGCAGCTTCGAGAACATCGGGGTCGTCGCGCAGTACCGCACTCCGTTCGTGCCCTGCTTGTCACCGAAGGTCTCGGCACAACCGGTTCGGTTGAGCCTCATCAGCACCATGTCCAGCTCGGCGAGAGACAGGTTCAGCACGTCCGACATCTCTCCGGAGAACTCGGCCCACGCCTGCTCGAACGCCCGCCCCCAGGTGATGCCGTTGGCCTGCTGAAACGTCTCGAGGGCCATCAGCAACTCGAGTTCGCGAAAGGACAGCTCATCGAGCAACGCCAGGTACTCCTCGAACTCGTCGACCGTCTGATATCCGCCGGTACCGAACGTGACCGAGTCGAGGAGTCGAGCGAACATCCGAATCTTCTCGTGCCGCCTCGTTCCCGCAGAGATCTGCACGACCTTCATGAAGCAGTGGATGTAGTCATCGGAGTAGTCCGACTCGATCTCGACCAGGCCCATGTTGGCCTCCATTTCGTCCAGCAACGCCTGCAGACGCTCTTCGACGATCTGCTGGTATCGCTGGCCGAGCATCGAGTCGATCACGGCACCGAGGTTCATCGGCAGCAGCTGAACCAGAGGCTTGATGGCAGGGCTCTTCTCATACCGAACGATGAGGCTGTCGATCAGGTTCGATTCGGACACGGCGCAACTCCCATTGCTCGTGCAACATGTCCGTGACGAGCACGTGGGCTCAATCCTAGATTGCGGCCGATAATCGGCCGAACGCCGGCGGCGCGGAGATGACCTGCGCCCCGCGAACCGGGTGAGGCTACGTCGGCCGGTGAGCGACAACGGTGCGCAGGCCTGTCATCAGTTGCTCGCCGCCGAAGCTGGTACCGATCACGACGTGGAGGCCCTCCGCTTCGAGCACGGGCCGAACCAGGCCCTCCACATCCACGAGCACGTTGTCGTGCCGCTCGACGTGCCGTTGGAATCGCCCATCGGCGTCGGCCACGAAACAGGTGTGGATCCGGGCGAAGTGCGTTGGCCCATCCGACACCCGATCGATGATCAACGCCCAGTCGTCCCCCTGCCACCCGGTGGGCGGCCGCCCCAACTGCGTGTCGAGAACCGAGAGATCCTCCAGATCGATCGCCAGCACACCACCAGCCCGAAGGGCATGGCAACAGGCCTGGAGGGCGTCGACCACGAGCGCCTCGGTCGGTAGGTACGACAGCGCATGGCCGGTCGACACGATGGCGTCGGCATCGGGAATCGGATCGCCCGGAAGCCCGATGATCTGGTGGTCCTCGGCGTCAGGTGCGTTGACGCGAGCCAGGTCCAGCATTGCCGGTGACACGTCCGACGCGATGACGCGGTGGCCCGCGTCCAGAAGATGCCTGGTGAGCGACCCCGATCCCGAACCGATCTCGACCACCAGACCGTGCCGAATGCGTACCGGTTCGAGGTGCTCGATGATGCCAGGGGCACACAGGCGTGCGTGCTGCCGGAACCCCTCGTCATGGATGCGGGACAACGCAGCGCTGTAGACAGGGTCGGCCATGCCGCCAACCTAGACACGAGCCGACACCCAGAACGAGGCGTGGGCGTCGGCTCCCTCTTCTCACTGACAGCGGCGACGAACCAAGCCCCCCCCCGATCAGCGCGGCCCCGATCGGGCCTTCACCGATGACAGGTATGCCGTCGTGGCGTGTGAGAGCTCCGGAGCGAGCTGTCCATCGACGTGGCCCCGCTCGTCCACGATGCACGGCAACAGACCTCGGGCGATCTCGGTACACACCGTGCTCACTTGGGCGTAGCCAACCGGCGACGGAGGGTCGGCCCGAACCATGACAGCCTCGATGTGCGACCGGTACCGCTCGCGCAGCTGCGCACCAGCGTCAGCAAGCGGCCCCGCGGCCGAGAGCCCGGAGAACAGCGTGCGGAACGCTGGCCGCCGGGCGGCGAGGTCCAGCACCCGACCGATGACGTGGTCGACCATCGACTCCAGCGGCGAGCGCCCGCTCGGGCCGGGGTCGACATCGATGGCGTCGAGTCCGGCGTAGATGTCGTCGACCTCGGCGATAAGATCGGCCACCACGGCGTCGAGCAGCGCCTCCTTGTTGCGGAAGAACTGGTAGAGGCTCCCCTTCGGTACCTCGGCCCGGGCTGCGATGTCGCGCACACTCGCCCGTTCGTACCCCTGCTCGGCGAAGGCAGCCTCGGCCGCATCGAGGAGGCGCCGAACAGCGCGGCGGCTCCGGTCCTGCTGAGGGGTGCGGACCACACCCGATGTGTCAGAGGCCACGACCACCAAGCCTATCGACCGTTGCCAAACATGAACGCTCGGTCGTATATTCATCTGATGAACATGACCGAGCGTTCACATTCATCCCACTCCGCACTCCGCCCCCATCTCCCGAACCGTCGCATGTGGCAGGCCGTCTTCCTCGTGCTCGCGCTCATCCCGCTGGCATCGTCGATCCTCGCCATGGCCATTGGCGTGGCGCGTTTCGATGGAGCCGACATCGACGCTGCGCTCGACAGCACCTACCGCTACTTCGGCGGCGTCTATCTGGGCGTTGCCCTCCTGGCGCTCTGGTGCGTGCGCGTGATCGAGCAGCGAGCCGATGCCCTGGTGTTCGTCACCGGAGCGATCTTCCTCGGCGGCATCGGTCGACTGATCTCGATCGCCGACCTGGGAGCGCCGAGTGCCGTCACCTGGGCGGTGCTCGTGATCGAACTGGGTGCTCTCCCGCTCGCCCTGGTGATGCGACGCAGCATCGTGCCAGCACCAGTGGTGTCCCCCGCCACCCCCTGACGACAGCCCACGGCGGAGTCTGGTGCCGGCTCGCGGGCGTGCGGTAGCGTCGCGGTCGACAGGGGGACTCGATGGCCGGCCCGAACACCGAACACACACGACTCTCTCCCGAGATCACCGAACTTGGGCTGGAAGACTACGTGCTGCAGCTCGAAGTCGACGGCCTCGCCGTGGTTCCCCCCGACGTGCACGGCGTCTCCGAGGGACAGATCGACGAACTCGCCGACCTTCTCCTGCGACGAGCCGAGGAGATCGTCGGTTGCCCGTTCGATCTCGACGCGGGACCGGCCGCTGAGATCGAGTTCCCCGTGCCCGACCACGTGCTGGCCGAGCTCGCCGGCGAAGAGGCACCGGGTGTCCCGTCGCAGTTTCTCGTCCAGCAGCTGTGCCGCTTGCATCGACGCTTCCGCGACCTCGCCGTCAACCCGGTTGCCGTGGCTCTGATCCGCCACATGATCGGCTCCAACGCCACCCGGTTCAGCAGCCACAACGGGTTCGTGAAGTGGCAGGGCGACTACGGCTACGGCCCCAACCTCGGCCTGCACTGCGACCAGCTCGCCGTGCCGCTCCCCTGGGGCCGCAACGCCCTGACCGCCAATACGAACTGGTGCCTCACCGAGTACAGCCACGATGGCGGCGCCCTCGCCTACGTGCCCGGCTCGCATCGCCGGATGGCCCCGCCAACGTTCCCCGACGCAGTGCAGCGCGCCGTTCCCTGCATCGCCCCGAAGGGGTCACTGATCGTGTTCCACGGGGCCACGTGGCACGGGGCCTACCCGCGGCACACGCCGGGGATGCGGCTCATGATCTCGAACTACTACCGCCACCTCATGGTGCTGCCCCAGGAGGAGTTCCGGAACAACTTCGACGAGGCACTCGCTGACGACTGCGACGACCCCGCACTGTTCCGAACGCTGTGCGGCTTCACCGACGAGTTCCCGTACGTGCGCCAGAGCGAGCGAGTGCCCCGGGTGGTTGCGAGTTCGAGCTAGGCGCGAGCGCCCGTTGGCCCGTGCCGGTCAACGTCTGTGGGCGGGGCGAGGATCGGCGAGTGTGCCGAGCGGCGACTGGGCCCGGAGGCCACCGTCGACCACGAGCGCTTCGCCCGTGACGAACGACGACTCATCCGAGGCAAGCCACACCGCAGCGGCCGCCACCTCGTCAGGATGACCGAGCCGACGCAGCGCGTGCGCATCAACGTTCGTCTGGAGCACCGCTGGGTCTTGCATCATGCGCTGCACCGGGGGCGTCTCGATCGTGCCAGGGCAGATGGCGTTCACCCGCACGCCGTGTGGCGCGTGATCGGTCGACAGGGCCCGTGTGAGGTTGATCACGGCCGCCTTGCTCGCGGCATAGACCACCGCTCCGCCGTCGCCGTGCAGGCCGGAGATCGAGGCCGTGTTCACGATCGAGCCTCCTCCCCGTTCGATCATCACGGGCACAGCGAACTTGGCACCGAGGAACACCGAGCGCACGTTGACCCCCATCACCAGATCCCAGTCGTCGACGCTCAGGTCCACCGCCGTGCCCGGACGGAGTGTGCCGGCGTTGTTGAACAGAACGTCGAGCCCCCCAAACTCGCGTACAGCGGTGCCGACCATGGCCTCGACGGCCGCCGCGTCGGCAACGTTCACCTCGACGCCGATGGCGTGACCGCCGTCGTCCACGATGCCCTGGGCGACCTCAGCCGCTCTGGCTCCCCGGACATCGGCGACCACGACAGCCGCTCCTTCGGCAGCAAATCGTCGGGCGGAGGCGGCGCCGATACCCGACGCTGCTCCAGTCACAATGGCGATCTTGTTCTCCAGCATCGCGGCAGAGCCTAAGTTCGGGGGATGGCCGACCACCATTCCGACCTCGACGAGTTCCTCACCCGACGCACCCGATACGCGATGCTCACCACCCTCCGCAAAGACGGCAGCCCCACGACGGTGCCGATCTGGTACGACTGGGACGGCACCGTGGTCTCGTTCTTCTGCGGCACGACGAGCATCAAGCTCACTCGCATCGCCCGCGACCCACGGGTGACCCTGCTGGTGTCGAACGACGTGGACGAGCCGGAGTACTGGGTGGCCTTCGACGGAATCGCCGAGGTGTCCGAGGCGAGCGGTCTCACCCTGGCGGAACAGCTCGCGCCCGAGTACTGGGATCTCGACGACCCGCAGCGGGCCGGAGCGCTCGCCACCTGGCGAGCGGCCGGGGCTGAGGCCTTCCGGCTCGTGACCGTGGAGCCAGCGGCGATTCGCACCTACGCCTGACTGGCCTGCGCAGCGCCGGGCCTGGCGTCAGTCGAGCGGGCGCAGCGCACGCGCCACGATCGAGTGGTCGCCGCCAATGAACCCGCCCATCCGTGCGCCGACTTCCGCCGCGCCGGCGATGTCGCCGGCCAGGCCCCGGCGCGAGGCGTCGGCATGGTCGTCGTCGAACTCGGGGATGGCGGTCTCGTGACCTGACGGGGGACGGGCGATGACGTCGATCTCCATGTGGCCGCCGCGCGGGTCGCCAACACTCGGCACCGACGTGGGTACCCAGACGAATGCCTCGCCGGTCTCGTCGCTCACCACCATCAGTCGCCCGCCGCCGGTGCCAGCCCGGGTGTGTGCGTGACCGACGATCGTGGCTTCGACCGGGCCGTGCTCCCGGGCTTCGTGCAGGTCGGCGATCGTGTAGGTGCGGCCGCGAGGCGTCGCCACCTCGGGGGTGACGCCCTGCTGACGCTGCCAGCGAGGGGGGCAGGTCAAGATGTCGTACCAGTCGTGGGGACCTCGAGCGTCGGGAACGATCCCGTTCACGAGGAGCGCATCGTCGCAGAGCTGCTGCACCTCGCCAACTGCACCGGTTGACCAGAGCGTTAGCGGTTCGACGTTGGGATGCTGCTCGATCGCCGCCGCACAGGCACTCAGGCGCATCGCGAGGTTCGGCGCGATCAGCGAAAGGCCAGAGTTGGTGTCGTAGGAATCGGCGAACAACTGCGAGGCCTCGGCGTCCGGGTACTCCAGTTCCACGGCCAAGAAGTTGTGGTGTTCGTAGGCAACCCAGAACAACGCCCGGGGCCACTTCGGGTCTCGCTCCCACGATTCAAGACAGAACGACGGCATTGCCATGCTGGCGAACGGGTCGAGGTACTCGAAACTCGCCGGATCCCAGCGGATCCAGAACCACTCGATGTCGGCCGGAAGTCGCCGAGGATGCACGGCCCGGTTGATCCGGTCGACCATGGCAACTGCGTCACGTTGCTCCCGCTTGGCCAGCCGGCGCGGTCGGGCTCCGGTGCCCACGTTCGCATCAACGGCCTCGCACAACCACGCGATCGCCTCATCCACCTGTTCCCCCCGCGCATTCACACCGCAAACCCTAGGCGGCCCAGCCCTCACGTGCCCGCGGTACGACGAGCGCGCAACACCACGTCGTCCGCGTGGTGGGAGGCGGCACCGCCGGGCCGGGGCCGCAACTCGTGAACCTCGACCTGCCACCCGGGCCGATCGGCAAGCGCGGAGGCCACATGGTCGACACCAACGTAGGCATCGGGGTCGAACGCCCGACTGTGCTGCCGACGGTCGATTGGCTGGCGCATCGGTTCGAGATCGTGGCCCACGACGAGGAGCGTGCCGCCGGGAGCAACGGCCTCGATCATGTTCTCGACGGCTCGATCGTCGGGTGTCCGCGGTATCGACGCGTAGTGGGCGGTGACGAGGTCGAACGCCTCGGGCTCGAACGGGCTCGGAGCGTTCGCATCAGCATGCACCCCGCTCACATCGAGGTTGCGTTCATGGGCTGCGGTCTCGATGCGATCGAGCGCCAGCGACGACACGTCGTTCGCCACCACCGCCCAACCGTGCTGCGCGAGCCAGATCGCGTCCCCGCCTTCGCCTGCCCCGACGTCGAGCACCCGACCGGGGGCGAGGCCGTCGGCCTCGGCCACGAGGGCACCGTTGGGGTTGCCACTCCAGATGGGGTCGCCGCCGTAGCGGGCGTCCCAATCAGCCTCGTTGGGAGCCGACCCAATACCGCTCTGTCGATCGTCGTTCGCCAGCGCCATGGCGATCATGGCGCCGACACGGCTGCCGTCCGCGGCCGCCTGCAGCATCTGGTGGGTCGGGTCGGTGATGTTGCCGGCCGCGTAGACGCCGGGAACAGATGTCTCTCCGGTCGGATCCGTTTCGATCACGGTGCCGACCCCCATCGGGTGCTCCACAGGGGCGACGCCGACCGACGCAACAGCATCTGCGTTGGCGCTCACCCGTGGCGCAACCATCACCACGTCGGCCGCCACGACCTGCCCGTCCACTGTCTCGACGGCTTCGATCGCCCCGGTGTCGCCGGTTCGGATTCGTTGGGCCGGTGCGGAGACGACCGTTGCTCCGCCGGCCCGGAATGCATCCAGTTCGGGCGCGTCGGCCTCGACGCCCTCGTGGAGGATGAGCGTGAACGATGCGCTCAGCCGGTGCAGCAACAGCGCGGGATGGAGCGCAAGCGGACTGGTGATGATCGCAGCGATCCGCGAGTCGCGGGCCTCGAAGCCATGGCAGAACGGACAGTGGATCACACTGCGGCCCCAGTGCTCGCGGAGGCCGTCGACCGTCGGGAGATGGTCGGTGAGGCCGGTGGCCAACAGCACCGAGCGGGCCCGGATCGTGGTTGAACCACCAGTCAGCGAGAGCACGAAGCGATGCGACAGGCCGTCGTGGCTCCCCTGCGCTGCGGTCACCTCAGTGACCCGGCCCGGGATCACCTCCACCCCGTAGGCCCGCACTTCGTCGCGGCCGATCGCGGCGAAGTCCGCGGGTGGCAGGCCCTCGTGGCCGAGGTAGCTGTGCATGTGCTGAGCGGTGGCGTTGCGTGGGTCGCCGCCGTCGATGACGATCACCGATCGGCGTTGGCGCCCAAGTTGGAGGGCCGCCGCCAACCCAGCGGCCGATCCGCCAATGACGGCAACATCGCACCGACGCTCGATGGTTGGGGTGTGATGTTCGGTCATGGGATCGACGGTACGCTTGTTCACACGTTCCGCAAGAGGTCTTGCGGAATCCGCAAGCGTCCGCAAGCGATGGCATTGCACCGATGCGACACCCAGGAGGCTGCCGTGGACGGGAACACCGATGTCGAGCAGCTGGTTCGCGCCCGGCTCCGAACCCTGAGGCACACCCTCGGCTACTCCCTCGACGAGCTCGCTGAGCAGGCCAACCTCAGTGCGTCCACGATCAGCCGGATCGAGACCGGCAAGCGCACCGTGAGTCTCGACGTGCTGCTCCCGCTCGCACGTGCGCTCCACGTCGGTCTCGATGCGCTGCTGGACGTGCAGGGCAACGACGACGTGGTGATCCGTCCTGCACCCAGCACGGTCGGTGGCCGCACCACGTGGATGCTCAGCCGGCCCACAGCGAAGACCATCGCCGTCAAGGTCCGCCTCGAACCAACTGACGAGCCACCGACCCAGCGGGTGCATCCCGGCCACGACTGGTTCTTCGTGACCGAAGGGCGGATCCGACTCCACCTCGGCGAACGGGAGATCCTCGTCGAGACGGGGCAGGCTGCGGAGTTCGCGACCATGACTCCCCATGCCTTCGAGGCCGTCGATGGTCCAGCCGAGACGATCATGATCTTCGATCGTGATGGCCATCGGGCCCATGTGCATCGCCAGCCCGACTCCACCTGAGGCGGTGAGTACCGGCGCTCGGGGCTAGCCGGCAGGGCCGGGTGTGGTGGCCGTCTTGGTCACCGTGCCGCCGGGGCCGCTGGCGGTGAGGGTGACCGTCGCACCGATCGGGGCGCAGATCTCACTCGTGCCGTTCGGGCCGTGGCTCGTGGTCGAGCCCGAAACTGCGAGCTGCACGCCATCGGCGTCGGTGGTGGCCCACGACGCGCGGTAGGGGAACGTCCGGTCCGCCCGGCACGTGCGTTGGCTGATCGAGATGGAGACAACGAAGCGGTCGATCACCGGTGGGGCCGGAGCGGTCGTCGACGTGGTGGACGTCGTCGTCGTGGTCGTGGTCGTGGTGGTGGTCGTCGTCGTGGTCGTGGACGTGGTGGACGACGTGGTCGGGCGGCTCGTTCCCGTGGTGGGCGTGGTCTCAGTGGTCGTCGGCTCCGACGTGCCAGTGGTCGACGTGGTCTCGGTGGTCGTCGGCTCGGATGTGTCGCTGGTGACCCCGCCGCTCGGTGCGGTGGTGTCGGCCGTCGACGGGCTGGCGTTGGCACTGGTCGTCGTCGACGACGGCGCCGTCGACGACGGGCTCGGCTCGCCGTCGGACCCGTCGTCGGCACCCGAGCCAGTGGAGTCTGTGGCCTCGGTTGCCTCCACCACGGCGGATGCGGTGGGACCGGCGGCTGCCCCCTCGGCGGTCTCGTCGCCCGATCGGTTCACCGCGACGCCCAGCGCCAGGAGCGCGGCCACCGTTGCCAGCACGCCGCCCACCAACGCGAGTCGACGCGACCGCGAGGCGCGCTCGACCACCAGCGGTGCCTCAGCCACTGCAGTCGGTGCGTTGCGGATCATCGTCTTTCCGCCATCGAACAACGAGGGGGCCATGTCGCCCTCAACCGGCGTGGGCTCAGCCGCCGGCTCGCTCAGCGCTGCGTCGGATGCATCGGGCTCGGCCGAGGCAGCGTCGTCGATGCGGACCGTTGCGTCCTCCACCCCGGACGAGCCTTCAGTGCCGGAGGGGCCACCATCACTGGACGGGCCACCGTCGCCGGAGGGCCCACCGTCGCCAGCTTGGGCGCCACCGTCGGCGCCAGGGGCATCAACTTGGCCGGCGCCGTCAGCTCCACCCACTCCGGCCACATCGCCGACCGGCACGCCCTCGGCGGCGAGCGCCGCGGCCACGCCATCCTTGAGCATCGAGGGGGCGATGGCAATCGGCACCGAGGCGAACAGCTTCTCCGGGTCGACCACCTGCTTGCGTTCGGCGCTGCATACCTCGCAGACCGCAGCGTGGCGGCCGATCGTGCGGTTCACGTCGCCGTCGAATGCCCCGCTGTCGAGGAGAGCGGCGAGCTCAGCACATCGAGGCGTGCCGTTGCGCCACAGCTCCACATTGGCGACGGCGTCACCGAGGCGCCCCCGCAACCGGAAGAGGAGCTGGTGGGCGTTGTTGGCGCTCACCCCAAGCTCCTCGGCGATCTCGGCCGGCGCGAGATGGTGACGCAGGTGGAGGTCGAGCACACTGGCGTCGCGCTCACCGAGCGCCGCAGCAGCCGCCCACAGAAGATCCTGGCGCCCGCGGGCGCCGCTGATGGCCTCGGTGTCGAGCAGCCGATTCGATCCCATCGGATCATCGGCTGCGCCGACGCCGACCTGTTGATCGTGGATCCGGGTCATGACGTCGTCCGCCTGGGGCCGCGACCGCTGTTCCTTCTCCAGCCGGTTGAGCGCCCGGTTGCGTGACGCCCGGAGGATCCAGCCGCCGAACTTCTCCACGTCGTCGAGCTGATCCAGGCGCTGCCACACAGTGAGGAACACGTCCTGGGCCACCTCGGCGGCCTGGCCGTCGTCGCGAACGATGTTGCGGGCCACGTCGTAGACCGAGTCGAACCACCGCTCGTACAGCGCAGCGAACGCGCCGGATTCACCGCTGATGGCAGCGGTGACGAGCGCCGCGTCAGCCAAGTCGCCGGTCCGAACCATACGGTACGGTAACCCAGCCGACCCTCGGTGACGATGGGGGTTCGACCCCAGTCGGGGTTCCACGTTGGCGTTGGCTGGACCATGGCTCCTCGATGCCGCGAGCGGTGCCTCACCCGTCCTGACCGCCGAGACGGTGCCGCCTTACACATCGCGCTGGAGATTCCACCCTGGTGTTAGGCACTCCGAATGACTGGAGTAAACCGTCGTTCGGTAGGGTTACCAGCGTGCGGGCCACAAGGAGATCTGGGCCCATCGATACATGGAGACCCACGCAATGCACTCACGGGCACTGATCTTCGGACTCGTCACAGCCGCTGTGCTGATCCTCAGCGCATGCAGCAGTAGCGATGAAGACACCATCCGCATCTACACCGGCCGCCACTACGACCTCGAGGAGGCGTTCACGCAGTACGCCGAGGAAACGGGCGTGTCGATCGAGTTCCTCGAAGGATCCGACGCCGAACTGCGCGAGCGCATCGCTGCCGAGGGCGAAGACACCGAGGCCGACATCTACATGACGGTGGACGCCGGCAACCTCGCCATCGCCACTCAGCAGGGGATCTTCCAGGAGATCGACTCCCCCGTGCTCGACGACGCGATCCCCGAAGCGCTGCGTGACCCCGACGGGTACTGGTACGCGTTCAGTGCGCGAGCCCGCACGATCGTCTACAGCCCGGAGCGGGTGAGCGCCGAGGAGCTTCCCACCACCTACGAGGAGCTGGCCCAACCCGAATGGCAGGGCCGCGTGTGCCTTCGGAACTCGTCGAACACCTACACTCAGTCGCTCGTGGCGAGCTTGATCGGAAACGTCGGGTACGACGAGGCACTCACGATCGTGAGCGGATGGGCCGACAACGCCGAAATCCTCCCGAACGACGTGATCGCGCTCAACTCCGTGGCGGACGGCCTGTGCGACGTCGCCATCGTGAACCACTACTACCTCGCCCGTCTCCTCGAAGACGACGGCAGCTTCCCGGTCGAGTTGGTCTGGGCTGACCAGGCCGGGCGCGGCACCCACGTGAACATCTCGGGCGCCGGTGTCACGAAGTTCGCCGACGATCCCCAGCTGGCTCAAGACTTTCTCGAGTGGCTCGGCACCGAAGGCCAGAGCGCCTTCGTCGACGGCAACCACGAGTATCCGGTGAACCCGGATGTGGCGCCCGAGGCGTTGATTGCCACCACCTTCGGCGAGACCTTCGTGGCCGACGATCTCAACGCAGCCGAGTTCGGTTCGCTCAACGCCGACGCTGTACGCCTGCTTGACGAAGCCGGCTACGAGTGAGTTGACGCTCACCACTCCGGCCAACGGAGTCACGCCAGGCACTGATCGAGTCGCTCGAACAGCTGCGGATCGGACCAGCCATGTGGGCTGGCCAGCCGCGGCGCTCGTGTTCGCCGCTCTCGTTGTCGTGCCCGTCGGGTTCTTGGCCGTGAGCGTGCTGTCGCCGAGCGTCGACGTCTGGCAGCAGCAGTGGGCCACGCGCTTGCCGCGCCAACTGGTCGACACCGCCGTGCTCCTCATCGGCGTGTCGATCGGCTCGGTTGGGCTCGGAAGCTCCCTCGCGTGGCTGGTGAGCGCCTACCGGTTCCCAGGCTCCAGCGTGTTCGGGTGGATCCTCATCGCCCCCCTGGCGATGCCGTCCTATGTGTTGGGCTTCGTGACGCTCTCGGTCATCGGCTTCACCGGGCCAGTGCAGGGGGCCTGGCGCGAGCTGTTCGGGGCAGACGCCTGGTTCCCCCCGGTGCGCTCGATGGGTGGGGCGATCGTGGTGTTCACGCTCGTGCTGTACCCCTATGTGTTCCTGCTCGCCCGAGCCGCCTTGGCCGAACAGGCCGGTAGCGCCTACCAGGTGGCCCGCAGCCTTGGCGCCGGGCCGACGGAGGCGGCCCGACGGGTGATGCTCCCACTGCTGCGTCCTGCGATCGCCGCGGGAGCCGCGGTTGTGATGATGGAGACGCTGACCGACTTCGCCACCGTGCAGTACTTCGGGGTCGACACCATCTCCGTCGGCGTCTTCCGGATCTGGCGGGGCACGTTCGATCGCGATGCGGCGAGCGAGTTCGCCACCTTGGTGCTCGTCGTCGCCCTCATGGTGATTGGTCTCGAACGAGCGCTTCGAGGTCGGGCCCGCTTCGGTCAGGCGGCGGGCGCCGCGGCCGGCATCGAGCCCCGCTCGTTGCGCGGCTGGCGAGGCGTCGCCGCTTGTGCGGCGTGCGCCCTGGTGCTGGTTCTGTCGTTCGGTGCCCCCACGCTCCAACTGATCGTCTGGGCGGTGCAGGAGGCCACCGGGCCTCGGGGCACACCGCTCGTTGAACGCTTCGTCGATTTCCTCACCAACTCGGTGATCCTCGCCTCCCTCACGGCCGCCGTCTGTGTGATTGCCGCGGTGGTGATCACCAACGCCTCGCGATTCGGTCAGGCTCGCACCACCGGGGCCGCGGCGCGCCTCACCGCATTCGGATACGCCGTTCCCGGTCCGGTCGTGGCCATGGGTGTGGTCCTCACCCTTGTCGCCCTGGACAACGCATTGGAGTCGATCGGCCTCGGCCTTCCCGGTGCGGTGGCCACAGGGTCGCTGATCGGGCTCGTCTATGCCTACAGCGTGCGGTTTCTGGCGCCCGGGCTCAACGCCATCGAGTCGGGCATGGCACAGGTGCCTGAAGAGGTCACGGCGTCCGCCCGCAGCCTCGGCGCGCGGCCCTGGTCGGTGGTGGGAAGGATCCACGTACCGCTGGCTCGCAGCAGCGTGATCACCGGAGCTGTGCTGGTCGCCGTCGATGCGCTCAAGGAGCTCCCAATCGCCCTGTTGCTGCGCCCGATAGGGTTCAACACCCTGCCGATCTGGACCTACAACCTCGCGTCGGAGTCTCGCTTCGAGCAGGCAGCCCTCCCTGCGATTGCCATCATCGTCGTGGCGATGGTTCCGGTCGCGCTGCTGTCCCGCCAGCTCAACCCTCGGGCGGGCACGCCGTGAGCACGGCCGCACCGCTCGAGATCCAGGCGCTCGTCACCAGCTTCGGGTCGGTTATCGCCGTCGACGGGGTTGACCTGACGCTCGGATCCAATGAGCTGCTCGCCCTCGTCGGCCCGAGCGGGTGTGGCAAGTCCACGCTGTTGCGCACGATCGCCGGGCTTGTCGCGGCCGACGCGGGCACGATCCGCCTCGGGGGCGAGCTCGTGGAGGATGGTTCGGTACGGCTGCCACCCGAGCGCCGGCCCGCTGGTCTGGTGTTCCAGGAGCATGCGCTGTTCCCCCACCTGAGCGTGCGTGACAACGTGGGGTTCGGGCTTCGCGACATGCCCCGATCCGAGATCGACGATCGCGTGGCAGAGATGCTGTCGCTGATCGGGCTCGGTGAGCACGGGGCTCGGTACCCCCACGAACTGTCGGGCGGCGAACGCCAACGGGTGGCGCTGGCCCGCGCGCTGGCCCCCAGACCGGCCCTCATGCTGTTCGACGAGCCGTTCGCCAGCCTCGACCACAACCTGCGGGTTCAGCTGCGCCACGACGTGGTGGCGGCGTTGAAGGCCACCGGCACCCCCGCGGTGTTCGTGACCCACGACCAGCGGGAGGCGCTGACCATCGGGGATCGGATCGCCGTGATGCGGGCCGGTCGCATCGTGCAGATCGACTCCGCTCCGGTGGTGTTCCATCGCCCGATCGACCAGTTCGTCGCATCGTTCATGGGTGAGGCCAGCTTCCTCCCGATCGTCGACGTCGCCACCCGCCCGCATACGGCGTTGGGCCCACTCGACGTGGATCTCGATCGAACGACCACCGAGCACGCCACGATGTCGGCGATGATCCGCCCCGACGACGTGCAGTTCACCCCGACCGTGAGCGGCGAGGCCGAGGTGATCTCTCGGCACTACTTCGGCAGCGGGTGGCTGGTCACCGTGCAACTCCCCGACGCGTCGACGGTGATGGTGGTGACGTCGCATCTCGAACCACCCGAGATCGGCGAGCGGGGCGATCTCGCCCTCGTACCGGGCCACTCGCAGGTGGTCGTGCCTCGGCACCGGCCAGAGCCCGACAGCCCCACCAGCTGAGCTGAACGAACTGGCAGTACTGACCGAACTGGCAGTACCCACAGAACCGAAAACGCAGATCACCCCCGGCCGGGGCGGATGTCCGGCCGGGGGTGATGAGGGGCGTTCGGCTGAGCCGAACGGGACCGGGCCTGCGAACAGGCCCGTGGGGGATTGTGGCGTCAGCCGTCGACGTCCTCGTCGGGACCGAACTCGAAGTCGCCTTCCTGCAGTTCGGCGAAGGGGTCGACGATCTCGACATCGGTGGGGGCTTCGACGCTGATGTCGCCGTCGAAGTCGTAGAACGAGGTCACGACCTCGAAGGTCACGTTGCCTTCGCCACCGGCGTTGTCGGCGGCGTTGCCCGACACTGTGAGGCGGCGGAGAAGGTCGTCGGTGACGTAGAGGTCGACGGTGACCTCGCCGTCGGCGTCGAGCTCGGTGAGCTCCAGGCCGGCGAGCCAGCCCGACTCCTGCAGGCTCTCGTCGCCGAGGTTGATCACGCTCTGGTAGTGCGTGGTTTCGATCGAGGTGCCGTTGGGCTCGTCGATCACGGCCGTACCGACTTCGGTGGCCTCGACGAGTTCCTGCACGGTGGCGAGCACCTCTCGCGGGTCGGCCAGGTCGGTCACCTGCTCACCAACGAACTCCGGGACCTCGACGGCGAACCAGCCCTCGGGGGAGTTGGCGTAGATCACGCCGTCGATGTAGCGGGTCTCCGAGATCGGGAACTCGTCGCCGAACTCTTCGAGGTCGGCGCCATCGAAGTCGTCGCCGGTGCCGTCGGCATCGATGCTCACGATCGAGAACGCAAGGTCGTCACCGTCGTAGCGGCCTTCGACCACGGCGTCGATCGAGCCGGAGCCGGTTTCGTCGCTGCCGTCGAGATTTGCGGTGACCTCGACCCGTCCACTCTCTGCGGTGGCCGTGGCCTGAGCCGCACTCTGCACGACGGCGAGGGCGGGCTCGGTGTTCGAGGGCAGCAGGGCAAGGGCGCCGGCCACGAGCAGCACGATCGCCGCCGCGCCGGCCAGGATGAGCCCGAAGCCTCGGCGGCCACGGCGTTGCATCGGCCGTGCCGAGCCGAAGTCGGACGGAACGTCG
Source organism: Actinomycetota bacterium (assembly GCA_039029735.1). Lineage (GTDB taxonomy): Bacteria > Actinomycetota > Acidimicrobiia > Acidimicrobiales > SZUA-35 > CADEDH01. The sequence continues at coordinate 12,948 of JBCCFL010000028.1, read as the reverse complement.
GTGCCGAACAGCACCGGATCAGGTTGGCGGCCAGTGCCTCCGGCCGCGGGGGTTTGGGGGGTGGGTGCCATGATGGTCTCCAGCAGGGTGAGGGCCTCGGGCCCGTCGGATTGGGGGAGCGCACCGGCATCGATCGGATCGGCGGCCCGCATGCGGGCCAGCAGCTCGTCGTGCTCCGGTGAGAGGTCCGCGGCGTCGGGGCCGGCCGGACGCGTGAACTGATCGTCGTGGTCGGTCATTGGGGGGTGCCTCGTCCTCGTGGGGGGTCGGATGCATCGTGGCTGCTGGTGGAGCTGATGCTCTCCAGCTGGTCCCGGAGCCGCTGACGGGCCCGGTGCAGGCGGATACCTACAGCGTTGACCGAGCAGTCGAGCGCTTCAGCGGCTTCGGCATGGGAGAGCTCCTCCCATGTGATCAGCCGCAACACCTCCTGGTCGTCGAACGACAACCGGGAGAGCGCCGTGTGCAGGTCGGGGTCGCCGTCGACGCCGGGCACGGGGCCCACGCCGCCGGTCACCGGTTCGGATTCGAGCCGGTCGACGAGCCGCAGGTGGCGGCGGTCGCTGCGCCAGTGGTTTCGCACCACGTTGGCTGCGATGCCGTAGAGCCACGGAAGGGCCGCTCGCTCTGCGTCGCGCTCCGCCCGGCGGCGCCAGGCGGTTGCGAAGGTCTCCGCCACCACGTCGTCGGCCGCCGCCGCATCGGCGGTCCGGCGTCGGGCGTAGGCCACGAGCGGTCGGTACGACGAGCGAAAGAGCTCGTCGAAGCGACCGTCGTCGATGGCGTCGACGCTGGCGTCCGTCACCTCGACCAAGGCCGGGGAGTCGGACGCCTCGCGGGGAGCGTCGAGAGCTGCGGTTCCGGGTGCCACATCGGGTTCTTGTCCGGACATGGCTCCAACCTTTCACGATCGACGAAGAATTTCCGTGCACCCCTCCGGCCACCGGGTTCATGGGGGCGCCCACCTGCGAGTCGGTCACTCGACAGCGGTACTCTTCCCGTATGTCCATTGTTGACGGATCGCCCGCGGGTGCGAGTTCCTCCCCCATGTTGGGGCGGGCGGTCGACCCGAACGAGTACGGGCGCCTCGACGTGTTCGAGGTCGATCGGCCCGTCACCGTCACGTTCGTCACCGAGGAACTGCAGGCGCTGTGCCCCGCAGTCGAGGGCATCCAGCCCGACATCTACCGGGCCACGATCTCCTACATCGCCGACACCCACGCCATCGAGTCGAAGTCGCTCAAGCTGATGCTCACCACCTACCGGGATCAGCGGATCTTCGCCGAGCACCTGGTGGGCGAGCTTGCGGACCGCATCGCCCACGCCTCCCCCGGCATCCGCGACGTGACGGTGACACTGCTGCAGAACGCCCGGGGTGGCATCACCACCGAAGTGACGGCCAGCCCCCGCTGACCCTGGGTCAGCCGGCGGCGGCTGCCGCCGCCAGCATCGACACGTCGTAGCTGGCCGTCACGCACCCCACCGAGAAGATCGGGATCGGACTGTAGAAGTGCACGGTGCCCGGGGCGCCAGCGGCAGCCCCGCTGACGGCGATGAAGGTGCGGATCTCGAACCCTCCCTGGCCGGCGTCGGCGTAAACGGTGGCGTCGTCGTAGTCGAGCAGGGCGTCGACGTCGTTGCGACACCACCGGTCGAGGAAGTCACGGTCCCAGGCCTCGTTGATCTTCCCCGAGTCCGGTGTGGCCGGCCAGTGCGAGATGCCGCCCGTGCCCACGATGGCGATCCGTTCGGGCACCGACGCTGCCGCCCGGCCCAAGGCCTCGCCGAAGGCGTGGGCCCGCCGGAGAGGGGTGAGCGGCGGGCCCTGGCAGTTGATGTTGGCAGGGATCACAGCCGTGTCGAACTCCGGGGTGAGGAAGCTCAGCGGCACGGCGATCCCGTGATCGAACTTCCACTCCTCGGCGTAGGACACGTCGACGGTCTGCATCACCTCGGTGATGATGCGGTGTGACAGGTCGCGGTTGCCCGGAGCCCGGAAGGCTCCGATGCCGAGCCAGTCGGGGTCCTCGATCGGACCGTCGTAGTGGTCGGCCATGCCGAGGGCGAAGCTCGGCATGTTGTCCATGAAGAAGTTGGCGAAGTGCTCGGCTGCGATCACGACGATCGCGTCGGGTTCAGTGGCGGCGATGGCGGCGCGCATGTCGGCGAAGGCGGTGTAGAGCGCGTCTCTCATCGCAGGGTCGGCCTGGTCGGCCCTGCCCGTGATTCCGGGGGCGTGGCTGCACACACCGGCATAGACGAGGCTCATGGGGTGCTCCCTTCGCTGGTGGCGGATTCGGTGACGGCCGGGCCGGTATTCCCGACGCCCTGGGCGGCATGGCTCTGTTGTCCGAGCGATGCCGCATGGGCGTCGACGCCCTCGTAGCCGGTCATGGCGTAGACGCCGGCCCGTACGGGGCCGTGCTCGTCCACCCCGTCGCGCATCTGCTGGAGGTAGTCGGCCCACGGGATCTGGTGGAGCGCAGCGAAGTGCATCAGGATCTGGCCGTTCACGCCGAGCACGTAGAGCAGCCCGACGTCGGGCGTGACGAGGGCCTCCACCTCCTCGTCGGTGAGCTCGTACCCGTCGAGTGCGGCGCGGCGATCGGCGCCGTAGGCCGCCTGCACCGCCGGATCACGATTGAGCTGATAGAGGAACTTCTGGACGTAGTAGAGGCTCATCGGTGGTCTCCCGTGATCACCAGTCTGTTGCGATGTACTGGGTTTCGCAGAATTCGTAGATGCCTTCACTGGCCCCTTCACGGCCGAGACCCGACTGTTTCATGCCACCGAACGGGGCGGCAGGATCCGATACGGCACCCCGGTTGAGGCCGACCATGCCCGACTCGAGGCGCTCGGCAACGGCGAGGCCCCGCGACAGATCCCGGGTGTACACATAGGCCGACAACCCCATCTCGGTGTCGTTGGCGTGGGCGATCATCGAGTCGGTCTCGGTGAATGGGATGACGGGAGCTACCGGGCCGAAGATCTCCTCGGCCGTGATCGGTGCCGTCGGCCCCACGTCAGTGAGCACGGTGGGGGCATAGAAGTAGCCGGGACGATCGAGCGTCTCACCGCCGACAGCCACCTTGGCTCCGCTGGCCACGGCGCCCGACACGAGCGACCCGATCGAGTCGATCGCCTCGGCGTTGATCATCGGGCCACACGTCACGCCCTCGTCGAAGCCATCGCCAACGTTCACCTCGCTCATCGCGGTGGCGAGCGCATCGCTGAATTCAGCGGCCACCCCGGCTTCGACGAAGAATCGGTTGGCGGCCGTGCACGTCTCGGCCGAGTGCCGCATCTTGGCCACCATGGCTCCATCGACGGCTGCGCCTATGTCGGCGTCGTCGAACACGATGAACGGGGCGTTCCCCCCGAGTTCCATCGCCACCTTGAGCACGCGGTCGGCGCACCGACGCAGCAGCACCCGGCCAACCTCGGTGGAGCCGGTGAACGACACCATACGGGTGGCGCGGTGGTCGACGGCGGCGTCGAACCACGAGCCGGAGCCGAGCGTTGGCACCACGTTGACCACCCCTGGGGGAACGCCGGCCTCCTGCAGGAGGTCGGCCACCCGCAGGGCGGTGAGCGGCGTTTCCTTCGGTGGCTTGATCACCACGGCATTGCCGGCGGCCAGGGCGGGCGCCACCTTGCGGGTGATCATCGCCGCCGGGAAGTTCCACGGCGTGACCATCACCACCACACCGACCGGCGGGTGGCGGACGATGATGCGGTTCGCCCCTGACGGGGCCGTGCCGATCATCCCGTGGAGCCGTACCGCCTCTTCGGCGTTCCAACGGAAGAACTCGGCGGCGTACGCCACCTCGCCCCTCGCGTCGACCAGTGGTTTGCCGTGCTCGGTGGTGATCAGCGATGCCAGTTCGTCGGCGTTGGCGATCAACGTCTCCCAGCATCGCCGCAGGATTTCCGACCGCTCACGGGGAGGCGTCGCCGCCCAGGCGGCCTGGGCGACCGAGGCAGCCTCCACGGCCCGGTGGGCGTCGGCGGGTGTGCCGGACGCGACGGTGGTGATCTCCTCCGTGGTGGCCGGGTTGCGGACGCTGATGCGGTCACCGTCGGTGCCGTCGGTCCACTCGCCGCCGATCAGGATCTGGTCTCGCACGGGTACTCCTTGTCCTATGACCTAGTTGCCCAGACGAGGGATCGCATGGGTGTCGAGGGCGATGGCGACGTTCTTCGTCTCCATATAGAAGTCGAAGCTCCAGTCTCCCCCGTCGCGACCGATGCCGCTTCGCTTCGTGCCGCCGAACGGGGTGGGGAGGTGCCGCACGTTCTGGGAGTTCACCCAGATCATTCCGGCGTCGAGCGCGTTGGCCACCCGATGGGCCCGGCCAACGTCGCGGGTCCAGAGGTAGCCCGCCAGGCCGTAGTCGATGTCGTTGGCGATCTTGATCGCGTCGGCCTCGTCGTCGAAGGCAATGGCGGTGAGCACCGGCCCGAAGATCTCCTCCTGGGCGATGCGCATGTCGTTGGTGGCACCGGTGAACAGCATCGGCGCCACCCAGTTGCCACCGGCGGGGGCGTCCGCCCAGGCGTTGCCCTCCACGACAGTTGCACCCTCGCGACTGGCGATGTCGCGGTAGGAACACACCTTGTCGTGGTGGCGGGGATGGATGAGCGGGCCCACCACCGCGCTCGGATCGAGCGGATGGCCCACCGGCACGCCGGCCATCTTCTCGGCCAGCCGCGCCACGAACTCGTCGTGGATCGACGACTGCACGAGCACCCGGCTCGAACTCGTGCAGCGCTCGCCGTTGAGGCTGTAGATCATGAAGATCACCGCGTCGAGAGCCCGTTCGATGTCAGCGTCGTCGAACACGACCACCGGGTTCTTGCCCCCCAACTCGAAATGCACCCGCTTGAGGGTGGCGGCGCCTTGGGCCTGGATGGCGGCCCCGGTGGCCGACTCCCCCACAAAGGCGATGGCGGCGACGTCGGGATGCTCGGTGAGCGCCTTGCCTGCGGTCTCGCCCAGGCCGTGCACGGTGTTCAACACGCCCGGCGGCAGGCCGGCCTCGAGGGCGATCTCGGACAACAGGGTTGCGGTGCAGGGGCTCCACTCCGCCGGTTTGTGCACCACCGTGCACCCCGCCGCCAGGGCGGGGGCGATCTTCCACGTGCTGAGCATGAACGGGGTGTTCCAGGGCGTGATCACGCCGATGGGCCCGATCGGGTGGCGCGTGGTGTAGTTCAGGTGATGGGCCGACGGGAGCGCCTGCCCGTCGGCGGCGCTCGGCGCCCGGTCGGCGAAGAACCGGAAGTTCTCAGCCCCTCGGAGGGCTGCGGCGCCCATGAACCGCATGGTCTGCCCTGTGTCGACGCACTCGGTGACGGCGATGCGGTGAGCGTTGGCTTCGATGAGATCAGCCACCCGGTGCAGGATCTTCTTGCGTTCGGTGCCCGAGGTGGCGGCCCATCCCGCGAAGGCATCGGCTGCGGCAGTGGCTGCGGCGTCGACGTCGGCCACGTCGCCAGCGGCCACGGTGCCCAGTGGGCTGCCGTCGATCGGCGACACGTTGGCGAACGTCTCCCCCGACCCGGACGGGACCGCGTCACCAGCGATGAGGTGGTACATGGGGGTGGAGGTGAAGCGGGCGAGGTGCTCGTCGGCTGCGGCGAGGTTCTCCTCGTAGGTGGTGCTGGATGCCATGACGCCGTCCTCAGGGTTCGCTCGGGTCTGCATGAACACCATAGCCGAAACTATTTAACATGTGCATTAGTTGGCCGTTGGTGTCCGGCCGGCCCGGTCCCCTACCCTGCGCCGGTCGAGTACCGACGCCACGACTGGAGGTCGCGGACATGTGGAGAGGGCCGGTCACCGTGGCGATACTCGCCCTCGGCGCGGCCGTGGCCCAGTCCTTCGGCCGCTTCGCGTTCGGGGCGCTGCTGCCAGCAATCCGCGATGATCTGGGGTTCTCCAACACGATCGCCGGATCGCTCGGCACGGTGAACGTCGGGGCATACCTGGTGGGCTCACTCGCCGTGGCGATGCTTTCGGGGCGATGGCGCCTCCTGCCCGTCTTGCGCCTCGGCGTGGTGCTCGCCACCGCCGGCCTCGTGCTGGCTCTCATTGCCCCGAGCCCGTGGGTGCTCGCCGTGGCCATGTTCGCCAGCGGTTTCGGCGGCGCCCTGGTGTGGATCCCGTCCCCGGCCATCGCGGCGGCCGCGCTGAGCCCCGAGCGCCGAAACATCGCCGTTGCCGTGCTCGGCTCCGGCATCGGATTCGGCATCCTCTTCGTGGGCCAGCTCGGTGCCGTGCTCCGCAACGGCGACGGTGCCGCCGACGACAGCTGGCGCACGGCCTACCTGGTGATGGCGGTGATCGCCGCCGGCGTGCTGTTGGCCACCTACACAGTGGTGCGCCACGCCCAGCAACGACCCGCCGGCCCGACCTCCATCGGTGGGTTCGCGGAGTTGCGGATGATGCCGGGATGGCTGCCCCTCACCGCGGCCTACACGGTGTTCGGCCTCATGTACCTGCTCGTGGTCGCGTTCCTGAGCAGCCGCCTCGAAGACGACAACGGCTGGACGAGCGACGACGCATCGCTTGCCTTCACCGTGTTGGGGGTGGCCGTGATGTTCGGCGGTCCGCTGTTCATCCTGCTTGGCACCCGGATCGGCCCACGATGGGCCCTCACGATCGCCTTCGGCCTGTGGATGGTGGTGACCCTGCTGGTACTGCCAGGCTGGTACGTCCCCACGCTCGTGGGATCGGCGGCAATCGGGCTCACGTTCGCTGGGGTTCCAACGATGATCACCTTGTACGTGGTGTCGAACACCACCACGGAGACCTACGGCCCGAGCTTCGCCGCCGCCACGCTCGCCTTCGGTGTGGCCCAGATGCTGTCGCCCCAGATCGGTGGGCTGCTCGCGGATCTCACCGGGTCGTTCCTCACGGTGTTCCTCCTGTCGTCGGCCCTCGCCGTGGTGGGCGCGGCCGCCTCGCTGCGCCTCCCCAGGGGAGTCTGAACCTCGATGACCGCGCCGCACACCGCCGCCGCTCCCGCTCCTCCCAGCAGGTCGGTGTGGATCTTCAGCGCGCTCTCGGCGTCGCTGGCGATGGGGTACGGCGTGCTGTTCACCGTGGTGGCCGACTTCCGCAACGCGTACCAGATCAGCGAAGCCGCAATCGGATGGCTGATCGGCCTCGGGTTCATCGCCGCCTTCGTCGCGCAGACCTTCATCGCCCCGGTGGCCGACCGCGGCCGCGCTCGCACGGTGATCCTGGCCGGTGTGCTGATCAACGTGATCGGCCTGGTGGCCATGGCGCTCGGCCAGACCTTCGAGGTGCTGCTCATCGGCCGGGTGGTGTCGGGGCTGGGCATCGGGGCCGCCCTACCGGCCATCCGCCGCATCGTGATCCTCGAAGACCCCGAGAACATGGGCCAGAACCTGGGCCGCCTGTTGAGCGCCGACGTGTTCGGATTCGCGCTCGGACCGGCGGTGTCGGCAGTGCTCGTGGGCCCCTTCGGGCTCCCTGCGCCGTTCCTCGTGGTGGCGGGGCTCACCCTCCTACTGATGATTCCAACCCGATTCGTCGACGTGGTCGAGACAGTCGACGACAGCGGTCAGACCCTGGCGCTCGACCTCCTCCGCAGCCCCGTTGTCGCCGGCGCCGTGGTGCTCGCCGCTGGTGCCTTCCTCATGATCGGGGCGTTCGACGCCCTCTGGGACGTGGTGCACGACGATCTGAACACCGCCGACTGGGTGGCGAACCTCGGCATCACCCTGTTCGCCCTTCCGCTGATCGTGCTCGGCCCAACTGGGGGCCGCCTGGCCCAGCGAGTTGGCCCGTTCCGCGTGGCCAGTGCAGGCCTCGTGCTAGGCGCCCTCTTCATGTTCTCCTACGGCCAGCTCCCGAACGGTGGCTGGATCTTCGCCGTGGCCATGGGCCACGCCATCTCCGATGCACTGACGATCGCCGCATCGGGAGTGGCCATGGCGATGGCGGTTCCCGAGGAACGACAGGCCGGTGCCCAAGGCCTGATAGGCGCCGGCCAGGCCCTGGCCGCCGGCCTGACCGCAGTGGTGGTCGGCGCCGTCTACGAGACCTCGGGCCGAGCCACCGCGTACTCGGTGGCAGCGGGCGCAATGCTCGTGACCACCGTGATCGGGCTGTGGCTGGCGGCCGAGTTCTGGCGGAGCCGAGCCCACGAGCACCGCTCCAGCGGCGCAACGTGACGGAACACGCGCAAAAGATTCGCGACTCGTCAGCCCTCTCCGGCGACTGATAGACACACGCACCACCACACGTGGTGCATGGGCGACATCTCAGCCGCAGGGCTTGTTTCGTCGCGCAGCAGGAGCTCCGCGGCGCACCCAAACCGTCAGAAAGGACGACAGCTCACCGTGATTACGTGGTTGCAGCGCAACTGGTGGTGGCCGCTGGCGGTCCTGCTGATCCTCCTGCTCAAGACCTGGATCGTTTCCTCGATGCTCCAGAACGAGGCAAGAAGCCTCGCCGCCGAGGCGGCCGGCATCAGTGAGGATCGGGTGGAGATCGTCGACGGGCTGGACGTCCGACTCACCGGATTCGACTCAGTGCCCGAGCGCGACATCGCGGTTGCGGCGGTCGAGGACCTCGATTCGAGTTGGGACGTGGTCGGCCTGCTCGATGCCGATGCGGATGCGGATGGCGAGGCGCTCGACGCCGACGGCGGTACCGACGTGGACGAGGGGCAGGCCGAAGCCGTTGCTGCGCCCGAGACCGATGACGCAGCTGGCGCGGCCGACGACGAGCAGGCGGTTGCGCTCTCCCCCGCCGCACTCTCGGCCCAGGCCACCGCCGACGGGACGCTGACCCTCCAAGGCGCGGTGGCGAGCGATGCGATCCGCTCCGACCTCATCGATGCCGCTTCGGCGACCTTCGACGGCGCCGTGGTGGACGAGATCGAGGTCGACGCCGCCGTCAGCGCCACCGGCGGGGCGGTGCGCCTCGCTGGCGAGGCAGGCTCGGACGACCAACAGGCGAACTGGAAGGCGACGGCCGAGGCCATCGCCGGCGTTGCTGGCTTGGACGTGATCGACAACACGTCGGTCACCACCGTTGACGAGCAGCTCACCGACCTGTTCGCACTGGAGCCGATCGAGTTCGACTCCGGCCGGGCCACGATCAGTTCATCGTCGTCGGCCACGCTCGACGAGGCCGCAGCCACGCTCAACGCCAACCCGAACGCGGGCGACCTGGTCATCGTCGGCCACACCGACTCCGACGGCGACGCCGCCGCAAACGACGCCCTGAGCCTGCGCCGGGCGGAAGCCGTTCGCCAGTACCTCGTCGACACCGGCGGCGTGCCGGCTGAACGCCTCGAAGCTCAGGGCCGGGGCGAGCGCGAACCCAAGGTCGATCCCGAAGAAACAGTCGAAGACAAACAACGAAACCGCCGGATCGAGTGGGAGCTGACCGACTCCTGAGCCCTCGGCTCGGCGATTCGTCTCACGACCACGATCGGAAAGGAACCCTCATCCCATGGCCTGGTGGCTCACCAACATCTTCTTCGCTCTCCTCCTCTGCTTCTTGTTCGGGCTGCTGCTCGGCCTCCTCTGGTGGTGGTTCTGGCGGCGGCGCGTCGACGGCATCATCGACGAGCAACTGACCGACCAACGCGAGGCGTTCGCCGCCACCCGTACGAGGCTCGAAGGCGACGTGCGGGCCGGCGAGGAACGCATCACCGCCCTCGAAGGTGATCTCACTGCGGCCAACACCCGAGCCGGTGGCTTCGAGGGCGACCTGGCGGTTGCCACGTCACGGCAAGCGGATCTCGACGGCCGGCTCAAGGCGGCCGACACCCGCAACACGGACTTGGAAGCTCGCCTCGGTGTGGCCACCACCCGCTCGAACGACCTCGAAGCCGACGTTGCCGCGGCGACGGCCCGATCGACCGAACTCGAAGCCCAGCTTGCCGCCGCCAACGAACGCGCCGCCGACTTCGAGGCGCAAGTGGGGGCAACGAGTGCTCGCACCGGCAACCTCGAAGCGCAGTTGGCGACGGCCAACACCAGAGCCGACGATCTCGAAGCGGAGCTCGCAACCACAAGCGGCCGGGCCGAGCAGCTCGATGCCGACCTCATGGCCTTCAAGGCCGGTGGGGCCGACACCAGCGCCGAGCTGGAGGCCTCACAGAGTCGGACAGCGGCACTCGAAGCCGATCTGTCCGCCTGCAAGAGCCGGTCGAACGACCTGTCGGCGCAGCTCACCGACGCCACGAACCAGATCGTGCTCCTGCGTGAGCACATGGCTGATCTCGAGGAGTTCAAGGCCAACGCGGAGGCTGCGCCGAGTGGCGATCACGAGATCAACGCGCTCGTCGGCGGCGGGGCGCCCAGCTGGCAGTCCGGCACCACCAGCCTCGGCACCCCTGGGGCGGCCCATGTGGACGACCTGAAGGTCGTGAAGGGCATCGGCCCCGTGATGGAACGGACGCTGAACTCGTTCGGCATCCAGACCTGGGAGCAGCTGGCAGCATTCACCGCCGACGATGTTGCCAAGGTGACCGAGGCCATCGAGGCCTTCCCGGGCCGGATCGAACGCGACAACTGGGTGCCCCAGGCGGCCGACCTCGTGGAGCGCTTCCCGCTCACCGATCCGTACCACCGGCCAACCCGGGAGACGTATCTCAACAACTCCAAGGACGACGACCCCTGGAACTAGGCGGACCTGCTCGGGACAGGCTGCGTTCCACAGTCTGATCTGAGCGGTCGCCGGGGCGGGCGACCGGGCCGGGGTTGCATCTGCGGCGTACCCCGGCCCAAGATGGTTAACATGTGCAGTATCAGCGAATCTGCACCACGGTCCGTGACGGCACCGGCCATGCGCTCGTTCGACGAGTCGCTCCCGATGGCGTTGCTCCGCGCCCGAGAGGCGGCAATGCGCAGCTTCCGGCCCCTCCTGGCCGAGCATGACCTCACCGAGCAGCAGTGGCGGGTGTTGCGGGCGCTCACGGCGGCATCACCGCACGGCGATGGCAGCAACGCACCCGATGGACCGGAGGCGAGTGCCCTTGCAGCGTCGACCTCGCTGTTGGCGCCGAGCCTTTCGCGTATCCTGTCGCATCTCGAACGGCGCCAACTCATCGAGCGTCACACCATGGCCCACGATCAACGGCGCTCCACGATCGCTCTCACCGCACGGGGTCGGGCCCTCGTGGCCGAGGTGGCCCCCCGATCCGAGGCGATCTACAACCAGATCGAGGAGGCCTTCGGCGCCGAGCGGCTCGGCCGCCTGCTCGACGAGCTGAAGGACCTCGCCGAACTCGACCCGCTCGCGCCTTCACCCCCCGTCCGAACGGAGACCCCGTGACGCTCACGCTCAGCGCCGACCAGATCACCGCCGAGGCGACTCTGCTCGACAACGCCGCAGTCGCGGTGGCACCGATTCGCCAGACCACCTCGGTGTATCCCGACGCCACGATCGACGACGCCTATGCAATCCAGGCCGCCTGGCGCGAACGCCAGGTCGAGCGCGGCGCCGAGATCGTCGGCCACAAGATCGGGCTCACCTCGCGGGCGATGCAGGCAGCGATGCAGATCGACACGCCTGATTCGGGCTTCATCACCGATGCCATGGTGTTCGAGCCCGACTCGGAACTGTCGGCCGCCGACTTCTGCGACCTCAAACTGGAGGTGGAGTTGGCGTTCGTGCTCCGTTCCGATCTCGTCGGCCGCGACCTCAACGTGGACAACGTGCTCGACGCCACCGACTTCATCGTGCCAGCGGTGGAACTCATCGACGCCCGGTCGTACCGCCGCGATCCCGAGACCGGCCGCCCCCGCACCGTGATCGACACCATCGCCGACAACGCGGCCGACGCCGGCATCGTGTGCGGTGGCTCGCGAATCGCTCCTCGCCAGCTCGACTTGGGCTGGGTGGGCGCCATCGCCCGCCGCAACGGTGTGGTGGAAGAGACCGGGCTTGCGGCCGGCGTGCTCGGCCACCCGGCGTTCGGCATCGCCTGGCTCGCCCATCGCTACGCGGAGCAGGGCCTCGCACTGGAAGCCGGTCAGACGATCCTGGCCGGCTCGTTCACCCGCCCGATCGACGTGCGCCCTGGCGACGAGTTCGAGTTCGACTACGGCCCCCAGGGCTGTTTCGGCCTCGCCTTCGAAGGCGAGCGCTGACCGACTGCACCGACCGAGGGAGATCCGATGACCACCGAAACCGGCGCCTACCACTCTGAACGCCTCGACCGGCCCGAGCCGCCGAGCGGATGCCCGATGCACGCGTCGTGGAGCCCCCTCAACGACGACTACCTGGCCGACCCCTACCCGATCGCCGCCGATCTCGCCGCCGAGCACTCGGTGTTCTACGCCGAGAAGCTCGGCTACCTCGTGGTGAGCGACATGGCCGACATCGAGGCGATCTTCACCGACCACGAGACCTTCGCCTCGGTGAACGTGCAGGATCCGGTGTTCCCGCTCGGCCCTGCGGCCCAGGAGATCCTGGCCGCCCCGGACTACAACCCGGTGGCGGTGATGTCGAACCGCCCCGAGCCCGACCACGGCGTGATCCGGGTGTACACCCGCCAGGGGTTCTCGAACAAGCGGATCAAGACGCTGGAGCCCTACATCCGGCGCCGGAGCAACGAGCTGATCGATGCAATGATCGCAGCCGGCTCACCGGCTGAGTTCGTCGACGCCTTCGCCTTTCCGCTGCCTGGCGAGACGGTGTTTCGCTTCATCGGCTTCCCCGAAGGCGACGACGAGATGCTGAAGGACTGGTGTGGCGACCGCAAGGCCTTCTCGTGGGGGCAGCCCTCGGCCGCCCAGCAGGCGGAGATCGCCGAGCAGATGGTGGCCTACTGGCGCTACTGCCGCGACTTCACAGCGTCGAAGCGAGACGAGCGGGGCGACGACCTGGCGTCGGAGTTGATCGATGCCCACGAGGCCAACCCTGACGAGCTCTCGTACAACGAGGTGGAGTCGATC